>JAKFWA010000129.1 GCA_021732995.1 Planctomycetaceae bacterium | reverse complement strand
GACCCCTCTCCCCGGAATACCGGGGCGAGGGGAGCGATCTAATGAAGGGGTTGTTGGACTAGCTCAGCAACTTGGAGAACCGAACAACGGCTTCTTCGATGTTGGCTCGGCTGTTGAAGGCACTCAGGCGGAAGTAGCCTTCGCCAGCGGCACCGAAGCCGCTGCCGGGGGTACCCACCAAATTGCCCTTGCTCAGCAGGAAGTCGAAGAAATCCCAACTCGACAGGTTCTTGGGAGTCTTCAGCCAGACATACGGAGCATTCACGCCGCCGTGGACTTCGATGCCAACCTTTGTCAGACCCTCGCGGATCAGGCGAGCGTTCTCCAGATAGAACTTGATGATCGCTGCGACTTGCTGCTTGCCAGCGTCGCTATAGACGGCTTCGGCGGCACGTTGAATCGGATACGACACGCCGTTGAACTTCGTACAATGACGGCGATTCCACAGGCGGTGGAAGTCGACTCGTTCACCGGTCGACGTGGTGCCGGTCAGAGACTTCGGAATCACGGTGAAGGCACAGCGGGTACCGGTAAATCCTGCCGTCTTGCTGAAGCTGCGGAACTCGATCGCCACGTCGCGAGCACCTTCGATCTCATAGATCGAGTGCGGGATCGTCGGATCGGTGATGTAAGCCTCATAGGCGGCGTCATAGAGGATGATCGCGTCGTTGGCCTTCGCGTATTCGACCCACTTCTTCAGCGTTTCCTTCGAGGCCACCGTGCCCGTCGGGTTGTTCGGGTAGCACAGATAAATCAGGTCCACGCGAGTCTTCGGCAGTTCGGGCGTGAAGTTGTTCTCAGCGGTGGCGGGTAGATAGGTGATGCCCGCGTAGCGGCCAGCATCATCGCCAGCGCCGGTGCGACCACTCATCACGTTCGTGTCGACGTACACGGGATAGACCGGGTCGGTGACGGCGATGACATTGTCAGTACCGAAGATGTCCAGGATGTTGCCGGTGTCACACTTCGAACCGTCGGAGATGAAGATCTCATCTGCGGCGACGTCGCAGCCGCGAGCTTTGTAGTCGTTCGCAGCAATCGCGTCGCGCAGGAAGTCGTAACCTTGTTCCGGGCCGTAGCCACGGAAGGACGCATGCTTGGCCATCTCATCGGTGGACTTGTGCATCGCTTCGATGATGGCCGGTGGCAGCGGTTCTGTGACGTCGCCAATGCCCAAGCGGATCACTTTGGCTTCGGGGTTAGCCTTGCAGAACGCGGTGACTCGACGACCAATTTCGGGAAAGAGATAGCCAGCCTTCAGCTTCAGATAATGTTCGTTAACGCGAGCCATTCGTTGATTCCAGAATGAGTTTGAGGTTCAAAGCTCCGGACACTTGGTGTGGGAGCGAATGTGTTGATGACAAGCCTGTCTTCCGTAGAGTCGGTCCGAGGTACGAGACCCGCCGCATCGACAACGGACGGACGCGGAACGCGTCTGCCACGGTTTTTATTCTTCAGTTTCCTCAGTCTTATCTTCAGCAGCCTTTTTCTTGCGAGCTGCTTTCTTCGTCGCGGATTTCTTCCCCGCAGCCTTCTTGGTTGATGACTTCTTCTTGCTACCAGCGGCCTTCTTGCGTCCACCCTTCTTGGTCGTTCCGGCCTTGGCGGCAATCCACGGCAACGCGGCTTCGAGTGTCACACTCTCCACCGGCGTTTCTTTCGGCACGGAAGCGATCGTCTTGCCGTGTTTCACGTACGGACCATAGCGACCTTCGTAGAGGCCGATAGGTTCGCCGTCGTCGGGATGCGCTCCCAGTTCCTTGATGGGAGTTGCCCCCGCTCGCTGCTTGGCCTGCGACAGCAATTCGACGGCCTGAGCGAGCTCGATCGTCAACACGTCGCCGGCCTTGCCGATCGACTTGAAGACGCGCTGGCATTCGACGTATGGACCGTAGGGCCCGATGCTTGCCGTGACCGGAGTTCCCTTTTCAGGGTGATTCCCCAAGTTACGCGGCAGCGTCAGGTACTTCAAAGCGTCGTCGAACGAAACCGAGTCGATCGATACTCCCTTCGGCAGGCTGACACGCTTCGGCTTGGGGTCGTCCTTCGTATTGTTGTCTTCGCCGAGTTGCAGGTACGGGCCGTAGGGGCCGATCTTCTTGTAGATCGCACGGCCGTCATCGGGGTGCAAGCCCATCGACTGCGGGCCAACTGCCTTGCGTTCGATGAGTTCCTGAGCCATCGCGTCGGTCAGCTCGGCGGGAGCAATGTCGTTCGGCAACGAAACACTGACCTGCTTGCCGTCACGCTCGACGGACAGGAACGGACCGTACTTGCCGACTCGCACGCCGGTGCTGACATCTTTCAGTCGGATCGTGCAGGCTTCGCGAGGATCAATGTTGCCCTCGCGCGTCTGCACCTGACTCTCTAATCCTTCTTCACCCAGATAGAACTGCTCCAGATACGGTTGTCGGTCCGCTTCGCCCGAAGCCACATCGTCCAGCGTCTGCTCCATTTGAGCCGTGAACGAGTAATCCACCAGCTTCGAGAAGTGCTGTTCGAGCAGTTGAGTCACCGCCATGGCTGTGAAGGTGGGCACCAGTTGATTGCCCTGCTTCACGACGTAACCGCGATCCTGAATCGTTCCAATAATGCTGGAGTACGTACTCGGACGCCCGATGCCTTCCTTTTCGAGACGGTCAACCAGCGTGGCTTCGGTGAATCGCGCCGGCGGCTTCGTTTCATGGCTGACCGGTTCCAGTTCATCCAGTTTCAGGCGGTCATTGGCGTTGAGCAGCGGCAACGTCTTCTCCGAATCGTCCATCGCTGCTTCCGGATCATCGACACCTTCAACATACGCGCGGAAGAAGCCGGGGAAGTCAACGTGTCTGCCGGTTGCGCGAAATTCGGCATCGCCCGCCTTGATGATCGCCGTCTGGAAGGTGAGCCGGGCTTCAGCCATCTGAGTGGCCATCGTTCGCTTCCAGATCAGCGCGTACAGCCGCAGTTCGTTGCCATCCAGACCAAGTTCCTCGCCGGTTTTCATGTCCGTGCCAGCGGGGCGAATGGCTTCGTGTGCTTCCTGAGCCCCCTTGGCTTTCGTTGTGTACTGCCGCACTTCCGGGCTGAGGTAGTCATCACCGTAGCGCTCTTTGACGCTCTTCCGGGCGGCGGAGATCGCTTCGCCAGACAGCGTCACGCTGTCGGTACGCATGTAGGTGATGTGACCATCTTCATACAGCCGCTGAGCGGTCTGCATCGTCTGCCGCGCCGTCATGCCGAGCTTGCGGTTCGATTCCTGCTGCAGGGTGCTCGTCGTGAACGGAGCATAGGGTCGCCGTGTTTGCGGGCGCGACTCCACCCCCTCAACCACCCAGTCGCCGGACGCGATGCGATTGCGCAGCTGGTCGGCGTCCACATCGCTCATCAACACGACGTCTGCACCAGGCTTCAGCTTGCCGGTTGACTCGTCGAAATCCTTGCCGCTGGCAATGCGGCGGCCAGCGACCCCGGCCAGCTCCGCGACAAAGCTCTCGGAACGCGGCGTCTGCAGAGTCGCTTTCAAGTCCCAGTAGTTCGCTTTGCGGAAAGCCTGTCGTTCGTATTCGCGGGTCACGAGCATGCGCACCGCGACCGACTGCACTCGTCCGGCCGACAAGCCGCGGGCGACTTTTTTCCACAACAACGGGCTGAGCGTGTAACCGTACAGACGGTCCACAACTCGGCGGGTTTCCTGCGCCTGCACGAGGTTCTGATCGATGTCTCGCGTGTTCTGAACCGCATTCAGAATCGCGGACTTGGTGATTTCACCGAACACCATGCGTTTGACCGGGACCTTCGGCTGCAGCAGTTCGACCAGATGCCAGCCGATGCTTTCGCCTTCCCGGTCCTCGTCCGTTGCGATGAGAAGTTCGTCGCAATCTTTGAGGGCCGATTTCAGCTCGCGAATCAGTTTCTTTTTGCCATCGGGGATGATGTAGAGCGGCGCAAACTGGTTGTGAACATTGATGCCCAGGGTCGCCCAAGGTTCCTTCTTGATCTCTTCGGGAACTTCCGCAGCCTTGGCTGGCAAGTCGCGCACATGGCCCACGCTCGCCAAGACCTTGTAGTCCTTCCCGAGATAGCCGCCGATTTTCTTGGCCTTCGTCGGAGATTCGACGATGACCAACGCTTTGAATTTGGCTGACGCCACGAAGTTATCCTTGCTATGAGCGGCCATGCCGCAACTTGTTTCAATTGCTGACGTTGGACGCGATTGAGTCCGTCGTCTGCCGTGAGTCTTCGAAAGTTCTCTCTGATGGACGACTCAAGCGACACCGCTCCCGCGTCAAGCCCTCCCGGCAAGCAGTCCTGGACCATCGCAAGGGCCATGCAACACAGGAGTTTGGGCCGTTGTTGCCGAGCTTGTCTCGGCCCCCCTCCCGGCTACAATCTGCCGCCGTTTCGCAGCCTTTGGCCACTTGCCGATGAACTGCAAGGGCCTTGCAAATCGCCCTGATTTGCCGTCGGCAACGATGGTAAATCCGTTCGCCGACAGGCTTGAGATCGTCCAATCCAAGGACGTTCGATAGCCCACGGCGAAACGTGCTGTCAAGGATCGGTGCCGGTTGGAAGGTCTCTTGAGACCACGGCGCAACCGTCCAGAACCCGTTGTGGCAAGTCGGGAAAATGCGGTGTTGAGCCTGTGTTTGCCAGTGTGTCAGAACAGATTTAATCGCCAGTGAGGAGCAGCATGGCGTCCCCATTCAAACTACTGAAAAAGCATGAACGTGAGTTGATGGTCATCATGACCGGCATCGCCATGTTCTGCTTTGTGATTCTGGATTCGGTGACCTCCGGACGTCGCGATGGCTCCTCGAATCCGTTCGTGCTGCCACTGATTTTCGCCGCGATTGGTGCGGGGGCCGCGTGGATTCACGGTCAGGTTGCCAAGAAGTCTGCCAATTACTGGCTGAACGGACTGGCGCTGGGTGCTGTGGCGGGCGCCGCGGTGGTGTTCTTCTCCATGCGTTCCGAAGAGGGTGTGAACACATCGTTCGGGAAGATCAGCTTCCAGGAACTGCGAGGCATGCAGCAGAACAGGACCTATGCCAACCAGGTCATTGATCTGGCGGTGATGGCTCGCGACATTCCGGAATCGCAGTTCAGCGGCCAGCTCATCGGCATGGCGCGGCAGGAATTTCTGTTCGGCAGTGCGACTCCCCGAGACGTACTGGCGAATCGGTTGTTGATCAAGGAAGCGGATCGACTGAATATCCAGGTTTCCGACGAACAAGTGCGGCAGTACCTGAAGGATGCTTCGGATAAGAAACTGACTGGCCAGCAATTCGACGAGATCTGCCGCCGAGTCGGTTTGAGCGACGTCACGATCTTTGACATCCTGCGCGAGGAACTGCGAGCCCGGACGGCATACCGCGTCTTGAGCGCGGAAGTCGTGTACTTGCCGGAGCAATACTGGCAGGACTTCCAGAAGTTCAATGTGAAGCATTCCATCGATGCCACGGCACTTCCCGTGGAAGCCTTCACCAAGGCCGTGGAAGCGCCGCAGGAGGGGCAGCTCAAGGCACTCTTCGAGGAATTCAAAGCCAAGCCGCCATTTGGCGATCAACCCGGCTTCCGCCAGCCGGACAGGAAACGCATGGCTTATTTCGCAGCCGAGGTTGAAACGCTGGAGAAAGCGATTGGCGAGCCGAAAGAAGAAGAACTTAAAGCCCTCTACGAAGCACGCAAGGAAACGTCCTTCAAGGAGACAACGCTGCCCGAACTGCCGTTTGGCGAGCTTGATAAGACCGGGAAGCCAGACGCCAGCGGGCCGGCGAAGCCCGATGACAAGCCGAAGACAGAAGACAAGGCAAAGTCGGAAGACAAGCCCGGCGAGCCGTCCAAGACTGAAGACAAGCCGAAGGAAGAAAAGCCCAAGACCGAAGAGCCGAAGTCCAATGATCCGGCTAAGCCGGATGCAGCCAAGCCTGCGGATTCGAAGGAGGCCACTCCCGAGAAGAAGGCTGACGAAGACAAGAAGTCGACGGATGGCGGTGCGGACTGCGGCGCTGAAGATCCGAAGCCCGCTGACAAGGCTCAAGCTGAGGACAAGCCGAAAGCGGAAACCAAAGCTGAAACTACCGACCCCAAGAAGGAACCCGCTGGCGAAAAGCCTGCTCAGACGGAACCTGCTGAGCCCGCCAAGACTCCTGATTCCGAGAAGGCCGACCCAGCTAAAGAGCCCGCTGATAAGACTGAGCCCGCCGCGAAGGGGCCTCCGGCCAAGTACAAGCCGTTCGATGATGTGAAGGACCAACTGCGCGACATGTGGCTTAGCGAGAAAGTGCGGGCACTTTCCAAAGAGCGACTGGATGCGTCGGCGTTGTTCCTCGACGGGGTGCGCATCGACTACTTGGGCAAAGGTGGCGATATCTCCAAGGAAGAATTCGCAAAGGAAGTTGCGACCAAGGCCGGCGAGTACGCTCAGAAGCACGGCTTGACTTACGCTGAGACGCCGTTGCTGGACTTCAAGGAGTTCTCGGAATCTAAGGACATCCCACTCGCCCAGGCCAAGGAACCGTTCGATATCAACTCGATCGACTTTAGTAACCTCAGGAGCATCCCGCAGCCAAAGCCCATCCCGCAGTTGGTTTTTGGCGGCGCAACCTCGTTGTTCATTCCAATGGCTGCCGAGGGTGGTGCGAGTGACAAGAACTTCGTCTTCTGGATTACTCAGGATGCTCCAGAGCACGAGCCTAAGTTTGACGATCCGGGCATTCGAGAGCAGGTCGAGAAAGCCTGGCGCATCAAGGAAGCACGTCCGCGAGCCGAGAAGCGAGCGACTGAACTGGTGGAACTGGTCAGTAAGGACCTTGGTCCCGGCAAGGCTGGAACGCTCGCTCAATCTCTCAACGAGCAGACCGTGACGGGCGAAAAGGAAGCTCTGCAATTGTCGGTCATCACCAGTGCTCCGTTCACGTGGCTGCGTCAATCATTCGCTGGTTTGCAGATGAATCCGTTCGCCGGTCGCCAGATCGAATTGGGAACCATTCCCGGTATCGACGCGATCGACAACAACTTCATGCAGACGATCGCCGGAATGAAGCTCGGCGAAGTGAAAGTGATTCCGAATGGAGATAAGTCGGCCTACTATGTAGTGCATTTGAAGGACCGAACGCCCGCAAGTGGCGAGGGAGCTACAGATGTGGCTTCACAGCAACAGTTCATCAACGAACATCCTCAGATGATGATGTCCGGCATTCACCGCAGTATGGCTTCCGGCGCGTTCGGTGAAGTTCAGGGCCGGTGGATCGACGAACTGATGCGAAAATACGCTGTCGATCTCTCGGCTTTGAACTCCTCGCAGTCCGAGTCCGAGTAGTACGGATCGCAAGAAGTAACTGCGCTCGATTGACGCGCGAAACTTCAACGCTGCCCTCGCTCCAGTACGTCCAGGGAGGGTCGATTGCGGTCCTGAGCACGGATCTCGGCCGCCGCTCAGAAGTTCTCAACAGCGCGGTCGGCGACTCGCAATCCTACGTCAGCACGACGGCTTTCTCGCCTTCGACCACTCGGCCGATCACGGATGCGGCGATGTGGTGTCTGCAAATCGCGTGCAAGGCCTTGTCGACGGCTTTGGGCTTGAGGATCAGCACGAAGCCGATGCCCATGTTGAAGACGCGGTACATCTCGTCCGCGTCGATCTCGCCGTGCTGTTGAATGAAGTCGAACAGGGCGGGGCGTTGCCACGTTGAGCGGTCAATCTCAACGCGAACGTTGTCTGGCAGAATGCGGACGATGTTGTCGGCCAGACCACCGCCCGTAATGTGGGCCAAGCCGTGCACAGTCGTCTTCGGCTTGCAGTGGCTCAGGACATCTTGCACGCACTTGACGTACAGCCGGGTGGGCTCGAGCAACGCTGCTCCCAACGTCGTTCCCAGTTCGGGCACCTGCTTGTCGTACTTGAGCTTCGCGTCCTTCACCACCTTGCGGATCAGGCTGAAGCCATTCGAATGAAAGCCGCTCGAAGCCAGGCCGATCAACACATCGCCGGGGGCGATGTCGGAACCATCGATCAGCTGCTTGCGTTCGACGACGCCCACGCAGAAGCCGGCCATATCGAAATCACCCGCGCTGTACATGTCCGGCATGATGGCAGTTTCGCCGCCGATCAGGGCCATCCCGGTTTGTTCGCAACCGTTGGCCACGCCGGCGACCAGTTGACCAATCAGTTCTGGATCGTCCTTGCCGAGTGCCAGGTAGTCCAGAAAGAACAATGGTTCTGCGCCCAAGCAGAGGCAGTCGTTTACGCACATGCCAACGAGGTCAATGCCCACGGTGTCGTACTGCTTCGAGGCGATGGCTACCTTGATTTTCGTACCGACGCCGTCCGTTCCGGAGACCAGCACCGGGTCGCGGTAATTTCTCGCGAACTTCTTGCTGGATCCCAGACGAAACAGTCCCGCGAAGCCGTCGTTCAACCGCATCACGCGAGGAGTGAAGGTCCGCTGCATCAGGCTGGGCAGCTTGCCCATCGCCTGTTCGTAGAGGTCGAGATCGACACCAGCGTCCTTGTAACTCACAGCCATGGAAATACTCGCGAAGTGCGGGCCTATCAGAGAGGTCGGCGGCGGACCGTCTGAGCGAAAACTCGGGGCGCCACCACAAAGTCTCGCTATCTTAACGGTCACCTTGGCGCGGAACCACGACACCGCCGTGCGACCCCCGAAACTTCATCGTTCGAGCTGTCACATGGTTCACATTTGGTCAAAACCGGGCAGGGAACTTCAGCCGTCAACGTCGATGTTAACGTCTTAACAGAACTGACTCTGCAACGCGGTGTTCAGACTGTGGGAACACTTCCTTGACAGTAAAATTTGAGGTCTTCATGATCTCTAAGCGCTCGTGCCTCGCCAGGGCTGGAGCGCGCTTGCATGTGCTTTGTAGTCGGTTAACGCGGGCTTAAGGCTAACTTTCGTTCTTGGATTGTCGCCTGAAACGATCGAGAATGAGCGGAGACTGAACAGATTGCCGCGCGAGCCGACGTCCCAGTTCGTGCTCAGTATTCACTCGGTGGAACGAAAACATGTCCGCAGGTCATCGCCGGTTAGACATCGAAGAAGTTGGCGACATCACCGTTGCCAAGTTCGTCGATAAGAAGATCCTCGACGAGGGCAACATCCAGATCATCGGCAATCAGCTGTTTAGTCTGGTTGAAGAAGAAGCCCGTCAGAAGATCATTCTGGACTTCTCCAACGTGGAGTACCTCTCCAGCGCCGCGTTGGGCAAGCTGATCACCATGGACAAGAAGGTGAAGGCCGCCAAGGGCAAGTTGCGGCTGTGCAGCGTCCGCCCAGACATCTACGAAGTGTTCGCGATTACGAAACTGAATAAGCTGTTCGATATGCGAGAGAACAAAGAAAAAGCTCTCGAAGGCATGTAACCCACTCGGACCTGGTCTCAGATCGCTCGCTGATCCAGTCGCCTGGTACCGGGGTCGATCTGTCCAGAATTCGCGTTGCTCACGTGCGTTGGACCGAGTTTGGGCCGGTTATGGAAAACCGTAGAGCGGGCGGGCTCAAGGGCGAACGATCTCTAGCAGGACACTATGCCAGCACCGAGACATGTCTAATCCTCAAGAGTTCGATGTCACATTTCCCAGCGATACAGCTCAGGGCCGCGAAGTCCAGGAGCGGATCGTCTGTATGATGGAAGAACAGGGGTTTGCCCCCCGCGATGTCTTTGGCGTGCGACTGGCACTCGAAGAAGCGCTGGTGAACGCCATCAAGCACGGCAATAAGATGGACCCCACCAAAAATGTGCGGGTTCGCTGGCGGCTGGACAGCGAGCACATCCACGTCAGCGTGGAAGACGAAGGCCCGGGGTTTGACGTTTCGCAAGTCCCCGATCCGACCGAAGAAGAAAACATCGACAAGCCCGGCGGACGCGGGATAATGCTGATGCGAGCCTTCATGTCGCTCGTGGAATACAACGAAACGGGCAATCGCCTGACCATCGAAAAACGTAAAGACGCCGAAGAAAACTAGGTTTCCGACGTTCCGATGTCAGTTTGTAAGCCGCTCGTCAGATTCGCCCGAGAATCTCAGACTGGATGTCGAAATCCAAGTCTTGAAACGAACAAGGGGCTCGATTAACTTCCCGCCCACATTCCTCTGTAGCTCAGTCGGTAGAGCAAGCGACTGTTAATCGCTGGGTCCTAGGTTCGAGTCCTAGCGGAGGAGCTTCAAGTCCTGAAAAGGCACCAGTTTAAGGCGAGGCGATCAGAAATGGTCGCCTCGCCTTTTTCGTTTTGCTACCTATTTGCTACTCGCCAGCGTCATAACGAGTCAGAAACCGCATTGTTTTTGAGATCGTCTGCGCATGAAAAAGGCGGGCAACTCACATAGAGAAACCCGCCCGGTCGTCGATTTTTCTACCGTTTACTACCGACTCGTGATCCGCGTAGCCTTTCGAGATGCCCGCTGTTCCCTCTGTCTGACCTCGCTCGTGGCCTCGCGTTCTGCCAGCTTGCGTGCCTGACGGGCTTCGACCTGCGACGTCGCAGCGTGCTGGCCAGCAACGAACGCCCGCTTCTCGGAGAGTTCCTGCAAGTGGTTGGCGTCCAGCTTCAAGGGGATCTGCTGGCGGCCGAACTTGACGATCACTTCCACGGCGACCAGCTCAGGCTCTGGCGTGCCCCATAGCTTGTGATCGACGAGCCGCTCTCGAGCCGTGTAGGTCGCGGATGACTTCGCTCTGTGGGGGTCGAATTCAATGGCCAACTTTTCGACGGTTCGTTCGCCGTTCGGTCCTTTGTCGGGCATCAGGACCGCGAAGCCTTGGAGCTTCATCAGATGCGGTTTACCTGGCTCGATCGCCGGGTGACGATCCGGGAACCTCAAGACGGGTCCGACAGCCTGTTTCTTGCCTTGCCGCGTCCCTGTGTACTTCTGGAAGCTGGTCGCCAACTTCCTCGCCACAATCCTCGCGATCTCTGCCGCTCTACCCTTCGAACCTGTTCCTTTAGCTGTGGCCATGATGGGCCTTTCCATGCGGTCGCAACGGTCGATAGCGATGACCGGCAACGCGCAAAAGTAAAGGGCGCGTATCCCGGCGCGGCGTTGTCAGGCGGAACTAGGCCGCCTCCGGGTCCTTACGGATTCCGAACACCGCGCAGGGATACGCGCCCCTGTGCATTCAATCTAGTTTTGTTTGACCTAGTTTTGCCTTGCGGCTTTGACGCCGCCCATCATGCCCTGACAAACCGAACTTTCAAGCCAGATTCTTTTCGACAGTCGGTGGTCACGAGTAAACGACAGAACCGAACGGCGGCGAACTTTGCGGCGGGCGCCCGCCGTTTTGGTCGGGGCGTGACGGAATGACAGGTCGTAGTGATGCGCCTGAGTTGCGGAGTTCCGTTGGCGTTCGGGCTGGTTGATTTACTTCACGCGCGGGCGTAGTGGCGTTACGTTCTCATTCCGGGACGCTGTCAGCACTTCTACGGCAGGAGCAAACCATGCGAACAATCAAGGCTTTAGTCCTAGCATCACTCATGCTTCTTGTAGCCTCAGCCTGTCAGGCAGACGATGTCGACGACAAGGTGTGCGAGGCGTTCGCTCAACAAACTCTCGCCTTCGAGCAGATGCTTGCCCGCGTAAGGCAGAGCCGAATGACGGCTGACGACAAAGAGTTTCTGCGGATGCCTGAGGACAAGAGGTTTCCGGGTACTCCAGAGCTGGTGATCCGGGTTCGGACTCACCTCACAAAGCTGGAGCAGGGCCAATGGTCGGGGCCTGCGCCTTATCTACGAGCGGCTGAACTAGGCGTTGGAAGCGTCGGAATGCTCGCTTCGAGTATGCGCGTGTTCAAGATCATCAATGAGGACACGTTCATTGGAGATAGTACGGATTCAGACGACTTGAAGACCTACATCGTGAAGGGCTGGAAGACTGCCGACATGGTTCAGTTGTCGAATTGGGGCTTATCGGGAATGGTTGTGGTCACTGGCACAAAAACGGTCGCCGGGATCAAGTGCCTGGTTGTCGAGTCGGTCCATTTGCATGCCCCCTCGGTTGAGAAAATGAAGGCCACAAAAGCAGAGCTTGAGAAACAACAAAAGGCCGCGGCAAAAAAGAAGTAAACGGTCGCCTTCGAGATTCCGGTCGACAAGATCACCGTCGAGGAGTAGCGGGCCTGCGGAGAACTAGATTGTGTGCTATCCTTCGCCCGGTCACCGTCCCGCGCTCAGCGTCGTGCCTGTCACTGCTTGGCTTGGGTGCTGCATCCCGGTCGAGGGTAGACAGGGCGGGCATACGCTTGAGCGCGGGCGGCTTCTCCTAGACCCAAAGCCACGGTTAGAAATTCAACGTTTCATGGAGCCCGAAGGTCTCAAGTTTGCTTAAGCAAACTCAGTCCCTGCAGAGGACTGTCAGCCGCGCAAAATGCGGCTCTGCAGCGAGCGTTTTGCGACAGCGGCGCTGCAATTGAAGACCAATCATTGAAGGGGGCGGCTGTGGAATTTGAACATCCGCGTTTTGTGCCGCACGGTGTGGTTGCGAGTGCTCAGTGTCCGTCGCGGCTTCGGACCCTCTTCCGTAGCGACGAAGTCGTGCCTGAAACAGGTGAGACCATTCGTGGAAACGAATGGTGGTGTCTCGATGGGCCAGACGGGTTGAAGGTGGACTCGCTAGACGATCAGCAAGTGGCCTTTCGCGATTTCTCGGGCGAGGTTTTCATTATGCAAGAAAGCAAGTCGCACTCAGATTTGGATGAGCGTAGCTCCGTGCTCTGAAAGACCTGACTCAGGCGCCAAGCGCGTGCAACGGGAAAGCGAACGGCTACTGAAGCCGTTCAGCGACGTCAACAAAACGACCGAGGACGGCCTCGCGTAGGACCCAGTCTCGGAGGCCGCCCCGGCGTTCCTGGAGCCGCTTGTGATCTTAGAGAAGATGCCGGGCGACCTAGATCCCGGAAGGTCACCCGGCTGTCGGAGAGCACCCGAATTTACGTCGGTCAGGGGCGAGTGTTGGATGTCGCGCATAGCCGTAAAGATGAAGAAAGCCGGGACGGTCCAATGAGGACCGGAGCGGACCGCCCGGCGATTCACGGCGGCAAGCCAGAACCGGGCAGCCCTTCTGACTGAGCTGCCCGGTCGATCTCACGCCATTCCCATGCGGCTGCCCAAGTGCTCTCGCAAGCCGCACGTGTGCATTGGAATGACGACGACAACTTAGCGAGCCGCAAATGCTGCTCAACCAGCAAAATCGCGCTGATCGGCGCGGCCGCACGAACCCGCAAAGGAAGGGTGCCTGATCGCTGAGTTCCATCCGGAGCCGAAGCGGCTGCCGAGGTAATGGCGGTGGCGGATTGAGCAACAAGGCCTTTAAAGGACGGCTGCAAACTCAGCCTCAGTCACTCCGGCCAAAGCAATTTGTCCCTTTAAAAGTCCCATGTGAAGAGACTTGTTGCCATGCACGGGAATTGACAGGTGCATGGGGTGTCCTTCCTTCTTCATAATCGTATGGCTAGCGCTTGTGCGCGCGACGTTAAAGCCTAGCTTCTTAAAGGCCTTGATTGCATCCTTCCCGCTCACGGCTGGAAGATCAGACATAAACGTCGATCCATTGCTCGAAAGAGCCAGAAGGTCTCTCAAATTCCTCGGGGCTACTCCATGGAATTGGCTTGCCGTCTTCGGAATAGCTCAAGATGCATTCGCGAAACGCGTCCTTGATATTCTCAATCGCCTCTTCAAGGGTGTCTCCCTGAGTAACGCAGCCTGGCAAGCGAATGGCATAGACGGTGTAGCCCCCTTCTTCTGGGCAAAACAAGGCCTTGCATTCGTAGGTTCGTCCCTCACAGAGAGTCCATGGTGTGGCTTGGTAGCTCGAATCGCTGCCACCAAGGTATTGCTCTTCAATGTCGGGAATGTCTGAGGCCATTTGAAACATGATTCATATCTCCTAAGCATGCCTAAGATGGCTGCTTTGCAACTACAACTCGGCAGGAGCCCAAAGGCTCGTCATTCCACAGCAATTCTAACGCAAACGTACCGGGTTTGTCGGCAGGAAGTTTTAGCAGCGGAAACGACAGGTCAATCACCTGAAGCGGGTCTTCGCATTGAATCTTGAATGATGCGTGGAACTTTACTGACTCATCGCTTAAGTCCACATATCGAAGCGCGAACGCTTGTTCGCCCCTCACATCAGTGATGGAAACGAATGCAAACGGCGAGCCTGATGAATAACCCGCAACAGGCACCTTTACGTGTCCGGTTTGTTCAAGCTCAGCCTGCACTTCAGATTGCGGACGAAACATGACTTGATGAAATACGCCGGCAACGATCTTTTTGCCGGTTGCGTCATCTGTGTAGACGTGATCCGCAATCAACAGCGCTTGCAGCTTTGGCTTGACGTTCGGACTCACGGGCCATGGCCTTTTCGATGGAGGCAACTACCTTTGCGAAAAGATTGAAGCACCTCCGTGCGGCGTCTGTGGTCCATTTCACAACGTCAATCAGGACCGCTCATGTTCGCTAGATGTTCGGCCGTTTGCAACTTCAAGCATGAAGCAAGCGATTGACGGCCTCGCAATCACCCAAAATGTCCGGCACGCCCATAAAGAACTCTTGCCTGTCGCCCGCTTGAACCCACCCGCTCCCCACCGCTAGCCTGTCCACCGGCAGCAGACTCTCACTCCTGCCAGACAAGAGGGCCGCGCCGCAACACTCACGTGCGACGCGGCTTTTGCTTTGGTGTTTCTATCTGCCGCCACTGACTGGGTCGCGATGGGGACAGTCGGCGCAGAACTTCGCCGGATCGTGCGGGCGGCGTAGGTCGGCACAGTCGCAGGACAGCAGGGAGCACGAGTAGATGGGCAGCGTCCCGATCACGGGGCAGTTGCAGGGTTCCTCGCGGATGGCTTCCAGGGAGCGGTGGGCGCAGCGGTGCGTTGCGGCGTGCTTGAATTCGGCGGCGCGTTCGATGGCTTGGTTCCGCAGCCACTCGGGGGAATGCTTCGGGCACATGGCGCACGGGGCGGACCATTTCGGGTCGGCCGTGCACTCGCCCTTGATCATGGCGGCGCAGATAAAGCCACGGAGAGCGTCAGGGGCCAGTTGTTGCATATGTCGGTCTCCAAGCAGAACCATTGATCGGGGCCGCATTCCGGGTCGACCAACAGGTTGCCACCGATGATCCACAGGAACGCGGCGGCAGTCAGAGACAGGCCACCCGTCAGACGCGTGGTGTGGCCGCTCATGTAGTGGTAGCCACGATGATGAATGGCCCACTCGCCGATATCGCCGTCCCATGCGAGCGCGGCGGCGAAAAGAGGCGCTCCGTTGTTTGCGAGATCGCTCGATATAAAGCTGCAGTTGGTCCACGGCACGAAGCCAACACTGAACCCGACGACTCCGGTATCTGCAGCAGTTGAACCGTACACGGTCACCGGATCAGTCAGTTCGCACGGCAGACATTCGTCGTACGGCTCGCAGTCGGGCGGGTTCATTCCGTGCGTGCGGCCGGAACCGTTCGATAGTCCGGACCATGTGAAAGAACCTTCCAGAGCATCGTTTCCGGGATGCGGCAGGACGTAGGACTCGCAGTCGCTGCCGACCCGCCATTCGAGGTCGTTGAGTTTGGTAACCCAGTCTTCCCCCCGGTTGCAGTAGCTTCCAGAGAACGTCAAGACGACCTCGAAGAAGTAGTCGACATAGGGCGGTGGGCACGGCGGCGGAACGATGGGCGTCAGCGTTTGATGGTCGCGGCGGATTCGACGTTCGTTGTAGAGGTTGGGAACGCCGGTGATACCAACCGGCGCGCCAGCGGCCGTCACCATGCGGACGAGAACGGCAGCCCCTTGTCCCAGCGCCATGATCGGACGCGCGGCGAGTTCCAGTTCGCACCGCATGGTCAGCAGCGTAAACGGCTTCTGATGGCGGTAATGGCGATAGACGAAGGTCTTGTGCCGGAGAACCACCTGCACTGGTCGGTAGGTGATATAGCCGCTTCCGGATGTTCCGACGGTCGCGGTGACTTCCAGATCGGGTCCAGACCAGTTGATGCTGGCCGTCGATGTTGGATCGTCCCCGGTGGCGGTAATCGTCACGTCCCAATCGGCAGGGTTCCACGCGGAGATCGGCCCGAACTGAGTGCAGTGGTCTTCCTGCGGACAGTCTCCGCAGTTGCGCGGGCCGCTCATTATGGATCCTCCAGCGCGTTACTCTTTCCGGTGACTCCGTTGCCAACCGGATTGCAGCTCCACGTGTAGACCCGCCACTTATCACGCATCCACGATTCAAAACGCACGAACGTTCCGCCGAGAATTGAGAGCGAGTGGTCCATGTTCTCGATTTTCACCTGATGCCGTGTTCGGAACCATTGCGGACCACGTTTCTCGAAGATTTGGGCGTTTGCGGTTGTCGGCGTGAATTGCGTTCTGACCCTGCGCACGGTCGCGCCGGTGACTGTCGTTTGTGCCACGGCGTCAATCGTGATCGTGTTGGCGTTTTGATAGGTCGCAGTTGTCGAGATCGTCGCGCCGCTGGCTCCGGCTCCTGTGATCTCGATCGAGATGCCTGGCTCGTCGAGATTGTCCACAAAGCCGCCGCCGGGCGATGTCACAACCTGCGTTCCGCTCGTGATCGCTGCGTCGGTCAAGATGGTGGATGTGGTCACGCTGGCAACTGGCGACGTCAACCCGTTGATCAGATAGCCCTCGAATCGAACCGGTGCGGATGGGTCGAGATTCACCAGCGCCTGGCGCACGTCCTGACCATCCACGGGCGGACTGAGTTGCAGGATGCGAGCCAGCCCGCCGGAGCTGGTTTGCCCGTAGTCGGTTTGATTGTCCTTCGGTCCTACGAAAAGGTGTTCTTCATCGTTCACGATGACATTCACCCAGCACATCCCCGACAGGCAGACAAGCCCGACGCTGCCAGACTGTTCGCCGATGTCCTGGAGGGCGACGCACCAATCGAGCAGATGGTCGACAATGTTCGGTTCTGTTGCCGTCTTCAGTCGAGGGATGACACCCACAACTCCCGGCTGAGCCTTCCATGTTTCTTCTTGACCCTCATAGGTCATCAGGGATTGCTCGCGGTCGATGCCGAGAACGCCGCCAGCCGGGATCGGATTGCCGGACTGATTCACAGCCAGAAACACGAGACGTTGCGGGCGCGCGAACGTGCTGACTCCGGCGGGGCGGTATCCGGTCGATGCCTGGCGGAGTGAGTTCCAAGCGTTGGCTCCTACCTGAAACGGCTCACCAGCGGTGATGCGTGGGATGTATCGCATGGGTTAGACCGGGTCGTCTCGCTGGACTGTGAAAGGGATCTTGGCGACCGCACTCTTGCAGCGCAGGCCGAACAACGTCGCACCGCCTCCGCTGGCTGTGACTGTTGCCGCGCGGTGATGGCGGAACTTGAACGTGTTCGCGTTGACCACTTCTTCGACGATCCAGACGGAGCCAACATCGAGACCGCCGACGTCTGCCGCGGCCTTCAAGTAGAACGCATCGCGAACTGCCAGACCGTGGGCTGTCAGTGTCACCGTCACCAGTGGCGAGTCTTCAACCGTCGCGATTCCGTTGGTCGAACTGCGGAAGTCTTCGGACGCCCACGCGCCTCGGATGTAGGCCACGTGCCGCTCGGTATCCGCTGATGTGGTGGACTGATCGAATAGCAGCGTGTCGAACGGCTGCAGGTACCACCGCACGAGACCGAGCGTGTCTTCATCCTCGGTCAGTTCGACGTTGGGCAGCGTCATTAGATCGTCTGAACTGCGCAGCACGTTGGCGAAGTTGTCCGCGTCGTGAATGGAGGCGAACAACACATCGAACTCGGCAGTGTTGACCGGTTCGCCTTCTTCGTCACTGAAGATGGTCGACAGCACGGCGTTTGTTTTCTCTGAGACCTTGGCGGCCATGTCTTCAGCTTCCTTTCGCTGCTGTAACGGTTTGTTTTGATGCCCGGAGCAGCTTCCAGTTCGGTGCGACCCAATGCCGGCCGCCGACGTACTCAATGACTGCTGCAGGTTGAGCGACGACCGGAGGGACAACAGCCGTCGGGGTTGAGCCCGCGAGTTCGATTGTTCCGACTGGTTGGGCGGCAAAGACAGTTGTTACTGCCGAGCACGTTCCGCCCTGCAACTCAATGCTTCCGGCGGGCTGATCAGCAAAGACGACAGTCACCGCGTTGGGAGTTGAGCCAACAAGCTCAATGATGCCTTCAGGCTGGTTGACGTTGACCGCTGTTTCAGCGCTGCAGGCAGCTCCCTCCAGTTCGATGAATCCAGCGGGCTGCGTCACCGCGAGATTGGTGATGGCGGTCGGCGTTGAACCTGCAAGCTCAATCGTTCCGGCTGGCTGATCGACCAGAACGACAGTCACGGCTGTCGGTGTTGATCCTTGAAGTTCGATCGCTCCGGCTGGCTGAGTCGCGTTGACGTGCACCTCGGCAGAGCAAGCGGAACCTTCAAGTTCAATGGCGCCTTCCGGCTGATCGACGGTGATAAACGCATCGTCGCCCGCGTAGACGATTTCCAGAGTCGCTGTCACCCCGACGACAGACGCTCCGGAGTACATGGGCTGAACTAACATCAGGACGATGTCGTCGCCTTCGGTGTCGCTCACCAGTTCGGCAATCAGGCCCGCCACGTCGAGGTCATAGGATGTCAGGCCGTCCGCGTCGAAACTGGGATTTGCCGACGATCTGTAGTCTTGCCAGATCGCGTAGGCTCCGGACCATCCACCGGGAAGTACGGGCGGGTCGGTCTTCGCACCGTAGACGTGCACCACAGCGGTGCCACTCACCAGGCTGAAAGACAGGTGGAGCGTGGCGGACGAGACGGTGACACCCGACAGGATATCCGCGAGGTCGCTGAACTTGATGAACGCGAGCCCGCTGTCGGCGGTGTATTGCACATCGACGGACGATTGAGCGGTGTTCCAGAGACCGCTGTAACCCCATTCGTAATCTTCGGCGGGTTCGCTGTATGTCGGCATGTTGGAGCCTCAGGACGGTAGCCGTTCGAGCCGGACAGGATTGTCCGGCCTACAACGGGGATGTCGGCACACGGAGAGTGCGACCACGAATCAGGCGGCTTTGCGGATCTTCCAGATGCCGGTCGCGTCCAGGTTGACCTTGAAGTCTTCACCGTTGGCGGCTTTGGCTTCCGCGAAGTCGGTGTAGTAAATCGGGCAATCGGGGATCGCATGGCTGGCGGTCGTGCGGTACAGGATGCCCTTCACGTTGCGAGCGCCCGCGCCGAGGGCTGACCAGACAAGCTGGCTTACAGCGGCGCTCAAGTCGCTGTTCTTGCTGATCACGTTCGCGCGGTTATTCGTGTTGTCTTTGACCACATCGAGATACACCGCTTTGTCGACGTAGCCTGATCCGCCCATGATGTCGATGGCCATATCGCCACTTTCGTCGGCGTCCTGGATGGTTGTCGCGCAGTCGTTGTCGGCCATGCAGAGCACGGCTTCGACGTGGTTGTTCAATGGAAAACCGCTCGGCTTTGCCGACTCGGCGAGATACTTGTTCGAGAATCCATCGGCCATGTTTGGCGCTCCTGTTATTGAGGTGAGATTGGCTTAGAAGCCGAATGCGGTTCGGTAGTCCAATTCGGGAAAAACCCGATGGACGTAGGCGTGTTCAATCCGGCGCAGGACGCGTGTCATCGCCTGCGGAATCGTTGGCGGGTTCGCTGGAATGTGGTGCTGGTAAGTCGTCTCGCGCAGGTCGAGATAGTGGTGACCCCACTTGTCGAATGGGCCGATGGTGAGTCCGCCGACCGTCAAGGTCATCTGCAGCTCGGTCTTCTGGTATTCGAACTCCAGAACCATCCGGCCCATTGGTTCGCCGTCCGAGTCGAACTTGACCGTCGAGTCAAAGTAGGGCTTGCGGAGTCGCAACGAGCCCTCAGTAAACCCGCGCCACCTGACCGGGTTGACGATGTTCATCATGTCCAGCAATCGCTGGGCATAGACCAGCGTGTAGACGTCGATCTGGCGGTAGACTTCAACCCGCGCGACGCCTTGTGATGTGGGGAGGTCGACGCCTTCGATCGTGCCGTCTGACTGCAATCCGATGACGTTGTTTGATGGTGGAGTTACCAGACCGGGAATCGATCCTCTCCACACTTCTCCCAGCGACTTCGTGATCTTGCTGCGGCCTTCTTCGCCTTCGATGGTGATCTTCACTTCGCCTTCGACGGGGATTGCCTGACCGATGCCCCACGTGGCTTGAGCTTCCCAGCCACGTTCAAACGAGGCTTCTTTGCCCATGCGGACCTGAGTCAGAGGCAGGTTGTCTTTGAGGATTGGCAGGAACCCGATCAGCAGTTGTCGCGCGAGCGTGCGATCGGTTTCGTCCATGACGTAGAACGTCTGCGTCAGCGACGAATTGCCGCCGATGTTCAGCTCCTGGGTTTCACCCTCAAGGATGTGTGGAACAAACACGCTCACGTTATTCCCCTGCTACTGCTGGCTGTTGCTTGGCCATCTCGCCCGTGTTGGTTGCGATCTGTTCGTTCGAGGTCGCGATCTTCTGCGTCAGCTCTTGCAGCTTGGTTCCGAAGCTCGCCCCGGCTGTTCCGGCTGCCGCTCGTGCCGAGAACGTGCCTCGTGCTGTGGTTTCAGCGAACTTCAGGTCAGACGATCGCATGCCGAATCCCTGCAGGGCTTTTTCAGCCGCTGGGCTCAGTCGACCGATGCCAGCCCCGCGAATCGCCACGCCACCGGCTGCCGGGTCGATTGTCTCGCGACCTCTGCCGCCTCGGATGCGTTTGAGTTCGGCGTCTTTCTGTGCCTGCGTTGCTGTGCTGCCTGTATTGTTCGGTTTGACATGCGGACCAACGCCGAGCCGATCCAAAACGGCTTGCACCTGGCTGCGATTGAGTGACGCGCGATCTTCAGGGGCCGTCGCTTCGACCAGTGCCTTCTGCTTGGCCTCGATGTCCTTGATGCGGGCTTCCAGTGCTATCTGTTCCGGGTTGCCGGTCTGGACACCTTGCATCCGCTCAACAGCAATCTGCCGCTCCTGTTCGAGCAGCTTCGCGTACTCCTGCCGCTTCTTCAGCAGGTCCTCCGCGATCTGTAGCTTCTTCAGGTCTTTCGGCGCTCCGTCCGGCTCGGCGTCAACGGCAGACAGGTCATTCGCCGCACTGTTAACTGCCCCCTCAGCGGCGCTCAGATTTGAGAGGCGAGCGGTTTCGGCCAGCTCCTTCTGAGCGTTCTGCTGATCGGCTTTCGCGTTGTCGATCTTATCCTGCTCACGCTTTGCCCAGTCCGCGTCGCGCTTCTCCTTGGCCTCCCAAGCTTTCTTGTCGCCATCGGCTTTCATTTTGTCGATGTCATCGCGTTCCTTCTTGTTCTCCTCTTCCATCTTCTTCTGCTGATCCGGCAACGCCTTGACCTTCTCCTCGGTCATCGCGTCGATTTCTTTCGAGAGCGATTCGGCGTCGGTCCCCAACAGCTTCGCGATACCGGGGATGTTGACCAGCAACTTGGCCAGCTTCCCGATCGACCGAGTTGCGGTCTCTCCAATCTCGCCCCACAGCTTGATCCCGACGGACTTGATCGAGTTCCAGACCTTCAGCACGGTCGTCTTGAGGTTCAGGAATACGGACTGGATGCCGTAGACCATGTCGGACATCGTCACGCGAACTTTGCCGGTCGTGCTGTCGTTGCTCAGGCCGAAGTAGTCCATCACTCCTTTCCACGCGGATGACAGCATCTGCGAGGCGGGTTCGAACCACTTGGTGAGCGTGCCCCAAACGGACTTCATACCTTCAACGCCTGCCGACCAGCCATCCTCCAGCATCACCGCGATCGGCGCCCAGATCGGCGCGAACTCGGCGACCACATCGGCCCAAATCGTCTTCAGGCCGGTCACGCCGGTTGATAGGGCTCCCATCCAGTCACCGGCGGCGATCTGCTGCTGGATCGTGGTGAAGGCGACCGCCCCATCCTGCGAGACGGCTCCCCATGCGTTCTTGGCTGCCCCGGCGATCTGCGGGAACGCCTGGCTCCCGATCTGGCCGAGTGCTGAGACACCGCCGCGCAGCGTGTCGATTCCGCCCGTGGCATAGACGATGCCCGCGGTGAGCGCTGCCGCCCCCGCGACCAGCAAGCCTGTAGGACTCAGGACAGCGCCCGCAACGGATGCAATCCCGCTCAAGGCAGCTTTGCCGCCGCCCATCACACCGCCTTTGGCCGCCTTCATCAGACCGCCAGCGCCGAGTCTCGTCATCTTCGCGCCGGCTTCGACGATCGACCGGCCGAGCGACTTCGTTCCACTCATCAGCCCCCACACGGCGCGCGAGGTCTTGCCGATGCTGGTTCGACCAACTCCGGCGAACAGCTTGAACCCGCCGCGCGCGGCTGATGCGGCCCCCAAGGCTCCGTCTTTCATCACGCCGAAGCTCGATCGAGCCACGGACGCCAGCCTCGGGAACATCGGCGCGAGGATGCCACCCGCTTCCTTGAACGCTGAAATCGTGTGCTTCGCGGCGAAGCCTGCCGACCAGCCGATCATCCCAAGCGGCCACGTTGCAGCCAGAGCGACCTTGCCTAAGACATTCGCTCCGCCTGCCGCCCGGAACAGGCTGCGAGTGATGCCGCCCAATCCACCGACTCCGACACCGCCCAGCATGACCAGCGGACCCGCCGCCAGCCTGACGGCGCTACCGAACAAGCGGGCTGCAGGTGCAGCAGCTTTGAAGAGTCCAGCGAACGGCAGCTTCGCAGCCTTCATGGCGAAGGTTGCCCCGAGTGCTCCACGCATCAGGCGCAACGGAGCGAGAGCAAGCCCGACGCCTCGGCTGAGTAGTCGTGTTCCGCCGATCAACGGCGTGAAGCCGTAGGCCGCTACCTGGCTCGCCGCCCCGACGGTCCAGAGTGTGGCACCGAGAACTGTCAGAGCGATCGCAGATGCGGCAGCCGTGCGTGTCAGTTCTGGGTTTGCGGAGATGAACTTGCGGACTTCAGCCAGCACGCCCGAGAACCGCTTCGCGAGATCCCGCAGCGGCGTATCAAGGCCGATGCCGACGGTGTTCGCGATGGCTCCGAGTTCAGCTTGAATGCGGCGACCGTCGCCACCGATCGAATCAGCCATGCCGCTCGCGATGCGTTTCGCAATACCGGCCTGGCCTTCGATCTCGGAGAGCATTTCCTTAAACGCGGTGTTTCCCTGGCCGAGTGCGGTCGCAGCGAACAAAGCCCGCTCGCCGAACACCACATCCAGCACGGAAAGGCGGTCTGCTGATGGCATCGAACTGAGCGCGTTTCCGATCTCAACCAACAGGCCCGCCATCGGCTTCAGGTTGCCTTTGGCGTCGGTCGCGGACACGCCCGTGAGTTTCTTCAGGTCCGCCCGATTGCCTGCGTCTGCGAGGCGAATGTAAGCGTTGCGGAGTGCTGTTCCGCCTTGTTCGCCCTTCACGCCTTTCTGAGCGAGCACGGCGAGAGCGGCGGCAGTTCGTTCAATGTTCTCGCCAGCCAGAGCAGCAGCAGGCGC
The DNA here is from genome assembly GCA_021732995.1 of Planctomycetaceae bacterium. Taxonomy (GTDB): domain Bacteria; phylum Planctomycetota; class Planctomycetia; order Planctomycetales; family Planctomycetaceae; genus AM-0621. Next base: position 90,242 of record JAKFWA010000129.1, on the reverse strand, counting down.
GGCGTACTTCATGCCCTCGGCCAGTTCATAGACCGACGTCGTCGAGGCATTCGCGGCAGCCACATAAGCATCAGCCACTCGCGGAAGCTGGCTCATCTCCAGCCCGAACTGTGCGAGCGTGTCCAGTCCGATCCGAGTTGCGTCAGCGACGGAGACTTCTTCACCGGCAGCGGTCTTGAAGTCCAGAACGTCGGCGGTGATTTTCTGGATGTCGGCCGGCTTGGCGCCGCCCTTGGCCAGTTCGATCTGTGCCGAGATCACTTGAGTCGGAGCGATGCCGAGAGGCGTTCCCAGTGTGTTCGCCTGATCGACCATCTTCTTCAGTTCCGCACTGGTCGCGCGGCTGACTTCGCGGAGTTCGGCAACTCGATCGGAGAAACTGCTGTAGACCCGTTCTGCGGCAGCAAACGGAACCATCGAGGCAAGACCGCCCTTAAAGAACTTGGCCCCCAATGCCTTGGCAGTCGCGGCGAATACCTTCATCCGGCGTTCAGCAGACGACAGACCTTTCGCCGTGATATCGAGTGCGGACACTTCGATATAGGCGCGGCCCTGTCTGATGGCTCCGGTTGAAGGCATTACCGTTTTCCTGACTGCGGCTTGAAGGCTTTAAATGTTTTCTTCGCGGTCTTGCCTATGTGGCGGAGATTGCGAGCCCACGAGCGGAATTGATGGGTGGACTGTTCAGGCGGGGCGGCGTAGGGATGGACCTTGTGGAACGGGGCTCCGGTCCAAGCACAGATCAGTGCGGTTGTGTGGTCCCAACGATCTCGGTCTCTAGCGACGTGCATTCGGATGAGTTGGCCGTAGGTGTACTTTCCGGGGTCAATTCCGAGTCGACCGGCGATGTCGTGGACAAGCCAGGTAGCTCGATCCCGAGGGCTTCCGCTAACTCCGTCCGATTCTCCGTCGGTACTTCCTTCGCCAGAACCTCGAAGGCCAGTTGATCCACTTCCGGCATCAGGGCCAGTTGCTTTTCCGCCTGAGTCTCGACGAGCTGCCCGACGCGCAGCGTTGCGGCCCAAAACTTCAAGAACTGCTTTTGTCGGGTCGTCGAGAAAAAACTTGCGGCCTCTTGAGCGAACGCATCGACAGCACGAGTCAGTCCGTCCGACTTGATGGCGTTGCGGAAGTCGGATTCAGACACGCCGCGAGCTGTCGCCTGATCCTCACAGATGCAGAACAGGATCCGCGTGAGCTTCGCTGGAGCATCCAACAAAGCGACCAGCGCCTCTCCCTCTTTCTGGTCGAGTTGCAGAATGTCGACCTGATGTCGCTCGAACAGCTTTTCCTGCATGTCCCAATCGATCTTCAGATCCCACTGCTGGCCATTGTCGTCTTTGAAACACTTCATGCCTGCCGCCTCATTGGATGGTTGTGAAAGAAGCCCGGCCGCAATGACCGGGCGCCGTTGGGTTGCAGCTATTCGTCGCCGGTCTCTTCGTCCGGCTCCTCTACTGGCAGCGGATCAGGTCGCAGGATCGCGATCAGCCGGTCGATCGTGGCGCGTTCCAGAGTTGCTGTCGGCTTGTTCCGGCGCTGTGCGCTCAGCAGCACGCGGCCAATCAACGCGATCTCCGCCTTCTGCGACTTCTTCTGGCCGTCGTTCAGCTTGGCAAAGATTGCGTCCTGCTCCTGAAGCGCCTCGACGAGAGCCTCGCGGGGAACTTCGATCGCTCGGTGGACCTGATCCGGAGCGTCCGGTTCCTTCTTCGGGTCGCGGACCTTCAGCTTCGGTTTGGGAATGCCTTGAACTGCCTGCAGCAGTACCTGGGCAGGGGTGAGAATTGCGGTCATGACGTGTCATCCTTTCAGATGCGGAATGTGAATTGAGAAAGCGAACGCGGAACCGATCAGCGACTAGCTCGTCACGTCGTAGATCGGCTCGTACTGCCACGGTCGGAACAGACCGAGAGTGAAGGTCACTTCGTCCGGGTCGTCCTTGGACTTCGGCCACTTGACTTCCTTGACGATCCACGCGGCGAGGGCGCGTTCAATGCCGTCTTCCGTGATGTCGCCGGTTGCGTCGCAGACGATGACCGGAGCTTTAGCGCGCTGGCGGGTCAGCAGGAAATCGCGGTCGTCGTCTGCCGAGAACGCGGCGAACTTCAGTTCGAGCGTCTGCTTGCTCTTGCCGAGTTCCTCGCCGACATAGTCGGCGCCGCGAATCATGATCTCCTTACCGTCGGCAGTTTCCGCACGGTCGGAATCAATCAGCGTTTCAACTTCGTCGAGGACGGGGGTTGTCCAGTCACCGGCATCGTCGAGAATGCCGAGATACAGTTTCGAGTGATGACCCAGAATAGGGGTGCCAAGATCAGGCATGACTAAGACTCCTTAAAGAGGTGGGACTTAACTTGAGAGGGTCAGCATTGCTGACAGTTTGGGGAGTTCGAGATCGAGAGCCGGTCCCATCGTGGGACGGGCTGCGATGTGAATCTTGCGGGTGCGAAACCGGTAACCAGGACGGCGAACCATGCGACCTTTGACGGTCTCCCACGGTGCGCCGGGATAGCGTTGGAATTCTCGAAGAGTCAGAGAGCCGCCCTCTTCCAAGGTTCGCGGCTGGTCTTCATCTGCAACGGCTCGATTGAGCGGAACAGGTCCCGCCACCATGGACTGACGCGATTCGTCGTAGCCGAAGAAAATGCCCCGCTTCAGGTCGTGCGTGTGGCTCGATGGTGGCGAACCGGGACGCGACGCCTTCTTGCGTGATCGAATCGATGATCTGCCCCGCCTCATCACGAACGCGCCCAGCTTCGACAGTCCGGCACGCTTACCGGCAGTGATGCCGCGCGCGACCGATGGACGATCGAAGAAGCTGTTCTTGTTCAGTTTGAACCGGGGAACGACGAACATGACTAAGACACAACCTTGAATGTGATGCGGAGGAGGGAAGCGAATAAGTTGGACGTATTGAGCGACTCGGGGTCGTAAATGGCCTTGTCTTCAACCTGTTCGCAGTCCGCCTTGATCGCTGCGAAATGCCTCTTGAAGAGCGCGTCGCCGATCTTTTCACAGACCTCCAACAGGTCCGGAAACTCGGCGTCAGACTCAACCACCTTGTGAACGATGACGTCGACAATGGGCGTCTTCCGGACGTGGGTTCGATCCGCAAGTTCCCGCTTCATTGACTGGCACAGCACGGTCGCTTTGAGCGTTCCATCGCTTCCGAGCTTGGCGAGGTCGGCTGTCTTCAGAAACTTGCGTTCGGCAACGATTGGTTGCCCGAACGATCCGCCGTTGATGGCCGCGACAACGCAGTCTGCCGCTTGAACAACTTTGGCCGTCATAGCGACACCCGGAGTGTGTTCCCGGCACCACCGCCGCCCCCTGTAGTTCCTGATGGACTGCTGCCAGTGGTACCAGCACTGCCAACGGTTTCAGTGATAGCTCCCGTAGCAGCGTTGATGACCGTGATGCGTCCACCGGTACCGCCTGTGCCTCCGGTTCCACCGCCGCCCGTACCTGTTCCGTTTCCGGCGTTGCCGCCAGTGCCGCCCGATGCGTCGATGGCGTTCGTGGCACTCGATCCGGAGAGCGTTCCATAGATCAGGTACACCCACCCGCCGCAGCCACCACCGCCACCACCGCCACCGGCAGAGTTGCCGCCGACTTAATTACCGCCGTTGCCACCCGTGCCGCCGGGGGATGAGATCGCCGCGGCTGTTGTGCTGCCGCCGCGAGTGATGGACCTGGCCGCTATCCAGACGACACCACTACCGCCGCCGCCGCCGCCGCCCGCTCCGCTGTTGTTTGAACCGTCTCCGCGTCCTGAACCGCCGCCGCTTCCACCGGTCCCGCCGACGATCACGCTGGCGCCATAGAGCAGGTCAAACGTGGCTCGCTTAAGTGGTCGCGTCGAAGATGCGTTTGCTGATCCCGCAGTTCCACCAGCTCCACCAGATGTCCCGCCTGCACCGCCAGCCGCAGCGCTCCCGCCGTTACCTTGGGCGCTCGTGCCTGCGCTGCTGCCGTTGTTCGGCGTACTGGTTGAACCTGCGCCGCCGTTCGATCCCGCAAGGCTTCCGCCGAGTCCGGCCGTCGAGAGCGCTCCACCGCCTGAGCCTTGAGTGGCTCCGCTGGCGTTGTTCCCGTTGTTTGCTGTCCACGTGATGGCGTTCGCTGGAGCGTTGGATAGATCCAGAGATGTCGAGCAATGAACTCGAAACCCCGCCGTGTTCAGCTTTCCCGTGCTGCTGATGGTCAGGGTCGTATAGTGCATGTCCCGCGTCATCGTGGTTGTGCCAGCGCTGATCGAGACCGCTCCATCCGATCCATCGCCCCACCACGGCATCGTGTTGAGCACGTAACCGCGCGTCGTCGCGTCGGTATCGGCAGTGGGACTTCCCAGGCTGACGATCCGCCGCGAGTTCATGTTGAGATTCAGAGTCTGTTGCGTCTCTGCGCCCAGCAGGCAGACCAGCAACAGCAGACAGACTCCGGCGACTGACTTACGCATCGGTCGGTTCCTAGTTCGATGTGCCTTGCAGGACGATCTTGGCACCGGTCAGAGCGATGCCGCAGGTGATGTAAACCTTGGTCGAGTCCGAGCCGTCGAGTTGCACCTGAACACCGTCGGTAATCTTCTCGAAGCGGGACCCGTCCTCGTTGACGTCGCGGTAGACTTCGGCGTCGCGGATGGCTGAGAGGTTTGAAGCGGTAACCGTCTTTTCAACGTCCGCTGTGAAGCTCTGAGATGAAAGAACCTCCTCACGTGAGTACGGAGACAGGTCCACTTCTTCACCGTGAACAACAAAGAACTCCGCCGCCGCGTCCGCGTCATCAATTAGGGCAATCAACTGGTCGCCCTCGTGCAGCTCCAACGATCCGCCGACCGTTCCGTCACTGGTGACCAGCCACGCGTCGCCAGCAATTACGCCCGACCCATCGCTTCCAATGGTGGGCAGATCGCCTGCAGCTCCGGCCGCGTCGAACTCGCCCGCGAACTTCAAAGCGCTCGCGCCAGCACCATACGCTAGAACCTGCTTGGTCGTGCCGTCGTAGACCTTCAACTCATTACTGGTCGTGTTGAACCAGATGCGGCCCTTATAGAGACCGCCCCCGGAAGGGTCTGACGCAACGGTGTCGAGCTTGACCTCGCGAATCGCCTTGCCGTGCATGTTGTGGTCTAGAAAGCCATCTGTTTCGGCCATGTGAGTCGGTCCTTAACTAGATCCCCACGAGGAAGACGCGGGCGTTGGTGAGAGTGGTTCCCGAAGTGATGGTCACGACGGGCGGAGTGGCTTCAGTCACAGTGACATTCAGGCCGGCCGTGACGTTGGTCAGAGATTCGTTGCCATTCAGCTTCCAGACCTCGACCGATGTGATTGACTTCAAGCCGGTCGGAGTGATCTCCAGCGGCGTGTCTGCTGTGGGCGTGACGATCTTTCGCTCGCGGCGAACGAATGAACCGCCGCCTTGTGCTCCTGATCCCGTTCCAGCCGCCAACCGCTTCGTGTGGCAACGCAACAGGACTCCGTAAGGGTCGCGACACTCGACCGCCTGCCCATCGTTGTGAAGCGGCAGAATGGTGAAGACCTCGGCACCAACAACGATCTGGTTGCCTCGATCCGGCATGACCAGCTCGTCGTCTTCGTCAAGCAGCTTCAAGGCGTTGAACAGGAAGTCGACCGCCCGGAACTCAACTGCGAGGCTCTGAGCTTCAAAGGCTTCCTCAACCGTCTTGCCGCGTACCGCTCGGCACTCGATCGCGTTCTCGCCGTAGATCAGCGTGACGTCCTCGCCCTGGGTCAGCAGCAACGTGTTGATATGGCTTTCAATGGCGGCCTTCATTGCGTTGGCCCCCAATACTTCTGGAGGTCCGCGAAGCTGAACACGTTGCGATCGATGCCGTCTGTGCCAGTCCAAATGTAGGTCGGCGTTCCATAGATGGTGTATGGCTTGCCGTTGGCGGCCTCGTGGCGATGCGGGACCTGATCGATTTCGACCACCCGAACGAGATCCCGCAGCGGGCTATTGGCGAGCGCCCTCTTGTCCGTCACACAAGGTCCGCAACCTTGCGATGAATAGAAGGTGATCGGCTTCGACTCGGCAGCTTGAACGGCGGGCGTGTTCTCCCATCCGAGACTGAAGCGTTTCGGCGGCAGAGGAATCCCGTTCGATGCAGTGCGTGCGACTCCCGAGTTGTCGGCAAACAGGTCCAGACTCGTCAGGTCTGGCTTCAGTCGCATGCCGAGAATCTTCGCTTCAACCTGCGGCGTCGGCGGTCCAAACGTAAGCGAACCGGTTGCTCCGCTCAGCTTGTATCTGATCTCCGTTCCGGGCCTGATGGTCAACGTGGCTTCCGGCCGTCGGATGGTGATAGGCGCGTCCGGCTTCACGATCAGGCTGCCCGATGGTCCGAGAACCTCAGCCAGTGTCATCAGCAGAGTCTCGCCCGCTTCGATGCGTGGCGGCGCGGATCCGGTGTTCGTCGGGTCTTCATCGCGTCCACTTGGCTGAAAGTCGTCGGGCAGGTCGGGTCGGTTTGCCGCGCGGGCTTCCAGTTGAGCATCGAGCATGGCGACACGTGCCGCGGGCTCGCTTCCAAAGACGAGAGTGGAACCGAGCACAGTCAGCGCGAAGACAGCGATGGCGAGCAGGAACCCGACGGGATCAGTTTCGTTGCGATGTGGTTTGATGGCGTAGCTCACGATGCGATCTCCTTCACGGTTTGGGCTCGGAAATGCCTCTTGGGCTTGAAGACCCAGCATTCGCCGCCTTGATCGAGACCGCGTTGCATGTGCTGGGCATAAGCGCCGTATGTGCCCGGTTTCAGTTGGATCGGTCCCGACTTCGTGGCGAGCTTTGTGGGTCCGTTTGGCAGCAGTCCCCAGCTCTGATAACGCTGGAAGCACAGTTCACCGCTCGGTGACAGGAACACGCCGCCAACCGCTTCGCAGTGGCCTCCAGACGATTCCGGCACGGCCATACCGTTGCGGTCTCGATCGCCCCAAATCAGGTTTGAGCAATAGGACCCGAAGTAACCGGCGGCGATCGCGTCCGCGAGCTCGTCCATCGTGTAAACGCGGTGGCACACCATCGGATGCAGTTTGCACAACTCGAGGATGTGTTGCGGCGGTCCCGCGTTCGGTTCGCCCCAGGCGACAGCCAGATCCTCGCGAGCGACTCGCAGGTCGGTGCTTCCGTGCATGGCACGTTCCATCACGCCGTATCGCCACAGGAACTCGGCAGCCCAGGCGCCGACAGAACCGTCACCGCGTCCAAGCTGGCCGCGTCCGATCGTTACCCGGCTGCCGCCGTAGATCGGTTCAAAGGCCAGCAGGATCTGACGGCCAAGAGCGAGATTGTTCGCCAGTTCAAAGATGAAGGCGCATTGAGCGGCGTAATACGTTCCACGTCCGACACAGGTCCCGCGTCGTTGCAGGTCGGGCTGCAGGAACTTCCCGAAGACCATCTGCTCGTAGGTCTGTGCGAGAATGTGATAGATGCCCCGCTGAGTCAGTGTCTTCCAATAGCCCAGCAACGGAACCTGAGCGGCTCCAAAGCGTGCGGGCGTCCCGGATGCGTCGAGAATGGACGTAAACGCGTCGACGGCTTCGTCGTCGCGATGCCAGCCGAGCATTTCGGGAGTGATGATTGTGGACATTTTGACGCATCTGAAAAGGTGTGAAACGGTTACTAAAAGGTGACAAAAAGGTTGCCGCTCACTTCAGTTGCTTGAGTGCGTTCGCGACGCGGGAACGGTTCGCCTCGCTGATGACTTCGTTCGTGGCGGCTGCTGTCGGCAGGGCGGTATCGATCCCGCCGATGTCGGACAGGTAGCCGGATTGCTTGGCCTGCTTGGCGATGCGGATGACCTCGTCGGTGTCCGCGACGTGTCCGCGCTCAACGTGGCTCGCGAGTGCTGACCAGAACTCGCCATCGGTGAAGCCTCGATCGGGAGCGACCGGCGACGGCTTAACGTCGATGCCTGGCTCCGGTGTCGGGACTGCTGGCTTTGCACAACCTGCGACGGCGGCGACGCAAAGAACTGTTAACAGAACTTCCTGCAGTGTTAGGCGTGCGATGTTCATTGCACCCCCAATCGCTTCGAGAGTTCTTTCGTGAGTTGGTCGAGAAGTTCGTTGTCCAACTTCGGAACCGTCTTCGCGGACTTGCGATCGACAACGTGATCCGTCAGCGGTCCAAGCAGTTCGAGACCAACCTTGTCGCCATCTGCGGCCAGCGTGTACCAGAGCGTCTGCAGGGCTCCGAGTTCCGCGACTGTCTCGCCGGGAAACTTGCCAGTGGTCTTGTAGGTAGCCACCGCCCCGAGAATGAGCATGACCACGGAGCCGAGACCTTTGCCGCCGAGGATGGCGTAGTTGCCGACGTCTGCCCCATAGGCTCCAGACTGGATGCCTTGGAAGTCGTTGACGCCGAACAGTCCGAGCAGCAGCCCGATACTTGGCGCGATGTATTTCAGGATGTTCCAGAGATTCATATGCGAGCACCTTTGAGAATGCGTGCGGCTTCCAGTCCGATCGAATCAATCTGCGGGGCTCCAGCCCCACGGGCGACAGGTGCCAGCGAGCACCACTCCAGCACAGCGGGAATGATCCAGCCGAGCAGCGATATCCACGGGCCACCGCCCGCCAGTGAGGCAATCAACAAGGCAGCCCTCACAACCCAGCCGAGGTACTTCAGGACCTCTTGTTTGAACTCTTCAGGGTTCGACTTGCACCAGTGCGGCCCACGTTCCCGAATGACCATCGCACAGGCGGCGAGAGCCTTCCTGGTTTTGCCTGGGTGGTCGTGTCCAACTGGTGGAGCTGATCCCGCAACCAGACAGTGACGGTGAGCACGTTCGAGGATGTCGGCGGAGAACTGGTCGAAGTTCATGAAGTGGCCCTCTTTGAGTGGACCAGTTCGCAGGCTTCAAAGTGCTCCGTTGCCATTTCACGAACACGGGTCACCTCGCCGGTCAACGTGGCGAGGATTTCGGTCTGCTTCTCGTCACGTGCGTCTTGAGCATCCATGCGCGACACAGTGCGAGTCGTCAGCGGAACAACGACGTTGGCAGCCATCCATCGAGCGACCTTGACCGCGCCGTAGGCGATCGCCACGAGGGCGACCGTCTGTAGGCCAAGTTCCTTGATCCATTGAATTAAACTGGCTTCGGTCATGGTTGAACCTAAGCAGAGAAGCAGGAGAAGAAGCCCCGGCCGCGAGAAGTGCAGATGCGACCGGGGCCAGGCGGAGGGACCACGATTACGGCGTTGCGGTCAGGATTGGCTCGGTCGAGACAATTGAGTCCGTGACGATGATCGGGACGTTCGCAACCTCGGTCGGAAGCGGGGCAGGTGCTCCGGTCGAGTTCGTGGCTGTGCGACTGGACCGCAATTGCTCCAGCGATCGCATATTCATGGCCATGAACGTCGGTCGGCGAGACGCTGGGAACTTGGCGAGCATCTGATAAATCAGCGCGTCGGTGAGTCCCTTGCCAGCTTGAGCGGTCAGATTGCAGATGCGTCCGATGGAATACTTTGAGCCCACTTGCAGGCCCATGTACCCGCCCATCGGAACGAAGTAGGCAGCGTATGGCTTACCGCTCCCGTCGACTTTCTGAATGATCAGAGCCTCTTCGGGGACTGAGATGTTGCCTGTGCCGCCCAAAACAACCATCGCCTCAGTCTCAGTGTCATCGGTTCGCATGAACCACACAGACGAGCCGGTGTTGGCAGTGCTGCCGGTAGCGTCAACGACCATCAGCGAGTCTTTATAGCGCAACGTCGTCGCGACATTGAGACCGACGAACCCGTCGCTGTCGTTTCCAGTTCCGTAAAAGAACTGCTTCTCGGCACCGAAGAGCGCTTGGCGGATGTTGCGTTTCGATCCTCGATCGAGATAGCCAACCGCACCACCCTTTGAGGCAGGCACAGCGTCAGCAATCGCAACGTCGATGTCCCACGATGGGTCCAGGTATTTCAGATCGAAGTTAACTTCGACATCGGTTCCGGCGACGTTCGTGCGTCCGGTGTTGACCGGACGGAAGCCAACGGTCGGCGCCCCGTCCTCCTTCAGGTACTGGTGCTTGTTCCCGTGGCTCGCTGTCGTGGCATAGAGCGCGCGGAGAACCGGAGAGTCGTTCAAGACTTCAGTGCAACCAGCATCGACGAGATTGCGATCGCCGATCAGCAGGACGTGGGCGAGAGTGCCCAGTGTTTCAGACATGATTTCGATTCCTTAGCGGGATGTGATGAGCGGAGAGATGAAAGGCGGGAGGCTTAGATTTTGCTGCTTGGTCGACCCGCTGGGAGTTTGATCCCAAGGCCGGTCGGCTTTGTGCCTGGCTTCGCGTCCGGGTTGGACTCGGTCGGCGGTGCGCCTTCGTGACCCAACTTCGCGGCTTCGAGCTTCTTGTTGAGGTCGGCAATCACTGTGTCCTTGGCTGCGAGTTGAGCCGTCAGCGCGTCACAGTGAAGTTCAAGGGCCTGCTCGAAGGTCTTTCCTTCGGTGAACCACTTTGTGCCGTTCTCAGTTCCGAACTTCGTAGTGAAGCGGCTGAGATCAGCGAGTAGGCCAGCCTTGGTTTCGGTCGGATTAGTTTCGGTGGGCTTTTCAGACATTTGAGGCTCCTTGGCTCGAAGTTCGAGACCGTTGCGTTCGAGCCATCGTGAGGCGAAGCCTTTGGCTCTTTCGGGATCGACGGACAAAGCCGTCACAGTGGGACGCTCACTAGAAAGCCCTAGCGCGTAGCTCAGGACTGCGTCCGCTTCAGCGGGGACGATCGAACGATTGAACAAGCCGCCGGGGTTGGCGGCCGGTTCGTCTACCGTGTCCACGGCGTAGAGTTCAGCCAGACGCGCATGGCGGTAGTTCTTCTTGTTGTCCTTGTCGGGACTCTGGAAGCCGCCGTGATCGACATAGCCATCGGAATCAACGGTCGCGCCGTGCTTCAGAGCAAACTCAGCTTCGCCCTGACGATCGCGACCGAAGGAGATTGATTCACCAAAGGCGTCAGGAGCCTCTTGGGCGAGCTTCAAGACGTAGCCCGCCAAGTCACCGTCTGGCGTGTCGTGCGCTGACTGCAGCAGATGCAGATCGGCGATAACCTTGTCGCCTTCGACCCGAGCGTTCTTCGCCTTGGCCAACAGCTTTCCAAGCCCGTCGCCACTGACATCGGGATGTGTGAAGCGAGCCTTCGCCCCGGTGTCACCCGTCAGGTTGATGGCCATCGAGACTTGCTCAAGAAACTCGGCATCGATCCACAGGCCGTGTCCAAGTGCCTCGCCGCGCGTGATGACGGCAGCGTCGGGAATGAAGCCGGCGCCGAAGTCCCCGCCTGTCGGGTCGATCTTGCTACCAGCCTTCAGACCGCGAGCGACTGTTGACCGAAAGCGCGTTGGTTCCGTTGATAGATCAGGTTTCACTTCTTGGCCCCTTCACGTTCAAACATTGGCGGCTGCTTAGGAGCGGCCCACGTAAGCTCAACGCCTTGCGATTTGGCGAACTCTTTGGCCTTAGCGAGAGCCCGAACGTTGTCTTCAAAGTTGCCTCGGCCGCGTTCCCGACAGATGCGGTACGGGTTATCGAGGCCGGAACTCATGGCGCTGACGTCGGCGTTGATCTCTTGGCCGGGGTTCCACCATGGAGTGCCGCGCGGAATCCAGCAGAACGCCCGACTTGAGATGTCCGCGCTCTTCGGCGGCTTTAAATCGTCGTGTAGAATCGCTTCGCCGATGACCCAGTCCGTGTACCACTTGCGGGCGCGGATGTGCCGACGTCGTTTTGGATCGCAGGACCGCAGGTAGTGCAGGACCGCAACACGGTTGCCGAAGAAATTGGCCTTAGTCTCGTCAAAGAAGCTGCGCGGAAGGTCCAGCACGAGCAGCGAGCAATGAATCATGGCCTCGATGTAGTGCTGAAACTCATTGGATGGCGTGTTGTTCGCGATCAACTGCATTTCATCGCCGGGATCGCCTTCGAGCACAAAAACGCCGCCATCAAATTTAACCTTGTAGCGCGGTGATCCGTCTTCGGTCTCGGTTCGTCCGAGACCGTCGCTTCCGACTGCTGACTTGAAGAAGTAGCCCATCAACTGGCTGAGCTTGGCCTTGTTGAGCGCGTAACCGAGAGCCTCGTAGATGTCGCAAACGCGATTGACGGCAGCAGCCAACGGAGAAACTCCGCGCGTCTGGCTCAGTCGAGTGTCGTGGGAGAACAGGCGGGCGTTCTTCGTGTCCAGGTACTGGGCGAAGTCATAGCCGCCGCCAGTCTTGGTTCGCTTCCAGACGGCAAAGCGTAAGGCTCGCTGAAAGCGATCGAGTTCAACGCCGTGAACCCAGTTCTGCTGGTCGGCCGGCTTGGCGTCGAATGGGTTTCGCAGCAGGTCAGACTCAATGAGCTGCAGGTATCGCTCTTTGGTCCGCACTGAGAGAATGTCGCCGGAAGTTACAATTTCCGCTTCGTGCATCCGAAACAGATCGTCGAGAGCCAGCCTGTTGCGGATGTCGCATCGTTCAGGCTCTGACTGCTGGCGCACGAACTCTTCGACGGCTTCATTGAAGCCTTGATGCCCGGTCTCCGCGTGGAAGTCGCACTCGGTCACATAGTCCAAGTGTTTGCGGACCATCCACCCGGCCAGTTCGAAGTTGCGAACGAGATCCTGACTGGTGGAAACGAGCCGATTCCGGGCCGTTGGTCCGAGAACAGCGTCTTCAGACTTGATCGCTCCCGATCGATTCTTGCGGTTGTTGCTGGGTGTTGCTGCCTCGTAACCAAAGCGCACCTGATCGCCTGATGGCACAGCGGCAGCGTTCGTCAATGACGGCGTGCCGACAGCGCTAAAGCTCTCAAAGGGCGAATTGAATTCTGGAGCAATCATCCGCGAGTCCGCGTTAGGAGCAGGATGAAGCGCCGCCCATGTCAACGACAGAGAGGCGAGGCTTTCCGGTTCCACCTTCGCGGTTGGCTTTGGCCTTCCAGTGTTCGTACTGGGCGGTCAGGTCCTCAAAGGCCGTCCGAGTACCGTCGATCTCGACGAACTTCAGCCCAGCGTTGGCGAGCAACAGGGCTTCGTACTTGGCAACCATTTGTTCCGCGAATGTGGACATAACGCGGACTGATTTAGTCGAGGATTTAAGCCTGTCGACTCGATTTGAGGAATCATTCCAGATTTTCAGCGGACTGGACGCGGAATCCGCGTCGAGTTTACGCGGCGGCAGTTTCGCCCTCGAAAACGGGTGTCCGGTCGCATCGTTTCTGACCACATTCAAGGCAGGTGCAATCCCGCCAGATGACCTGAGTAAAGACCCGGCCGGTTACCTGACACGTGCCGCTCAGTTCCACCTGGCGGGTGTTGCTGTATTCGGTCCGCTCAGTGCTGCCGCACATCTTGCAGGAACTCGGCACGACATCGTTTGCGATGCGCGGAGCGTCCGAACGCTCAAGGCTGGCGACTTCGGCGGGGTTAGTGGCTGATTTCTTTCGTGCCATGTGCGTCTCTCTCCTTCAGATGGTGATGTAGGTCGCCTCGCGCGTTTTGCGTTTCGGCTTCGGGGTTTCCTGAATTGCTTTCACACCCAGCGTCGAGGCGCAGACCAGTGCGCCGACGAGACAATCGAACCAGTGGTTGTCCCGGTTCGGCCTGAGCACCCACTTGTGGATGCGGCGTTTCCGCGAGGTGACTTCGTGGGCGATTTCCGACGTCAGGTGTTCGGTGAAGTGGCGGTGCTCGTCCGGCTTGTCTCCGAACAGGATCAAGGCGCCCTTCGTTCCTGCAGCGAGCTTGAGCGCCTTCGCGACCTTCGTCTTCCAGTGGTTCGTGTCGAACACTAAACGCATCGCGCGGTTGGTCCTGTGCGGCGAGATGATCCACTCCTCGTCGCGTTGCTCTCCCTGCTTGCGCGGCCACTCGCTGATCGGGTTTTCCAGCTCTGAGAAGCCTTTGCCGTGACTCGGCAGGACGCGGGCATGGTGCGGAGACTGAGCGATCGCCTTGTAGGTCGTTGATGCCATTTCGCCCCAGTTGGCATCCACTAGGACGCGTTCGATCGACATCTCGACGTCGTCTTCACGCATGAACGTGCGGCCCAGCAGCTTGTCGAGCACAGCTTGGACCGCCGCGTAGTGCTGGGCTTCCGGGGAAAGGCTCGCATGTGCTGCCGCAATCTTCTTGCGGGCGTTTCTGGCTGTGAAATCCCCGCGCGGCTGATCCGGATAGGTTCCGTAATCAACAACCCACGCGCTGAAATTCTCATCGACAGCCAGCACCAGCCAGTACAGGACCGTCGATTCACAATCCACGAACGCGGTCAGGCGTGTAGCGGTGCGCGGGACCTTACCACGGGGGACCTGGCTCAGTCGCTCGATGACCAAAGCGGGATCGAGATTGAGTTCCGCTCGAGCTTCCTGCTGCGGAGTGTTCTGATACTCGGCCTCGACTTCAGCTTCGCCGAGGTCTTGCCGCAGGTTCATGGCGTGCTGAATGGCGCTGATCTCGCGGCGCGGGTTGAACCGTGCCGACCAGCGAGCATGCCCGCCGACATCCATCTCGGCTTGATGCTGCGAATAGAACGCGGTCGCCTCGGGCGTCTCTACTTCGCTGAGGTCTTCGATTTCTTCAATGTCTTCGACGGCCTTGGCTCGCGCCAGCATCTCATTGCGGCGGATCTCGTAGTATTCCTGCCACTTCTCTGACGTCGGCCACGACTCCATCAGCTTGAACTTCATGCCGCCCCATTGGGGGTTCAGCTTGTGGTCGAGTAGCTGGTCGGCGAGGTCTCCGGGCTCGATCACTGTGACAGCAGCCGCCACCGCGAGTTCTTTACCTGGCCCCGCGAGTCCGAGAACGGATCGCTTGATCTTGCTCATCCGCTTTTTGGTCAGCGTGACTGACAACGCGGACTCGTCCGTCTGCGGGTCATCCAGGAACACGAAGTCGGGCCGCAGGTTCTCGCCCTTGGCCTTCGCCTTCTTGCCGCGGATGTTCCCAGTGATGCCGACGGTGCGGATACGGGCTCCGGAGGCTCGGCTTCCGGGAATCTCGGCGAACACGATCATCGAATCGGTTCGCTTCAGCTTGATGTCCTTGCCGTTGAACAGCGGGCGTCTTTGTTGCTGTCGACCAACTGACCGGAAGGGGAAGCAGATTTCCGGGAAGTCTTCCAGCATCAGGTCGTTGGTCGCCAACTCCTCAGCGATCGACTCGAGGATGTCCTCGGCCTGCTCCTTCTCCGCGCCGATGATCACGATGTACTTCCGCAGGCCATTGAAGATGGCCCACATCGCGGCGTATTCGATGATGGAGGTCTTGCCCGAACCGCGCGGCATCGCAAGGCAAATCTTCAAACCGAGCCGGACAGCAATATCGATCCGCTTCAGGACGATCAGATGGTCGGGACTCCACTCCTTGTCAAAAACCTTCTTCCCGTAGGTCTCGCAGAACGTCTGCAGCTTCTTCAGGGCAGCCACGCGGCGCGCGGGGTTCACAACGGCGGGCATCTCCCGGCTGATCTCTCGCGCGGCCTTGTACTGCTTCGCCTGTCGCGCCGCCGTCTGGTTGGCGTGACGGGTGTATTGCTCAGCAGATTTTGCGAAACCAGCAACCATCAGCGCTTCTCCATGACCGCCAAAGCCGCCAGACGAACGATCTCGACGAGGTTGTCCTTGTCCTGAGTTAAAGCCAGCGGGATAAGGTGCGCGCGGATCGCGTCAGCCTCGGGGCTCATGCCGGCGGGGTCAGGCTGATCGATCACCGGCGGGCGTTTCAGGGCCAGCAGGACGTCGAGTCGGTTCCTGGCACTGGCTGCCGCCGTCAGATCGCTTTGTTGAACCGCCAGCCGATACAGCTCCCGCCATTGGGTGATGGATTCGGCGAGCTCCAGATCGCGGTTGAAGTCGGCGGCGCGGGTCAGTTGCTGGCGGGCCTCGGCAATCACCGCGTCGACCTTGTTGGCGTCGATCTTCGCGGCCTCGATCGCGACTTGTCGCAGTTGGGCATCGCGCAGGCCCTTAGCCATCAAGAGAATCACGTCCTCGATGTGTTTCTGTGCCTGCGGTGATGGTGTGGCCGCCGCCGATCGCTTCGCGGTGGCTTTCTTGCGTCCGTTAGGCATTGCAACTCCTCAACAGGTCCTCGATGTAGTCGCGGAAGAAGTCGTGCAGGTCGGGCGAGTTCGCGAGAACAAGCTGCTCGTAGCTCCTGCAGGTCCGCAGATTCAGGCTTCCATGTGCGGCGAATTTGGCTCCGCCGGTCATCTCGAACAGCAACAGCTTCGCGTGGTTTCGTGATCGCGCGAGCGTCCGGCCTTTGCCGGTCATCATCGCCTTGAGCGTTCCGAACTCGCGGGTCGATTTGCAGGCGAACATCTCGGAGACGACCATCGAACACCGGCGGATCTGGCCGGACGTCATCAGTTCGCCCAGGTGTTCGGTCTGCCGGTCGTTGAAACCCAGCGTCGCGATCCTCAGATGAGCGATCGTCTTCCCTGACAACTCCAGAACCGTCGGGATGATGTCCCAGCCGTTCCAGTTGCCCGACAGAATCAGTACCAGTTCGTGACCCTTCTGCGGCAATGCCTCGATCTGGTCGCGGCAGGCTTTCTGACGGTCCAACCTGCGGAAGTCGGACACGTTCGAGCGTCGTTTCAGCCTCTTGCGAGACACGGGCTCCCCACCAAAAGCGCAGACATCTGCGCCTTTGAAGAGATCCGCATAGAAGCTGGAATTAGGGTCGAGCATGGGCAAAAAACGGGGAAAGAAAGAGTGTCTAAATTGGCGCCTGTTCCCGTGGCAGGAACTTGAACACCACCCTCAGGAAGGACCCATCACCCCCTCGGTTGGTCCTGTCGCGTCCCAAATTCCCTGTTTTGGGGCGCCGTCGCGCATAGGCTCCGTCGTTTTGGGATCGATCTGCGCATAGGCGCCGTCGCTGCATAGCTCCGCTGATTTGGGGCGCGGTTGGAGGGCAACGCGACGCGTGAAGTACCGGTTCCCGCGAGTGATGACCGTGTACTCCTTCACCAGTTCGCTTGGCTCAACCTCGGTCTTTAGTTCGCTCATCGGTCTATCTCCATTCCGGGCAGGGGTGGCATCACGAGCGGCTGACGTTTCCGCTTCGGCGGTTCATCCAGCGGTAGTTCTGAGTTCTTGGCCTTCCACGCCTTCGCTATGCGGTCACACGCGATGCGGAAGTAAGTCGGGTCCTTCTCGATCCCGATGAACTGGCGATCGGTCTCGATGCAGGCCACGCCTGTTGAACCCGATCCCATGAAGTTGTCGACAACGGTCTCGCCCTCGCGCGTGACCTTGATGATTTCAGCGAGGATCTCGACCGGCTTTTGTGTGCTGTGCTGTCGCGCGTTCCCTGTCGGGGCGGGATGTCTCAGCATTCCGGGGTGATAGGTCGCGCCGGCAGTGCTGAAGTCTCGCGGGCCTTTGGTTGACCAGATCAGGTATTCGCATTGCGAGCGGAAGCGGTTCGGCATCGGTCGGGCATCAACCTTGTCCCACGGCAGGATCCCGCGCCAGACAAACCCGCCGACCTGAATTGCGTCCGTCATCGTGGGGAGTTGTCTCCAGTCCGAGAACAGGCAGCACATGGCGCCCGGCTTCAGGATGCGTTCCAGTTGGATCAGCCACAGCGAACACCACGCGAGGTACGACCTGCCGTCGCGATTATCACCGGAGAACAGCGGCTTCGCGTCGATGACCTGGCTCGATTGGTATTTCGTCTTCGTCGATTGCGCACGGTCCCCTCGGAAGGCTCCGCCGCTCGAATAGGGCGGGTCGGCTACCACAAGGTCGACGGACTCGTCTTCCAGTTCAGGCAGGATCTCTAGGGAGTCCCCGCAGAACAGACGGCAAGGTCCGATGATCTCTTGGCGAACGCGGTTCACGTGATTGCCTCCGTTGTGAACGGTTGTCAGGCGGTGACCAAAACGGGGTGTTGAGTGGCGTTTCTGCTACAAATCAGGGGAAAATAGGCGGTGACCGGCGGCACCCGACTGGGGACTAGATGTGGCCCAAAACGGGCGAAAATGACGTGAAGTGCTACGAATTAGCGGGTGAGGGGTGTTGCCCAACTGGGCACTAAAACCCGTGGGTTTGCTATGGGTTAGCCATCGGATGCGGGCCGTTGTTCCGCCAAGCCGTGATGGTTCGTTCGCAGAGTTCCCGACCGAGTTCTGCAGACGTGATGAAGCCGGGGTGTTCGGTCGAGCGAAAGAACTCTTCGTCGTCTTTGATGATGACCACCGACCAGTAACCAAGTTCGTCGCGGTGATCCGGGCCTAGAATGGCCTCGAAGGTTCCGATTCGCTCAACACGGCAGAACCACTGGCCGATGTGCAGCCAGCAGTTGGTTTCGATATCTCCATTCCAGTTGAACGGATCAGGCTGCGCACCTGGCCCCGCGTGTTGAGGAATGCAGAGCCGTGGCGCTAGGCCGATGTTGTGCGTGGCCTTCGGATCGATCGCGACGTAGTAGCCTGCCTCGTACGCGTCTTCTGGAATCTGCTTGATGTACGGGTCACAGCAATGCGGAACCCGATGCGTGATGACGTCGAAACCTTCGCGAGTGTCCCAGCCGTGATGATGAATGCGGCCGCAGAGTGGGCAGACGATTTCTAAGTGAGCGTTCCACGGACAGGAGCGGACACGATCAGTCAGCCTACCGCGCGCGACGGGTAGACCTTCCTTGAACTCGGTGATCTCAGGCAGCTTCAGCGGTTTCGGTGCGCGGGTCCTTGCAACCATGTTTCAGACTCCATTTGGGGCTTAGAGAAGCGATGCGGACGGGCGGGTTTTCTGAGGGGTGTTTGGGAGATGCTCTGTCGGTTGTTGAATGGCAATCGGGTTGTTTCCGATCCAAGTTCCGCAGGTGGAACAGTGAGCCGACTCCCAGCCGGGGCGGTTTTGGATCGGTTTGCGAGTCCAAGCGGTCGGGTCGAGGTGAGACCGACAGCGGGGCGGGCTGCGCGGGTTTGGTCCGGGTAAACGGTCCGGGTGACTTCCGGCACTGAAAACGGACTCCGCACCCTCAGAAGGCACGGCGTGAACTGGTTCGGTCTGTGAATTCAGACCAGAGCTAACTTGTTTCAGTTCTTCAGGATCAGCCGCGCGCGGGGGAGATTCTAAAACTGGCTCCGGCATGAAATCTGAGAGCCACGAAAGCGGGCCCGACTCAAGCGACTGGGCCAAGTAGTCCGGGTGCGCGAGTGAGCCCTCTACTTGCTCTATAAGCAGTGTCATAAGGCTATATCCTTCTTCTTATTTTTATTACTTACTTAGAGAGTTAAGAAATACCCGGACCACCCGGACAATAGGCTGATTTATAGGGCTTTTTTAGAACTCATCCCCCGGACCGTCCCCGGACCACTTGGACCCTCTCCCGGTCCATGTTGAGCTGCCCGGCTGTTTCCTTGGGGCATCCGATCTGATCTCAATTCCCCAATAGCCTCGGCCTCGGCTGCCGCCGTTTTTCGGTCGTCCCGCTGTCAGATCGGAATAGGCCGCGCGCAGTTGCTTGATAAGGGTTTCACGCGTAACGACTCGGGTCTGGTGCCGTTCCTCAGCCCATGCGATGTAGGTGTTGTGAATGTCGTCCGTCAGCGCGAACGATTCCTTGTTGATGACACAGCAGTCTTCGACGAACTCACTAATCGGGCTCGCCTGCTTCGACATCTGGTCAAGTAGATCAGCCCCCGATCGGGGCTGAATAAATCTCCTGCGTCGGAGGAGTGTGAGGAGGCCAGCGATTGACCAGTTGAGGATCCCGGGCAGTTCGGCGGTGATCTTGTCTTTGAGTTCCGTATCCTCATTGCCCGCGAAAGTCTTCACGAGTCGAAGCATCAGCGTTCGTGTCGTGATGGCGTTGGCCGCATCCTTGAAGCTGGGAATTTCGTTGGCGTGGATGAGGAACCGCAGGGGAAGGCGGACGGCGGTCAGTGCGGTCTTGTTCTTGCGATCGGCGTTTACGCGGTCCTCGCCGACGATCTGCAGTAACCGCTCCGTTACTCCAGCCATGTTGTCTTTGGGGCACAGGTGGGCATCGCCGCAGATGGCGAGCGTTTTCCCGATCAGCGGTTCGAGGGCAAACCTCTCGGCCATGCCGCTCAGTGCTGGCGTGACGACGTTGTCCTCTCCAAGGATCTGAGTGAGCGTTTCGCTGATGGTGGTTTTGCCGGCGCGCTTCGGGCCGATCATCATCAGATACTTGTGCTGGCTGGTGTCGTTCGTCAGGCAGTACCCGAAGAACTCCTGAAGCAACGCAATGCTTTCACGGTCGTCTCCCCAAACGCTTTGAAGGAACCCCAGCCAGACAGGACACTTGGCGGCGGTGTCGAACTCGTAGTTGACCGCCCGCACGGAAAAAAACTTCGGCGAGAGCGGATAGGTTTTACACTCGCCCCGCAGCAGGGCCTTGAGGTCCAGAATGCAGTTCTTGGTGACAAACCCGAACTTCGGATCCATTTCGTGCGAGTCAACTCCAAGCCAGCTCGGCTGCTCAATGCGACTCGAGACGCGGGTGATGCTGTCCAGCGATTGCAGGGCATTGGAAACGGTGTTGCGCGTGACCTTGATCGCCTTCGGTGGCTTGTCGCCTTCCTTCGGCACGTAAGTCGCAAGGAACTTCGCCAAGTCTTCGTCGACCTTCCGTTGTGCGTGCTGATTCACCTGGGCAGTCAGGTCGCCGCCATCGACTTCCAAGTAGCGGCAGCCGTTCCAGTGAAGCCAGTCGTCGCGCCAACTCACCAGTGTTGTCGTCTCCTCGTGGGTGAACTTCTCAGCAACCAATGATGTCGCGAGGGCGTAGGGGTCATCTGGTGCCCGGCAGTGCTCGATCGATTGAGGTTTCGGCGGGATCTCTTTCTTAGCGACCGGCTCGACCCTATCCGTCAGGTACTTCTCGACGTCCGGGCCTTCGATTACTTCAGGCTTGTGCCCTGCGGCTAAAACGTCGTCGATGCCTTTCCCCTGCGATTCGGCCCATCGCTCAATGGAAACCTTGAGACCAGCCTTCATGCAGGCGCGGACAAGATCCAGCATTCCAGTTGCGACGCCTTTGTTCGTGGTGTGGTCCGCGTCGAACGCGATCAGGACGTGCTGGGCTCCTAGAGTTTTCAGGACATCGATTGCTTCTTTCCAGATGCCGGCGCCTGGAATCGAGATCGTCAGAACTCCACTTAGGAACGTCGCGATGTCGGCTTTTAACTCGCCCTCGGTGACACGAGTCAGAGCGGTCTGTATCCCATCGTGAAGCGGAACATGAACGGCGGCGTTCGCTGTTGGGTACTTCACGCCGTCGTGCTGTTCTCGCTGTTGGCGGACCTTCTTCGACGCGTTGAAGTAGAGATACTTCGGGATGTCCGGGTTGTCGTCTGGCGATTCATCGCGGCGGACCTTCAGGGAAACGATTTTGCCGTTCGTGTCCCGAAGCGGAATGAGGATGCCTCGAAGATGTGGGAACCGGGGGATGCCGTTCGCGTCCCGATACACGCCGGGCACTGCCGTTATGAGGTCGTCGAACTTTGTAGTTTCGAGACCAGGAACCTTGCCCTCGTCAAAACCCACTTGGATGTTCTTGGCGAGCATCGCATTTTTAGGCGACCTGCCGTCGAAGGAGACATAACCCAGCCGATTGATTGCCTCATCAGTCAGGCCGCGTTTCTTCAGGGCTTCCAAGTGCTCCGGCTTCATGTCCCACTTCGCCAGCTTGGTCATGATCCAGCTGTAAATGCGGTGGCGAAGTTCTTGGATCTGGGGCGCGATCTCACGCTTACATGGAAGATCAGGGCGGGCCAGTCCAAGATATCCTTCCAGCAACTCGATTGCCTTGTGGATATCAATGCCCAGCTTCCACTGAATAGTCCCGATGCCGTCTGCGCAACCATGCTGGGCGCACTGGCTGCAGATGATGCCGCCAGTCTCTGCGAAGTCATCGTGAGCGCGAAAACGATCTTTCCCGCCACACTTCGGGCAGGGGAAGTGCTCCATTGAAAGCGACTCGGGGGGGATGCCGCACAGTGCTGGCAGAATGACCCCCCACCGACCTCTGGCGGCTTCCTTGACTCTTGCGATCGGACCGTCACTCATCCTTGCTCGCCTTCATTGGTAAGGCTTCACTCCATGCGCAACGCGTTGCGCTTCAGGTCGACTACCACTCAGAGGAAAACTTGTCTTCCAAGCGGTCGGCAGCTTCCAAAATCCGGCCCGCTTCATGGCGCAGAAACGCAACCAGTTCAGACGGCGGGGTATTCATCTTCAGGCCGGAGATGAACACCTTGCAGCCACCAGAGAACTCGATCTCAAACTCGCTCAGTCCGCGGCTCTGGATGTCCTCAAATGTCGGGCCGTGAATGTCGAACACGTCGCCGATGCACTCCTCAAGGATGTCTTTCGCATCACGGCTGATGCTGTAGACCATCAAGGCGTCGTCATCGCAGAGCGGCTCCCGTGTCTCACATGCCGGTTCAGTCGCGCTGCCGTGCGCAGCCGCGGGCTGCCAACGCGATTCAGAAGTCTCTGGATGTTCGGCCGGCGCCGGTTCAACCTGTTCGATGAACCGGGCGATGCGATTGGTGGGGCTCATGCTTGGTCCTCAACCCTCTCAAAGAACGGCCGCAGAAACAGAACTGCGGCCTTGATCAATTCATCCGGCGGGGTAGCATTCACCCGCCGTGTTAGCGCAACTTCGCGGCAGAATGAGCCGTCTAGGTCAGGCCCGACTTAGACGGCTTTTTTCGTGCGCGGTGGCTTGGCCCCGGATCTCTTCGCGGTGGTCGACTTCTTTGGCGAGGTGGCTTTCTTCGCGGCTTTGCCAGTCTTCAATGCCACGGCAGACGCGGCCGCGGCGACCTTACGGCTCAGCGACCTATCTACCTTCCTTAGAATTTCCGCGTGCTCCTCGGCATCCTCGCGGAACGGCAGATAAACTTCTTGATTGCTTACCCTGCACGCGTCGCAACGCAGGTGCACGTTCATCTTGCGACAGAACTTCTCGGCCTTCTTCTTCGCCTTAAGCGGGTTTACGTCAACAACCATGAAGATCGGGTTGCATGGTTCACCTTCGTAGTAAACAGCAGAGAATCCCACGGAAAATTCCATACTAAGCACCTCCTGAGGTTGGTCATGAAACGGATTCAGTACATCTGCCAGCTCACGTTGGCGTCGCCTTTACGAATGACAGCGGTCTTCGTTTTCGTCCGGCGGTTGTGCACGTTCAGCCATCGCTTGGCCCGATCGAATGCGACTCGGGGGTCGAGGTCGACCGAGACAAACAGCGGCGTCTTCTGGTCGTAACGCTCGCAGACTATTTGACAGTGCAGCTGCTGGGTGGCTTCCATGTTGGTCAGCTCCTTTAGCGGGTTACTCGTCGCCATCATCGTGCGGGCCGGAGTGGACCGTGCGGGCCTTAACGAATTCTCGAAGGTCGCCGACTCGGTATCTCACTGACTTGGCGCCTTTGAAGTGTGGCGGGTGGTCAACCTTGGCAGACCTCAGTCGCGCCATGTTCATTGCCGTCGTCCCTATGAACTTGCAGGCAACCTTCTCAGGAACCAACTCGTCGTCGTCGTACTCGCTGAGCGGCCGCGCCGTTGCTGCTGGCAACCCAGGCTTTTCAATTGTTGCCGTCGTCAATTTTGGTCTCCCTTCGTGACTTTCGCTTCGTTTCCAGTCGTTATGACTCATTCGGACGGCGGGAGAGTGACGAGTCTTGACTTGGAATTCCAGTGTATGTTACATGGAATTGTTGTTTAGTCCGCAAGTGGCGGTGCCTGCTTGACTTAGAATTGCATTTTTTACAACATGAAGACCGTCTTCATGGAAAAAGGGGTAGCATGGCAAAGAAGAAGGCAGCCGAACCGGCAAAGAGTTCACATCCCAGCGCCCTTCGGTGGGGCAAGATGACGATCGCCGAAATCGAGCAGGAACTAGAGACAGTTCAGGCGATCGTAGACCGTCTGAAAGGCACGTGTGCGGCCGCCAAAAGGGCTCACATCGACAGCCTTAACCTTGATGGCCTAACGAAGTTGCCGCGCGGCATTGAGTTGTTGGCACAGTTTGCCAGCAATGTTGGTGCGTCATTCTTGAAGACGAAATGAGGCTTATTCATGGCCGCGAAGAAGGCAGCAGTCCGAAAGACGTTCATTCGCAAGGGTGATGTCTCTGCAAAAGAACTGATGGAGCAGGGCGAGCGTATTCGGCAGCTCGTCCAGACGTTGGATGTAGCCGCGATGCAAATGGACGCGTTCGGCGTTGAGTCCGTTCAAGTGGATGGACTGACGAAGATTGAAGTCGCAACCGAAGCTCTCACGGCCTACGTCGCCAACGCTCAGCAGGCGATTGAGCGAGTCTGCCTGACGAAACGGAAATAGCATGCGGTGAAAAAAGAAGGAGCCCAGTGGTTAGGCTGGGCTCCTTCAGACGCCACGCTGGATTGCGATCTCCGATGCGTGGCGGCCTTCACGAAGAAGGACTTAAGCCCGATGCTTTCGCAGAGCGGGAACATCCAAAGCCTATTTGGCTAGAGCTGCGTGGTCAAGTTTGGGAATCCTAAACCAGCGAGAACGCACGATTGAACCTTGTTTAACACATCCGGATCTAGAGTCCGCATGTCGTAAACACGTCTTCCACTCTGATCTTTACGTTTGAAAAGCAAATATAAGCGGTGAAATCCGACCGTGTAGATCATATCGGCCTTCACCCAATGTTTTGTTGCGTCGTAGGGAGCCTCAAGCGGGGGATCAAATGAAATGCAGGTGTGATATGCGGCAACCTGCTCAGGCTCACTGGTGCTTAAGGGCACTACCGTACATAGCCCGTCGCGAGTCCTAAAGCGCGGCGAGACGACAATCACTGGCCTGCGTTTCACCATCTCTGGTTCTCGCAATCCTTGGAAGTCACAAACTAGCACCGCGCCCTGTTCAGGATGAAATTGAATTGGCATCCGCGCATGTTAATGCGATTTCCTGCTGTGGTACAAATCAGCGCTCGTGTCAGTTTCGTCAGTTCATTTCCCATTCCATGCGAGCCGTGCCTTTTCGAAGGACGGCGTGGGACGTCTTCTGACGTGCGTTGTAGCCAAGGATAAACTCCTTGGCTCGCCGGTATGCGGCCGAAGACGTTGCTTCGATCGCCCAGAAGATCGGCTCTTTCTGGTTGAATCGCTCGCAAACCACGAAGCAGTAAAGGTCCTTTTCAGCCATTGGGGCGCGATTTTTCGGCTTGCTCATGTGATGCACTTTCTGGCCGGGCGCACCGGTAGCCCGGATAGACGCCTAGCGGTTGGATTAAGGGATAAATTCGTCCTAAGCCTTAAGCCACGCGACGACCTTTGAAGACTCCTTCAAGCCGCGCGGCCGACCTCCATGTTGAGGTCCATCCAAGCAGTGATTCTCGACGCCAACTAGCAGAGTGGCGGAGCAACAGAAGAGATGCGATGTATGCCGAGCAATCGCTCGTTGGACATCGCGAACCAGTGTTTGTCAGTGGGTCTCATGATGGGGTGAATATGATCATATCCAAAAACTTTGCAAGGGCGAATTTGCGACTCGCCGCAAGATCGGATCGCAACTCGCTGAACCACAACAGGTAGTGGTTTCAGCCGATTCCGCCCTCGCAATCGTCCCACACGATGGGCTCGCTCGCGTGCTGGTTTTTAGCGGCTACCACGTTCATTTTCCGGCCCACATCTGCGTTGGCCTGGTCAATCATCACGCTGACGTCGTCGACGTTTAGATGGGAGTATCGCTTCGTCGATTGATGGCTCAGATGCCCCATCGCCTGCCCCAGCAGCAATAGCGATATGCCGCGTTTTGCTAATTCGCTGGCGAACGTGTGCCGGACATCGTGGATGCGGAAGTCTTCCAGTTTTGCTTCCTTGCACACGCGGGCCCAAACTTTCTTTGGCTCAACCAAATGCCCTGAAGCTCCGTAGCTGGGAAAGATCCACGGCGAATCGCCAGACTCTTCCAGCCGACGCTCGATGACAATCAGCGCCTCTGCGGAGAGATGGATAACCAGCGGCTTCTTGTTCTTGGTTCGCGGAATTGACCACCGGCCTCTCTGCACCCCATCCTCGTCAGTCCAGATGTGCAACTGGTCTTTCCGCATCGCCAGCAAATTGCCTCGGCGGACTCCCACGAACAGGGCAAGGCGGAAGAAGTCGGCAATCTTCTGATTCGGCTCCGCGTCCAGTGCTTTCGCGAACCGCTTCACTTCATCGTCGCTTAGGTACCTCTGGCGCTCGGTCTCGGGGTACTTCTCAGTTCCCTTTGCGGGGTTGTGCTCCGGGCCCACGCCGATCTTCTTCGCAAAGACCATCATCTTCGAGACCATGCTCAAGACTCGGTTTGCCTGAATCGGCGTGTCCTTTCCGATCTTTTGAAAGCGGTCTTGAATTTCGACGCTGTCGATCTCGCTCACTTTCTTAGTGTGCCAGTGCGCTTTCAGGTGCGCCTCGTACATCTTTTCGGCCTTCTTCCAGGTCAGGTTGCGAGGCTTGCAGTATTCCTCAATGAACCTCTGAACCAGGACGCCAACGGTCATCTCCTCGCGTTTCCTCTTCCTTTCGTCGAACGGGTTCTTCCCGTCTGCAATGCTGCTGCCCAGCTTCATGACGTGCGTTCTGGCTTGCTCGACGGTGACTTCCGTGACGCGGCCGATCGTCTTTCGCTCTGGCCTGCCATCAACCTTTCTGTAGGCGACGAAGTACTTCGCACCGCTGGCCATGACGCGGACACACAGCCCGACCTGCTTCGTGTCGTTGACTGTGTAGAACTTGCCCGGCTCTGGCTTCAAAGCCTCGATCGCCGCCTTGGTCAGATTGATTTTTCGGGGCTTGCTTCGCTCAGTCATTCCAGAATCCCTGTAGTGCTTCGGTAGCAAAAAACGAGGTTTGCTACCCATTTGCTACCGAAGTGGGTTGTTTCTAGTCAGAATGAGTCGGCTGCACTAGTGGTGATACTCTTGGATTTCCCTAGAAAATCAGAGTTGATCGAGATGCGTCATCTTTATGGACGTTCGAGCCTTCCGACTGTTAATCGCTGGGTCCTAGGTTCGAGTCCTAGCGGAGGAGCTTCTTCACACTGCCGAAACGATTACGGCACTGAAGTTAACGCCCGGAACCACACGCAGATGGCTCCGGGCGTTTTCGTTTTATAGCGTGATTCTGGCAGACTTTACACCGATTCTCAAACTCTTGCGCCGGTGGCGCGAGATCGACCTGAGAGCGGCATCAATTGCGTATGGACCGAGTCGTTAGACTCTTGCCCGCGTGATTTTGGCCACAACTCTCTGACTCTCGGATGCCTGGCTACCCTTGGGTTAACTGTTGTGAGACATCTCTACGGGCTGAATTAACAGTTCAGCTGCCGCCACACGGTGCGCTGTTTCCGCCAGTCGGGCTCGGCCGCGATGGGCTGTAGATCGCGCAGCAAGATGGGATCTCGCCCGGTGGTGACGCGAGGCAAGTGCAGTAATGCTTCCTGAATATCCGGAGCCAGGTGCAACAGATTCATGATCTGTGTGATCCGGGCACGAGTGACGTGTCCCAGGCGAGCCAGCTCCGCGTAATCCCGGACGTCGCCCGTACGGATCAGTCCGTCGAAACGAATGGCCAAGGCCATCAGTTTTGAAAGTCGTGGAATACGTCCCACAGGTGTGGCGGTAGGCAGACCAGTATGCACTTCACGACGGGACCGGCGTCCGGTGCGGAAGTGGATCGACTCTGTCAGGATGATTGGAGAGTTCATTTAGTTGATTCCTGAGGTCACCGGGGTGGGCAAGCCGGACGAGCGAAATACCAGCGACACCGTGTTCTGACGTCCGTCGTACTCGACCCGATCGAGAAGCAAATGCAGAACGCGTGACTGTTCCCGAGTCGTCAGAGAATTCCACAATCGATCGAACTCCCGCATGGCATCAGCCGCCTCCACGGTGGGAACCGCTCCGGTTGCGATGGCTGCGGATTCAGTCTGCAGGTCGACGATCCGCCGTCGGGCCTCATCAATGCGTTCGTGCAGATCGGCGAGACGATCGGGATTGGCCGGCCCCTTCGCCTGCCGCATCATCTCCTGATGGCACGTCCCTAGTTCGGCCTCAAGTCTTCGCTCTTCCTGCCGGGTCTCCTTTATTCGCTGCTCTGACAGGCACGCGAGTGCTTCCGCTGTGGCAGCGATTAATACGGGATCGCTGCCGACCTGCCGAATGCGTCCGATGACGAACTGTTCCATTTCGTGGGCTGGCACCGATCGGGAGGGACATGTTTCCCGACCATTCTTCTGAGCGTGAGCACAGACGTAGTACCGATAACGCCGATCGCCTTTCGTGGTATGTGTGGGCACCATCGCGCAATCGCACGCAGCACACCGCAGCAGGCCTTTCAACACGGCGTCGGCACCCTGACGCACAGCGGCACCAGCATTCACGCGATTGGCAGCGAGAAGCTGCTGCACGCGGGTAAAGACCTTGGGATCGACGATGGCGGGATGCTCACCAGCATAAATCTCGCCCTGATGACGCACCTGTCCGAGGTAAACGACGCCCGTTAGAAGCAGATGCAGGCGCGTCTTATTGAAGGGACTGGCGCCGCGTTCGCGTCCTTCTCGAGTGACCCAGCGTTTGGTGGTCCAACCACGCTGTCGGAGTTCCTTAACCACGGCCAACAGCGAACGCAGCCGCAGATACAAGTCGAAGATCTGCCGGACCTGCTCGGCTTCAAACGAGTTGATCACCAGCCGCCGGGCGGAACGATCCACGTCGTATCCGAGCACGGGCGTCCCGCCGATGTACTTACCCTTCCGTCGCGCCGCCGACATCTTGTCGCGCGTCCGCTCCGAAATGATCTCTCGTTCGAACTGGGCAAACGACAGCAGAATGTTGAGCGTCAATCGGCCCATGCTGTGGGTGGTATTGAACTGCTGCGTCACGGAAACGAACGACACACTGCGGCGGTCGAAGACTTCCATGATGCGGGTGAAGTCCAGTAGTGACCGGCTCAATCGATCGACCTTGTAGACCACGACGCAATCGACGCGTCCAGCTTCGATGTCATTCAACAGGCGTCTCAGTGCGGGTCGTTCCAGGTTGCCCCCGGTGAAGCCGCCGTCGTCGTAGTCGTCCGGCAGGCAGGTCCAGCCTTCGTGACGTTGACTGGCGATGAAGGCTTCGCCGGACTCTCGCTGGGCATCCAGAGAATTGAAGTCGCTGTCGAGTCCCTCCTCGGTCGACTTCCGTGTGTAGATCGCACAGCGAATCACCTTGGCGGTCGAGGTGCGAGCGATCATGGCCGCGCTCCCTGATCGGCCAGGCGGAAGAATAGATAACCGTTCGTGTGCGAACCGGTCGCTGCTTTGGCGACGGCACTCAGCGACCGGAACCGCGCGCCCTCGAACTCAAAGCCGTTGTCGAGGACGAGCACCCGGAGCAGCCGCCCTTTGTAATCCCTCGTCAGCACAGTTCCTGGCAGCGGCAACCGGGTATCCGCCCGAGCGTCCGGCGGGGTGTAATCGCGGGCAGTGACTGGCACGGTCTGCTTCGAAGGTTCTCTGGGCGCGGACAGTCTCAAGTCGGCGTCGTTGGCGAGTTCCGCAGCTCGTTGTCGCGCTCGTTCGGAAAGGTCTCCCTCGGTAATGGCCTGCAGTCGCCACAGGATCCGTCGGATGAGCCATGTTCTATTGCCGGTTCTGGTTTGATCCCCGAAGACCTCGAGATACCGCTGCCGCAGTTCGCGGACGGTCAACGCGTGCAGCGATTCGTTTTCCTGCTCCACATTCAATTTCATCGTTCACCTCGTGTTTTCTTCTGCGGGGTGATCGAGTCGCGTGAGTCAGGTCTCGCGCGACCGCGCCCCAGGGAGACACTGAGGTCAATGGGCGCAGGAACAGCAAGGCATGTCCGCGATGATTCCGGCTTCTCATTCAGCCGATGTCGATTCGCACGCAAACGCAGCAGCCCCCGAGCAAAGAGCTCCGCCAGTTCGGAGAGGAGCGCGTCGTCAGCGGGCACGTTGTGGGTGTTGGACATGATCGGTACCAGGCAGAAAGAATAGGCTGCCTGTTAACCTGCGGGTCCCGATCGAACCGTGTCCGGCAGTTTCCGAAGATTTCGAGCAAAGACAGCCGTGATGTCCCATTCCGCAATCGATCAGATGATCTACCTGCTCAGCGAAGACGGTGAGCCGTGGTACTTACCGGACGACCTCTTCCAGAAACTGACAGCCTGGCTCGCGACCAAGCCGAGGTTGCAACGACGCTCATGGCACGAACTCAGTCGCGGTTCTCCCGACATTGACCGGGAAGAGAGCCGTCTGCGGCAACTCAAAGTGCTGTGCGAATACAATCGGCTGCAGCGTGAGCCTCTGCCTACTACCGCCCTGGACTATGCCTTCGCCAGCCAGGCTCTTAGCCGGATCAGCGAGCGAGCGCGTCAGGCAGCCGAACATAGCTCCGAACAACTGCAAGCGGTCCTCATTCTGCCGGCAGGAAAGTTCATTCGGATTCCCAGCGATCCCGGTCTGCCCGCCGTCCTGTGCAAAAATGAAATCGGACGATATGGGGCGAGTGCGGTGCTGGATGCGAACCGCTTCTGGAGCGCGGACCGGAATCAGGGAATTGAGTATTAGAACTTGAGCTGGGTCGGTAGTGCGCATGAATGAAACGGTTTCGCGGTGCGTTGGCGGGATTCAGGCCGCCCGCCGCTCATAGTGCTTCAGTAGCCCTCCCAGCCGCTGCTGGCACTTGATGTCACTGATCGGCACAACGTCCGGCGGCGCGGACGCCTTCCTTCCCTTCGGCTTCTTCTTCGGCGGTTCCGAAGAGGCCCGCATGAGCGGGGCGTTCTCCTTAGCCTGATGCGGCCGCTCTTCGTGGTAGTGGGCGACCATCTCCGAAACCAGGTGGTTCATGTGCTTCTCGCCGAACACCACGAAGTAATCGAGGCACTCCTGCTGCAGCGTCTGGATGAATCGCTCCACGAACGCAACCATGTTCGGTGAACAGTGGGCTGTCTTCTGGACCTTCACTTGCCCGGCCTTCAGCACGTCATCGAACGACGCCGTGAATTTCGTGTCTCGGTCGTGCATCACCAGCGCCGTATCGAGGCCGGTCTCTTTCGTATGCTCCAGAAACGCTTCGGCCTGTTGCTTGACCCACGCCTCGTTCGGGTGATACGTGGCCGGCGCGATGAACACCCGCCGCGTCTCCACGTGCAGAAAGATCAGCAGATACAGATCGCGCAGGCCTTTGAGCGTCATCACCTTCTTCGAGTAGAAGTCGCATTGCCACAGCGTCGCGGCATGAATCTTCAGGAACTCGTCCCAGGTGCCTGCCCCGCGCTTTGGTCGCGGATCCAGTCCGTTCTCCTTCAGGATGTTCTTCACAGTGTTCCGCGACACCGCCTTGATCCCCAACTTGCGGAGTTCGCCCAGAATGCGGGTGTAGCCCCAGTCATTCTCACGGGCCAGTTTGAGGATCAACTCGCGGATTTGCTCCTGCGTCCGCGGGCGGCCCTTCTTCACGGGCTTCTTCCTGCCCGTTTGTTGCGAGTCACGAATCCAGCGCCGCAGGGTGTCGGGATGCACAATCGTCACCAGCTCGCTCAGCGCCTTTCCCAGCTTCGCTCCGAACTTCACCAACCGGTTCTGTTCCTTCGGCGTCACCGGCACCCGCTTGGGCAGTTTGCTGCGGAGGATTTCGTTCTCCATCTTGAGGTAACGGACGTGCCGGGCCAGCTCCAACTGCGTCGCGCCGGCGATCAACAGCAGCAAACGTTGATAGAGGTTCTTCATCGCGGTAAAACCTGGAAACCATTGGCAACACGGGAGATGGCTTCCTTTTTGCACCCCGGAATGGGCTGTGGTAAAGCCGGGTTTCGCCCCCGGCTCCGGTCCGCGATCAAAACGCCCCGGTCATGCCGATCGTATCGGGCTGACACGCGGTGCCCGAACGGATGACGCGCTCTCTTTGCCGCGTTGCGCTCTCGTTGAAGGCGCGTGGACCAGCCTCAATCTTTCCGTAGAGCGTTGATTCGCGCTTCCCCCCGAATCAGACGGAAATCGCTAAGTCGCTGCGCTTCAACAACTTTTGGCGGCGGCAAAACAGAGAATGGTTCGGAAAAGGGTTTTGCACGGGGAGGTGGCCGACCGGGTTGGCGTTTGTCGCTGGAGTCGAACTTCTGCGCGACGAGTTCCCGATGCCATCGCAGAATCGTGTCGGGTGTGAAGATCGTTGTGAGTTGCAAGAGTGCCTTGCGGCCAATGGCATGAGCCTTCGCGGCGAGCAAGCGACGCTGGTCGTCGTTCAGGAGTAGTCGCTTCCTGCCGTGCTGCTTCAGCAGAGCTTGAATCTGAGCGTTCTGAAACTCGATGATCTGCTGCTGGCGTTCATTCACAAGGCCACAGAGACAGGCCATCAGAATCTGCCAAGGCTGGAGTAGAAAAGACATGTTTGGCACCTAAGGAAGGCAGTCCCCTGTACTGGCTCGTGAAATCAAGCGACACAGATGCGGTAATCTGGCGATGAGAAAATGCAGTGATCTACGTCGTTTTGAGTTCGGCGAAGTTTTTTGACCATACGGGTATTTTTGGAGATCTGAGATCTTGGCTGACATAGAGCGAGGTTGCCTGATTCTCCAAGTCCTCACAAAGCATCAATCCATGTCGGCAGAAGCGTGAAGACATCCGCAACAGTTGTATCACCAGCGCCGATGACTTTTGCATCGACAGGATCGTTTTCGAGGATGTCGGAACCAAGGCCACCATCCAAGGAGTCCGTGCCGTCGCCACCCACCACAGCGGCATCGTTGCGGTTGCCACCGCTCAAGGTATCAGCGAGTGCGCCACCGATGAGAGTGTCGTTGCCTTTGCCGCCGATAAGGATGACTGGCACGCTCGATGTAGCAGCATTCAACGTGTTGGATGCATCGCCACCGATCAACACGATGCGTTCGATGCCGACGCCGGTCTCGGAACCAGTCGTAGCGGACGATACCACCAGTCCATTAACTGTGAAGTTTGTATCCGCGTCTTCCAGCCAGTAGTCGAAGCCATCGCCGCCATTAATCAGATCGCCGCCAGCCCCACCCGAAACCACATCGTCTCCATCGCCACCGTCGATGCCATCGCCCTTATTGCCACCTAGCAATGTGTCGTTGCCCGCACCGCCGGACAGCAACAGAGGAACCGTTGCCAACCGGGCATCAAAGAGGTTGTTACCAGCTCCGCCAACCAACTGGATGCGTTCCATACCGACGACGGAATCCACTCCGAAGCCGGACGTCAGGTTAGTACCCACAATCGTAAAGTTGGTATCGAGCACTTCATTAATGCGATCGAAGTCGGCGCCGCCGTCCATCGAATCGCTGCCGACTTCGCCCTGCAGCGTGTCGGCTCCCGCACCGGCGAGCATGGTGTCGTTGCCGGTTCCACCCAGCAGTGAGTCCGCGCCGTCTCCACCGGCGATGCTGTCGTTACCTTGCAAGCCGAAGAGTCGGTCGTCACCAGCGTCGCCATTGAGCGTGTCGTCGGACAAGTTGCCTTGCAGCGTATCGTTACCGTCTCCACCGCTGAGCAAACCGGGATCCGTTTGTCCGATTATGAAGTCGTTGTCGATCCCGCCCGACATGGTATCGCGGCCAGCACCACCGATCATCACATCGTTGCCAGCATCGCCCAGGATGGAGTCATCACCGTTCTGTCCGTTCAGATTATCGGCGTCGTTACCACCGCTGACGGTGTCGTTGCCACTACCGGCAAAGATCGTGTCGGCACCTGAATTGCCACTAATGGAGTCGGCTCCGGTACCGGTCACAATCAAGTCGGCGACGGGCGAGCCGAGGATGGTGTCATTGTTGCCACCGCCATTGATCGTGGCGCCGAGTCCTGCGAAGAAGGCGCTCAAATCAATACGGTTTCTGGACGTTCCACCAAAGACGTCGGCGAGTTCAATCTGCGAGATAGAATCTACCGTCGTGGGTGAACCGGTCTTGCTCGATGTGAAGCTTGAGTTGGTCAGTGTCAGATCA
This sequence comes from Planctomycetaceae bacterium, assembly GCA_021732995.1. Lineage (GTDB taxonomy): Bacteria > Planctomycetota > Planctomycetia > Planctomycetales > Planctomycetaceae > AM-0621. The sequence continues at coordinate 56,270 of JAKFWA010000129.1, read as the reverse complement.
AAGTCAGAACCATCGCGGAGGGTATCGTTGCCCGCGCCACCCACGATGCTGTCTGTTCCGGCGCCGCCGGTCAGCACGTCGTCCCCAGCGCCGCCTCTCAAGGTGTCATTATCGGCTTCACCATTGAGAGTCACAGACGTGATCAGGCTCGTAGCCGTCAGTGAATCGTTTCCAGCACCACCGAGTACTGTCAGTTCGCCCGCAAACAGGGAATCAATGGCGTTCAAGTTGACAGTGTCAGTCCCGCCAGCAGCGTTGATCGTGAGGCTCTCCGCCGGCGCGGCAAACGTAACGCTTTCGCTACTTGACACACTGCTGATTCGCATGAAGCCGTTGCCGGCTTGTGAATCGTCTGTCAGCGTGATGTTGTCTGCAGTGTCCGCGAAGGTGAAAGTTCTTTGAACTGCTGCAATCTCGTCAGAGATCGGTTCCAGTCCTGTGTAGTTCAGGACGCGATCGTTGATGGTTACACGACCATCGTGGGCATTCAAGAATGTGTGGGCGACGCTTGAGGCGGCACCCAACAGGCGTAACGAATCTCCAGCGCCGGATGCGGCTTGCCCACCAGCGGTAAACGAGATCCCTCCCGCGGGCAAGAAGTTGCCACCGGACAAATCCACGGTGAGCACATCACTTCCCGCAGTGCCCGCAACGCTAATGGAGTTAAGTCCGGCCAGTCGTGCGACGCTGAGCAACGAATCATCACTGCTGTCTCGCACTTCCAGCAGATTGCCACGTTGCAGCATCTTGATCGCCTGGTGGTCGGTCGTTTGGGAGAATACGAAGCGATTGCTGAGCGTGAGTTGTGTCGATGCTGATGCAACTGGCTGTCCATCTTGTTGGACGACGACGTTGATCGTTGAGGTGCCCGTGCCGAGTCCCTGATTGCCAATGGCCAACCATGGAATGGTGTCACTGGCATTAGACGTTGAGTAGTCGGGCACCGAGTCGTTGTTGAAGTCCCACAAGAAACTGACATTACCAGTAATGGCGCTGGTCGCCGTGACGGCCAGAGCTTGTCCCACGTCAATGGAGTACGGCCCATTGACGCTTACTGAGAAGGGGCTGGATGTAACTGTCCAGGTGGTTGATGCTGTCGTGACGAATGCGTTGGCTGCCAGGTCTTGGATCTGTGAGCTTGTGGCCACAAGCTCTAACCTGTAGCTGCCCACTTGAGGTACCAACCGTGAGAGGTCAATCGTGTAATCTGTAGCGGAAATCGCATCGAAAACAGCGCGATCCAGGGGAATAACCGTTGACTGCGAAGCAACCGTGCGGGTCAGACGGAAATCCCTGATGTCCACTCCCGCGACCGGTTCGCTGAACGCAATCGAGACGACATTCACGGACCCGGTACTCGGATTGACCGTCGATTGAGACAGCGTGGCGGTGGGCGCCGTCGTCTCTCGCGTCCAGCTCACGGAATCACCAGCGAGTTGCGCGTTGCCGGCCACGTCGAAGATATTGGTAGCAGAAGATTTCAATAACAACGTGTAAGTGCCACTCGTAGTTGTGAACGTGCTCAGATCCAGTGTGTATTCCACGCGATTATTCGAAGTGAGAGTCAGTCCTGTGAGAGGTACATTCACTGGAGCACCAGTGGCAGGTTGGCGTGTCAGCATGAAGTCGGAGATATCGAGCCCCGAGACAGGCTCGTTGATTCGCACTGTGACCAAGCCAACGGCCGAGTTGCGAATATTCGGCTCCACGGCGTCAAACTCGAAGATCGGACCTGTGCGATCAACCTGGAAATCGCGTTTGATCGTCTCTGAGCCCTTGTTGCCAAACGCATCGGAGATTCCCTGGCCGTTGAACGAAAGTTCGTAACGGCCTTCTTCAACCGTGACCGCCGACAGGTTGATTGTGAACCGTGACGACGACACGGACTGCAGTGGGATGCCGGTTAAATCGACCGGGACGCCATCATGGGCTAGCGTGAAGTCCGACAAATCAACACCCGTTACGGCTTCGTCAAACGCCACAGTTACCAAGCCTAAGGCGTTGTTACTCGGATTCGGGAATGCCGCGGAGAAACTGCCGGTCGGTCCAGCGAAGTCTGCGGTCCAAGAGTCTGACGCCGATGCGCCAATGGCGTTACCCGCGAGATCGACAATACCAGTGCCGGTTGCATTCAGCGTGAGCTGATATTTGCCGGACATGCTGGTGAGATCACTGAGGTCAATCGCATAACTGGTTGGTGATAATTGTTCGACACGAATAATATTCAACCCGATGGGCGTCGCCGCGGATTGCGAGTTAGTTGGTACCACCGTCAGCGCGAAGTCTGCGATATCAACACCGGTGACCGGTTCACTGAAGTTGACAGTGACCGTACCAGCAGTCGTATTGCGCGGATCGGGAGTGATATCGACAATATCGGCAGTGGGGGCAGTCTTATCCGTGGCCCAACTGTCGTTGACGGTCGTCGCCAGAGCATTGGCGACGCCGTCCACGATGCCGGATCCCGTCGAGTTCAGGGAGAGCGTATAGACACCTTCGCTGCCGGTAACCGACGTCAGATTGAGTGTGTACTGCGACGGTGCGACTTTCGTGACGCTAAGGCCTGCCAGTGAAACGGCCGTCGGAGTGCCACCATTCACGGAGCGGGTTAGTGTGAAGTCAGCGATATCAACTCCGGTCACTCCTTCACTGATATTTACTGTCACAACACCCACGCTGGTGGACCGCGGATCTGGCGAAACATCCACGATATCCGCTGTTGGAGCTACAGAATCGGTTGTCCAAGTACGGCTGGCACTGCCTGTGAGCGCGTTTCCGGCAACATCAACGATTCCGGAACCAGCCGCGTTCAGTTGCAACGCATACGCACCCGACTGTCCTGTCAGACCAAAGACGTTGACGCGATACTGCGTGTCAGACAGCTTCTGAATCAAGAGTGGATCGGTGAGCGGCATCACGTCGTTGTCGCGCAGCAGCGTGAAATCTGTGATATCGAGTCCTGTAATGGCTTCACTGAAGTTAATAGTGACCTGGCCAACCGCTGAGTTACGGTTGTTTGGGGTGACGTTGGAGAACGTCGCCGCAGGCCCAGTGCCGTCACGAGCCACAATGGTTTGCACTGTCGATGTGCGGTCGTCAGCCAACGTGATGGTGATCGTGCGATTGCCGGGAGCCGTTGCGTAGGTATGAGTCTGTGTGAACGAGCCCTGCCGTCCGCCACTGCCGCCGGCCATGGACGCGACGCTTGTCGGGCCAGTGGTTGTCTTGTCGCCCCAGTCGATCGTGAAGCGGAAGGGGTCTGCCTGACCAGCCTGTGACTCGCCCGGATCGATGAAGGAGGCAGTCAGCGTGACCGAACCATCTGCCGCGATGATCAGGTCAGTGCCCACGTCGATCGTGGGAGCAACGTTTCCGACCGCCAGCGTCTGATCCGCAGAACGCACAATCGTGCGACCGCCGGTGAACGTGTCGGTGACGGTGACCGTCACCGAGTAACTGCCGTCGTCCGGCAACGCGAACGTGAAAGCATCGGTCGCTGCATTAGTAACCGTGACCGGAGATGCTGGAATCGAGATATCCCTGAGTGTCCAGGCAAATGCCCGAATTCCCAACGCTGCGCCAGCCGCGTCTGTAGCCAGCGGGGCCAGACCGCTGACGACGAAACGCTGTGTAGAACCTTCCACGTTGGTTCCCGTCTGGCGAGACAATCCAACATTGGTGGCTGCGGATGCTGTCCAATTAACGACCTGAGGCGCACTCGTCAGCCGCAGGCTGGCTTGGCCCGCAACAGGGAACACGTCCGTAATAACCAATGTCGCCGTTACGTTTCCGGCGGCAACAGGCACGATCTGCACGGTCTCGCCGTTGGCTGCTCCCACGATGGCGGCGTTAGTGGATGTGGTCCAAGCGAACTCGCGCCGCGGCGTGACGCCAGTTGCAAAGAACGAGCCAGGGTTCGCGAGCGCGCTGGAACTGGATGCATTCAGCGCGACGAGTTCTCCCGCAGTGGTCGTCGTTGTGGGAGTACCGCCTATCCCTGCGACCGGATTGACGGTGAAGGTCAGCGACGGAATGCTGGTGCTGGCTCCCTCGTTATCTGTCACGGTCAGGTTAAGGGTATAGGTTCCGGCAAAGGTGGGAGTAAAAGTAAAGTCGACGCTGTCCGAGCTCCCAATCAGTTCGCCGTTGTTTGTGGTCACGGTCCACAAGTAAGAGAACGTGTCGTTCACACCTGCGTCGGTGACGTCGCGAGCGTCGACCACAATCGGTTGGCCCAGTGGTCGCGTTCCGCTCACGGTCGTGCCTGGCGTGACGCCGACAGGATCAATGTTCTGAATCGTCGGTGCGACGTTGCGAACGGTGAAGCTGCGGCGGGCGGTATCCGTCCCGCCATCGCCGTCATCAATGGCAATGGCGAACGTGTAAGTTCCGTTGTCCGGTGCCGTGAAGGATTCCGTAAAGACTGACGGTACTGTCCTGGTCCATTGGGGCGCTTGACCATCCGCGGCCCGCAATTCAGACCGACTTCGCACGTCATCGGCCGTGAGGACGCGGTCGTAGATCGCGAATTCGTCGATCCGGCCATCGAACTGCCGCGATACTCCACCTGAGAGCCAACCACCGACGCGGCCGGTGCCCAGAACTGCGGTGCGTGGGGTTCCTCGTTGCGTACCCAATGACTCACCATTGGCATAGACGGTGTAGTCACCCGTGGTGCCGTCGTAAGTCAGAACGACATGTGTCCATTGATTGAGCGGGAACGTCGCAGCGCTGCCAAATGTTCGATTCCCGCCGCCACCGTTGAGCGCGATCTGCAGAGATCCATCGGCGAGAAGCTGCATGTGTAAAGCACCAGTCGGGAAGCCATCCGAGTTATAGATTGCGTCAAAGCCGCCGCCGGTAGGTCTCGAAACTGGATTGATCCAGGCTTCAACGCTCACCTTCGATTGGGTCCCCAGGGCAGGAACCGTCACGGTCGTGTCGGCAGTTCCGTTACTGAAAATTGGGGCCGTGCCGAAATGCTGATTGGCCGCTGCGGCGCCGAGGGTAAATGATCCTTCATAAGTCCCGTTACGACCATTGCCCGATGCATCGACGGCAGTGGTGTCGGTGGTCTCATCCAAGTGGTAGTAGACCAGTGGCTGACCAGGTAGCACGGCTCGCTCTCGGGTGGATGTGTAGAGCGCGGCGACTTGGCTAGCGGACAACGCGCGGTCGTAAAAACCGACCTCGTCCATCTCGCCGTTGAACTCGAAGTTCGAGGGAAGGACGTAGGTGCCGAGACTGATGCGTTCGGTGCTGGCCGCCGGTCGATACCTCAGACCGTCGTTCTGAGTGCTGCTCGCGACTTGCTTGCCATTCACATACAGGCGGAGAGTTCCAGCCTGAATGTTGTCCGGAAAGCCTTGATAAGTAGCCGTCAGATGGAGCCACTCGCCAAAGGCTACCTCTGGCCCGTCGAAGGATGTGCCCTCAGTTGCGAAGAACAAGATGTTGTCATTGATGAAGAAAGCAAAGCCTCCTTCATCCGCATTGCCCACGGGATCGGGGCCCAATGAGACGAGTGTCTGCACTTCGCCAGTGCGGCTTTGCGGTTTCACCCAGGCGCTGAACGTGAAGCTGACGGCATCTCCGAGGATATTCGGGAGCGTGACTTGATCGTTCGATGAGTCAAAACGCAGTGCCTGATTGCCTTCGTCCGGTAGCGCTCCCACAACGATTGTGGGTGAGCCAACCAGCGTGGCATCATTGGAATTCACGGAATCCGGGGTCGCACGTCCCAGGAACTCATCAAACTTGAAATACCCGACCGGCCGTTGGATCAAGGCTGCGCTCGCATAACCAGCCTCATTGATCGCGATCAGTTCAGCGTCGTTGCCATAGATGCTGCGGTCGACGACGCGCAGTCCATCGCCTTCATTGAAGGCCAGCCGCAAGCGCAAATCCGCGTTACTTTCGCTGACGTTGTTATTGAGAACCTTGCGGACCTCGTCGACGGTCAGTGCTCGATTCCAGACCGTGACATCGTCAATTGAGCCGGTGAATGACTGGAGTGCGTTGAAGCCACCGCCCACAATGCCTTGATCCTGGCCGAGATACAGACCTCGGTCCGCAACATCCAAGGCGTTTTGAACTCCCGAGAAGGTTCTTGTGCCTTGCGAATTGCCATCAACGAAGAGTTCAGCGGTACTGGTGGATGCGTTGCGCACAACGGCGATGTGATGAAACTGACCGTTGGTCAGGCTCGCCGCTGGCCAACTCAATGACTCTCCGTGAACAGTCAACACCAGGGTGCCAGCCTGCAGCTTGATAGTGAACTCATCGGGCTGCTGCAGGTTGGTGGCATTGAGCAGTGTTTGCGTACCGGTGTTACTGGTTTTGATCCACAGTGTCGTCGTCAAGTTGCTGGCTTGATCGAGTGCGGCGCCCGGTACTGCGACTGCTGACTTTTCGGCGAGAACCAGAGCTCGTTGTGTGACGTCGGTCGTCGTGCCGTTCGGGTTTTCAATGGTGATGCGCGGGCTGATCGAGGCGAGGTCTGTCGGACCGGGGTCCGCAACAATCAGTTGCTCCTTGACGACGCCATTAACGAGCACGTTGAAGACGCCTGGTGTCCCCGACGCTACCACGCTGACGGTTTGCCCTTCGTTAACTCCACCGCCGGTCGGAGCGGACCATAACCCGGCTTGCGCCGGAGCGCCGGGATTGATGATCGTCATGCTCTGATAGCTGCCCTGAGCGATAGCGCCCTGGGCAAAGCGGGCTTCCATGAAGAGTCCGCCTCCACCCTGCTGGTAGCTGATGGCGATATCATAGATTCCAGCGGCTAACGTCACGGTTCCCACACGCTGTTCATTGCCGTGGAAACCACCGTTGTTGACGACGAGCTCCGAATCCTGGAATACCCCATCGCGATTCAAGTCCACGAACAGCGAACTGCCATCGTCACTGTCGGTTCCGAAGGTGATCTGACCTGCCGTCAGCGGACTTCCGGAGCCCACGGCACCGATGTGGACTGAACCCAACCAGGCCGCGCCAAAGTTCTCGACGCCTGTCTCGCCCCCAGAGCGGGCATTGATTGCGTCGTTTTCGAAACGGAGTTCCGTGCTGAGCGTTCCGGTCGCACCTGGTGTCATTGCCAGGAAGCTTGCGGGGTTCCGCGCCGGATCGATGGACAGGATGTTCGTATCGTTGAAGTTGCCATCGAAGAAGAGCTCCTGGAACACATTCGGGACGCGATCCAGGTTCGGAGTCTGGACGATTGTCGGTGATACGTTCCGAATGACGATCGGGAAGCTGCCACCATGTACGGTGGCCAGTGCGATGCCGTCATCGGCGGCGGTTAAACCAAATGATGGAGTAAAGGCCAACTGGCTGCTGGTAGTGACGTCGCTGCCCCAGGTCGGGCCACCGACCAGCGTGCCGTTGATCTGCGTTGGCCCCGCACTAGAGATCGCCGTGCCCGTGCCTTCGTCGAGTCGCCAGAACGCAACTGGCTCAGCACCGACTCTGATGAGATCACTGCGCCGAACAGCATCCAACTGTGCCGAGTTCAATGCCCCAGTCCACACTCCAACATCGTTTATACGGCCATCGAAGCGTTCGGTTCCCTGGCTGCGCAAGACACCAAGCGCGAACTCGGCGACTGCTGGCCGAGCTGGCGCGTTGTGAGTCACTCGGCCGACGGAAGCGCCGTTGACGAAGAACTCAACCGAGTTGTCAGGCAATAAGGTGGCGGCCACATGCGTCCAAACGCCGGTCGAGATCCCCACCGGCATGCTGGTCACGTAATCCTTGACCCCGAAGCTTGTGAAGAGCAGTTGCGAATTCTGCAGCCCAAATCCCCATCCATTTAGTGACACAGTTCCACCGCTGATAATGCGGCGGAATCCGTTGACGGCATCGGGCTTGATCCAGGCCGCAACCGTGAAGTTCGTCGTGAGATTGCCCAGTGCCGGCACGGACCCAAAGTCGACCTGGTCGTCGACGCCATCGAAGTCGAGCGATGCCAGGCTCGCACCGACATTGATCGTGGCGCCTTCATCAACGGCGAGATCCGTCCCGCGCGGTAACGTCGTGGTGGGCAGAGTCAGGGTGTTGAGATTTGGCAATTGCGCCAGAGTATTCAACGTGGACTCGCTGACCGGATTCACGCTGGTGCCTTCGAGGTCCAGTATGTTCAGCTTGTTAAGACCAACCAGAGCTGAGATGTCCGTGATGCCAGGATGATCGACAAGCTGCAATGCCGACAATTCGGGCGTGCCCAGTATCTGGCCGGCGGCTTCGCCGGACGTGATCCGAACGGGAGTCAGGTGGCTCAAGTCGACCGTGTCGAGCTTCCCGCTGGCGGTCACATTGAACTTCAGTCGTGGAGGATTGGCAGATTCGCTGCTGGCGAAGACGAGGTCCGTTCCCCCTGCCGTTGTGAGGGACTTCAAGACGAAACCACGATTGCTGGCCGGGTTATCGATCCAGCCTTGAATCACCGCAGCGGGAACAGTGAACGTCACGTATCGTGCCGGTGCGACCGTCGGGGAATTGAATGTGATCGATCGCGTGTCGAGCACCACGCTATCCAACGTGCCCAGCGGACCGCCTCCCGGGATGTTGGCGAAGGTCGTCGATTCATTCCAATTCGCGGTCGAGCGATGCAATTCAACGTTCTGAGTTGCCGGATTCACACCGCCCGACAGGAACAATTCGAAAGTGGCGTTGCCAGTGACCGTTCGCCCGGCAAATGACGATAGGTCGAACTTCACTAAGGGCGTTTGCTTAAATGGCCCGGGAACATTGAGGAGCCGCACGTCTTGATCGTTGCCGTGCACGCTGGTAGTGCCGCCAGCGCTAACGACGTCGGTGATGTAGGTATCCTCACTGGCATTGAGGGTCTGCAGTCCCGCAGCTTGGCCGAGCACGCTCAACTCGCGCAACTGGGTGAGTTTATCTAGTCCGATCAAGTCGAGTATCGGCCTGTTACTTGACAGATTTTGAATCTCGGCCAACTCGCTGGCACGGAACTGCTGCGACACAATGACTTCCGGCTGGAATGTCTGGTCCAGCACGAATGTTGGATTCCCGGTCAGCGTTCCGTGGAAACCGTTTGGTCCGCTATCCAGCACCACGGTGCTGTTCACATCGTCGAAGTTCCAATCGGCAATCAAGCGATGGCCAGGTCCGGGAACAATAGGCAACCCTGGACTTGAAGGGTCGTTGCCATCCGAAAACAGCAGTTGAATTTGTTCTCGTGTCAGCGCTTGGTCCCAGACCCGGAAATCATCCACGTCGCCTTTGAAGAAGCGTGTTCCGAAGAGACCTTGTTCACCCTTGCCGACCTGAATCCTGCGAGTGTCCGAAATGCTTCCCAGGAACACTCGCCCGCCGACGAGCGTGCCGTTGATATAAACCGACATACCCTTCCGTACGTCGAAAGTCACCGCCAAATGTTGCCAGGCATTGACGATCGCAGGCACGGTGGTTTGGGCGATAAATGAGCCGCTCAGTGCGTCGGTGATTAACCAGTTGCCGTTGTCGTATTCGACCCCCCAGCCGGCTACCGAGCCGAACTCTGATGTGCCCACCGTTGTGCCGAACAGGTAGCCCTCAGCATCTGTCGCAGGACGTACCCAAGTTTCGAATGTGGCGTTCGAGCCCAGGTTACTGATGTTTTGTTCGAAGAAGTCATCCACACCGTCGAAGCGGATGAAGTTATCCGCCGCTTGGGCGTCGTGTTCCAGGACGGGCTTATTCAGCGATTCTGCCAGCGCGGCGGCCAGCAAGGGATCGAAGACCTTCACCACTGGATCCAGCGGCTGAGGCGCCGTTTGGGAATTCAATTGGGAAACCACGACCGTGCTAGGCGCCGCTTCGAAGAATTCGCGGTCATGCAGCTCCATCAATTCGGCCGTGACGACGTCCAGGCCGCTGCCGGCCAGGATGGCGTCTAGTCCGTCGTTGCCGGCCAGCGTGTCGTTGCCATCGCCACCAGAGATCGTGTCGCGGTCTTCCGGTGCAATGACATCGTGTGTTTGTCCGGCCAGCGGTGCATTCATCTCGATCACAAACGGCGTTGCCAGGGCATCGCTGTTCACTCTGAGGAAGTAAGTTCCGGCTGGCAGCGTTCGCAGATCAAACAGCAACCGATCCGCTTTGATCAGACCGCCCTGTGAGTCAAACAGGCTGGCCGTCGAGTCGGAAACTCGAAGGAAATTACCCGCTAGACCGTCGCCGAGGGTGCTGAAGCGGAACCAGCGTTCCGTGGCTCCACCGAACTCGAACGGTTGGCCGGCGTTATCAAAGCGAATGGTGTCCCCGCGACCTTTGACGAACGAACCAGCGCCCGGAATGCTGATCGTGGCCAGTTCTTCAAAAGCTGTGGGCAGTTGCACCTGCAACGACTGACCCGGCACGAGCTGCAACTGCGACGTACTTTGCGGACGGCTCACGGTGGCCAGGAAGTCACCGATCGGGTCGTCCCCGAAATTTACCTGTGACAGATACAGGCCGTCATCGAACATTGTCGAAGTCGTCGTAATGGGCGTGGCCGATGTGGCTGTGATCCGACTGCCTTGGCTCAGGTTGTAGTTTGGTCCGCCCTGACTTTGCGCGGCCGAGTTGAATACCACGAGGTTCGATCGCTGCGCGCCGGTGACTTCCAGTCGTGCCCCTTCGAAGACGCCGTGATCATTACCATTACCGTCGCCAGCACTGGTCACGACCAGTGTCAGATAACGTGCCGTCCCCGGAATTTGAACATTGCTGAATGATTCGAATCGATTCGCATCCGTAAGCGGCTGAGCCTCGAAGATCGACGCAAACTCACTCGATATGCTCCACACCCCCGCCTCATCCTGATTGAAATCTGAAAAGATACCGTCGACGGTGGCGGATATAACCCCGGTATTGCTACTCACAACGGCGATGACATGAACACTGCCATCGCTGTTGGCCGAGGCATTCAAGCCGGCTCTTTCAGAGATGAACCGCATCGCAGCATTCGCGTCGTATCCACCGGACGCGCGAATCTCATCCAGATCAAATGTCAGCACGGCATTGGCGTGCATACCGATGCCCTGTCGGTCGGGAGCGGTCGTTTCAATCGAAAGTGTGGTGTCTCCGTCGATGACAGCAGCATCATTGAGTACGGCAGAGAAGTCCGAGTCCTCCCAGCCCATGTTCCCGAAGTCGAATACCACGCCGGGTGCGATTGTAACCGCGGACGCTCCGCCTCGCTGAACGCGTTCAACTCCCAAGTCTGTGTCAGCGGCTACAGCCCCGAATGTGTCGCTATTGATTGCGGCCACGATGGATGTACCCGCTGGATCATCAAACAAATTGCCCAGCGGTATGACGATAGGATTAAATGCCAACACCGCGATGTCATCAGATCCCACACCGTCGAAGTTGCCACCGATCGCATCGGCGATGATACCCTCATAAGTTTGAGTGGGGGTGCTGAAATCCAGGTTCGCGCGGCCTTGATAGACATCTAGTCCACCCGCATCGATCAGCCCGACCTCATTTCGTCCGTCGTTATTCAGGTCACCTAACGCTATCGGTCGAGCCACTGAGTAATTGGCCTCTTTCTTCAGGGTCACAACGACTGGGCGATCCACAGAATGCGATGGCAACAGCGCAAATGGCAGGGTTTCACGCAACAGAGCGTTCCCTGTGGCAACAACTGGCGTCGACTCACCGACAGTGAGGGACCACGAATTCAGAGCACCACCGTCAGCAGCTTCGTCATCGATGACTTCCAGTGTCCAATCGCCGTTCACCGAAATGCCGTTTAAGCTCGATAGCGGTTGCTCAGGTCGCCACAGCGTGACACCGTTGTTTGTCGCAGGAGTGAAAGGTGCAACCCCTTGCGACATTAACTGCGTACCACGATCGCTCAGTGTGGCAATGACGTTATCGTCGCCGCCACCAACATCTGAGAACAAGCGGATACGCGTTCCGGTAGGGCTGACCAGTGTGACGTCCAGATCGGCGGCAAAGGTATGAGTGATATTCACCCCGACCGATAAGCTGGACAGAACCCCGGTCCGTCCAGAGATATTGATTGTCGACTTATACACTGCCGGCGCGCCAAAACTAATCGGAACAGACACTGTGCTGTTAGCGACAAATGTTGCCGGCAGAGGACTTCTGAAGTTGCTCAAGAGATCTGCGGCTTCCAGCGTGCCTGGCGTGGTTGTACTTGGAACCAGTAACAGCAATGAAAGGCGGGCCGCTTCGCCCACAGCCGTGGTGCGAATTCGTATTGACCCGAGTGGAACAAGGTCCGCAACGACTAATCCCGCCAGTGGCGAAGCATTAATACGCGCGTTCAGAAGGGTGGTATATGCCGCGAATGACGCTAAATCAGCGCCCTTGGCGACGATGGGGATCGTCGCTTGAATGCCTTGAGTTTCTAATACAAAATTCGCGTTTGGATACAACACATTTAGATTCAGGAACGCGGGGGCAGGCAGGATATCCGCGCGAACCGACAGGCCATTGGCGCCGAACAGGACATCGTCCCGACCATCACCATCTACGTCACCGACGACAGTTGTTTCGACCTGCTGGATTGGCTCTTCTGTTCGTAAAGTGGCCAAAGCATTTGCTGGCGTCAGAGAAGATGTTGAATTGACAAGAGTTTCGGCTGAGAAGATGTATCCTAAAGCCGGATTGACTTGTTGAACGACCTGACCAATTTGCGTCGTCGAAAGTCCCGGCGCGCCGACGGTCGTATTATTGGCAACCAATACATCGGAGCGGTCATCGCCGTTGTATTCCAAGAATTGCACATTCACTAGTCCGTTCGGTGACAGGTTACCTGCGGGAATGAAAATCGTGCGGGCGTTGCTACCCGTGCCGCTGGTGAGCAGTGTGTTCGTTACGAAAGACTGATCCCAATCGTGTGGCCACTGGATGGCGTTATTACCCTGCAGGCGGGCAACCTGACCTCCGAAGATGACGGTAACCAGATAGCCGCCATTACTCGAACGGACGAAGGTTAGATCTGCGATTCCGTCTTGATTGACGTCTCCCCCATGCGACACATTGCTGCCAATCTGCGGACGACCCAAGGCAGTATGGTTGATAATTGCGTCCGCCTTCAGGACGGGATTCTCGATGCCATTCAGATTCACTGGCCCGAGCAGCAGGTAACTTTCCGTTGTGCCGGTGACGATGTAGTCGGCCTGGCTGTCGTTGTTGAAGTCGCCGACGGGTACCAGGTTACTCAGGGAGCGCCCTGAGACGCCGCCGTCTAAACCTAACTCGGTTGTGGAAGTAACGAGGTTCAAGAACGGCGCTGCTAGCTCATACTCGAAGGCTTCTGGCGGGCGAGTTCCCGCAGATGCCGAGCTTGGTAGCGTGTTAATCTTGCTGTCTGGCTGCTTGCCGAAGATTCGGTCGGCTCCGCCATCACCGCTGAGCTGGTCGTTACCACCGCCGCCGACGATGAGGTCAGCGCCTGATCCACCATTCACGGTGTCGTCCAGCGTGCCGCCGAACAGCAGATCGTCACCTTCGCCACCGTTGATAAGCAATGCGCCGGCACGAGCTCCTTGTTCGAAGTCGCCCCGATCGATACCGAACTCTTCAAAGAGGCTGGTATCGGTGAAGGAGCTGAAGCGGAAATCAGGACCGCGTTGCGTGCTGAAAGCAATCTCCGACGAGCCTAAGGCTCGGTTGTAGATCCGGAATTCATTATACGAGGCATCGGTGGTGGGATCGCCGAACTTTGAGCGACCGAGCCAGTTGTTGTCAGCGGTGAGCTGCGCCAGTGTGGTATTGGTGTCGAATGATCCCTTGAAAACGCCGTCCTTGTACCAGCTCACGAGCGTCTTGCCGTTTGTTCCGGCGCCTTGATCCACTACGAATGCCAGGTGAAACTCGGTTCCGTTTGTATAAGGTTGCAGCGAATCGTCGACGCGGTTGTTTGAGTCTCCAGCTACACCGGTATCAACCCATTCGACACGGTCCGTCGCCGCATCGGTACCGCGGGACCACAACGCTGTGAAGTAATCCGTTGTGCTGCCGCCGAAGTCAAAGATTCGAGCGAAGCTCTGCACACTCTCTCGCGTTGCCCAGAATTCAAAGGTGGCGTCAGTTAACCCGCCGAGCACATTGTCCGGGAGTTCGATGTAGTCCGCGTTGGCCTTGCTGCCACCGTGCAGATGCACTTCGCTACCGGTGAGCGTGAAACCGCCGCCGCCAGCAGTCGTTCCGGAGCCCGCTTGATTGATCAGCGTCGCATCGGCATCACCGACAGAATCCTCGAAGGTCGTGCCCGAAGTTTCATTGAAGCTGTAGCGGTGAATCAGCCCGTTGTTTTGCAAGGGCAGGAACTGGAAGCCGGGATCAGCATGCACGACGTCGTTACCGGAACGAGTATCAATCTGTGTCTGCTCGACATCGCGAGTCTGATAGAAAGCCCGATCCTGTTGAAGGACTTCAAAACCGTTGGCGTCACGGTCAGACCGGAATGACTGCGTGCCGATGTCCCAGACCAGACTGGAGAACTCGTAACGGTGTAGCACCGTGTTGAATTGAATCGCGGCGAAGTCCGGCACGTCAAAGCCGCGACGATCTTTATCTCCACCTAGGAACAACACGCGATCCTCACCCGTGCCGCCCGCGAACAGGTCGCTGTACGTGGGCATGAATACCTTGGTGGCCGGATCAAAGACGGTGTTTGGCTGGTTCTTCAGCAGTGGGAGCGCGTCGGGGATAATCTGGAAGGTGTCATCGCCGGAGCCGCCGAACAGCAGATCGCTCGCGTTGCGATCCTTGCCGCCGGTCAGCACGTCGTTACCCGCTTGACCAAAGATCCAGTCTTCACCGGCACCGCCGCTGAGAATGTCATCGCCATTGCCGCCCAGAATCACGTCCTGCCGCACCAGATCCGTGCCGCGAGAGAGATTCACTTGCCGCAACGTGCCACCAAAATCGAACTTCATGCCGTAGATGGTCGGGTTCAGATTGGTCTTCACCCGGATGAAGTATGTGCCAGTGGCGAGCGTGCTCAGGTCGAGCGCACCGGTCGTCTGCGTGCCGGTAAATGACAATCTTGGTGTGGGATCATCGTTGTCGTTGAAATCCGCAACTTGGAAGATGTCTACACTGAGCAGGTCCGCCGGAGACGCAGTTGTTACCGTAAGCGTCTTCGGCGAGCCGTTGACGGGCAGGCCAAAGGTGAACCAGTCCACGTCGTTTGGATTGTCGATCGTCAGGCCATTGAACTGCACGCTGCCTTGCTGCGTATCAAGTCCGAACGCCTGATCGCGGGTGTCGTTGCGAGTCGCGAAGGCACGTGTGGATTTTCCGGTTTCAGCCTGATCGACCAGAATTGTATTGCCACCGCGAATTTCGATGCGGTCATCGCCGTTACCGCCGTCGATCCAAACCGTCTTCTGAACGGTGGGGCCGACTTCGATGCTGTCGTTTCCGTCGAGCGCATCAATCAAAATGACCTGAAAGTCGCCTTCCGGCGGCAGCAAGTAAGACGCCAGAACTTCTTCCGTGACGGGTAGTGCGGCGAGCTGACTGGCGACCGAAGCCGTGCGACCAGCCTCCTGTGCCGCCAGGAGATCGTCGACAAGCACGATATCGTTCGGATTCCAGATCGGCTGGCCGCTGCCATCCTTCGCATTGAAGTCCAGGTTGATCTGCGCCGCGAACGAGAAGTTCCCGTTGTTATTCGTCAGCCGCGTGACCAGGTGATGATCTGCCAGGGCGCCTGGTTCGGTGACGAAGTCCACATTGATCTCGTCCGCCGAGTTCGTACCACCGACATACCACACCGCATCTTGCTCGCGGGCATATTGCTTCCATTCGTCGCCAGCGACTCCATCATCCAGTGACTCCAGAGTGGAACCGTCCGCGCGGAACAAGACGTCGTTCCCGCCGTTCCCAAACAGGAAGTCAACCGTCGTACCGCCAAACAGGAAGTCGTTCACTTCACCGCCCAGGGAACGATTCAGCCCTGTCACTTCTTGTGGATACGCCGCATCAACCGCTCCGTCACCATCGAGATCCTCACCGTTGTCGAGCAGTCCATCATTGTTCAAATCCCCGTCGGTGGATTGCAGCTTGCCGGTCGCCCGATTCACAAACACGCCGAAGTTGGCGGGCTTGCCTCCCGTTATCAGAGCCTGGACGTTACCCGCACTAAAGTTGGCTCCCGGAACAGGCACCAGTCGCGCATCCGGAGCGAACGACCAGGCATACTCGAAGTTCGTTCCCACACCACCGATGATGTCGTCGTTCCCCGCGCCGCCGAACATCACGTCAATGTCGGTCACGGACCCATCTGCCTGATCGCCCCACAGGCGGTCGTCACCGGCAAAACCATACAGCACATCTTTTCCAAGCCCACCGTCCATCCAGTCGCGACCGTTGCCACCGAGCAACAAGTCATTGCCACCCCCGCCAGAGAAGGCCCCGACCCAATCATTGCTGCGCCCGTTCAGAAGTGAGAGATCCAATGGATCCGCCTGGGTGGCTCCCGTCCCAACAGGATTCGTGACTCCCACAGGCAACACCGCATCGGATGTGGCAAAGCCGATGATGTCATTTCCTCCCAAGCCCGCGATCTGGAACTGCTCAACCAACGGAGTTCCATCGGGCTTCAAGAGGTTCAGCGAACGCGTGACCGTCGCAGCATTGCCAGCCTTGTAGTCCAACCTCACATTGAAACCCGGAGCGGGGACGTTCGCGGGTTTGTGCTGACTCAAGAGGATCTGGTCGTTCCCCGAAGTGCCGTTGATGACAAGAATGTCGGTGTCGTTGAACTCATCTGCGACGTCGTTTGCGGATGAGTTACCAAAGTGGCCGTCGATCTTATCGTTGCCGGCTCCGGCACCGGTCCACACAGTCATGACATCAATGCCGCTGCCACCGAAGACGGTGTTTGCGCCAGACTGACCTTCGAGCATATCGCTGTTCGCTCCACCCCAGATCAGGTCGTCACCGCCGCCACCCGTGATTTGATCCTCGCCACTGTCTCCGAAGATGGTGTCCTTGCCGCCTGTTGTGGCTGCGGCGCTATTGGTTGCATAGCCGGAACCGTTCAGACCATCCCCTTGAATGATGTCGTTACCAGCACCACCGATCAGGAGTTCCGATGCCAGATTTCCGAACAGGAAATCTCCATCGCCTTCGCCGTTAAGCAGATCACCGCCCGTCGTCGTGACCGTGGCGAACGCGAAGAGGGAGTCGCGACCATCGCCGCCAAAGAGCTTTTGGCCTGCTTGAGAATTGCCGCTGCCTGCATCGCCGAACAGCCGGTCGTCGCCAGCGTCTCCATAAAGTGAGTCCAGGCCATCGGCCCCCCTCAGCACGTCTTGACCCGCACCGCCACGTACCACGTCATCACCTGCGGCACCGGACACGTCGACGTCGTTGCCAGCACCGGCGTCGACATAGTCTGCATCGTTGCCGCCATCGACACTGTCGGCGTCGGCACCGCCGAAGAGCACGTCGTTACCGGCGACTCCCAGCAAAGTGTCTCTACCATCCGCCGCGTCGCCATCGAACGACCGGTTGTTCACAACGGCTGGCGTCACCAGCACTGCAGGAACGGCCTCGCCAGTGACGAACTGAGGCGGCAAGACATAGTTCGCGGAAACGGCTCGATCAAACGCCGCTCGGGTCGCACCGGTGAATGAGGCCAATCCACCAAAGAGCACATCGTTGCCGCCGCCACCGATGATTGAGTCATCGTTCAGGCCGCCGATGACGAAGTCGTCACCACCTTGCCCATCAATGGTGTCGCGCCCCGCGCCCGTCGTGATGTCATCATTGCCGGTACCGCCTAGCACCGAGTTATCACCATCACCACCAAAGATCGTATCGATCGCGTTGCCACCGATAATAACGTCACCGCCATCAGTCGTGGACGCCGAGATGTCGATTCGTGAGACGATACCAGAGGTATAAACCAAACTGACGCCATCGCCGATGACGAGGTTGCTACCATTACCCGATGAAATCTGATCGGCACCCGCGCCACCAATGATGGTGTCGGTCAGCAATGAGCCAGTGAGTGTGTCACTGGATCCAGCGGTGGAATCGATCGTTGCCACGGTCGCGAGAACACCACCAGTCAGCGTGACCTGTGCCTGGTCGCCCACAATCAGATTGCTGCCGCCACCATCAACGACCGAGTCGCGCCCGTCACCCGCAATGACAACATCAGCACCGCTGCCAGTCGTAATGGAGTCGCTACCGCTTTCGGCGACTGAACTACGCAGAGAAATGACGGCATTATTGGACAATACAATCTGCCCGAAGTCACCCAGCACAAAATTCACACCATCTGACGCTGCGATGCTGTCGTTACCACCGCCACCCACGATGATGTCGTTTCCCGTCCCGCCCGTGATTGAGTCGTCGCCCAAACCCGCTTCTGCGATGATACCGGACAGCACACCATTGACTTGAGTAATGGTAGCGCCGTCGCCGAGCAGCACGTCGTTGCCGCCACCGCCGACAATCGTGTCGTCGCCCAGGCCACCAATGATGCGATTTGTTGAGGTAGAGCCAGTCAGAACGTCATGCCCGCTGCCGCCAGTAATGTGTTCCACGTTGGACTGAGTGCCCGTGGGATTCGAGCCCGTTGTCAAATTGACTGTGGCTTGAGTTGTCCACGCAGAGTAATTGAAGAGGTCGTTCCCTCCCGCACCTGCGTCAATCAAACCGGATAGTCCGGCCAGAGGTGAAAAGACAAATTCGTCATCACCCGCACCGGCCGTTACGGACTCCACCGATTGGAACTTCGCCAAGCGGCTGGTGGCATGCACTTCACCGGCGTTGCGTGCAAGTACATCAAACCGCAGCGCGCCCAGCGATGATGTAACAATGAGGTCGTTATCAATATTGGTGGTATCACGCGTGCCCTTGATTGTCCCTCCGAGAGCTCCCCCCCCGGTGATGGTGAAGGTGTCTGCCCCGATGCCACCCGTCAGATTCTCGATGTTGCGGAACTTGGCGGTAGCACCGCCGTTGGTGACTTCCCCCGCATTCAGCGCATTCACAGTCCAGGCATTCGTTCCATGCTTGCCCAGCAGTTCATCGTCTGGTGACTGGCTGCCGACGAAATCCTCAATGTTGAAGAACCTTGGCAGATTAGTGCTTTGTGACGTTTCTAAATTGATCGAGATCGGATGGCCCAGGACGTAAAGTGAATAGTCGAGCACATCGCGTTGTTCGGTTGTCGTATTACCACGGCCATTGATGGAACCTGTAACGCCGACGTTGTCGCTTAGAATAAACTGATCCAGAGGAGCACCGCCGACCAGATTCTCAAAGCCTGTGAACCCGTAACGGGCATTGATCTTGCCCGCATTGGTTGCCGTCACTTCCCAGCGATTCACTGCGGCATCGCCGACAAGAGTTGGTACGTCGAGCGTGTCAGTGTCCGTCTGTCCGACAATATTGACGGTCGACCCAGAGACCGCACCGGTGATTGTCGCGGAAGCACCGACGCCTGTGTCGGCATTGCCTTGATCGACATTCAACGTCAACACTCCCGTTGCTGTGATTCGAGCTCCCGCTTGCACGTCCAGATTGTCGCCAGCGTTCAACGTAGCAGCCGCGCCACTGCTAATCGTGATACCACCTGGCACCAGGATATTGTCGCCGGTATTCACGCTGTCAGTGGTTGTCAGCGTCAACGCGCCTCCGGCAGAAACATTCTCGACAATCGTCATCGGCCCGGCTGCAACGACTGTGAGCGCTGCCCCAGCCGAGATTCCGCGAGTTGCTGAGTTCACACCACCGATCTGCAAGGCTCCGGAATTGGTCGCGAAGAATCCACCCGCAACGGCTCGACCTTCCACATTCGAAGCCTGAGTGCGAATCGGTAGAGCGACCGTCCCGACGGCCGCGTTGGCTGACAGCAGCACGCTGGGCGTTTCGATCAAAGCGGCAGGTGCGGTGGACGAGGCAATGCTCCCACCTGCGGAGATGGCCGTCTGGCCAATGGGGTTCTTAATCGTGCCATCGACCACGACGTCTCCCACGCTCGTAATTTGCACCAAGGTCGACGCGATCGCGCCCGCACCGACGACCGTCGTGAAGTTTGAACTGTTCGCGCCGCCGGTGTTGATACTGATGCTCGGCGTGGGATTCACAGTCGTATCGATCCCGGTAATCCGCAAACTACGCGAAGAGGCGTTGTCGATCGTCACCGACGGAACTCGTTTCTCGAACGTGAACGAGGCGGTGCCAGTCAGCGCCGCACTGGCGAAGCCGAAAACTCCCGCAGTGGGAATATCAAAACGAACCAGGCCACTACTGTTGATACCCGTAACGATTACTTCACTTGGAGTAACGGTGTGTGCGACGTTGACCGCCTTTGTCACCGATCCGTCGGCCGTGACGGTGAGCACCGGAGCCTTTGTCACAATATTCGTCGTGGCATTGAAGGCGACATTGCGGAAGTGAGCGACCGACCGGTCTTCTGTCTCGACGCCGAAGTCGATCGCGTAGCTCTCACCTTCCGACTCCGCGCGAACCGCGGGGGGCTCAATGCGAGATTCCACCAACAGGTCGCTGGTTGCAATCTTTGATCCAGCATCAACCAGCAGGTCCGTTCTGATGTTTTGATGCGCGAATGTTGTGGAGTCGGAATCGCCGCCCAGTCCCTCGAAATAAGTGAAGGCGTCCGCGTCAGACACGACATTCAGTTGATTGGCCTTCAGCTCGACAGCGTCGGCTCCGTTCAATGCGGCTCCGGCAGCGATATGCAGAGTGACCGCAGTGGACTCAAACGTGCTGGACGTGGCGTCCACGTCGGCGCCGACGGCCGTTGCCCGCGATTCCGAGTCGGCGATAGATCGCAGTTGATCGACGTTCGCCAGCACTCGCACCGACGAACCTTGCAGTAAGGCATTGCTCCCCACATCGGCTGTAACGACTGCCGGAGTCACGCTAAGACCACTGAGATTACCGATAATCGTCGTGGCTACGGTGTTGGCGTTGGCTCCCAGTCCCCCGTTGCTGACGTAGGCGTCAGTGCTGGTGTTGGCGTTCGCGCTGCCTTGCACTGTCAACACGCCACCAGAGGTAATCTTTGTACCGCTACCAACGAGAGCTTGTGAATTGAAATCGACTCGCGAATTGGCGATCGCTTCCGAGAGATCCACCACGCCACCACCACCACCTGTCGAATTCGTATCGGTGAATTCGGCAGCATGCGAGACCAGGTCGAAAGCACCGCCCGTTGTGATTACGACATTTGTGCCCAAGGATGCCGTCGAGTTTGTGACAGCCACTGTGTTCACTGCGGCACGGCCATCGGACAATCCACCGACTTGCGAATTGCTGGCCGATCCCGCCACCGACGCACCACCGAGTGAGCGAATCCGGGCAGATCCGCCCGCTCTGATTTGGGCCGAACTTCCCACCATAGCGCTCACGGTCTGAGTTTCTTGAACTGTGATGTTGGTTCCGGTGCCACCAATCAACGCACCCAGCGAACCCATGCCGCTGGCTCGCAGGGTTGGATTTGGAGCACCACCGGCGTCCGCCTGATCATTGCGTGCTTCAATGACGACATTGCCACCCGCATCAATAACCGAGCTCGCTCCAACCAGTGTCGTGACGACGGGTGTCGCCGTGACTTCAGATTGAGACAACCCCACAGCCAGTCCACCGAAGGTCAACCCAAAAGTGTTTGCATTAGAGCTTTCGCGAGAGTCGGCAATGACCTGCACATCACCCAGAGTCTTAATCGTCCCGCTACCCACAGACGCGTTGGTGCCTGGAGACAGTCTGACCTTCGCAATATTGGCAGACCCAGCACCGATGCCTGCGGCAATGGCATATGTATTTGAATCCACATTCACATTTGTCGTCGCGGTGACAAAGACGTCGCTCACAGACTGATTCAGCGTCGTGCCAATGGCTACGCTGGAATTAATAAACGAGCTGGTTGAACCAGTCACTGTCACATCCGTAATGGATGCCCCAGCGGCCAGGCCCCCGATTGCCGCACCGGTCGCAAGCAGGTCGATGTTGCCTGTGCGACTGGCGTCGATTCGCAAATCGTCGGCATTTCGAACCTGGACTCCGGCTCCAAACGAAGAGCTGACATTGGCGTCATCGGTAATCAATACGACTGAAGCGCCAATACCCACAAATCCCGCGGCACCGGCGAAAGATTTCGCACTGACATTGGCATCGTAGCTTGAATCCACAAGGACATCGCCGCCCCCGACGCGAAGTCCAGCCGAGACAATGGCGTTATTGTTAATTCGGGCGACGACGTTGCTGTCAAAACTCACGATCGCCACGGACGCCCCAACACCGATACCTCCGACAGCACCTCCGCCGCCTACAACCACCAGCTTGATACCTTCGTCAGCCGTGACTTCTACATTTCGTCCTGCGCTAATGGTTGCCCCGGTTCCTACAGTAGCCATGGTCCCGCTAGCAGTCGGCACTGCGGCGCCAATCATGTCGGACGCATCCAACGACATGCCGCGACCACCAATTGACGTTCTGGCACGATTTGCTGTCTGGCCGCTCAGTTGCGAATTATCGGGCGTCGTGTCGGAACTACCATTGCGATCGTTTGATGAATACTTGCCGAGCAGGGTGCCCGTTCCGCTGGTGGATGTTTTCCCTTCCGCATACCCACCAGCAGACTCATTGCCGTTGTCTCTATTCTGAAGGACGTTGGTGCCGGAGTAGTTGCTGTTGAGAGCTCCGCTAATCGACCAGACCGAAACGCCACCGCTGAAGGCTGCAATGCCACCGCCTGCACTAATGGCATAGCTCTGAATGTCACGGTCGGCGACCGCATGCACATCCACATCCAGTTCGGCAGCGACCTTGGCGTTATTGCCAATTGAAGCCGTCGTGTCGTTGCGCACGATACCCACATCAATACCGCCACCCACAGCGACAATTCCGCCTTGAACGGTGGCGCCGGTAGCGAATGTGGTCAGATCATTTGCCGCAACGACGCTCACCGATTGTAGAGATCCCGCGCCGGCGTCGTTCTGATTGACTTGCGCGTTCGCACGAATTTCAGCCGTCGTGTCGGCATCAAAGATCTCAACGGACGCTGCGCCTGCCAGTCCCGCACCGAATCCTGCAGCTCCACTGGCTGCGACCGTAAACGTGTCTTCGCTTGAGTAGGCTTGAACCAGCACTCCCTTAATAGACTCACTTGTCAGGGTGCCGTTGGCTGAACGTACTCCGTTAAACGCCGACAACGACGTGGCTGAGTTGGCCAACGCGTCGACTTGCGCTGCGTCACCGATGAAAGCCGACGTTCGTTTCTTCAAAAGTGTTACGCCTGTCGAGACGCCGGCTCCCGCTACGGTCACACCGATACCGAGCGATCCCGCGACAATGTCTGTCTCAGTCAGGTCGGTTGCCGTGACTGCCACATTTCCACCGGCCTTCACGATCGCATTGCTGTCGACGAAGGCACGGGTGACGTTATCAACAGAGACGGCTCCGCCCGCTCCCGCTAACGCGACGCCGGCGCTACCCGCTAAACCCGCCGCAACGATCAGGACATCCTCTGTTGACCGGGCGACAACATTGATGTCGGCCCTGGCGTCAGCACGCACTCGCTGACCGATAAATGCTTCGGTGGTATTTGTAATTAACGTGGCTTCAACGCCAGGCGCTGCCGAACCTGTACCTGATAACGACGCCGAGCCACCGATACCCAAATGATAGAAATCATTCGCAGCTACCACATGCACGGATTGCTCAGTGCTGGAGTCAGTCAGGGCTTGATTGATGTTGGCGTCGTTGTCGACGAAGGCTCGCGTGGTGGCCGTCATTAAGTTCACTGAAGCTGCAAGTTGCAGGTCCAGCCCCCCTGAAACACCGGCGCTGATGGCGAAGGTTTCGATGTCGTCCTGATTATTCGCCGTAACCGCTACGCCTTTGAAGTTGCTGCGAGTTGCGGGCGTCGCGCGACGTTGCTGGGTCAGCGATGGATCGTCAGCGTCGGAACTGGCTGCATTGAAACCGCGCACCTGCACTTCAGTGTCGCCACCGGTCTCAGCGGCGTAATTGACATCGAACGCTCCAGTGTTGACCACTAACCCCGCGCGATTCCCTCGGCCGCGAACATTGGCGTTCCTGCCGACGAAAGCTTCCGTCGTTTTGGTGAACACAGTAACGCCCGCCGCTCCGCCCAGGCCCGCGCCCCCTGACGCGGTCAATGAGCCAGCGATGACATCGAACTCGGCGCGTTCGTTGGCATTCACCAGCACTGACCCTTCAGCCGTTATCGTGCCGGCAGTGCGCGGTGTGCTGAGGTCGGTGGGATCTTGAGCGACAAACGCTTGAGTCGTGATCGTTCCCACATAAACAGCCGCGCTACCAGCCAGCGCAACTCCAGAGGCAGACGCGACTCCGGAGACGGAAAGCACGTCTTCGGAGGAAAGCGCTTCGACGCGGACATCACGATTGGCATTCACTGTGGCCGAGATATCAATCCAGGCTTTTGTCACCTTGGTGAGATCGCCGACGTCCGCGCCAGCTCCAATGCCTGCGCCTGCCGAACCACTCAACGCACCGGCGAAGCCATTGATCGTGGTAACGTCGCTGGCGAAAACTCGAACATCCTGAGTCGTACCCGCACCGGTATTATTGGCATTGATCTGCGCGCCTTTGCCTATGAACGCTCGCGTCGTTTCATTGAGTTTGTTGACCGTGGCCGAACCCGCTATGGCCACATCCGCCGCACCGCCGCCCCCCACGGCAATACTGAAGATTTCCTCGAAGGAAACAGCAATAACTCCCACACCGGATAATGAGGTGCGCCGTCGATTACCATTGCTGTCAGCAGTTCCATCGTAGATGGACAGCGTCGCCAGACCTTTGCCTCTGACAGAGGTGTCGTTGTCGACGAATGCTTCTGTGACATTACTGGTCACAACTGTTGAGTTCGCAACCCCAATTGCCGTGCTGCCCGAGCCCGCGAAGCCACCGGCCAGCGTGCGAGCGATGGCGTCGTCAAATGCCGTAACGCCGACACTGCCGTTTGCAGAAACTACAGCTCCGCCGCTGATCTTGGCGCGAGTCGTGTTGCTGATCTCGTTGACCGAGACGGAACCACCTAGTGCGAACGAGCCTGCGCCGGCAGCTCCCACAGTCAGCGAGCCGATCGTCGCTTCGGTCTCGGCGTTCACACTGACGTTGCCAACGCCGCTGGTTGTCACCGTGGCTTTGTCAATGGTCGCGGTTGTGGTATCAGTGATGCGATTGATGGCAACGGCTGCTCCGACTGCCCCGGTTCCGGCTCCCGCCAGTCCGCCTGCAAGTGCTGCAATACTGGCTGAGTCCGTGCTTTCAACGATCACGTTGCCGTTGGCATTCATAACACTGCCTGCCAACGATGTGCCCGTGATTCGTGCGTCGATCGTGTTCCGAATCTGGTTGAGCGTGAAGGCTCCGCCGAGTGCAAAGTTGCCAGCTCCAGCTCCGCCAATGGCGATCGATGTAATGGCCGCCGTCGATCCCGCATCAACTCGCGCATCGCCATTAGTCGTCGTCACGAGTGACTGGCTGACGAAAGCCTGGAACGAATTGCTGATGTCATTGATGCCGACTGCGGCTCCGATCGCTGCTTTGCTGGAGCCCGCGACACTTCCTGCCAATGCAAAGATGCCGCTCTGAGACAGCGAATGGCGACGGCCGGTGGCGCTGCTGCCGTTAATCGTGATCGCTCGATTGGCCGTTGCATCACCCGCAGAGGCGGCGAGTTTCACGCGGTTGGGGCCATCCGTAATGACGTAATAGGTCGTGCCATCCTTCAGCCCTCCAATTGCTGTACCACCACCACTGCTGTAGGCGAGCTTGTCGCCGGTCTGCAGACCATGCCCGAATCCAAAGTCGATGGAGTTGTTGCGAACGGCCGACACCGGATTGAAGTCACCGCCGAGTCCGTCACTGCCCGAGACGACCAGCGACCGAGCGTTGATGTTCGAGTTGCCTGAGACATGTCCGTCAACCGTGGTGCGAATCAGGTTGATGGTCACCGAACCCGCCAGTGCCGCATCGTTCCCTGCGGAACCGGACACTGCGACCGATGTGATGCCGCTCGTGCCGCTCGCAACGAACGATGCTGTTCCTGTCGTTGCCAGCACTGAGTTGTCAGCGAATGCACGGACGTTGCTTGTGATGCGCGAAAACGCGACGGCTGCGCCCAATCCGACGTTCTTGCCGACACCAACGGCTCCCGCGACCGTCGTGATCGCCGAGTCATCCCGCGCCGCGACGTTGATGCCGCCCGTTGATGTCAGTGCTCCGCCGGGGCGCGTTGCGTTCGTGATCGACGACGTGACGTTGCTGGTAATGAAATTCACCGCGACGGTGCCCGAAACTCCTACACCTTGCGTTGAGATACCTGCGGAGCCGGCAACCGAAACGATGTCACCATCGGCCAGTGAGGTAACTCCGAGTTGACCCGCGAACGACAACGCCGTGCCCGTAATTGTGGCGCTGGTGGTGGTATTGAGCGTGTTGACAGAGACCGCCGCACCGATGCCAGCTTTGCTCCCAAAGCTCGCCGCACCTGCGACCGAGATGATATTGGAATCGTTGCGCGCACCGACTTGAATACCGCCGGTTGATGTCACAGTTCCGCCTGTCAATGCGGCCGAAGTCGTATCGGTGACGAAAGTCGTCGTAACTGATCCGGAAATAGCGATGCCGTTCTTACGAGGTGCCGCGGCTCCACCTGCCGCAATCGTGATGGCTCGCCCCGTGCGCCGTGCCTGCACATCAACCTGACTGGCCGCAAGCGTGGCACTGTTGATGTAAGCCTTGGTTGCACCTGTGAGGGACGTGTTGGTCCACGCTCCCGCGAGCGCGCCACTGTTATCTTTCGTGGAGTACGTTGCTGCTCCCGTCGCGGCGACGATGATCGTGTCGTTCGTCGCATGGAGCGTGGCATCGCCGGTTGTGATGTGATTCGTCGTTCCTGTCTTCGTGTCATTGATGAACGCGAGCGCGGAATCATTAACCACGTTGAAGCTGACAGAGCCGCTTAAACCCAGGCCGTATTTACCTTGCTTGTCTTTGTCTCCTGAATTCGACTTTTGGCTGGAAGCAGCGCTGTTTGCTGATGCCGTATCCGTCTTCGTGTCAGCCTCTTTGCCGTCAAAGTCATTCTTGGTATCAGCCTTGTTGATCTTCGTTGCCGCGACACCGAAGGCGTACAGGTTGCCGGAATTCAACGCCTCGATCGTGATATCAGACGAGTTCAAATCCGTGCCGCCAGTTCCTGCGGCCGTGCCGTCAGCATTACCAATAAACGCAGCCGTATTGCGGGAAATCTCATTCACGGCAATGCTGGCTCCGATACCGACTTCACCCGCGGTTTGCACTGCTCCAGCCAGCGAGACGTGAGTGACATTACTGGTCGCATTCAGGTTAATCGAACCGCCGTCAACGATTACTCCAGATTGAAGCTGCGCCTGAGTTGAGCTGTCGTGATCGTTGACAATCACACTCGCGCTGAGGCCAAAGCGACCCGCATCTCCACCGGACTGTGCAAGGGCAATGCCGAGCGTCTTTTCGGTCGCTGCCACGTTCAGCCCACCCGCGTTTGCCGTGTGAATGCGGACATTGTCCTCGACGATGGCTTTCGTGTTATTGTCAAGAAATCTCAGCAAAACTGCGCCACCGATACCGTTCTTGCCAGTGACACCTTTGGGGTTGTTGAGTTCATAAACGCTACCCTTCTTGAGTGCCTCTTTGGCTTGATCCTTGGTGAACTCGATTTGGCCAAGTCCTGCCATGTCGATGAGTTGCACGTCAGTCAGAGCCGAGACATCAACTTTCTGTGTGCCGCTGCGGAAGGTTGCGCTGGTGTCTTGGTTGATCAGTGCGCCGTTGTTGATACGCGCTTCCGAGGTGTTACGGAAGCTGGTGATCGAGACAGCACCGGCGAGACCGACTGTGGCGGTCTCTGATTCTGACTTTGTCAGTACCCAACTATTCAAAACGTCCGCAGAGAAGTTGAGCTTACCCGCCAGGACGTCCTTCAGACTGGGACGATCATCTGTAAAGAGTTGCGCCGCATTGATGTCATCGTCAGGTGCAGCCAGAAATGGGTAGCTGACCTGAGTATCAACTGTAATTGTGTCGTGCGCGTCGACTTTGGCTCCAGCACCAATCGTGGCTTTGGCACTATTATTATAAAAGCCGAGCGCTACGCCGGCTGCGGCGTTGATTTCAGTCGGCGTCTGCGCGTTGCCCTGGTCGTCAGTGTCTTTCTTCTCTTTGGTGAGTTCCGCTTCGACGATGATCTGCACGTCGTTGCGAATCGAAGCCTTCACGTCTACGTCGGCTTCAGACTTGAGTACAGCCGTGGATCCAACGGTCGCCGCCACGTCGTGTTTGATCGAATTCAAACCGACACCACCGGCGATCGACAGCTTGAACTTGCTGCCGCTCTGCTTGGTGTCTGAGGCAGTCGAGCCTTGGTCCGCCGAGGCCGTGTCCATCGGATCGAAACTCATCAGCTTCTTGGCATCATCGGTGTCGCTCGCAGCAGCATTGCTGTCTTGAGCCTCTGCTTCCGGGGGTTCTGCTCCCACGGAGCTGCCGGCATTGACTTTGTTCTCGGCGCTTAAGTGTGCCTGCACGCCGATGCCATTGGTCAAACCAAAATCGAGCCCATGACTAACTCCGCTGCCCAGACTGGTGAGATCAACGGCCGTCGCGGCTTCAGCTTCAGCGACCGACCGTGCGAGCCTGATCGTGTTCGCATCAACGACGGAGACGTAGTAAATGTCGCCGCTGTTTAATCCGGCGATTGGTGTATCGCGTACTAATGTCGGCAGTGGCACACCGTGGTATCTGGCAGTCTGCACGGAAGTCTTCGTGGGATCGGTGCGATATACAATAGCATCGCCCGTCTGATAACCGTGATTCGCCAATGTCAGCGTACCGCGCGTGGCATTTACGGCAGTTTGCGGAGCGAAGCTTTTTGTATTCTTCTCAAACAAGAATCCATGCTCACCCGTCGGCGGAATTGAATTGCCGTTCTGAGCGGTCTCAACGCGCAGATTGACAACGCTGTTGGGATTGATAGTCGCCGTCAATGGGTTCTGCAGTTGGAATGTGTTGGCATCGACGAGCTTGACGAGGTACTCGCTCCCCGGCCGCAATCCCAATATCGGGGGATTATCGATCGCCGTGTAGATGATCTTCTGACCGTTCGTGAAGCCGTGGCTGGTGATCCGGATCCGGTCGGTATTAGCATCGACAGCACCGCTCGCTGAGGCATCAAACGTCTTTAGATCCAGTGCAGCGACGGTCTGAGTCGCGGTCGCGTTCGTTTGCGCGGCGTTGATACCGATGGCTCGCTCTCGGGCGAATTGCACCGTGTTTGTATCAACCACATTAATGACGTAGGTCTCTCCGTCTTCGAGTCCACCAATGCTGGTTCCGCCGCCATTTGTGTAGACGAACCGTTGACCTTGTTTCAGGCCATGAGCGGGAATGCGAATTGTGTCGGCACTTAGCGAAACGATGCCCGACGCGACGGGATTGAACCGCAAGACCGGGTCGGCGCCCTTCGCTGTCAGCTTTCCGTCGACACTCGCTTTGATTTCTGAATCGTCGAAGGCCAGTCCGACCGTGACGCCAGACATACCATCCAGATAGGAACCCGCCTGGGCGTCGGGATGACTGACGACTTCGCCATTCGACAACACATTGATGTTGCCCAGCGCAGACGCAATGACAACATTCTGGCCGACGTTGGCCTTGGACGTGAGATCGGCGTTAGAAATGGCCAGCGCGAATGCATTGGCTCCCGAGTCAGCCGTGTCACCATCCCGTCCGAGATTGGCCGTCGTTTTGGATCGGGCTTCAGCCACCACATTTGCGTCGCTGGTAATGAGCACGTTTCCGCCGGCACTAATCGTGGTCGTGCCGATGACATCGACTGTCGCATTACCTTCTGCTTCTGAATAACCAACCGCGACACCGAGGTTCACCTTTTTGGAATCAGTGCCGATGCGACTGCTAACGGCCTGCGCATCGAGTTGGCTGTTGGCCACTGCGTTCGCAGTGATACCAACTCGTCCCGTGGCTGTGATGGACGTTGCCCCATCCACAGTGACGATCGCGTCGGCACCGCGCAAGTTCACGACTGCGGAAAAGCCGTCGAGCGTGGGTAAGGTTTTGCCCGTCGCCGACTCAATCAGACTTTTTACCGGGCCCAGAAAGTCTTGCACGAGATCCGGCACTTGATTGCCCGTGACATCTTGGGCATCTGCCGTCACTGAAATGTCGTCACCAGTCAGTGTTGCCCCGGTCAGCGTGATCTTCGCCGCTTGATTCGGCTGCGTGAGCGAACTGAAGTACCCGCGAATGTCTGTCGCCGAGGCCGCCAGACTGATGTCGCCGCCGGTCAGAATTCTCGCTCCTGCGCCAAGGCTGATTGTCTGCCCGCGTGCGGTGACATTTGTCGTCGCTCCGCTTGTGGTGAGCATTGCGCCAGCACCGACCGTAATGGTTTCTGCCGCAAGATCCATTCCCCCCGCCGCGGTCAGCAGCATTCCCGCCCCAAACGCGATGGTGTCGGTTCCGCCGCCCAGGTTCATGGAAAACAGACCTGTGAGCGCGGTGGCATCGAATGTGACGGTGTTCGCGTTGACCTGCGTCAGTCCGGCACCGCTAGCTGTCACTGGATTACCAGGGTCGCTCAGGGTGACAGTCGCCGCGTTGCGGCTCACGGTGATCGTTTCGGACAGCGTTCCTGAGCTCGTCACAAACAGGCTGCCGGATGTCAGGCTGACTTGAGACAGCAGAGCCCGATTCTCCAGCTTTTCTGCGTGGGGTGACAGAAAGGCTCCGGCGAACCATTGAGCCCCCGCCCTGAGAATCTGACGTTTGCGGCTTCGTCCACGCCTCATGCCACGTGTTTTTAATGTCGACAGCCAGTTCAGCATCAGCATGAAGTTATCCCCGCGAGAACACGTCAATCACAATGAAAGAGGCGATCAAATGGATTTGATCGCCTGACTCTGTCGCCCGACATTCGCGTCCTAAGTAGTTGCCCAAATAAGCGTTAAGGCAATTGGACACGCTCGGCAGTTGCAGCACACCCCACGGACCACAACTTCCAAACACTGCAAATGCAAGGACGGCACGCATCCCAACGATGCCGGGCAAGAAATTGCCGCATTGATGTCAGATTCGCTAAAGCCTGACAGAAAAATGGCGTCCGTAAACAAAATGGCATCCATGAACGCTGGCCTGCTCCCCGTTTCCTGACCCGGGTGCCAAGGAGTCTCAACTGCCCATCAAGGGCGAGGAGAGTCTCGATGTCAGCGAAGAGACGAAGGCGTCACGGTCCAGAGGAGATCGTGCGGAAGCTGGGGTGCAGACGCGATGCTGAGTGCCGGCAGGGATCTGGCGGCGGTGCTGCAGGCTCTGGAAGTCAGCGAGGCGACGTACCACCGCTGGCGGGATTGGTATGGCGGTATGAAGTCCTGAGGAAGCCAAGTGGCTGAAGGTCCTGGAAGACGAGAACCATCGGCCGAAGCAACTGGTTAATGATCTCTCGCTGGACAACCAGATGCTGAAGCATGTGGCATCGGGGGATTCCGCTTTCCGGTGTCGATCATTAGATCGGCCACATTGCAGTTGAACCAGTCGGCATGGACTCCCTTACCAACCTCGCGACCTGCTCCGCGAACATTGTTGTACCCGTTGCCAGCTCCCGGCTTGTAACGCAACGACTTGGTGACGAGATACGTTCCCGCCGGCAACCAGAGAACAATGGCACATTCCGAGAATCAGAGTGACGAGAAAAGGCAGGATCTCGTGTTCGCCCGTGCGGTCAGTCGGCATTGGCGGAGCCTTTCGTGCCCATGGTTGTTGGCCAAAGATAGACGGTCAGCCCTTTGAGGTCTCGAACGAAAACCTCGTCGCCGCAGACGGCCAGATGAGCCCACGTTGGCGAATCGCTGACATGCCGTTGGGCGAGCAACTCGAACTTCTCTGGATTCGCTTTAATGAGCAATAAGTCGCCGCGCTCGTCGAGAGCCAAAATCTTCGGGCCTTGCGCGACGAGGCTCCAATACTTGCCGAACGGAGTCGTGACCCAACGCTCTTTGCCCGTCGCGAGGTCGATGCATGCGAAACGCTGATTCTTCAGATGCGTGTAAACGTGGCCGTCGATCACGACCGGCGTGGACATGTAGCCTTGCGTCTTGTTCTGCCAACGCTCCGTGACGGACATCTTTTTGTCTGCGGTCGCGTCGCGGCTCTTGGTCAGATCGAACAGCCACGACTTGCCGCCGTAGGTGCTCGTAAAGATCGCATCGCCGAAGACAACCGGCGTGAGAATGTTCATGCCGCGAAAGGCGTCGATCTTCTGCGACCAGAGTTCGCTGCCGGTGGCCTCGTCCACGCCTGCGAGTTTTTCGCGGGTCTGCACCAAGAACTGCGGTTGCCCCGCGATCGTCGCTTTCATCGGCGACGAGAACGCGCTGCCGTTCATGCCGCCGCCATCCTCCAGCGATCGCCAGACAGTCTCGCCGTTTCGCTTGTTGAGCTTCACGAATGATGCGCCGGCCTGCACGTAAACATGCTCGCCATCAACCAGCGGCGACGAGACAAAACCGAATGTTGGCAGCGGCGATTTGAACCGCTCGACGAAATCGACTCGCCAGCGTTCCTTGCCGGTCGCGGCGTCGAGACAGACCAGCACATCGCGCATCCCGGCGACAAACAGCGATTCTCCGTCATAGGCCGGAGTCGCTCGAATCCATTCACCGTTCTCCCACGCGAAGAATGGAACCGATGTCGCACCCGGCCACTCAGCGGTCCACAAGACTTTGCCGTCGGCCCGCGACAACGCCTGTACGACCTCGGTCTTCTTGCCGCGAGTTTCCGTGACGAAGACTCGATCCTCGCCGACGATAGGCCCGGAATAGCTCGGCCCCAATTCGCTTCGCCACTTCCGAGTGAGCGTCGCCTCATCAACGAGATCCGGCCACGCGGGCGTCGCAGCCGCCTGCCCATCACGCGACGGACCCCGCCACTGCGGCCACGTCGCGGTTGGACCGGCGGCGAGCACTGTCGTAGTCACGTTCGCCAGAACGTGGGCCAGACAACAGAAAACCCACGTTCTGGCGAACTGGGTTGCGGTGAGATCGAAGTGGGCGAATGCCATCAGAGCTTCAAGCCTTCTTTCTTGGTTTGCGAGTCTTCTGGGGAACAAGCTCGGTTTGTCGACGCAGTGTTTTGGCGAACTCTTCGAGATGCTGCATCGTGTCGCAGAAGGCCGAATATCGAAGCCGAGTCCGAATCTCCGTCGTCAACGCTCGCCCGCCGACAACGACAGTAGTGTTGGTCTTGGACGCGGTTTCAATGAGGCGATTGAATCCGGCGATGAACGCAGATTCGTCCGGAACGAACGAAACGCTCAGCCAAAACATTTCCGGCTCGAGCTGTTGGATAGCGTTCGCTATCGAATCAAATGGAATCGACGAACCGAGCAGCCGGGTGTTCCAGCCGACCGAGCGCAGCACAATCTCAGACATCGTCACTGGCAGCCAGTATTGATCCCCTTCAATGGTCGCCCCCAGCGCGACGAGAGCTGAGTTTGGCGGTGTCTGCAGCGACCGCAGTTCGTGCAGGATCCGCAAGGCGATCTGGCACGAGCACCGTTCTTGATAGACATCGGCTTCGTGGCATTCCCACTTCTCGCCGATCGTCCGAAACGCCACTGCGATGACCTCGTCGAAAATCTGACTCACCGACTGACCGGCCAGAAACAATTCAAACACGATCGCATGGCAAGCTTGTTCGTTGTTGGCGAGCAGCCCCTCGGCCAACCGCTCGGCACAGTTCTCAATCCTTCTCGCCTTGCGATTGTCGATCGCCGGCATCGCCAGAATTCGCGGTTCGACAACCGAAAGATTCTGCTCGCGCACGAACCGCAACGCTTCTTGAACCGGAATCCGCCGATGCCCTCCGGCCGTCTTTACGGTCGTCAGCAATCCTTGATCGCACCAGCGTTTCAGCGACGACTCGCTGGCCCCGATCGCTGCGGCCACTTGTTTGGGTGAGAGAAGTTGATTCATGAAAGCCAATCGAAGTGTGCGTGACCGAACGGGACCTCTTTAAATGGAGTATGAACACTCTCGCCCGTCCGTCTTCAGATTCTCGCAGAATGACGACAAGAGTTCCCAGGCCACGACCTCATGCACCTCGGCGCGGTGAACGCTGATCTCCTTGGGGGCCACGATCCCCAGCCTCACTTGGTTCCCACGAACTTCCAGCACTTTAACCCGAATTCTGTCTGCGATCACGATTTCCTCCTCGGCCTTTCGGGTGAGCACAAGCATCTCGCTTCCTCCTTAAAAAAGTGATGCGGCCAGTTGACCATCGCATTGGAAACCTGTTTGGGGGTGAAGCGAGCAGATCCACGAAGCTCGTTTTCAATCCCTGAGCGTTCTTCCCCGGCGTTTCCTCATCGCCGCCCGAGCATACCGCAACTCGTTCAGTCAGCCAATTTAAAAACAGTCAAAACGTCCAATCTGATGAGACTCAGTGGGCTCCGGCAGCCAAACCAAGCGTCCATTCAGATGACTTTTTTGGTTGTTCCTACGTTTTTCTCAGCCTTGCCTGTTATCTCCCGGATAACAAAACGGTCAATACGTCCATTGGAGTGGCGAGAGAAGCATCCCGCGCGGCGAAACGACGAACTTCAGACCGAGGAGATGACAGTGCACGCTGTAATAGAACGACGACTTCAGATCGAAGACGAACATCCGAGGCAGAGCGGCCAT
Source organism: Planctomycetaceae bacterium (assembly GCA_021732995.1). Taxonomy (GTDB): domain Bacteria; phylum Planctomycetota; class Planctomycetia; order Planctomycetales; family Planctomycetaceae; genus AM-0621. Next base: position 21,525 of record JAKFWA010000129.1, on the reverse strand, counting down.
CAGGTTGCGACTTCATTCAGCAAGAGTAGAACGACTCAAGTGGTGGACTTGATGGCTATCGAACAGGCCGTCCGAACGATTCTGAAAGCCGTGGGTGAAGATCCAGACCGCGACGGCCTGCTGGAGACTCCGCGCCGGGTGGCCCGGATGTATGCCGAGATGTTTTCGGGACTCACTCAAGATCCGGCGCGGCATCTGCGGGTCACGTTTCCTGAAGTTTACGACGAGATGGTACTCGTTCGAGACATCCGCTTTACAAGCATGTGCGAGCACCACCTTTTGCCGTTCTCCGGAGTCGCCCATGTCGCCTACATCCCGAACGGCCGCGTGACAGGACTGAGCAAGCTGGCTCGGGTCGTCGAAGAGGTTGCTCGCCGTCCGCAAGTTCAAGAACGACTGACTCAGCAGGTCGCGGACCTGATCGAGACCGAACTGGAGAGCAAGGGAGTTGCCGTGATCATCAGTGCCGAGCACTCGTGCATGAGCATTCGCGGCGTCCGTAAGCCCGGCAGTCAAACCATCACCAGCGCGGTGCGCGGTCTCTTCAAAACGAATCCAGCCAGCCGAGCCGAAGTCATGTCCCTGATCAAAAGCTGATCGCGATCCGTACACCGTTCGCTGGCAAAGGCCACTGCGTGTGGCGTTGGAGACTCCGCCCTGATTCCGACGCATGGCTCGCGCGAGTCATTTTTATTGGCCGGAAGGCGCTAGCGTGCTGTTTTGACTTCAAACCGGACGCTGGCGCGTTCCGGCTCAACCAATGAAGTCAGCATCCACAGGAAATGAGCAATTCGATGATTATTCAAAAGGACTACAAATTTTACGCAGCTCATCGCAACGAAGAGTTGGATGACAAGTGCCGTAATCTGCACGGGCATCGTTACGGCGTTCGGTGCTTCTTTGAAGTTGAGCGAACCGGAGCCATCAGCACTTTGTTCGGCGAATTCGATCAAAGGATCGAGCCGTTTCTGAAAGCGGAATACGACCACGCGATGCTGATTCACGTTGCAGATCCGCTTTACGAAACACTCTGCGGCCACACGGAACGAACTGGCGAAGCGTTGCGCATGAAACTGTTTGGCGCGCCGACCAGCGTGGAGAACCTGGCTTACCAGCTCTTCACCGAGATCACGGAACTGGGCTTTCGGCTCAACCGCCTGGAGGTCCGAGAGACCGATACGTCGGTTGTGATCTACGCCCGTGAAGACTGGGTGGAAGACAGCCGGCATCCAAGTCGTCGCCAAGCCAACTTAGTCTGCCCCGGCAACCTCAGTGTCAGTTCGAAGTGAGAGGCGGAATTCCCGTCTCTCGCGATTTCTTCAACCCGATGAATTTCTGCAAGGAATCCTATGTTGCGCCGATCGAAGTCCAAGGCGATGTATGTCCTCGCTGCTGGAGTGTCGTTTCTGCTGTCGGTTTACCTCTGGTTTACAGGCCACAAGGAACAAGGTTTGTACGTTGGTCTATGGGTGCCGTCGATTTTTTCGTTCGGCACGCTCATGTTGAAAGTGACGCCCAATGAGTGAAATGACCCTCTTCATCGTGGGAATCTTCGTATCCGGCGTTGCGATCGCAGCCACGTTGATATCTGCCATCGGCTCGGACTATCCCGAGGATCGAACTTGAGAAGTCCCTCAGTTCGGCCAGCACGAACAAACCATTCGTCCCAACAACAGGAGATCTGGTCATGCACTCGCTGAACTGATCGACTTGCAGATTTAAGCGAAGCAGGCACATTGGAATGTGAAGGGGCCGAGCTTCATTGCTCTGCACGAGTTGTTCGACACCATCGCTGCGGACGCGGCGGCCTTTGCAGACGCCGCGGCCGAGCGAATCGGGCTGTCCGCGCCCAGATCGAGGCGACCGTCATTGTGGTGGGACGCCGCATCACAATGACGGCCTACCCGGTGTAGATCGTCTCCGGCCGGGATCACATCGACGCACTGTCCACGTCGATGGCGGGCGTCGGCAAAACGATCCGTGGCTCAATTGACCGAGCCGTCGAACTGGACGACTCCGACATCGCCGACCTGTTCACCGAGGTCTCGCGCGAACTGAATGAGAAACTGTGGTTCGTCGAGTCGCACCTGCACGGGAATGCGTGAATTACTGCAGCAGCAATTAATGCCAGGAACGATCGATCATGGTCACAGTGACAACTTGGATGAAGCAGCGCCCAACGCAGAGACGCACGCGACGACTTCGATGGGGGCTTTGCTGTCAATTTGCGGTCGAGCCAATTCAATTTCGAACGACAACAGCAACGTCATTGATGCGACTGCCGCCCGCGGACCGGCTCCGCAAAGTTTCGGACCTCTGCCTGTCTAATGCAGAATCATTGCTCGCGGCATTGCGATACTGCGCCAAGCACGGCATCGGTAGCTTTCGGATCGCGAGTTCAATTCTACCGATCAAGACGCATCCCGAAGCTGGCTATCGAGTCGACGATTTGCCCGATGCGGCCAGCATCATCGCGACGTTTCGTCGATGCGGCGATTTCGCGGCCGAGCATGATATTCGGACAACATTTCATCCGGATCAATTCGTCGTGCTGAATTCGCCGCGAGAGGAAGTGGTCGCAAGGTCTATTCAGGATTTGGAGTATCACGCGGAAGTCGCTGAATGGGTTGGCGCGGATGTTATCAACATTCACGGCGGCGGATCCTACGGCAATAAAGGGGCCGCACTGGCGGCGTTCGCTTGCAATGTGAATCGGCTTTCAGAGCGTGTTCGATCACGGCTGACGATTGAGAACGACGACAAGACCTTCACTCCGTCTGACCTTTTATCGTTGTCGCGTTTTACTGATTTGCCAGTCGTTTACGACGTGCATCATCACCGCTGTCTGCCGGACGAACTGAGCATTGAAGACGCCACGGCAGCGGCCATCGATACCTGGAACCGCGAGCCGCTGTTTCACATTTCCAGTCCGTTGGCTGGATGGTCCGGGCCGAAGCCTGCACGGCATCACGATGAGATTGACATCAACGATTTTCCCGCCTGCTGGGCCGAACTCGGCCTTACCGTTGAAGTGGAAGCCAAGAGCAAAGAACTCGCCGTCAAAAAATTGCAGGATCAATATAGTCAGAAATTCCGCAACGATTCACGAGTTGATCTCGTTTAAGAAATATTTCGGGTCCGTTTCGCCGGAAAATTCATATTTTGAACCATAAGGAATTGACCGTGATTGCCGCATTAAATCAACGACTCGAACAGCCCAATGCCCCGGTAACGCCGCGAGCGAAGACGATTGTGGTGAGTGGAGCCTCCGGGCTGGTTGGCTCGGCGCTGTCGCAGGCCATCGGCGATCGTCAATGGAGTCTGCGGCGATTGGCTCGCCGAAGCTCGGCCAACGACCGAGGCGACAGCATTTCGTGGAACCCGGAGTTAGGACCGCTGAACTTCACCGGCTTCAGTGGTGTGGACGCGGTCGTGCATTTGGCGGGTGAGAACATCGCGAGCGGCCGCTGGACTGCGGCGAAGAAACTCCGTATTCGCGACAGCCGCGTGGTCGGGACGCATCGACTCTGCAAGTCACTGGCGTCGATGCCGAGCCCGCCGCGAGTCTTGGTCTGCGCCTCGGCCATCGGATACTACGGCGAACGTGGAGATCAGTTGCTCATGGAAGCAGAACCGCCGGGACGCGGGTTCCTCCCTGAGGTCTGTACGCAGTGGGAACGGGCGACTCAACCCGCTGTCGATGCGGGCATTCGAGTCGTCAACCTGCGAATTGGTGTGGTGTTGTCACCGGATGGCGGTGCGCTCAAGCAGATGTTGCTGCCGTTTCAGTTCGGTGTGGGTGGGAAGATCGGAAGCGGGCGGCAGTATTGGAGCTGGATTTCGCTGCCGGACCTGGTCCGAGCGATCTTGTTTGCCGTTGAAGAGGAGTCGCTGGTCGGGCCGGTGAATGCAGTCGCTCCGACTGCGGTCACGAACGTGGAATTCACTCGCCTGTTAGGCCGAGTCCTGCGGCGACCGACGTTGTTTCCGCTGCCCGGTTTCATGGCTCGTCTAGTTCTCGGCGAAATGGCCAACGCGTTGTTGCTGGCGAGCATTCGAGTTGTTCCCGAACGACTTCAGAAAAGCCATTTCGAGTTTGAACATCCCGAATTGGAAACCGCCCTGCGAGCGGTCTTGGATCGCAAGCTGCCGTTACAGAAATGAGCGATGAGATGAGCACTTTCCGATTGATCCGCGAGCAAATCATCTCGCGCCCCTTGGACGAAGTCTTCGCGTTCTTCGCTGATGCGCGGAACCTGCAAACGCTGACTCCGCCGTGGTTGCAGTTTGAAATTCTGACTCCCGGCGAAATCGAAATGCGAGTCGGCTCAATCATTCAGTACGCGCTGCGAGTTCACGGCCTCCCGGTCCATTGGACGACCGCCATCACAGTCTGGAATCCGCCGTATGAATTCGTGGATGTCCAACTGCGCGGCCCGTATGTCCTGTGGCACCACCGTCACACTTTTGAGGCGGTCGGAAGCTCCACGCGGATGATCGACGAAGTCAACTACCGGCTGCCGCTCGGCTGGATAGGCCGAGCGATGCACTCGTTGATCGTCCGGCGCGACCTGAAAACGATCTTTGACTATCGCCAGCAGACGATAAAGCACCTGCTGGAGTCGGGAACGGGCACGATCGCTTTTCACTCGTCCGCACACCGGGATGTGCTTGCCGTTTCCCCAAATCACGAACGGTCGGCCGTCTAGATCGCCTCAGCCGCCCGGTTGCAGACGAGCCGAGGTGTCTGTGCCTCGGAGCGGGAGCCGGATTGAAGCGAATTCGCCGAATCGGACACGAAAATCGGAATCAGTAAAGATTCTGAGTTAAGCCTTTGAAGTCTTTCCGGTCTCTCTGGCATGAACGATTTGAACGATTTGTTGAGTGAGCAATCGAGGGTCGATTGGCATCGGCAAGTCAAGAATCCCCCGCACGGAGAGAGTGTCATGTTGAATCGAAGGTTTTTCCTAAGTGTCGCGGCGATGGCCGCGATTGGTGTTGTTCAAGGACCAGTCTCGACGGCGTCTGCAGCCGAAAAGGATATCGTCACGACCGCGGTCGAGGCCGGTTCGTTTAAGACGTTGGCAGCCGCGTTGAAGGCTGGTGGATTGATCGAGACGCTACAAGGTAAGGGCCCGTTCACGGTCTTTGCTCCGACGGATGAAGCGTTTGCCAAGCTGCCAGCCGGAACGGTCGAGACGTTGCTGAAGCCGGAGAACAAAGCTCAGCTCGTGTCGGTGCTGACTTATCACGTCGTGGCTGGCAAGGTGGCGGCGGCTCAAGTCGTGAAGCTGGATGCGGCCGCGACAGTGAATGGTCAGCGAGTCAACATCAAGGTCGAAGAGGGCAATGTGCGAGTCGATCAAGCGACTGTCGTAAAGGCTGACATTCATTGCTCGAACGGGATCATTCACGTCATAGACCAAGTGCTGCTGCCCTCTGGCGACAACATTCCGGCGACGGCCGCGAAGGCGGGGACGTTCAAGACGTTGCTCGCGGCCGCGAAGGCGGCTGGGCTGGTCGAGGTGCTGTCGGGTGACAAGCCACTGACCGTGTTCGCTCCGACGGACGAAGCGTTTGCGAAGCTGCCGGCCGGTACGGTTGAGAGTCTGCTCAAGCCAGAGAACAAAGAGAAGCTGGCGGCGATCCTGAAGTTTCATGTTGTCGCCGGCCGCGTGTTCTCGAACGACGTGCTCGTCAAGAAGGAACTGAAGACGGTTCAAGGGGGCATGTTGACTGCCGCGATGAAGAATGGTGCTCCGACCATCAACGGTGCCGGACTCGTCGCGACCGACATCGACGCGTCGAACGGAGTCATCCATGTGATCGACAGCGTGATGTTGCCACCAGCCCCGACGGCCAAAACATCTCATGTGACTCCGGCTAAGCCTCAGTATGTGGCTCACGTCTGCCCGACCTCCGGTCAAGTGACGTATGCCTTGGCTCAGCCAGCTTACCGTCAGTGATTCCCATTACGTGTGATGCCCTGTGCTGGGGCTTTTCGGAGCTCCAGTCGACTCCGCGAGAACACTTTAGCCGTCGTTCGGCTCAGGTGTTCTTCGCGTTGTGTAAATGAACTCAGTCTCGAGGCGCGATTGACCAACATTGGCGTTCATCATGCTTCTTCAGGTCGCGTACGCCGTCAACATTCTCATTCTGGTTCCCGCTGCACTTGCGACGATGAGCTCAAACAGATGTGCGACGCTGGTCGTGCAGTCCAAGTTTCCGGTCGATTCACCGTTCCGAATCCTCGTCGGCTGTTTGTGGACTGGGATCTTACTTTGTTCTGCTGGCGGGCTGGTCCTGCCGAAGCAGATGGTGGGAATTCTGCTGCTTCAGGTCATCTACAAAGCTCTATTTCTTGGACTTGTCATTTTCCCGCTTTGGCGAACTCGCGGGCTGATTGCCATACCATTGGGAATCACGGTCAGCTTCGTTCTGATTGTTTTGATTTGGCCATTGATCCTTTGGGCAGAATTTCCGTGGTTATGATTTCTCAGCGTCAATTTGATTGGTCATCGACTTGAAGGACACATCCAAAATCCTGGTTACGGGCGGCACCGGATACATCGGCGGACGACTGATTCCACTGCTTGAGCAGCGTGGACTTCGCGTGCGTTGTTTGGCTCGGCGACCGGAGTTCTTGCAGTCGCGGGTTGGTTCCGAAACGGAAGTCGTCGCCGGGGATGTTCTGCAAGTTGAGACGCTGGACTCGGCCCTTGCTGGGATTGAAACGGCTTTCTATCTCGTGCATTCCATGGGGACCGGCAACGACTTCGAGGACGAAGATCGCATCGCCGCGCGCAACTTTTCCGAGGCTGCGAAGCGAAACGGAGTGCGGCGGATCATCTATCTTGGCGGCTTGGGGGACGAACACCAGCAACTGTCAAAGCACCTGCGCAGTCGTCAGGAGGTCGGATCAATCCTGCGCGAGTCCGGTGCACAAGTCATCGAGTTCCGCGCGTCGATCGTGATCGGGTCCGGCAGTCTGTCGTTCGAGCTGATTCGAGCACTCGTTCAGAAGCTACCGGTCATGCTCTGCCCAAAGTGGGTCTCAACGCCGGCACAGCCGATCGCAATCGAGGACTTGTTGAGCTATCTGCTGGCCGCGATGGAGTTGCCCGACGGCTCCAGCGACATCTTCGAGATCGGCGGTCCCGATCAGGTTTCCTACGGCGACATCATGCAAGAGTACGCCCGGCAACGCGGGTTGAAACGCTGGATGATCTCGGTCCCGTTTCTCTCGCCGCGTCTGTCGAGTTTGTGGCTGGGACTGGTGACTCCGGTGTATGCCCGCGTCGGCCGCAAGTTGGTCGACAGCTTGAAGAATCCGACCGTCGTCACAAACTCGCACGCATCGGACCTATTCGCGGTTCAGCCGCGCGGCGTCCGTGATGCCATCGCGCGAGCGCTCGTCAACGAAGATCACGAACTCACGGCCACACGTTGGTCGGACGCGCTCAGCTCTTCGGGCCGACCCAAGCGTTGGGGCGGAGTCCGATTCGGAACACGACTGGTCGATTCGCGCGAACTTGAGGTCGGTGTCCCCGTCGAAGCCGCCTTCGCTCCGATTCAACGGATCGGCGGCCAAACCGGCTGGTACTACGGAAATTGGTTATGGAGGCTGCGCGGCGGGCTCGATCTGCTCGTCGGGGGAGTCGGCTTGCGGCGCGGTCGGCGCGATGCAGTCGAGCTGCGAGTCGGCGATCCCGTCGATTGCTGGCGAGTCGAATCGTTGGAACCGAATCGCAGTCTAAGATTGCTCGCCGAGATGAAGCTTCCCGGCCGAGCGTGGCTCGAATTTGAAGTCGAGCCGACAACGAGCGGTTCGCGCATTCGTCAGACGGCCGTCTTCGATCCGGTGGGTCTGACAGGTTTGGCCTATTGGTACACGATCTACCCGCTCCACGAATTTGTCTTTGGTGGTATGTTGAGCGGAATCGCCAACACGGCTCGCCGAACAATCGAACCTGGGACGACGTGGCGGCCGACAGTGCTTCAACAAGTGATGGCGTTGATCGGCTTCATCTCGGTTTGCTTCGCCTCGGCGGGATTGGGAGCAGCGGCGACATCAACTTCCGTCGGCGGCTGGTATCAAACGCTGACCAAACCAAGTTGGAATCCTCCCGACTGGCTGTTCGGCCCTGTCTGGACGGGACTGTTCTTGATGATGGCCGTCGCCGCGTGGCTCGTATGGCGTGGACACGGATCGAGAGCCGCTCGACCGGCGTTGATGTGGTTTGGCATTCAGCTCGCGCTCAACGTGCTCTGGTCGTTTCTCTTCTTCGGTTGGCAACGCCCCGGCCTCGCCTTCGCCGAGATCATCGCGCTGTGGCTCGCCATCGTTGCCACTTGCTTCGCATTTCAAGCCAAGTCCGGCACCGCTGCGTTGCTGCTGGTTCCGTATCTGACTTGGACGTCATTCGCCGTCATCCTGAACTTCGCGATCTGGAGATTGAACTCAAGGTGACCGGATTTGAGCCGACTACCTTGTCTCCGTAGGTGCACGCTCCTGAGGCGCCACACTCGCTCTCGTTAACGCAGCTTTCAGTTCGTCCAACCATTCGGGTGTTTGCTGAGTGATCTTTCCCACTTGATCAAGGATCAGTCGTTCCGCCAACTTTCGTTCAATCCGATCGCGCAGGTGCACTGTCCCTTCGGATGACTCGGGCAATAGATGCGTTTGCCCGCGCACACAAATTTGGAACCGCCAACGCCTCATTCGATCAGACCTGAAAGAAGAAGTTGTCCCCGATGGTCGGCAATGGACCCTCGTAATTTCCCTTCTCGATCACGACTCTGCGCACCCTGCGTCGAATTCTCGCGCAGCTTTTGCGTAGCCACATTGAAGTGTACATCGAGGATCAGCCGCAGCTCGGGAAACGGTCGCGTCCAGTCGTCCGTCTGAGCTTCCTCACGCAGCTCTCGGCTGATGATTCCTATTTCGGGATCACGAACATTCCTCATGGTCCCCCAAGGCCAAAGACCAATGTACTTCTCGTTCTCCAGGATGGATCGAACATGGGACGTTGACCAAACCGGTCAGCTGCGTCGCGGCAAATTCGCTGCTGATTAGCGTTGCTTTCGGCCCGCTGCATGTCGCTGCTGAATCGGGCATAGCTGGCAGCCTTTCCTGAATCGGGCACGACATCACGTTGTGCCGCACGTATCCGCTGAAGGCGATCCTGTCGCACGCTGCTGGGTGCGATGTCCGTCACAGCTGAGTTAGGGTGTGTTGAAACTGTGCTGAAGTGATCGCCAAGAGACCCCAAACAACCAGAATCAATGGCTGAGCGCAACTTATTGGTAGGACGAGTGGTTGCGGCGGAACATCAGGCGGCTCAATATATTGTGAAAACGCATCGCCGAGATTCACAGCCTCTCCGCGCAACCGTTCTCCCACGGTGATCCCGGTTCGATATACAGCGGCTACACCGCAGACCGCTGTAACCAATCACGTAGGCCCTGGGCGATGAACTCCGGACAGTTGTCGCTGCGGATGTGCTCTGCCGCTCCGTGATCGATGAACAGTCCCCGTAGAACCTCAATGATGTCCTGGCTGGTCCCATCGCTGCCTGGCCCCGTAGGGTTTGCTCTTGTCGCAGACCCCGAGTGCCGACGGTCGCGGTGCGTTCCAAGATCCGACGCACGTCAGCCTCTGGAACAGCAACTCGTTCTGGTACTAAAGCCCGTCGGGTCCTTGACGGGCTGTTAACCCGTTGATCGCGAGTTCGAAGAGGGTGCCTTTCGTTCGCCCCCCTACCGCGTACGTGGAAAACTCGAACTCACTACACGAAAGCAGGTTGCGTCAATTCGACGACCCCGAAGAACGGCGCGCACTGTTCGAAGAGCGTCCCTTTCGGGGAGCGTGCATATCATCGACCTCACTCCATTGGATGATAATACGTCCTATCCGCCAGCGGATCTGATCACAGAAGCCGAACTGCTTTCCGGACACCGCCTCACCGAGAACGGCGCCGCCGTCAAACTCACCACCGAGGAATGGAAGCTACGTATCCCTCGCCGCCCGCAGTCGGCGAAGCGCTGACATCCTTAACTTGCCTGCGTTCCCAATCAATCGCACGAGGACGTTGAGTCCAAAAGTCGGCCTATCAAGCAACCCTCCGTTCAAACGACGGCACCAGCCCACCCACATACGACTTGATCTTCACCGACCCCCCTCGTGAACTTCGCCACTTCATACGGCTCTTCGCGAACAGGCAGTAGCTGCTCGCGTTCCATGTGCGACCGTCGCGCGTTTTAGTACGCCACTACGACCGTGCTGCCCTTTACAGTGAATCGATCCAACTCGGCAGCAGCGCGAAGACATCGGCAACAGCTATGTCACCAGCGCCGATGACTTTTGCATCGACGGGATCGTTTTCGAGGACGTCGGAACCGACGCCGCCGTCAAGGGAATCGGTGCCATCACCACCAGACACTGTTGCGTCGTTGCGACTGCCGCCGCTCAAGGTGTCAGCAGCGGATCCTCCCAGCAGCGTGTCGTTGCCACGGCCTCCGATGAGGACTACCGGCACGGACGCCAACGTGCCGTCAAGTTTGTTGGCACTGATGCCGCCGATCAGCGCGATGCGCTCGACGTTTGTCGGAGTGTCGGTGCCAGTGAGCGTCGATGTGAATGTGACGCCGTTCACGGTGAAGTTCGTGTCGGCTTTTTCGTAGACGTAGTCCACGCCATCGCCACCGTCGATCACATCCTTGCCCGCGCCGCCGGAGATTACGTCGTCACCATCGCCACCGTTGAAGCCGTCGCCTTTGGAGCCGCCTAGCAACGTGTCGTTGCCTGCACCGCCTGATAAAAAGACGGGCACTGACGCCTGCCGGGCGTCGAAGAGATTGTTGCCCTCACCACCACTGACTTGAATGCGTTCAATCGCCGCCACGGTGTCAGAGCCCAAGCTGGCAGTGGTGATTGTGATACCCACAATCGTGACGTTGGCGTCGAACTCCTCGTTGATGCGGTCAAAATCAGCGCCGCCGTCTATCAGATCATTACCTACGGCGCCTCGTAGAGTGTCGGCACCTGCGTCGCCGTAAAGGGAATCGTTCCCGATCGCGCCTACCAGAGAATCGGCACCGTCACCACCGCTGATGACGTCGTCACCTTGCAGCCCAAACAGTCGGTCATCACCTGCTTCGCCGTATAAAGTGTCATTGGCGGTGTTGCCTTGGATGATGTCATTGCCATCGCCGCCGTAGAGCAAGCCCGCCTCGGTTTGACCACTTAGAAAGTCGTTACCACTACCGCCTAGCAATGTGTCGATGTCCGCGCCGCCAACGAGAGCGTCATCACCTTCGTCGCCCACCAGCGAATCGTTACCGTTTTGACCATTCAGGGTATCAGCGCCTGGACCGCCAGTAACTTTATCATTTCCACTGCCGGCAAAGATTGAGTCGTCACCCCCATTGCCGTTGATGATGTCGGCGCCGGCCAGCGAGTAGATGATGTCATTGCCGTCTGAGCCAAGGATCGTATCGGCGCTACCGCCGCCGCTGATGGTCGTTACTCCGGTGGTCGTGAAGGCGGAAGCATCAATACTGTTACGCATCGAGCCGCCGGTGATCTCTGCGAACTCAAAGCCAGCCAGCGAGTCCTGCGACAGAGTTGCCGCGCCTTGAGTCACCAGGAAGGTGGTGTTCGTCAGCGTGATCGTGCGCGTTTGTCCGGCCACCACATCGGTATAAGCCACTTCGCGGAAGTCGTCAGAGCCTACTCCACCAAAGAGCGCGTCATTTCCACCACCGCCGGTGAGCGTGTCATTGCCTGCCTGGCCGTCGATGTAGTCGGCTGCAGTGCTACCGATCAGGACGTCGTTGCCGCCGCCGCCGTAGAGCGTCACGGGAATCGTCGCAGCAGAAGCGTCCATGACATTCGCGGTACCGCTGCCCAGCATCAGAGCTTTCTCAAAACCGCTGAAAGTATCGACCTCGGTGATACTACTTGCTCCCATGGTCAATTGAGTTGGCGACAGTGTCAGATTGCTCGTGGTCACCGCAGACAGAACATCCGCGACTCCATCTCCTCCGGCGAGCGTGTCGTTACCAACTCCGCCGATCACAATGTCGTTGTTCAGGCCGCCATCCAAGCTGTCGTTGCCAAGACCTCCATCCAAGGAGTCATCTCCAGCACCACCCGAAATCTGATCGCCGAAGCTGCTGCCAAGCACGGTGTCATTACCAGCACCGGCCTGAACAACGACGGTCAGGCCGCCTGCTCGCGGGAATGCCGCCGATGTGACGTTGCGCAGATCAATGAGGTTATTGCCGCTTCCGCCGTTGATTGTGATACTTCGCAGGGTGGCAGTCAGGATGCTGGAGAACTCAGAAGCCACAACGTCATTGATGATGACTTGCACGTGGCCATTATTACTCTGCACAACAACTTTTTGGCTGCCTCCCAGATTGACCACCAAAGCCGTTGGCTGCTTGTTGATGGTCACAACAGCGGTATCTGTCCGAGCTGTTCCGGGGCCACCGTCGCTCACTTGCACCGTGAGCTCGACTGGGAACGGTTCGTCACTCACAAGGTTTGTGTTGTCTGCCACCGTGATCTCGCCGGTCGCTGAATTGATGGCGAAGATCCCGGACGCGTTGCCGGCCGAGATGCTGTAGCTGAGCGTCTTGGTGCTATCGGCATCGGTGGCTGTCACCGTGCCGACGGATGTGCCGTTGGCAGCGTTCTCGTCCACGCTGAAAGTCGTGTCGGCGAGAACCGGAGCGAAGTTGTTGGCGTAGGCGACGGTGATACGGAATGTGTCGCTGACTTGCTCGTTGCTGCCATCCGTGGCGGTGACGGTAATATCAACACTGCCCACGTCCGAGGTGGCGGGGGTGCCCGAGAACGTGCGTGTCGAGGCACTGAAACTCAGCCAACTCGGCAGAGTACTGGTCGAGTAAGAGAGAGAGTCACCCGCATCGGCATCGGCGAACGTGTCAGCCGCGAACTGGAAGGAGAACGCGTTGTTTTCAGAGGCCTGCTGATCCGGGATCGAGTTGGCCAGTGTGGGCGCGGAGTTCGGTGGCAGGTTGACGGTCAGCGTGAACGTGGCGTCGGTCGTCGCTCCGCTGTTGTCAGTGGCGCGGATCGTGATCGTATGCGTTCCGACGGGGCCAGCATTGCTGAAGGACACGACTCCAGTGGCTGGATCGACGGAAATCGTTCCGGCGTAAGTTCCGGCAGACTGAACGGCGATCGTAGAAATAGAGCCGTTATCAACGGGCCCGCTGGTGGGATTGAGGGTCAACGAATCGCCGAGCGTGATCACGGGATCGCTCGGCGGAGCACCCGTGCCAAACGAAAGACCGGCAGTCGTGCCCGCGAAGAGGACACCGCTCGTGGCGGCCGCAGCGTTGACGACGTTATTACCCAGCCCGTCGGCAGTCGTTTTGTTGGTGAACGTCGTGCCGCCGTCGGTCGAGACGGAAAGTCCGCCGTTGGTCGCTGCAACGACCGTGCTGCCCACGGCGAAAACTTTGTGAACCCAGTTATCTCCCAATCCATCGGCGGTGGTTTTGTTCGTGAAGGTTGCGCCGCCGTCGGTCGAAGTCGAAAGTCCGCCGAACGTGGCGGCATAGACCGTGTTGCCCACCACGAACACACCCTCAACGAAATTGTTTCCCAGACCATTGGCGGTCGTGCGGTTGACGAAGGTCGTGCCGCCATCGGTCGATATGGACAGCCCGCCGGCCGTCGCGGCATAGACCGTGTTGCCCACGACGAAGAGGTCGCGGACTAGGCCGTCGCCCAGTCCGTCGGCGGTGGTCCGAGTCTCGAAGTTATCCCCGCCGTCGGAAGTAATCTTGATGCCAACACCGTTCGAGCCGCCGTAGATCGTGCCACCGGACTCAGCGATGGAATAGAAGAAACTGCCACCGTTGATGTAGATGAATGTCGCCCCGCCATCCGTGGAGATCGAGTACCCGAAGACGGACGTGTGACGGTGCGAAACAACGACGGTATTACCATTCACAGAAATGTCATTGACGGTGTTTGCCCCCAGGCCGTTGGCGGTCGTCTTGTTGACGAACGTCCGGCCGCCGTCGGTCGAAATCGAGAGACCACCGTTATTGGTGTTGGAACCCGTACCCACATAAATCGTGTTACCCGCCACGACGATCGCGTTGACCTGGTTACCGCTTAAGCCGTCGAGCACGGTCTTGTTGACGAAGGCTCGCGGTGTATAGTCGAGCGTGGGCGGCGTATTGGCCGTCACGGTGACATTCAACGTTGTGGTGGACGTCAAGACTCCGTCGCTGGCCTGGAGCGTGAAGCTGGCGTTGGTCGCGGTGCTGTCGGCGATGACGTCGGCAGTGATGATGCCGTCGGTGTTGACGATGTTGGAAATCGTGACGCCGTTGGAGGGATTGGCACTCGTCACCGTGACGGTGATGTCACCCTCTCCGCCGTCGTCGTCATACACGTAAGCGATCGCGGAGCGAGACACCGGCGAACCTTGCTGACGGGACACACTCGGCGCTTCGATGACCGGAGGATCGTTCACATCGTTCACGCTCACGGTGATCGTCTGCGTATCGGACAGTTCCCCGTCGCTGACGATCACGTTGAAGGTGTAGCTGGTCTGATCAGATTCAAAGTTCGGAGCGAATTTGAACGTGATCTCGCCGCTGCTGCTCACACTGAAACTGCCCGCGTTCGCGCCGGACAGGCTATAGCTCAGCGTGGTATTGGCATCGGGATCGAACGCCGAGACGGTCGTGACGGCGGTGGTATTCTCCGGCACGTTGAACGAGTTGGTCGCCAGCAAGAGTTTCGGTTTCTCGTTCACGTTGGTGACGGTCACCGTGAGGTCTTGCGAGATCATGTGTCCGTGGCCGTCGTCAGCGGTGACGGTGACCAGGTACGTGTTCGAACCAGCCGCCGAGCCGGGATTCTCGAAGTCCGCGTACGGGTCGATCAGGACGCCGGTCTGCTGGAAGATCAGCGCGGCCAGAGGATTGGGTAAGAACTGCAACGTCGGCACGCCATTGACGTCGGCAATCTCGAACTTTGCCGAGTCCGCTCCGCCGGTGATCGAGAACGACACGGTATCGTTGTCGGCGTCGGTGACGGCCAGAGCGACCACAGCCGCTGTGTTCTCCGCGACAGACGGCATGTCTGATGACGTGAACACGGGCGCGGCGTTGAGACTCGCGACGACGATGTCGAACTCGTCGCTGACCGACGCAGTGCTGGTGTCGGTGGCGGTGACCTTCACGGAGAGCGTGCCCACATCGCCCGTGCTCGGCGTGCCGGAGAACGTCCGCGTCGTGGCGTCAAAGCTGAGCCAACCGGGCAGCGCACTGCCGTCGGCCAGCGTGGCTGAGTACGTCAAGGAGTCCCCGGCATCGACATCCACGAAGGCGTCAGCGGCGAACTGGAATGAGAACGCCGCGTCTGGGGTAGCGTTCTGGTCGAGCAGCGCGTTGGCGAGTGTCGGCGCGTCGTTGGTGTTGGCGACAACGATGTCGAACGTATCGCTGACGGAGGCTGTGCTGGTGTCGGTCGCTGTGACCTTCACGGAGAGCGTGCCGACATCGGCGTTGGTTGGCGTGCCGGAGAACGTGCGCGTCGTGGCATCAAAGCTGAGCCAACCGGGCAGCGCACTGCCGTCGGCCTTCGTCGCCGCATACGTCAGAGAAGTGCCGGAGAACGTGCCACTCGGGATGGCGAAGGAAAATAAGGCATCTTCTGTGGCATTCTGGTCGGCGATCAGCGTGGCGAGAGCGGCTCCAAATTCATCCGCCCCGATGTCGGGCACAGTGAGCGAACGCAGGTCGCCCTCGAAGTCGTTGGTAACGGCAGCCAGCATGGCAGCAACATTCCCGGCGGGGCTGCCGGATTGCAGGTGCAGGTCCACGGTGGTGGCGGTGCCGGTGGGGTTCACGAAGAGCGGGTCGGTGTTGAGGCTGTTCGCGTCCACGCCGGTGGCGGTCTGCCAGTCGGGGAGGGTGGTGCGGTCGGCGCTGTTGAAGAGGCCGAGCACGCCACCGGTGCCGCTGACGAAGAAGAGGTTGTTGCTGGCGGTCAGCCCGGTTGGATTCGCGGTGGTGCCGCCGTAGTTCACGGCATAGTGCTTGCCCGTGCCGCTGCCGTTCGTGCGAGCGTTGACGAAGATGTTGTTGCGGTGGTCGCGTGTGTTCGTCGCACTGGTGCTGGTAAAGGCGAAGGTGTTGGACGCGCCCGAAGTCTGCGTGCCGCCCACATAGACGGAGTTGTGGTAGAAGTTCCGGCCCGCCGTCGTGCTGTTGTCATAGATGCCGCGCACGGTGGACGCGCCCGCCGTGCTGGTGCCGGCCGCATCGAGGCCCACGCGCACCAGGTTGTTCTGCGCGGTGAATATCCCGTTGAAGAACTGCATCCCATTCAGCACCGACGAGGTGCTGGTGGAGGAGACCGCGAGGCTGTGGACGAAGTTGCGGGCGATGACGTGCCCGCTGCTGGCCGCCGCTGTGAAGTAAATCCCGGTCACGCTGACGTTCGCCGAGGCCGCCGTGTTGGCGAGCGAATGCACGGTGTTCTGCGACACGGTCTGACCCGCCACCGAGGAAGTGTCGGCGATACCTACGACCGACTGGCCGTTGGCGGGGGACACGGTGGTGAGCGTGTTCTGGCTCGTGGTGGAAAGGTTGCGGACGGTGTTGCCGGTGATGGTGTTCACCCCGGCGAAGGTGAAGATGCCGCGAATCTGCCCGCTGATGCCGGTGCTGGCGTAGTTGTTGTTGAGATTGGCCACCGTGTTGCCCGTGATGCTCGCGCTGGTACTGCTGGAACTGAGGATGCCCGTGACTTGCTGGCCGCCGGGGCTGCTGGTGGACGAGGTGGCGGAGTTGAGGCTGTTCGCCGTGGTGGTGCTGCCGACGAGGTTGTTGCTGATGGTGTTCGCCCCCGCCGTCACCTGGATGCCGACCAGCGAGGCGGCGATGCTGGTGGTGTTCGAGCCGTTCACCGTGATGGAGCCGATGGTGTTGTTGGCGATGGCCACCGCGCCGCTGCCGCTGTTGCCGATGCCGAAGCTGGTGCTGCTTACTTCCGTGGTAACGGAGATGGAACCCGTGCCCGTGCCGCTGCCGATGGTGTTGCCCGTCACCGTGCCGATGTTCACATTGCCCGCCGACACATAAATCCCGCTCCACTGGCCGGGCAGCGCGCCGCCGGCGCTGTTGCTTCGCCAGACCATGTTCGCGATGGTATTCCCCTGCACGCTGCTCGCCGTGGTGGTGCCGACATTGAGCCGGATGCCTTGGAACAAATACGCCCTCGTGCTGCCGTTCGGCGTCCACTTTTGAATCGTCACCGCCGCGCCGGGCGAATCACCGCCGATGAAGTTGCCGGTGACAGTGAAATTGTTGCCGGAAGTGTTGTTGATGAAGATGCCACGGATATTCACCGAGTTCACCCCCATGCGAGAGGCGGTCTGGTAAAAGCTGTTGCCGGTAATGGTCCAATCGGTGTTGCCGCCATCTAGCCGCACGCCCGCCGCATCCACGGCGGTAGCAGCATAAAAGTTGAAGACATTGCAGTTGGTGACGGTGTTGCCGCTGTTGTTTTGCGCCGTGGTCGCGGTGCCGAGCGAGTAGATGCCGTTGGTCGGAGTGCTCGCGCCGTCGCGGATGTCGCAGGTGTCGATCGTGTTGTTGTCGTTGCCATTCGCGCCCGTGGTGGTGCTGAAGACGACCGTGCCGCTGGTGGCGCTGGTGTTCACGCCCTTGAGCGTGACGAATTTGAGCGTGTTGTTGCTCGCCTCATTGATGAAGCGCAGCGCCACGCCCGCCGTGCTGGTGTTCTCGATGGTCAGCTCCTTCGCCGTCCCCACGCCGCCGGGCCGCCCGTCGAAGGTGACGAACTGCGCCCCATTCAAATCCACCGTCGCCGCCGTGGTGTCCGCGCTGGAGATGCTCAGCCCCGTCGCCCCGGCCTGCGGGCGGATGGTCAACGTGTCCGTCGCCGTCGTGCCGAGATAACGGAAGACCAGCGGGAAGGATTCCCCAGTGCTGACGTAAGTCGGCTGGAGTTCCAGGACAATGGGGCCGGAGCGAACGCTCGTCTGGATCGCGCTGATGGCCGCGCCGATCGAGGAAAAGTCGCCTGTCGGCCCCACCGACTTGATGCCGGAGAGGAATCCGTCAGCCGCAACGGCTGAGAGATTGATGTCGAAGGAACTTTCATCCGGGTCATTACTGGCGATGTGCAGCACGGCGTTTTTGAAGCCAGCCACCAGCGGAGTGAATCGGACTGTGAAGGTCGTGCTGCCCCCCGGCACGACTGGCACCGTGGGACTGGCGGTCACAGAGAAATCGGCTTGGTCCGCACCGCTCAAGGTCACGTTCACGCCGGTGAGGTCCACGAAGCCAGGGTTGTTCACCGCAAAGATGAGGTCCATCGAGCCACCGACGACGACCCTGCCAAATTCACGGCTGCCGCCGCTCGCGATCACCGTCGTGCCGGGCTGCTGGACCACGATGTCGGACTGTCCCGCCGTGGTCTGCCCCACGGAAGCGGCCGAGATCGTATTTCCGGAAAAAGAGATCGTAGAGGCGACGAGATTGACGTTCGTCGTCGCAGGCAGCGTGATGTTCGCGGTGACGTTGATGGTCGCCGTATTGACGTCGCCGATGTTGAGCGCGCCCGTTTGCACGCGAGCGAGTTCAACAGCCGATAACCCCAACGTCCCAGCGGAGTCTGAACCGCCGAGATTGATACTGTTGCCTGAAGTCCGAGGCGCGATCGTGACCGAACCGGAGTCGCTGGCGAGAATGTTGGACGAGCCATCAATACTCATCGAGTCGGCGATCAACTTCACGGGAACAGTGCTGTTGACGTTGCCCACCGTGCCACTCGTGAGCGTGATCCCCGAGGCCGTCGTGCCGGTGCCGGTCACGGTAATCGCGCCGCTACCAGTGGACTCAATGGTTCCGGAGGAGACCAGAATCCCCGACGCGGTCGCCCCCGTCGGCGTTCCTGTACCCGTCAGACTGATGTTGCCATCTCCGATGGAACGCACAATGGCGGAACTCTTGATCGAAATCCCGTCCCCCTCGGTGGATGTCGTGCGTCCCGTTCCAACGATGGTGACATCTCCATCCACAGTGAAGATGCCACTGTTCGTGCCTCGGAACGTGACTCCTTCGTTAATGTCCGTGCCAAAGCCAGTTTGGCCGGTGCCGGTGATGCTGATGTTGGCTGCATTGGCCCCCTCGCCGGTCGAACGGACAGCGGAACCAGACTGGAAATAGACGCCCGCATTGTTCCCACCGAAGGAATCGTTCGTGCCAGTGATGGAGATGTTTCCCGATACAGAACTGACGGTGGAGTTGCCCTTCGCTTCGATGGCAAACGAGATCGAGCCGCCACGACTCATGCCGACCAACGTGACCGTACCCGCCCCCGCCCCGATCGCCGTGGACGACACCGTGCCACCACTCATCGCAATGCCGATGTTGACGCCGCCGTTGCCACCTTTCCCGAAGAGCGAGATGTCCCCACTGCCGCTGGTGGTGAGCGTGCCGTCCATCTGCAAGCCCGAGAACGACGCATCCGTAGGAGTGGCCTGCTGGTTGGCTGAGAATATGAGATCGCCATTCACCACGGACACGAGCGCGCCCGAATTGACATCAATGTTCTTGCTGGTGCTGGCGCTCAGTGCCGCGCTGCCGGCGAAGGCCGTTGTGCCGTTGAACGTGATCGTGCCCGCCGCCGCATCATCGAGCGTGACGAGGATGCTGGACGTGTAAGTGTTGGCTCCGCTGTTGTTGAACGTCACCGCGGTGCTCGCGCCGGAGTCATCCACCATGACCGTCGAAAACGCCGCCGCCGTGGCCGTGAGCGTCGTCAACCCATTCCCGGTCGCCCCCGCCCCATCCGTGCCTCTCCACGTCCCCCCCGTAAGCGCCAACGCATAGCTGCTCCCCGCCGAAGTGATCGCCAGGGATTCGCTCGCCGCCAGATTGACCTGCAACGTCGAACCACTCACATCAAACGCCGCCAGCAGCGCCCGATCCTCCAACACCTCAGCGCTGGCGAATTGCGCGTTGAAGGACGGGAGTTGAGACATCAACGACGAACGTCGAGAAAAACCGCTCCGCGCCCGACCCGCTCGCGCCGACCGACTCTTCATCTTGCTCAACCAATTGGAAAACCGCATGGAAAGGGTCCTTAACCGGAGAAAGGGCTCTCTGGCACCATCCGCGTTCGCACAGAGACACCAGTCGCAGAAGTCCGCCAGACCTCAATGCGCATTCCCGCCCCAACCCGGGCCAGAATTTTTTGGGAATTGCTCCAAAGCCGTGTGAGTGCGCATTTTTGTTCCCCTCTCCCCGCACGCGGGGCGAGGGGAGTAGGAATCGGTGGGGTTGTTGTGGACCTCTGCTCTGACCCCTAATCCCTATCCCCCGACCACTGCCCGCCAAACGCCTCTTGGCGACGGTCTGACCGGGCCATTACTGTCAAATGGGCATTCCTAACGCACGGAGCAACAGGCTGATGGGTGAAGTGACGCAACTGCTGTCGCGGTTGGATCGAGGCGACGTCAGCTCGGCCTCGGAGTTGCTGCCGTTGGTGTATGCCGAACTGCGAAAGCTGGCGGCGGCTCGGCTGGCGAAAGAGGCGGGACCGATCACGCTGCAAGCCACCGCGCTGGTTCACGAGGCGTATTTGCGTCTGGTCTCGTCCGAAGACGACCAATACGCCCACAAGTGGGAAGGTCGGCGGCATTTCTTCGCGGCGGCCTCCGAATCTATGCGGCGTATTCTGGTTGAGGCCGCTCGCAAACGGCAGGCGCTCCAACGCGGCGGCGACCTGGCTCGGCAAGAGCTGCATGAGTCACGCCTGATGGCCCCCGAAGGCCAGCGAGATGATGAACTGCTGGCCGTCAGCGAAGCTCTGGACCGACTGGCCGCCACCGACGCTGAAGCCGCCGAGATCGTGAAGCTCCGCTACTTCACCGGCCTGTCGATCGAAGAGGTGGCGGACGTGCTCGACACGTCCCCCCGCACCATCAAACGCCGCTGGGCCTACGCTCGCGTCTGGCTGATGGACGTGCTGCAGAAAGAGTAGACCTTGTAGCCTGGACGCCCCGTCCGGGCTACGAGCGATTCAGCCGATTCCACACGATGTGCCGCCTAAATTCCGTCCATTTCGAATTATCTTGGCCCGACTTTGATCCGGAATGCGCATTGATTACAGGACAGGTAGGGTGGGACCAGCGCAGCGCCGGCCCACCATCTCGAAATAATCTTGGTGGGCCGGCGCTGCGCTGGTCCCACCCTATAACGACAAAATGGTTTCTCTCTGGCGATTGCTGAACTCCTCGGAATGCCCATGACTGAAGCGGACCTCTTTGCCGATGCTCTCGAACTCGCCACTTCGGCCGAGCGAGCGGCGTTCCTGGACCAAGCGTGCGGGAGCGACACCGAACTACGTCAACGCGTCGAACGGCTGCTGCAACTGCATGATTCCGATCGAGACTTCCTCGAACCCCTACCCCCCACCCGAGTTTTTGAACGAAC
>JAKFWA010000073.1 GCA_021732995.1 Planctomycetaceae bacterium | reverse complement strand
GTCGCTCCCCTCGCCCCGCTCGCGGGGAGAGGGGCTGGGGGTGAGGGGCGATCGCTACCCCTCTTCCTGGTCATCTACTCAAGCCGGGATTGTGCATCCCGCACTATACGACGCGGGCCATGACTGGCGCATCACCCGCAGTTTGCAGGCGCGTACCCGGTTGAGCGAACGCCGAGCGAACGATCCCCAATCCTGCTGGCAAGTTGTCCTGCACCGACCAGCCAATGGAAGTGATCAGCCCAATCTCCTTGCTTGGATCGGCTGGATCAACCAGACGCTGCGGGATGTTGGGAATGACATCGCATTCGAAACGCACGCGACACAGTTGCTTGTTGACGTGCCCCATCGCGTTCAGACGCGCGATGGGCTCCTGACCGAGATAGCAGCCTTTCGTGAAGCTGATCGCTTGATTGGTCCGCATGGCCTCTTGAGCCAGGTTTTCATCGGACAAGTCAACTCCGTAGTACAGGAAGCCAGCTTCGATCCGCAGGTCTTCAAACGCCGCGACGCTGCCGGAACTGGCTCCATTCGCGACTAGCTTCGCCTGCAACTGTGAGCATCCCTCGTTGCTCGCCGAGAGTAGAAATCCGGTCGCGCCGAACCAATCAACGCGTTTGACGGAGACAGGAACGGGCACGCTTTCCCCTGCGATTCGTGTCACACAATCCCAGTTTCGCAGCTCACCGACGTTGATACCGATCGCCCCCAGCGCTGCTGGAGAGTTCGGACCCGTGACGAATAGCTCACCGAACTCTGCCGAGCGATCAGTTAGCGTGAACGTCTCCAGCAGGTGATATCGCTCAAGGTGCGGAACGAGCGTCGTTACATGGCCCGGAGTAGTTTCGATCCACAAGGACTCAGGCCCGGCAAAGACGAAGATGTGTCCGAGGATGCGTCCCTTCACGTTGCACAGAAACGCTTCGCAGCCTCGGCCTATCGGCAGTCCCTTGATGTCATTGGTGCAGAAGTTGTGCAGAAAGGCGTGCCGATCAGGCCCGCTCATTTCAAGCTGCGTGCGCTGAGCAAGCTGGAAGACCGCGACATCATTGTGGGCCGCGAGACCTTCAGAACGGGACTTAGATTGAGTGGCGACAGACGGAGATGGCATGGAGATCACACAGCAGAGGGGATGGATGGCGAAGAGCTTCAATGATAACGCCACAGTCCGCCGTACGAAGCACGCCGTTCATTTCCAATATCTGCAGACACGGAACGCAACCGTGAATTCGGTAGCTGTAATCGTACTGCTCACCCGCTTGCGAGTCGGTCAAACGCGGTCATTTGTCGCCAGGACAATAAGGTTCAGCGACTGGTCTGACCCCGGAGTCAAACTCGGATGAGACCACTCAACCCGGCTACCGCGACGGTGCAGATCAACCAGCCGGCACCGACGTGGAACCAGTAGTACAGCCGGAAGAAGATCACTTCGTGAGAATCCATGCCGATGTCTACTTTGCCCGGCACATAGAGCGGGCCGACTCCAAAGTCGACCAGTGGCACGAAGATGTCGACAGAGTACATCAGCAGCGTCACATTCGGTGACTTCAAACGCACGGGTGCGTGGGTTGCTCTGACAATCAGATAGCCTCGGCGGTAGGCGCCTTTGAAGACCACGAAACCCACGAGGATCACGGCCATCGCCAGCCAGACAGCCCGTAAGGGCGAGTAGCCATAGCCGATCATCCAGGCGAGCCGCCGGATCAGGACATCGCTGTAGGTGCGCAGGGGCTCGTCCTCTACTTTCGCGATCAGGATCGAACGCGAGATATCGTCCTTGCCCTGCCGTTTCATCACGCCCGCGAGTTGCTCATAGGGCTGCTCCGAGAACTGATCGCGCCCGATCAGACGCAGCCAGTTCAGGCACGACTCAATC
This sequence comes from Planctomycetaceae bacterium, assembly GCA_021732995.1. Classification (GTDB taxonomy): domain Bacteria; phylum Planctomycetota; class Planctomycetia; order Planctomycetales; family Planctomycetaceae; genus AM-0621. The sequence continues at coordinate 112,231 of JAKFWA010000073.1, read as the reverse complement.
TCTGACTGACTCGGCACGAACATGCTGAAGTCTTCATAGACGCAGCCGTGCAGCTTTAACTTGCCGTACGATGGTCGGGCACTCGCATCAATGACCAGCCGATTGCAGCTCAGGCCAGATAGGTCGAGTGAATAGTTGTCACTGTGTTCAAGATTCCTGATGCGCACGGTCTTCGTGATATCGGCATCCGAGATCTGCAGCGGTCCGCTGACCCGGACGTCTTCAAATTCCACATCGCGGCCAATGGTCGTACCCACCAGGTCCAGTGCGGGTAACGTTGCGACCGCGTCCGGTCCTGATGAAGTCTCCAGCTTCGTGTTATGCGCCGAAAACATGCCGCCGATGGTCGCTCCCTGCAGATCGATCGACCCGTGAGCCGCAGCTTCATCAAGAATCAGGTCGCCGCCGATGCGGGCGTTGCGAGCGTACAGGCAGGCGCGCGTACTGCTGGAATCATAGGCCAGCGTCGCAGACTCGAAGTCTAGATCGTTGCCGATGTCTGCGTTCTTCAGGTCGATCTCGGACCGGGACTGCGACTCGAAAATGAAACTGTGCTCAACGCGCATGCCGCGACCGTTGATGCCAGGCACGTCGTGACAGTGTGACATCGTGATCGACAGAAAGGTGCCCTGCCTGAATGAAATCCTCGACTTCTGATCGAAGAAGCGGCACTGCTGAAAGGTGAGTGGCAGCGACAGCTTGGCGAAACTTAGATCGAAGTCGCCGCGAACGACGACGTTCTCAAAGTAGAGGCCGCGAGTTGGCACTTCAGCGAGGGCTTCGCGGGTCTTGCACAGGAAGGCGACCAGGTCGGCGCGAATCGTCACGGGCTCGCCGTCAGCCGCCGCCTGCGATTCCGCGATGCGTCGCACGACCAGAGCTTCGTCTTCGGTGAGGTCCGCGAACCGCTGACGCACGACAGTGACCAGGTTCGGTTCCTGAGCATTCGCCGGAGTTGCCTGAAAGAACGAGGTGAGAACACAGAACGCGACGACGAGTTGTCGAAAGAAAAATGCCATGTGACACAGCGGGTTTAGGGGAAAGATCGAGACATCCTTTTCTGATCGTGAGCGTGACAGTCTGATGGTTCGGATTCTTTTGCGGCAATGCCGGTTCTGGCGGGCTAATCTGAGGCTCGCGTTGCCTTGTCGTCCGAAATTCGTCTCTACTACCGCCGCGCCAGGCTCCGACAGTACATCGCGAGCGGCCTGATTGGCGGGCGCGGAACAACGACAACGAGATCTCAACATAATGCAGCCGATTCTTGTCACTGGCGGTGCTGGCTTTCTGGGAAGCCATTTGTGCGACCGACTGTTGGAACGAGGTCACGACGTGATCTGCGTCGACAACTTTTTCACCGGGCGCAAGGCGAACATCGCGCACCTGTTGAACCATCCGCGTTTTGAACTCATCCGCCACGACATCGTGGATCCGCTCGTGGTGGAAGTCGGTCAGATTTACAACTTGGCCTGCCCTGCGTCTCCTCCCGCCTACCAGTTCAACGCCATCAAGACGATCAAGACGTCGACCATTGGCATGATCAACGTGCTGGGGCTGGCCAAGCGGTGCAAGGCCCGCCTGCTTCAGGCATCCACATCAGAAGTCTACGGCGACCCTCATGTTCACCCGCAAACGGAAGACTATTGGGGCAACGTGAACCCCATCGGTCCTCGCAGTTGCTATGACGAGGGCAAACGCGTCGCGGAGTCATTGTGCGTCAACTACTCGCAGGCTCACGGCCTGGAAACGCGATTGATCCGCATCTTCAATACCTATGGCCCGCGCATGGATCCCAACGATGGTCGAGTGATCTCAAACTTCATCGTGCAGGCCCTGCAGGGTGAGCCGCTCACCATTTACGGTGAGGGATCACAGACACGCTCGTTCTGCTATGTCGATGACCTGCTCGAGGGCATGATGCGGCTGATGAATCACGCGGACAACGACGTCGGCCCTGTCAATATCGGCAATCCCGGCGAGTACACCATGCTGGAACTCGCTCAGGCCGTACTGAAGGTGACTGGTTCGAAGTCCGTCATCGAACATCGCCCGCTCCCCAAAGACGACCCCACTCGCCGCTGCCCGAACATCGACAAAGCCCGCCGCGTGTTAGGCTGGGAACCCAGAATTCCACTGCTCAAGGGGCTCGAACAAACAGTCGCGTACTATCGGGAGCTGCTCGGCACGTAAGTAATCCAGAGTGGCAGTTGAAAGCTGCGGCACAGTCAATCAGCCGCAACCCACAGTTCACTCGATGCAGGAGGCATCTATGTCTGGCAAGAAGTATCTCGTGACCGGCGCGGCCGGGTTTATCGGGTTTCATACGAGCAAGAAGCTGCTGGCCCGTGGGGACACCGTCGTCGGTTATGACAATCTCGTCCCCTACTACCCGGTCGAATACAAGCACGCTCGGTTGAAGCAATTGGTCGGACAGCCGGGGTTCACGTTTCAGCAAGCGGACCTGACGGAACGTGAGCGGCTGATGAAACTCTGTCAGGACGAGAAGTTTGACGTCGTCATTAATCTGGCGGCTCAGGCGGGTGTTCGGTATTCGCTGGAGAATCCGCACGCCTACGTCGATGCCAACATTGTGGGCTTCGTCAATATCCTCGAAGCCTGCCGCCATAGTGGTGTAGCGCATCTGGTCTACGCGTCGTCGAGCAGCGTCTACGGTGCGAATACCAACAATCCGTTCTCAATTCATCACAACGTGGATCATCCCATCAGCCTGTATGCGGCCACAAAGAAGGCCAACGAGTTGATGGCTCACACCTACAGCCATCTCTTCAAACTGCCGACGACCGGGCTGCGGTTCTTCACCGTGTACGGTCCGTGGGGACGTCCCGACATGGCGATGTTCCTGTTCACGAAGGCGATTCTCAGTGGCAAGCCGATTGATGTGTTCAATCACGGCAAGATGCGGCGCGACTTCACCTACGTGGACGACATCGTCGAAGGCGTTGTGCGAGTCGCCGACAACGTTCCGACAGGTAACCCTGACTGGAACGGCGATCATCCCGATCCGGCGACCAGCAAGGCGCCCTATAAGGTCTACAACATCGGCAACAATCAACCAGTCGAGCTAATGCACCTGATTCAGGTGCTGGAGCAGGCGCTGGGCAAGGAAGCCGAAAAGAACTTCCTGCCGATGCAGCCCGGCGATGTCCCGGCGACATATGCCGATGTAGATGACCTGATCCGCGATGTGGGCTTCAAGCCCGCTACGCCGATCGAGGTCGGTGTGGGCAACTTCGTAAAGTGGTACCGCGGCTATCACGGTATGTGAGCGGGATGTTTGTTGTTGAGTGGCGAAGGGTGCTCTAGAGTAGGTACAGATTTGTCGAGTACCTCGTTCCTGCAAGTCGCGGGAACTCTAGCCACATGCTGAGTCACCTATGCCCGCTCAACCTTCGCCTCAGGCCATCGGAAACACACGACCGATGCCGCTCCTGGGCTTTCTGTGCCTGATGGCAGGGTTGGGCACCTTCTTTTCGGCCGGCAACGTGGCCATGTTTGCCGGGCCGTATAAAGAAACGGTTCAGTTTGTCGGCACGGCGATGGGTTCGGTTCTCATTCTGTGGGGCCTGCGACTGATCTTTCTGAGGCTCGGCCATCGGCCCGGACGATCGGTCGGACGCCTGAACCGCAATCGCGTCTTCCTGCCGCGAGCGGGTGCGGTATATCTGGTCATCATGATCGTAGCCTTCGTCGGCTCGCTGTATGGCAAGTCGAACATGCTGATGCTGGTGTTCTCGATCATGGCCGGCCCGTTCATCGTCAATGGCGGCGTCGCGTTTTCGCTGCTCAAACGAAACGTGCTGCGACGCGAAGTTCCGGCGCGAGCGATGGCTGGAGAAGTTGTTTCGGTCGGCATCGAATTGGAGAACCGTAAGTGGTCGATCTCCTCGTGGATGATGACTGTGCGGGACCGAGTCGGTCATGAACGGCAAGGCCGTGAAGGCACACTGGACTTCGTGCTGGACCCAATGGTGCTCTTTGCGAGCGTGCGGCCGCGCAGCAGGCGGATTGCCCGTTACCAACTGCGATTGACCAAACGTGGTCGCTATTTCTTCGGGCCGCTGGAAGTCGCAACGCGGTTTCCGCTGGGTCTGGTGGAGCGCGGCTTCGTCACCGATGTGCGCGGTGAGATGCTGGTCTACCCGCAGATCGGTACGCTGACTTCCGCCTGGCATCGGCAGTTTCAAACGGCGACCAACTTCGTCGAGCGGCTGGACACAACGCAGGGCACGTTCGCGGATGAGTTTCATCATTTGCGCGACTACTTGCCGGGCGATAACCCGCGCGACATTCACTGGCGCACGTCAGCCCGCATCAACCAACTGACAGTGCGGCAGTTCCACCAGTGCCGGGACCGAGACCTCGTGGTGCTGCTCGACCTCTGGCAACCCGCCAGCCCGCACCGAGTTGACCTGGACCTGGTTGAACTGGCTCTCAGTCTCGTCGCGACGATCTGTGTGGAGCATTTGCATCGTTCGCGCGGCGTTGAGCAGTCGCTGTTCATTTCGGGCAAGAAGAGCACGCGCTGGCGCTCCAATCGCGGCGCTGCCGGCCTGGAGTCTCTGATGGATCTCTTGGCGCTGGCTGAGGCTGGTGGTTCAACGGAACTCGTCAATCAGATCGAGGCGGCCGCACGCGTTACGGCTTCGACGACTCGCAAAGTGCTGGTGACAACTCGTCCCGATCTGATCGCCGCCTTACCGAACTTGCCGGTGGGTTTACTACCGGGGTTGGAGATTCTGTCGGCCTGTTCGCCCGAACTGGCACGTTACTTCTCGCTGGAGTCGACGTTTCTGGGTGAGTTGGAGCCAGCCGTGGCGGTTCACTCAGCGGATTGATTGCGGCATCAACCACAACGAACGCGAGATGAAAGGGCATGGGCCGTGCCTGATTCTGCGGACGATCGTGACGAGCAGCAGAGCGACCGTACGCCTGCCAATTCGCTGCCGCGCGGACGTTTCCCGGCGGTTGCAGTCGCGATCGCTCTGGCTGTGGGAATCAGTCTCGACCGGCACTTTGTGCCTGCTGCCATGCAACTGTGGTGGGCTGCCGCGGTGGCAATCGTAGCGTGCCTCAGTGCTGCAGCTCTGAAGCAGCGCCGCGCCGCCATGTTGCTGGTCCTCTTGGTCGTGGCGCTTGCCGGAGCCTTGAATCATCACCGCCTCTGGTTTCAACAGTCCGACAATGACATCGAGCGACTGCTGTCCGCCGAGCGCCAACTCCTGAAAGTCCGCGGCTACACCTCTGGATTTGCCACCATCATCGTGCGTGACGCGAACTCGCCGGGGCGGACTATTCCGCCGCTGACCATCGTCATTCTGGATGTTTCAGCAACCTCAACTGGGGACGGGTGGCAACCGGCGAGCGGCTGTTTGCGAATTCGGGTACCTCAAAAGATTGAAGTTGCTCCAGGTGACGGCGTCGAGGTGACTGGCTTTGTGAAGCCGCTGGAAGGGCCTCGCAATCCGGGTGAGCAGGACAAGCGCGTCTTTCAATGGTCCCAGCAGATTCGAGGTGAACTGGAAGCCAAGTCGCCGGATCTATTTGTCGTACTGCCCGATCAGCGTTCCTCGTTGGGGGCCGCTCGCCTGTGGTTACGGACGAAGTGCGACGCCGCGCTGCGAGAACATCTCAGCGGGGATTCGCTAGGTATCGCGTTAGCTTTTCTGATCGGTGACCGGTCGCTGCTCACTCCGCGAGTGAAGAACGCGTTCATTGAAACCGGCACGATGCACATCCTCGCGATCTCCGGGGTGCACGTGACGATTCTCGCGGCATTCATCGTGGGTATGTGTCGGGTGTTCGGGCTCTGTAATCGCAGCGCCACTTTCGTCATGGTGCTGGTCGCGATGATGTATCTCGCAATCGCCGACGTGCGACCGCCCATGGTGCGAGCGTTTCTGATCGTCATCATGACGGGGGGATCAACGCTGTTGAAACGCCCCGGCTTTCCGCTGAATTCACTGGCCGTGGCAGCCATTGCGATTCTGGTCTGGAATCCCTCGGACTTGATCGATGTCGGTACGCAGCTCTCGCTCCTGTGTGTTGCAACCATCATCTGGTGGAGTCGGCAATATCCGGAACGACGGTCGGATGCAGAACCGGAGATCCTGTCGTCGTGGTGGACCCGCAAGGCACGAAGCGCACTTGGCAGCCTGCGCTCTCTGTTCTTGCTGTCGGCGTTCATCTGGGTGGTCACTGCGCCGTTGACCGTCGCGACGTTTCACGTGTTCTCGCCCATCAGTCCCTTCGTGAACATTGCCCTCGCCCCGCTCGCGACACCGGCGCTGTGGGTCGGCTTTCTGTTTTTGCTGGTGGCAATGGCTGCCAGTTCGTTGGCCACTCCGCTCGGCTGGCTATTCGATTTTCTGCTTAAGGCGATGCTGTGTTGCGTCGAACTGGCAGCCGACATCCCCTACGGCCATGTCTACTCTGCTGCGCCGCCCGGCTGGTGGTTGCTCGTCTGCTATCTCTTACTCGCAGTCGCCATGTTGGCCGCGATGTATCGCTGGCACAGCCGCGTAATCGTCGCAGGCACCGCGCTGTGGCTGATGCTGGGTGTGCCACTCGTCCTGCATCACGAGCCCACAGGTGACCTGCATTTGACGGTCTTGTCGGTTGGACATGGCCTGTCCGTCGTGATTGAAACCCCGAGCGGTCATTTGCTCGTTTACGACAGCGGCTGCATGGGTACTGAGGAAACCGCGCGACGAGCCCTTGCGGAAATGCTGTGGGAGCGACATCACGCGAAAATCGATACGGTCGTGATCTCGCACGCGGACATCGATCACTTCAATGCGCTGCCCGCAATTCTGGACCAGTTTCGCGTGCAGCGACTCCTCTTTGGCCCGCAGTTCCAGAACAGCAGAGAGCCCGCAGCGAGGCTGGTTCACGAATCGATTATCGGATTGCCAACGCAAGTCGTGCTGGCTGGCGACACCATTCAAGTTGATCCTGAGATCAAACTGTCTGTACGGCATCCGCAAACGGAGCAACCGCTCGAGAATGACAACGCGGCCAGCGTGGTGCTGGAACTGACCTGCCGCGGCAGGCGTTTCCTGCTGACGGGCGATCTGGAAGGCAGCGGCTTGCGCGAGTTGCTGAAGTCACCCATCGAACCGCTGGACATGCTGTTGGCGCCGCATCACGGCAGCCTGAAGGACAATCCGGCAGAACTCGTTCGCTGGGCACGCCCGAAATGGGCGGTGGTCAGTTCCGACCGCAAGGCGAGCATTGATCGTTTGCAGGAGCGTTACGGTTCGCAAACGACGGTTGTCGGCACCGGAACAGTGGGTGCCGTCGAATTTCGCGTGTCCGCTCAAGGTCACCTGACGTGCAAGACCCATGGCACCCACAAACCGGCCGAGGATGCCGACTTCGAGGCGAACTGAGTCGGGATTCTTTGTCTCGCAAGGAACGAAAGGCTTTACAAGAAGCGTTCGGGGCGGGATGAATTGGGCTCGAATTCCGTATGTCCTGAATGAATTCTTCCAAACTTCCGGTTGCCTGAGGATCTGTTATGACGGCTGAAGAGATGGCGAAGCGGTATCAGCCCAAAGACCTCAAGGCTTTTGAGTATGAGCGTCAGTTGTGGGAAGCACGCTTCAGCCCCTGCGGTAACTTCGTCGTCGCCTGCGGGTACGATGCCACTCTGCAGCGCTGGCGAGTCGCGGATGACAAGCTGGAACCGCTGCCCGCCTTCAAGGGCCACAACGGCTGGGCTCAATGCCTCGACTTCGTCGCTGACGGCGAGCGAGTCATCGCGGCGGACTCCTGGGGCGCGGTCACCTGCTGGAAGTACTCAGACCCTGAAGCCACAAAGCCGCTCTGGGCGCGTCCCGACGCGCTGGCCGGTTGGGTGCGGGCGCTGGACGTTTCGCCGGACGGATCAAAGGTCGCGGTGGCAGGTAATGATCGGCACATCCGCATTCTCTCAACAGCCGATGGACAAACTCTCAAAGAGTTCCCCGTTACGGACGAAGTCTTTTCCGTGGTGTTTCATCCCGACGGCAAGCAACTCGTCGCGGGAGATCTCAAGGCCGTCGTCCGGGCCTGGAACATCGAAACCGGCGCCGTCGTCAAAGAAGTCACGATTCCGGACTTCTACAAGTTGAATCACCTGCAGGAATGCGGCGGGGTTCGGCGGTTGTGTTTTGATGCCACTGGCCAGCAACTAGCTGTCGGAGGCCAGAAGACTCCCGAAGGCGGCTTCGCGAAGGGCACTCCCGCCGTCGCCCTCATTGAATGGGAGACTGGCAAGGTTACTCATCAGGTGCTGGCTGGCGGCGATCAGGACGGCTTCATCTACGACCTGGCGTTTCATCCCGACGGCTTCTGGATGGGAACGGCGTCGGCGTTTCCTGGGCAAGGCAAGCTGTTCTTCTGGAAGCCTGAGTTCGACAAACCGTTCTATCTGGCACCGAAGCACACCAACGGACGCAGTGTCAGCCTGCATTCTGACAAACGCCGTTTGCTGTTTCTGATGTCGGTCTCATCAAACGGCAACGGCCGAGCCCTCGGCAAGAACGGCGAATACTTCGGCGGCAACGCGAAGCTGTTCCTGCTGAGCTTCCCTGAAACTGCCGCGTGAACGGAAACATCCGTGACCGAGTTCGAGTGCGTTTACATCGGCAAAAATAACGAGCAGATTCAACTGCTCGCGCTGCGGTTAAGAGCTGAAGGAATAGATGCTCAGGTCGTCGAAGATCAACAACCTTACGGCGTCTATATACTCGGAACCAACACGGGTATCGCCCAACCCAAGATCTTCGTGCGTAAGACGGATTTCAGCCGAGCGTACAGCTACCTGGAGAAGCTGGAACAATCGAATGGTCCAACGGCTACGGAACAGCGCGAAGCGTTCTGCTACTACTGCGGTGCTTCCTGCTTGGACTGCGATCAGGAATGTCCCGACTGTCACAAATCGCTGATGGAGGAACAGCGTCTGCAATCCGAGATAACTCACGCCCAAGACGGCGGGATACATGAGCAATTCAAGACTTATGGGTTCCTGCTCTTATAAGTCGTCATCCTAGTTGCGGGATACTTACTACTGCGAGGGTGGCGGGCAGAGGTTATTTACGTGCTCGGAATCAGTTGAACGCCTGCATAGACAACCCCGCAGGCGGCGAAGCTTGAGACCGCCGCCCGCGTTTGGACTCCACCCGATTACTCCACCGAGAACGCATACACGCAGGTGCTGCGGTAGGTCTGGCCGGGCTTCAGGATGGTGGAGGGGAAACTCGGGATGTTGACTGAGTTCGGATAGTGTTGGGTTTCGAGGCAGAGAGCACTGCGGCGCGGATAGGTCTTGCCGCCCTTGCCCTGCTGGCCCGACAAAAAGTTGCCGGTGTAAAACTGGATGCCGGGTTCGTTGGTTTGAACGGTGAGCACTCGGCCGGATTTTGCGTCGCGAACTTTCGCGGCCACGGTCAGTTGACCGTCCTGGCCACGCAGCACGTAGTTGTGGTCGTAGCCTGTTGCGGCAGTCTTATCGACCTGATCAATGCGGGCACCGATTTGTGTGGGCTTCCGGAAATCGATGGGTTGGCCCTCAACGGGAGAGATCTTGCCGGTGGGGATCAGCGTGTCGTCAGTCTCGGTGTACTTGTCGGCCATGATGGTGAGTTCATGGTCGAGAATGGTCTCGGCACCGGCGCCAGCCAGGTTGAAGTAGCTATGGTTGGTGAGATTCACCGGCGTGGCTTTGTCCGTCGTAGCTTCGTAGCTGATCTTCAACTCGCTGTTTTCAGTCAGCAGATAAGTCACCTTGATTGCTAATGTGCCGGGGTAACCTTCCTCGCCGTCGGGACTGGTGTAAGAGAACGTCACTGACTGGCCGTCCTTCCCTGAGGCGGACGATGCCGCCCACACGACCTTGTCGAGATTGCGTTTCGTGCCACCGTGGAGGTGGTTCGGTCCGTTGTTGACGGCCAGCGAGTACTCCTTGCCATCCAGCGTGAACTTGCCCTTGGCGATGCGGTTGCAAACGCGGCCGGTTGTGCAGCCAAAGAACTGATTGCGATCTGATTCGTAACCCGCAACATCATCAAAGCCGAGCACCACATCAGCCAGCTTGCCGGCGCGATCGGGCACGTGCAGTTGAGTCAACGTCGCACCGCGCGTCATGAGTTTCGCCACGACGCCTTTGCTGTTTTTGAGCGTGTATTCCTCGACGGCAGTGCCATCGGCGGTCTTTCCGAAAGGACGCTTTTCAACTTCAGCAGCTTGCGACATGGCAGAAATTCCCAGAGTAGCGATGACGGAGCAAATCCAGAGGCGCGGGCTCAACAACAGACTCATGGTGGAGCACTCCCAAGGGGTGAGTCGAAGTAGGAACGACATCGCTCCGGGCACACGGAACCCGGCCGGAACGATCGCAACGGATGATACCGTTCACCCCGACAGGCGATAGCAAGCTGCCAGCAGGCGCATCTTACACGTGACTGTGGGCATCCCCTGGATATGTGCCTGCGGCGACTTCTTTCGCAAAGTCGCGGGCTGCGGCGTCACTGATGGCTCGCAGGTTCGCGAAGCGTTTCAGGAACTTCGGCGTGAAATCGTCGGGAGACAGGCCGAGCATGTCGTAGCTCACCAACACCTGCCCGTCGCAATCGGGACCGGCTCCAATGCCGATGGTCGGAACGGTGAGTTCTTGAGTGATCTTCGCGGCACTGTCGCGCGGGATCAGCTCCATCAGAACTGAGAACGCTCCAGCTTCCTGAGCGGCCATCGCATCGGCGCGGAGCTGATCGTAATCACGCTGCACCTTGCCATGTCCACCCAGCACACGGACAGACTGCGGCTTCATTCCCACGTGAGCCATCACGGGGATATCTGCATCCGCCAGAGCTTTGATCGTCCTGGCCTGATTTACGCCACCTTCCAGCTTCACCGCTTGCGCGCCGGTTTCCTTGATGATCCGTCCGGCATTTTCAACGGCCTGCTGCGGGCTGACTTGATACGACATGAACGGCATATCGACGATGACGAGGGCATGCTTTGCGGCTCTGCACACAAGCCGGCCGTGATAGATCATCTCATCCAGCGTCACGGGCAACGTCGTTTCATGCCCTTGAATGACCATGCTCAACGAATCACCGACCAGCAGCGAGTCGACCCCCGCCGCATCAAAAATGCTGGCGAACGTGAAGTCATAGGCCGTGAGCATCGACAGTTTGCGTTGCCCTTTCGCGGCCACGAAACGCGGCACAGTCATCGGACGTTGAGCTGACATAAGGTGTTCAATTCTCGCTGTTGAGTTTTCAAAATCGCCTGCCAGACGCGATGAAGAGAACCAGACAAGTCGAGTCGCCATGAGGTTCTCGACCAGCCCCGCTCGCTGCAAGTTGCTGGCAGAAGCCGCAGTCTCAGGTGCAGACCAGCAACGTGCAACTGCTGCGCCCGTAGAGTACGTCCGAGTTTATTGATTCAAGCGGCTCAGCGTCCGAATGCGATGCACCTGATGCGCGGTGACAAAGCCAATGACGACCAGCACGGCCGCAAACGATAGGCAGTAGTGTCTGGGATCGGCCTCTTCCGGAACCAGCCAAAGCAGCGTCGCGTACGAGATCAGGGAAACACTGGTCATGAAGTAAACGAGGCCTTCCTCAAAGAAGAGGCCCGATGCGGCAATGAGCAATGGATAGACAACGACCAGCGGCCCGACGGGATGCCCGGAAATGAACAGCAAGCGAGTCAGAAATGCCGCATCTGTCGCCAGCCAGAGATACCGTGCCACGTTCGGACCTTCGTAGAGCTGCACGAGGCGTTGAAAGATGAACGCCGACACTGCCCAGCAGAAGAAGAGCCAGCCAAGTCGGCCATGCATGAGTTCGCCGACGTCTCCGTTGAGATGAGCCAGATGCACGATGATGCCGCCGAGGATCAAGGCACCCCAGCGCGAAGCCAACGCCGGTTCACGCCGCATCCAGCGACGGATGCGATGAGCCCAACTGCTGGTCTCAGCCAGAACCGGTTCGCCCCGGAGATAGCGATCCAGGTCTTCGGCCAGTGCGGACGCCGATGCGTAGCGGTTCTGTGGACTCTTTTCGAGACACTTCAAGCAGATCGCCTCCAGCTCGCGCGGGGCGTCTGGATTGAGGTTTCGAGGTGCTTGCGGTTCGTCTTCCATGACGGCGACAAGAACTCGCATCGGGTTCGGCCCCTGATGCGGCGGCCGCCCGGTCAGTGCCTGATACAGAACCGCTCCCAGACTGTAGACATCGCTTTGGGGACCAACCTCGGCATTGCGACCAGCCGCTTGCTCGGGTGACATATACAGAGGAGTTCCCACGATCGCGCCCGAGTTTGTATCGCTGACTTCTCCCATCTGGCATTTCGCGAGTCCGAAGTCCGTCAGGTGTGGGCTGCCTGTTTTCGACAGCAGCACGTTCGATGGTTTGATGTCGCGATGGATGATGTTCTGCGAGTGCAGGTAATCCGCCGCTCGCGAGACGTCGCGTACGATGCGGGCCGCGTCCTCGAACGACATGCGCGGCGGTTGATTCTCAGATGTGGATGATTCAGCAGGCCGGTATTCCGACACTCTCTGCGTTCCATCCTGATTTCCGGACCAGGACGCTCCCGGCTTGGACACATGCGAGTCATGCTTGAAGGCCGGCCCGCCTTTGAGCAGATCACTCAAGCTCGGGCCTTCAATGCAGTCCATCGAGAAGAAGTGCTGACCATGCACTTCACCGACTTCGTGAATCGCCACAATGTGCGGATGGCTGAGCCGTCCCGCCGCCTTCGCTTCCTGATAAAACCGCCGCACCTGATCCGGAGCGGCCAGACGGTTTGCAAGAATCATCTTCAGTGCGACGATTCGTTCGAGATCCAGTTGACGTGCTCTGTAGACGACACCCATGCCGCCGCGGCCAAGCTCTTCGAGCAACAGGTAGCGGCCAAACTGCCCGCGCGGTCCACCAGTCGGAGGCAAAGGCGACTGATTGGCAGTACCGGCAGTTGCCGATGGATTCAAAGTGAGTGTTAGCTCCATCCCGTCAGAGGGTTCGCCAAAGTCTTCCTGGGCCAAAGCCGAATCCCAGATCGTGCTACTGTAATTCGCATCAGGACTGAGCCGATCCAGCACGTCCAGTTGATCGGCGAACTCGGCTAATTCAGGATGAGCGGCCAACAGCTTCTGGCACGTCGAGTGATCTCCGACCTGCATCGCCGTGAGGTAAGCATCGAGCGCATCAGCCAGCGCCGAGTTTTCTTCGTCCTGCCGCGATCCATCGTGCCCCATGCTGGTTTCAACCTCGAACGCACGCCTCATCAGATTGATATTCATGCCACACACAGAGTGTAGCGTTTGCCGGGCGAACAAGAGCGCAAGCGACGTTTGGTAATCAATGCGTCGGACTTCGCCAGGAACGTTCGTGACGGCGTGCTCACACGGAACGTCGTCCCGACTTGTCAGGTGAAGCCGATCGCGGAGACGGTGGCGGTCACGGCGCGCAGGATCGCGTGTTGCTTTTCGGCAACAGGAATCTTTTTGCGGCTCGACCCTCAAACTCCGCGGGTGAGTCACTCGCAAGGCATGTTGTACTCGTCGCCCTTGCGCACGAGTTGGATGGCTCACCTTTCGTCGCAGCGGCAACAGCATCATTCACGCTGAGGCGCTGCGCATGCCGGGACCGAGGACGCTGCTACTTTCCGAGATCTTTCCGCCGAAAACGGGTGGCAGTGGCCGCTGGTTCTGGGAAATCTATCGCCGCATGCCGCGCGAGCAGTTCGCGATTGCCGCCGGACCGGACTCGGCGGCGGAAGCACTGGATCGCACTCACGATCTGGATGTCTCCCGTCTGCCGCTGACACTCGCCGACTGGGGCATGGCATCGTGGTCGAGTGCTTCAGGCTATTGGCGGGCGTTTCGAGCCGTTCACGATCTGGTGCGGACTCGCAAGATCGAGCGAATTCACTGCGGACGCTGCGTTCCCGAGGGTTGGATTGCGCTCGGCCTGAAGAAACTCTACGGCATTCCGTACGACTGCTACGTGCACGGCGAAGACGCCAACGCGGCCTCATCGGGTGCTGCTGATGGAGTGCTTTCCAGTCGCCAGTTGAAATGGATGACGAAGCAAGTACTCGCGAATGTCGATCGCGTGATTGCGAACAGTCGCAACAGCGCGCGGATCGTTCAGGAACAGTGGGGCGTGCCGGCCGAACGCGTGCAGTTGCTGCACCCCGGTTGCGATACGAATTATTTCACTCCAGCAACTTCGAGTCGCGTCATTCGCGATCAACTGGGCTGGGGCGGTCGCCCGGTCATTGTGACTGCTGGGCGTCTGCAGAAACGCAAAGGCCAGGATATGGTCATTCGCGCCTTGTCACTGGTGCGTGAAGCCATTCCAGATGTGCTGTACGCGATCATTGGTGATGGCGAAGAACGCGAACCCTTGAAAGCCCTGACCATCGCTGAAGGTCAGCAGGACCACGTGCTCTTCATGGGCAAGGTCAGCGACGAAGTGCTGCGGCAAAGCTACCAGCAGGCGGACATCTTCGTGCTGGCCAATCGGCAGATCGGAACAGACATCGAAGGCTTCGGCATGGTGCTGCTGGAAGCTCAGGCCTGCGGTACCCCCGTCATCGCCGGGGCCAGCGGAGGCACCGCAGAAACCCTGCGACCCGGCGAAACCGGTTTCGTCGTGCCGTGCGAAGAGCCAACGCAACTGGCTGCTCGACTGATCGAGATGCTCAGCAACCCCGCGCGACTCGATGACATGGGGCAAGCGGCTCGGCACTGGGTCGTCGAGCACTTCGACTGGGATGCGCTCAGTTATCAGGCCGCACACTTGTTTGAAGCCAAACTTGCTGTACCGACTGCGCCTCAAGCTCTGCCTGCCGATGCTGTCTCCTGTTAGTCACTCTGGAACTCAGGCCTCGCAAAGCCGCATGAAAAGATTCCTCAAACAACTCGTCGATCTGATCGCGAAGCTGACGGTGCTTCCGGCGGTCGCGTGTTGTCGTGTGGGAATCCGGCTGCTGGGACCGCATCAAGGATTCGCAGGCTGGTCGCAAGGCTTCAGCCTGCTGCCGGGCCTGACAGGCATCTATCTGCGCCGAGCGTTCTACCAACTCACGCTGACACATTGCGGCCAGGGAGCCTGCATCACCTTCGGCACCACGATTTCGCATCACGCCGCGCGCATCGGCAAGGACGTCTACATCGGAGCATTCTGTTCGCTGGGCGATGTCGAGATTGAAGACGATGTTCTGATAGCGTCCAACGTCTCGATCATGAACGGCAGTCATCAGCACGGTATCGATCGGCTGGATGTGCCGATTCGCGAACAACCGGGACGGTATCAGGCGGTGACGATCGGACGAGACTCGTGGATCGGCGAGCGGGCAACCGTCGCGGCTAATGTGGGTCGGCATTGCGTGATCGGCGCGGGAGCGGTCGTGACGAAGCCCATCCCGGACTACGCGATCGCGGTTGGAGTACCAGCCCGAGTCATTCGGTTCCGCAATCAGCCGCACGACGCAGAGAGCGTGACCGACCGAGTGCAGGCCGCCGAGCAACTGCTGGCCGAGATCGAACACGTCTCCTGATTCATCGAACTTCACCTGAGAAACCTCTTCATGTGCGGCATCACCGGCATCCTCTATCGCGACTCGCAACGCCCCATCGACGCGGACATTCTGCGGCAGATGGCGGCGGCCATCGCGCATCGAGGTCCGGATGGCGCAGGGTTCTTCATCGAGCCCGGTGTTGGGTTGGCACACAGGCGGCTGTCGATCATCGATCTGGAAGGCGGCAGGCAACCGCTTGGGAATGAAGACGGCTCAATCCAGATCGTCTTCAACGGTGAGATCTACAACTACCAGCAACTGCGGCGTGATCTTGAAGCTGCGGGCCATCAATTCAGGACGCATTCTGATACTGAAGTCATCGTGCATGCTTACGAGCAGTTCGGTGACGACTGCGTGCAGCATCTGCGCGGCATGTTTGCGTTTGCCATTTGGGATGGTCGGCAGCGGCGGATGTTGATCGCTCGCGACCGGGTGGGCATCAAGCCGCTCTACATCCGCCGCGATGGCGAAAAGCTGCTGTTCGGTTCGGAACTCAAGACCGTTCTGGCCTACCCCGGCGCGACACGCGAACTCGATCCGCTCGCGCTGGATGAGTATCTCAACTTCGGCATGGTGCCTGGCTCGCGATCCATCTTTCGCGGCATCGATAAATTATTGCCGGGGCATGTGCTGACGGTCGATGTCGCTTCCTGGACCGTGCAGCAGCGCAAGTACTGGCAACTGGAGTTTCAGCCTGACGAGTCTTTCTCGGTCGCTGACTGGCAAGCTGCGATCCTCGACAAGCTGCGGGAATCGGTGCGGCTGCACATGGTGGCCGACGTCCCGGTGGGTGCGTTCCTGAGCGGCGGCATCGACTCCAGCGTGGTCACCGGCCTGGCCTTCGAAGCTGCATCTGTGCCACTGCAAACCTTCTCGATCGGTTTTAAGGAAGCGCGGTTCAACGAACTGCCGTTTGCTCGTGATGTCGCTCGCCACTTCGGGACGACGCACATTGAAGAAGTCATTTCACCGGATGCTGCTTCCCTGCTGCCACAGTTGGCTCAGTTCTACGACGAACCCTTCGCGGACTCGTCCGCCATTCCGACGTTCCTGGTTTCGCAATTGGCGGCGAAGCATGTGAAAGTGGTGCTGTCAGGAGACGGTGGCGATGAAGCGCTGGGCGGATACTCGCGCTACGCACATGACCTGCGCGAAGCGTCAATTCGCGAGCACTTGCCGCCGTGGTTGCGGCGATTCGTGCTCTCGAATCTGGCTCGACTCTGGCCCAAGGCGGACTGGTTGCCGCGGCATCTGAGGCTGAAAACGTTCCTGACCAATCTCTCGCTGACGCCCGACGCGGCTTACGCCAACACGTTGTCGCTATGCCGCTTGCCGAAGCGCCATCAATTATTGTCGGCGGACCTCGTGCATTCGTTACGCGATCATGATGCCGGACATCTTGCCGTAGCCGCTTATCGCAACGCGCCGCCCGGTGACGCACTCGCCGGCATGATTCAGGCCGACATGGCCACGCTGCTGCCGGACGACTATCTCGTCAAAGTCGATCGAGCCAGTATGGCCAACGGCCTTGAGGTCCGTCCGCCGTTACTCGATCACGAGTTTCTGGAACTCTGCGCCCGAGTGCCTTCGCGCTGGAAGATCCACCAGCACGAAACGAAGTGGCTGCTGCGTGAGGTCGCTCGCAGGCTGGTTCCGAGTTCCATCATCGATCGACCCAAGCAGGGCTTTGAGATCCCACTCGACCAATGGCTGCGCGGTCCTCTGCAGTCCATGTTTCAAGAGTTGGTCCTCAATGGAAACTCAGCCATCGGTGGCCTGATCGATCAACGCGTCGCCAGTTCGTTGCTCACCGAACACCGGCAGGGAATCGGCCGTCACGGATCGACGTTGTGGTCACTGTTGTCTCTGGCCACGTGGGCGGATCGTTACCTGCGGGACAGCACGCCGAGCACTCAACCCGCGCCTGAGCCTGTGGCTTCCTACTCCTCGAACCGATCGCACTGATGTCTTCCTCGTTCAACTCTAAACCGATCATCTGTCAGGTCCTGCACAGCCTTGGAATTGGCGGTGCTGAGGTACTTGCTGCGCAAATTGCGCGGCGGTTGAGCGACCGCTATCACTTCGTGTTTGCGTGCCTCGACGAACTCGGGAGCCTTGGAGAACAGCTACGACAGGACGGCTTCACGGTGGAAGTGATTGGTCGCGAGCCGGGTATCGACTGGCGTTGCGGTCTGCGACTGGGAACCTTTCTGAAGCAGAATCGCGCGGCGATCGTACACCCTCATCAATACACACCGTTCTTCCAATCACTGTTGTCGAGACTTTCCTATCGTCGTCCGCCAATCGTGTTCACCGAGCACGGGCGACACTATCCCGATCACCGCAGCACCAAACGCGTCGTCTTCAATCGTTCATTGTTGCGGAGCGATGACCGCCTGATCGGCGTTGGGCAATCGGTCTGCGATGCTCTGATTCAGAATGAAGGTCTGCCGGCCAAACGCGTCGAGCTGATCTACAACGGCATCGATCTGAAGGCATTCCGGCAAGCTCACAACAACGCCGCCTGGCGCGGCGAGGTTCGTCAGGAAATGGGACTGACCGAAGACGAGTTCGTTGTGCTGCAGGTCGCGCGACTGAACCCACTTAAGGATCATCAGACAGCCTTGCGAGCGATTGCGCGGCTGAAGCAGCAAGGCGTGCGAGCGCGATTGGTGCTGGCGGGCGAAGGTGAAACTCGCCCCGCACTCGAGCAGTTCGTGCAAGACCACGACCTGACGTCGCACGTGCTGTTCTTAGGAGCTCGCCGCGATGTGCCCCGTCTCATGGCGGCGGCTGATGTATTCCTGTTGTCGAGCATCAGCGAGGGCATTCCGCTGACGCTGATTGAAGCGATGACGACTGGCCTCCCGGTCGTGTCCACCAACGTAGGCGGCACGGCTGAAGTCGTCATCAATGGTGAAACCGGATTGCTGGCGAAAGCTCAGGATGACGAGTCGCTGGGACAGCACATCCGGTTTCTGCACGACGATGCGTGGCAACGACGCATCATGGGGCAAGCCGGTGCGGCTCGCGCGAGGCAATTGTTCTCTCTGGATCGCATGCTCGATCAATACACGCAGGTCTACGACGACCTGCTGGGGCTCGCCCCTGCAAAACGGATCAAGCACGCGCCCGCTCATGCTCAACTCATATCGGATTGAACCCTTCAACCCCCGAATACTGATTCATGAAACTCTCCCCCACTGACGACTCCTCGTTTGAGACGCCTTCGACTTTGGACCTGAATGTTCGAGGTTCAGATCCGCCGAAGCGTCGCGCACGGATTCTGGCCATCACCAGCGAACTGCCCTGGCCACTGAATACAGGCGGGCATCTGCGCACGTTCCATCTGATGAAGGCGCTGGCGCGAAAGTTTGACGTGCGGCTGATCGCAGGTGTGGAGCATTCTCATGAACAAGGCGTCGCGGTCCTTAGAGCACACGGCATTCAGGTGCGTCCGGCAGTGACGGGGCCGCGCGACAAGTTCTCTGAGCTGGGTCGCGTCGTGAAAGCGGCTTTGCATCAGCAGCCCTACGTGATGTTCCATCGTCACAACCGCCCAGCGATGCGTGAAATGATTCGCGACGAGATGCGCTACGACCAGCCGGACGTTGTTTACCTGGATCACGTCGATCCCTTTGCGTTCCGTTCGCTGTTTCCGCAAGCCAAGCTGATTACCGATCTGCACAACGTGTATTCCAAGCTGGCGCGCCGAGTGGCCGATGAACGCCGCTGGCCAGCCAACTGGTATCTGGCGCGGGAAGCTCAGTTGCTGGCGGATATGGAACGTCAGATCGCTCAGGAGTCGTCCGCGCTGATGGCGGTGTCGAGTGAAGAGCAGTCCGAATTCGGACAACTCGGTAACAACAACGTGCATCTGGTTCCCAACGGAGTTGATTGCGGCGCCTATGCTCACCTGCCTGTGGGACGCGATCATCAGCGACCCGTGTTGCTGTATCTGGGAGCGTTGTCCTGGCAGCCAAATGCAAAGGCTGCTGAGTTCCTGGCTCGCGAAGTGATCCCGCAGATTCGGCAGCAGCACCCGAACGCTGTCCTGAAGCTGGTGGGACGTAACCCCGGCCCCGAGGTAAGTGCACTCGCGAGTCTGCCCGGTGTTGAGGTGCATGCGAACGTACCCGATGTGGGGGTCTTTCTGGCCGAAGCAACCTTGCTGACCGTGGCCCTCGATTCGGGTGGCGGCACACGGCTGAAGATACTGGAAGCGTTTGCCGCCGGTCTGCCGGTTGTGAGCACTCCTGTCGGATGCGAAGGCATTGATGCCACGCACGGCGAGCATCTCTGGATCGCCGACCGCGACCAATTCGCGACGGCTGTGCTGGACGCTCTCGCTGCACCGGCTTTGGCAACGGAATTCGCCGAGCGCGGCCGACAGCTTGCACGGGCTAAATACGACTGGTCTGCGATTGGCTTGCGGGCCTGTGATGCGATCGAGTCGGTGCTGACTGCTCAGAGTGAATAGCAGCCACGGATTAAACACCGATAAGAATCGAACAGGCAGATCAGAACGATTTCGTCTGTGTTTCCGGGCGTTTCATGTGCTCTGCAGTCCTCAGCACTCGCACGAGGGAATTTCGCCGCGTTATACAGACAGCAGAATTCCGCCTTGAAAGCGGCTCTGGAAGGACTGCTGTCATGAAGATTGTTTTGTTGCTGCTGACCGCTCTGGCATTGATAACGCCTGCAACCGCGGATGATGCGCCTCGGCTGCGCTGGTCTAAGTCACTTCAGTTTGCAGATCCGGGCAAAGACGCACTCGTCGCCGTGCGGCTGGATTCGGACATCTACGCGCACACTGCTTTCAACTATGCGGACCTGCGTGTCGTAGAAGCGGATGGACGCGCGGTGCCCTTCCTGCTGCGTAAGCGATCCGTGCTGCAGACGCGAGTCGAGCAACGGCCTTGGACGACGTCCGACGGCGAGCCGGACATGAAACCTCTGACCGACGGCGGCTTCGACGTCCGCGTGAAGCTGGACAGCAAGGACCCGCAGCCGAACGGCGTGCGGTTCATCACCCCGCTGAAGAACTTCGAGCAGAACGTCACGGTCTTCGGCACCGAACCGGGCAAGGCCGAGCAGGAACTGGTGACCGCGGCGAGGATCTACGATTACTCGGACTACATGGACGTGCGACGCACCAGCATCGTCCTGCCGAAGAATGCGTGCCGCGAGTTTCGGTTTGTGATTGCAGCCTTGAAGTCCGATCGCGAGTCTCCGTTGCTGGACGTCTCACGAGAGTTAAAGGGTAAAGATGAGACTTTGCGCTCAGAGCGAACAACGATCGAGCGGCGTCCGTTCCGGATTGATCGCATCGAATTCTGGGGCGATGTGGTTCGCGAAAGCGTGCGTGAAGACGCGACGGCCGACTGGCCGATCAGTGGATTCAGCGCTTCTGAAGACGCCGAGCACAAGCAAACGATTGTTGAGTTCAAGACGGCTCGCGAACCGCTGTTCCAGTTCCAGTTGCGGACTTCCAGCCGCAACTTCAGCCGCGCCGCGAACGTGCAAGTGCTCGAATCAAACAGCAAGTCCGATCGCTGGCGCACCATCGGCGGCGGCCAGATCCATCGAGTCGAATTTGGTGACATCAAGGAAGAACGGCTAACCCTGCAGTTCCCGGAAACTCGCAGTGAGAGCTACCGGATCATCATTGAAAACCAGGACAACCCCGCTCTGACAATCACCGGAGCGAACGCCACAGGCAACGACTACGAAGTCATCTTTCTGGCCGAGACGGCAAAGACCTTTGCGCTGAACTACGGCTCAACGGAGATCGTGCCCGCTCCGGTCTATGACACCGCCGCGATTCGCACGGTGCTGAGCAAGAATGTCGAGCCGATCGCAGCAACGGCAGGTTTCGCCGTCGAAGCCGAAATCAAAGCGGCCCCCGTGAAACCGAGGGACATCCTCAACAACCCACTCCTCATCGGTGGTGTGATTGTTCTGTTGGTTGTTCTGCTGGCATGGGCTCTGTTCCGAGCTGGCCAGCGCATCGACCAGATTCCAACCGCGGGCAACTCTGGCAAGCCCGAGTAATGAGGCGCTGCTGTAATCGGGGGCGACGTGAGTCGTGGGAGCTGCGCTTACATATCAACCAGCAGGATCGGCACGATGTCGCCGGTGCGGGTGACGTTTGCGATCACTGTTTCCTGCCAGGTCTGATGACCCAGCACCGAACGGTAGCGGCCACTGGGACGCAGGCTGCGGTAGAGCATCAGTTGATGCTTGCCGACGCGGATGCGGAAGCCGCGAGCTGCTGCGGGGGCTACTTCACCGGCTTGAGTAATCGTCAGCGTACGCCATTCGACGTCGTCATGACGCCGCTTGCGGCTCCAGTCGAGCACGATCGGCGAATAGACGCCGCGATGTGCCGAGACGCAGGACAGCTTCAATGTGCGCACGTCGTTGGCATCCGTCTGAAACTGGCCTGTCGCCCCTAAGCCTCGATCTTGAGGAAGAATCAACGGGAAGGCTCGAATCGCGCACTTGCCCGAAGTCAGCAAGCCTAGCTCGCGAGAGTCGTCCGCAGGCTGAGCCGTCACGTCTGCGGCCAGCGTGAGGCTGGTCTCGAGTTCAATACGATCCGGCGAACCCTCACAGACGAGGTCCGCCAGAATCGCGAATTGTTTGCGTCGTGACAGTAGCAGCTGACGGCCCAGTTTCAGACCGTTGCCGACGTCCAGCGACCACTCGGCGTAGTCCAGATCTTCGTCGGAATACCAGCAGCAGCATTCCCACGCCTTCGTTGCCGACACAGGCTCGCCACCGTTGATGACGTTCACCTGCCACGCACCGCTCAACAACGGCACCCCGTCGGCGACCAGTTCCAGCGACATCACTGGTTCGTCGTAGAGCACGGTGGCGAGGCTCGCATCCTCGCGCCAGTCGGACCGCAGGCAGGCGATCTGAGCGTCGTCCGACTGCCAGCCGGGAAACGGCACCTTCTTCGCGGTGTCTTCAACCGGTTTGTCGGTGGATTTGTCACCAGACTTGGCTGGCTTCGGAACTGGCAACTTCGGCGGATGGCCGATCAAGCTCTGCCACCACGGTTCGGACTGATCGAATTCGACAACACTCGCGGCGTGCTTCAGGAGAGCGGAGCCTTTGATTTCCGAGGACCGCGATCCCGCGAATTTTTGCGTCTGCCGCAGCAGGGTCAGCGCAGCCTGCAAGCAACCGGCGAACCGGCGCTCTTCGGAATCTTTCCAGAGGTCGTGTCCGAGGATAGCGGCGGCGGCGATGGCATCGCTCCACACGCTGATCCAACCCGACAGGTCACGCACCACCTGAGCGATCGGCGCACCGTTGTCATCCGTACCTTGCAGCAGTTGTTGTTGCAGAGCTTTCTTACCGACTTTCGCCAGCTTCGGCGCGCCGCTGACATCATCAAAGAGGATGCCGCAGATCCACGGCAGCAGACCATCCATGATGCCGGCCAGTGGTGAGTCTTGAGGCATCTCTTCGGGGTCGGCGCTGGAGACGTCTTCCGTCAGCCAGCCGGTCGCGTGCTGCATCGCGCCCGAGAGAGCGACTCGCCAAACCTGACCGATCGTCTCGGCTGGCAGCGCTTGAGCGTGGCACAAGAGGATCTCGCAGCAGGCCAGCAATCCAGCGGGCGAAGCCGTGAGCAGTTCATCGTTGAGCCAGCCGCGCAGTCGTTCAGGCAGGTCCGCCTTAGCTGCTTTCTTCGACTTACCGCGCAGCACGCCGATGATTTCAGGACACGACCAGTGGCCTTCGGCAATGCACCAGTCGAGCGACAGCAGCCGGGCCGGTCGCGTGGACTCGTCCTGTTTGGCGAGCAAGTTCTTCCAGCACATGCCGATGGTCTTCAGGTCCGCCCGCTGATCTTGCTTGCTCAGTAATGCAGTGTCCGACGGACGCCACTTGAGCGCGGCCAGGAATGCTTCGTCGGAAGTGTTGGCGACGGCCACAGACGAGTTGCCGAACTGAAGCATGTGCTGTCCCTACGGTCGCAGATGGAGGCTCAAAGATGAGTGACCGCTAAGTCGCTTCATGCTCGGTCGGCAGAGTGTCGTCTTTCACTCCGTGAAAGAACGTGAGCGGTTCCGGAAGTCAGGTCAGTGCCAGCACAGCTTGTTCGGCCATTTCGCCCGCGTGGTAGCTCGAACGGACGAACGGACCGCTGGCCACCATGCTGAAGCCCAGCTTGCGGACCAGCTCGCCGATCTCGTCGAACTCTTCCGGAGGCACGTAGCGCTCGACGGGCAGGTGCGCCGGAGTCGGCTGCAGGTACTGGCCGAGCGTAATCATATCGCAGCCAACCTTGCGGAGGTCGGCACAGACTTCGAGCAGCTCTTCACGCGTTTCGCCGAGGCCCAGCATCAGGCCGCTCTTGGTCGGCATGTCGGGCGCTTCCTGCTTGACCTGATCCAGCAGATTCAGGGTGCGTTGATACTCGGCGTTGCGGCGCACGCGGTCGTACAGACGCGGCACGGTTTCGGTGTTGTGATTGAACACGTCCGGGCGTGATTCGATGACTCGATGAATCGCATCGCGGTTGCCAAGGAAGTCCGGGGTCAGCACTTCGATCTTCGCACCGGTCTTTTCGCGAACGACGGTCACGCAGCGGTAGAAGTGTTCGGCTCCGCCATCGCGCATGTCATCGCGGGTCACGGAAGTGATGACGACGTAGCTCAACCCGAGCCGCTTCGTCGCTTCGGCCAGGCGTTCGGGTTCGTCGGCCTGCACAAGTTCCGTCTTGCCGCGCGGTACCGAGCAGAACCCGCACGGACGCGTGCAGACGTTGCCGAGAATCATGAACGTCGCGGTCTGCTGCGACCAGCACTCGGTGCGGTTCGGGCACTTGGCACTTTCGCAGACGGTTTCCAGGCGCAGATCTTCAATGACGGAGCTGGTATAGAACATGCCCGGCTTCGGCAACGGGCGTTTCAGCCAGCGCGGCAATCGACGCACTTCAACGGGTGCTTCAGACGGCGGTGGATCGGAGACAACCGGCAGCGACAACAATGATTCGTCAAACATGAAGATACCTGCGCAGCGAAATCATCAAGTAACCGGGCGACCGGCGAACCAGCAGCCGCAGAGAGCCTAAGAGTGTAACGAACCGATCGCGCTGTTGCTCGCGGCCACCTGCAATCCAAAGATCGTCAGCACCAGAAAGCCGCAGGCCCACAGGGTGAGCAGTGCAACCTGTTTGGCCGCCGGGCGTTGAGTCGCCACTAGCCAGCCGAAGAAGCCGACCATCACAAACCAGCTGATGCCACTGCCGATGACCACCGGATCAGCCAGCACCATCGAAGTCGAAACGTTCGGCGTGCGACCGGCAAAACCCAGCATGAAGCCAGCCGCCATGCCCAGCGTCAGTGTCGGGAAGGACAACACCACGGCCCACCAGTTCCAACTGCTGAGCCGCGCGAGACTCGGTAGCGACAGACCTTGTTCCAACGTTTGTCGCTGCTTCAGGCGGCGGTGCTGCACGAGGTACATGACCGCCAGAATGAGTCCCGTCAGCACTCCTCCCATACCGATCACCAGCAACGAGCTATGCAGCATCGCCCAGCCGCGGGCGGCGACTTGAGACGGGTCGCCCTTGATGAAGTCCAGCGGAGCCGTACTCACAAACTGCGACGAGATCACCAGCGTCAGGACAATCGGCAGCACAAACATGCCGAGCGGAATGGTCGCGTCCAGCAACGTCAGAAAGAGGAACAGCAGCACGGCGATCCACGCCAGCACGAGGAACCAGTCGTGACTGGAGGCCAGCAGCGGCGGCAGTTCCGCACGCCCGCTGCGTGACAGCAGATAGACCGTGTGGGCGACCAGACCAGCAATCGTCCAGCCCAGTGTCAGCGCGCGAGTCCAGCCACCTCGAAAACGCAGTCGAGCGAATTCGAAGAGCGTCGCGAGACTGTAGCTCGCGAGAAAACAGAAAACGCTGACTCGTTCCATCACCAGTATTCCTTACGGACGCTCACCTTCGAGTCCGTATTCCTCCACCTTCTTGTGCAGCGTGTTGCGGTTGATCCCCAACCGTTCCGCGGCCTTGATCTGCACGCCCTGGCATTGCCGCAGCATCTGTACGAGCAATTCGCGTTCGACGATAGACATCACTCGTTCATACGGCTTGCCTTCGGCAGCGTATTGGGACACTCCCAGCGTCACCAGTTCTTCTGCGACCTTTTCGATGCCGCCTGCCTTTTGCCGTCCGATACGCATCGGAGCCAGGCCGCGCACGTGTGGCGGCAACAGGTCGGCTCGGAACTCGTCACCTTCCATCAGGACAATTGCCCGTTCGGCATAGTTCTGCAGTTCGCGGACGTTTCCCGGCCACGAATACGACTTCAGTGACGCAATAGCGTCGGGCATCAGCTTCGGCACCGGCCGGTTGGTCTCGCGGGCGTACTGGACCAGGAACGATTCCACCAGCGCCGGAACGTCTTCCGAACGATCGCGCAGCGGGGGCAGGTAAATCGGGACGACGTTGAGTCGATAGTACAAGTCCTCTCGAAAGCGCCCGGATTCGATCTCGTCCTGCAGATCACGATTGGTCGCGGCGACGATACGGCAATCGACGCGGATGGTTTTCGTATCGCCGACGCGTTCGAACTCATGCTCCTGCAGCACTCGCAGCAGCTTCACCTGCAGCTTGAAGCTGACGGAGTTGATTTCGTCCAGAAAGATCGTGCCGCCGTGAGCAGCTTCAAAACGGCCGGTGCGGTTTTCAAAAGCGTTGGTGAAGGCGCCCTTCACGTGCCCGAAGAGTTCGCTCTCCAGCAGGCTTTCGCTGAGCGCGCCGCAGTTGACTCGAATGAAGGGGCCGGAGCTGCGCGGGCTCAATTCATGAATGGCCCGGGCAATCAGTTCCTTGCCAGTGCCCGTTTCACCAGTCAATAAAACGGTGGTTGAAGCCTGAGCAACCCGTCGAGTTAGCCTGTAGACCTCCTGCATTGCAGCGCATGACCCGATCATGCCACGCAGCGGGGTGGTGTTATTTTGCGGAACGGCCTGAGCCATACGATCTCGAATTCAACGGAATCGGCTGGTGAGCGAAACCAGCCGGTTGGCCAATCGTCTACGATCAAGTCCATCGTAAACGAAAAGTTGTCGGCGGGATTCTGAGGCGTGGTGTCAAACCGGACAAGTTCGCGGCGAGTTCTCCCTCAAAGGATCTGGCGTCTAATTCATCAGAATGGCGTTTTCAACCTGTTTGAGACGCCAATACACACATCGCGATCACGAATTAGAAGAGGCCACGCATCAGGCAAATTCTGACCGACTTGAATTGGTTACTTCTGGAACTCTTGTGGACGAAGCTTCGTCGCAAGGTGTCCAGAATTCGTGTGCGCTCTGATGGCATCTAAGTTGCGTCTATCGAAAAAGCAGGCAACATTCGGGGCAACTCGCCGAGGACTGCTGCAAAATGCACCCTTTGAGTTCAGGATTGCTCGTCACGACCTGTTTCCAGCCGGGCACTGAATGCCGGTTGGCGGATTGAATGCCGCGTCAGGAAAGACAGTCATGGCAACGCCACTTCAAGATCTGGATACCAATCTCGAGATTCCCGTCAGTGCGCCCAGCACCAATGCGCCGGCCCCAGACGCTGCCACCGTCGGTGAGGGCGGCAGCGAAACGGTCGTCGAAATCAAAGTCGACAGACTTGAAGGCCATTCGGACGACGCGGACCTCGCCGGGATGCAGACGCTTAACGAAGCGCTGGATCTCGATGTGGATCTGGAAACAGACGATTTCAGCCAGATGACGATCGATGAAACAGATCTGGCGCGAATGGCGATTGCCGATGAACCGTCGGCTGATGCCACCATCGACGAACGTGCGACGCCAGCCAACATCCGAAGTTCGGCAGCCGCCGCGCGAGCCAAGATGCAGGCGACGCTGGCGCCGACTTCCATCGGTGACTACGACATTCTGGGAGAGCTGGGACGAGGCGGCATGGGCATCGTCTACCGAGCCCGTCAGCGTCGCGCGAACCGCATCGTCGCCTTGAAGCTGATTCGACCGGACAGTCTGGGCAGCATGAGCGACATGACTCGCGCCCGGACGATCGATCGCTTTCATAAGGAAGCCGAAGCTGCCGGTCGCCTGCAGCACGACAACATCGTGACCGTGTTCGAAGTCGGCGAAGCGAACGGCTGCCACTTCTTCTCGATGCAGTATGTCGATGGTTCGAGTTTGTCGGACCGACTGCGCCTGAATCCGATCGACAACCAGCAGGCGGCGAGTTTTCTGGAGCCGGTCTGTCGCGCCGTGCATGCCGCTCATCGGGCTGGCATTCTGCACCGCGACATCAAGCCGCAGAACATTCTCATTGAGAACGGGACGCTTCGCCCGCGCATCGCGGACTTCGGTCTCGCGAAGTTGACCGATCACGATGTCGAGATGACGCGTTCGGGCGAAACGATGGGTACTCCCCCTTATATGCCGCCCGAGCAGTTCAGCGATGCTGCCAATGTCACGGCCGCCGCCGACATCTATTCATTGGGCGCGACGCTCTATCACGTGCTGAGCGGCCGCCCTCCGTTTCAGGCGGCTTCGTCCGTGGCCACGATGCGGCAGGTACTCGACAAGGATCCCGTGCGGCTGCGCGAACTGAACTCGGCGGTGGACGTCGACCTCGAAACGATTTGCATGAAGTGTCTGGAGAAGGAGCCTTCACGCCGCTTCAAAACGGCTGAAGAACTGGCCGACGAGCTGCAGCGGTACCTCAAGAACGAACCGATTCTTTCGCGGCCGATCAGCCGACCTGAGCGACTGATCCGCTGGTGCCGTCGCAATCCCTTCATTGCCGGCGCGATTGGTGCCGTCTTGGCATCGCTTTTGTTCGGGCTCGGCGCAATGAGTGTCGCGTACGCAAAAACCGAAGAAGCTCGGAAGAAGGTCGAAAGCAGTCTGGAAACAACGAAGACTGCACAGGTGCTGTCTGAGGCGAGCTTTCAAGACGCGCTATCGGCGGTCAACGAGTTCTTCACGCGAGTCAGTGAAGAGCGTCTGCTGAATGAACCCGGTGCTCAGGGGCTGCGGAAGGAACTGCTGCAGCTCGCGCACTCGTACTATCAGCGGCTGCTGGAACGTCGGGAACAAGACCCGACCGTGCAGGAAGAACTGGCCGCGACGCACTATCGCATCGGTCTGATCGTCGAAGAACTGGAATCTCCGCAGGCTGCGATGGTGTCGTACACGAAGGCTCGCGAGATGCTTGATGAGCAACTCAAGGCGAAGCCCAATGACAAGCCGATCCGACAGTTCCTCAGCAATACCTTCAACGCGATGGGCCGGGCACACTCGCGTCTGCGGCAGCTCGATCTGGCGGAAGAGTCTTTCAAGCAAGCACGCCGCATTCGAGCGGCATTGGCAGATGAGACTCCTGATCCGCAGGAACGCTTCGAGTACGACCGGCTGCTGGCCAGTGTGGACATGAACCTCGGCCTGCTGGAGAAGCAACGTGGTGAACTGGATAGCGCTCAGAAGGCGCTGACGGAAGCACAGGACTATCGCTTGCGAGTCCTCCCCACGAAGCCGAAGGACCGCAAGCTACGTCGTGATCTGGCGAAGGGGGATTACAACCTCGCCAATCTCGCGTTGGAACGAGACGACGTTCCGGTGGTCAAGCAGCGAGCTCAGTCGGCAATTCGACGCTTCGAAGAACTGCTGGTCGAAGACCCGAACGACCTCGAAGACCGCCACATGCTGGCGATGGCCTATCGGCTGCTCGGCGATGACTCGGCGGCTACGTCGGTTGAGGACAGCAAGTCGCTGGACATCGCCGTCGATAGCTATGTGAAAGCCCGCGCGGCGTTGGAAAAGCTGGTTGGCCGCAATCCCGCCGTGCCGCGTTACCGCTTTGAACTGGCTCAGTTGCTGTTCAACCTGGCCCAGTTGGAACTGCAACGCACGCACGCGGAAGACGCCTTGAAGGCCCTGAACCAGGCGGAAGCGTTGCTCGTTGAACTCACCAAAGAGTTCCCTCAGAACGCCGAATACGCCGCGACACTGCAATCCGTTCGCGATTTGAAGAAGTCCACGGAGCCGAGCAAGCCCGGTAATAACTAGCGCACAATCGACACAGGAATGTAAGTTGGCCGGAGAATCCCGGCCGCGTCCGCAGGTTTCATGCGTACGGCTGAGTCACGTTGACAGAATTTTCGTTCCAGTCGTACAAGCCCGTTTGCGTCAGTTCGAAGAATTGCCGATGTCTGGCAATTTCCCCGTTCTTCTGAGCTGCGCAAGGGAGAGACAAGGATGTCTTTGCGACTCAAATTCCGTTCGTGGCCGTGGTGTGTTGTGGCCTTAGCCGGACTGGCTGGCTGTGGGAAGAATGATGCTGATCCTGCCACCGCCGGAGCAGACGGAAACAATCCCGCAGCCGTCGCATCAGAGGGCTCCGGCAAAGCGAAGCAACTTGTCGAAGAAGCAGTTTCGCTCATCCAGCAGCGACAGTTTGCTAGCGCCGTCGAGAAGCTGAACGCGGCGATCACAACAGATAAGAATTGCTCTGAAGCTTACTTTCAGCGTGCGGGCATTCTCGCGGACGCCGGACAGGACCGACTCGCCTCAGTGGATTACGCCAAAGCGATCGAGCTGAACGGCAAGGAAGTCCGTTATCACAACATGCGCGGCTTGTTCATGCTGACCCGACGTCAGCACGATCAGGCATTGGATGATTTCGCTGCCGCGCTGAAAGCCGATCCCAGGTACGTTCAGGCTTACAACAACCGCGGATTGGTCCACCTTGCGAAGTCCGACTACAAGGCCGCCGTCGAAGATTTCAATAAGGCGGTTGAGATCGATCCCAGCTACGTGGACGGCTTCAATAATCGAGGTTTCGCCTGGTATCAGTCCGGTTCCAATGAAAAGGCCTTGTACGACTTCAACAAGGCGATTGAGCTGAATCCCAAATACGCGAACGCGATTAACAACCGGGCGATGCTGTTCATGCGAGTGAAGAAGTATCGTGAAGCCGCGAAGGACTTTTCGGCCGCGATCGCGCTGGATGAGACCAACCCCAAGCACTACCAGAATCGCCGCACCGCTTATCTGGAACTCGGTATGCAGCAGCAGGCTGATGCCGACGGCGACAAGATTGCCTGGCTGGCCCGATTGAACGATCTCAACACGGCCGTGACGAAATCGCCGAAAGATCCAAAACCCTACATCCAGCGTGCCAGCCATCTGGCTAAGGGCGGTCGCTCGGATATCGCACTGGCTAACTACGAAGCTGCGATCAACGTCGCACCGGACAGTAGCGATGGTTACATCAGCCGCGCGATGTATTACCTCGAAAACAACGAACCGCAGAAGGCGATTGCCGATTGCAGCGATGCACTCGAACGCAAGTGGAGCAACAAAGCCCTGTCGATTCGCGGTGACGCCTACCTGCAGATGGGACGCTACGACGACGCCATCAACGACTACACGTCTGCTAAACGGCTCGATACGGGAGTGGCGGAAGCCTATTTCCGACGAGCACAACAACGCGAAGAACGCGGCAACAAGGAAGGCGCTCGCGCCGACTACGAGGTTGCCCGCCAGCTCGACCCAGGCATCGGCCAGTAGTCCGCGTCATTGAGCTGAAGGTCATACTGCCAACTATCGATCCGCAGGTCGTGAACCCGGCCTGCGGATTTTTTGTTGCACAGGAGCGATCTCAAGCTGCTCGCTGCCAGCGTGAACAACGAACTGCCGCGATCGCGAACGAAACGACAACTGTGGATCCCATGTCCGCAGGAACGACTTCGGATGTGGCGAGCTGAATTCATGCAATTTCGCCAACTCGGCGGCTTTTCTCTAAGGAAGTCGCCTCGAAGTCACATTGACCAACTTTTCACGGCGGGCGTATGTTCCCGCTCCTCTTCTCCTAATGAGCCGGGCTGCGCTGTGAGTTTGTACTTCGGTACACGCTCATCCTTCCTTCGCGTAGAGCCGGAACGATTCGTCTCGCCGAGCATTCGCTCACACGTCCTTTCAAGTTATCCCACCTCATCGCACGGATGCTTTGCCATGCTTCTTCAAGCAGTTGGACATCGCTCGTCACGGCCTGGCCTGCAACGCGGTTTCGTCCTGGCCAGTTGGCTGGCGGCACTCGCGCTGGTGTCGATCACGGCCACTGGTTGCCAGAAGCTCAACTTCAGCAAGCTCACCAAGCCGTTCAGCCCGCGTTCGCAAAGCCCGGATGAAAAGGACAAAGAGAAAGACGACGAATTCGTCGAGGGCACCAAGCTCACGACGCCGCTCGTCGGGGACTACACCTCGTTCTCGGGCTTACAGCCCGTTGTGCTGGAAGGCGTGGGACTGGTCGTCGGACTCAATGGTACCGGCGGCGACCCTCCGCCCAGCCCCAAACGTGAGGCGCTGCTGGATGACCTGCGCCGTCGCGAAGTGGATGAACCTAATCGACTGATCGCGTCGCCCGACACCGCCATGGTCGTGGTTCGAGCCTATCTGCCCCCTCTGGTCCGCAAGGGCGAGAAGTTTGATATCGAAGTTCGTATCGAGGGCGACGCCGGAACCAGTCTGAACGGTGGCCGGCTGATGGAAACCATTCTCAGCGAAACGGCGATTGTTGCCGGTAAAGGGCAGATGAAAGGCCACATGGTGGCGAAGGCCAAGGGCCCCGTGCTGATTTCTACTGGTGAAGGCAAAGAAGAGAACATGGCCGGCGTGCTGCGCCGCGGCTGGGTGCTGGGTGGCGGCACATCGACGATTGATCGCGACATGGCCATCTACCTGAAGAGCGAGTTTCGTAACTTCCGTAACGTGACCCGAGTCGCTGATCGCGTTGGGCACCGGTTCTACGCGTACAACGAACACGGAGTTCGCGAACCATTAGCCAAGGCCCAAACCGACCAGCGCATCGTGCTGAAGGTACACCCGCGCTACAAGGAAAATTGGCCGCGCTATCAGCGAGTGATCCAGGCCATCGCGTTCCGCGAGACTCCGGTTGAGCAACGCGTGCGCCTGCAGCGTCTGGAAAAGGACCTCATGGTTCCAGAGAAATCCGAGCGTGCGTCGCTGCAACTCGAAGCCATTGGAAACGAAGCCATTCCGATTCTGAAGTCAGGTCTGAAGAGCCCTTCGCTCGAGTGTCAGTTTCATGCGGCCACCGCGCTGGCCTACCTCGAAGTGCCCGACGGCATCGAAGTGTTGAAGCAAGCGGCGCTGAAAGAGCGTGCGTTCCGAGTGTTCTCATTCGCGGCGCTGTCGACATTGTCAGATCCAAAGTCTCACATCGTGCTGCGTGAGCTGATGAGCGCCCAGGCAGACGATCAGGGCAAGGTTCTGGACAGTGCCGAGACTCGTTATGGAGCGTTTCGCGCCCTTTGGACTCTGGACGATCTCGATCCATACATCGAAGGCGAGTACATCAATCAGGAATTCCATCTGCATCCGCTCGACACCAAGGGCGAACCGATGGTGCATATCACTCATCGAAAGCGATCGGAAATTGTGCTCTTCAACAAAGACCAGGAGTTCATCACGCCGATGGCACTACGAGCCGGCAACCACATCATGGTGACCTGCCGTCCGGGCTCTGATCGGGTCAGCGTGACTCGTTTTGGAGTGCGCAATGACCATCGTCTGGAATGTTCTCGTCGAGTTGAAGAAGTGATCCGCGCTGCTGCGAAGCTGGGCGCGAGTTATCCCGACGTTGCCCAATTGCTGGTGCAGGCCGATCGTCAAGGCAACTTGCCGGGACGCTTTGAAATCGACGCTCTGCCGCAAGCCGGTCGCATCTACTATCGAGACTCGGAAGATGAGGGCGATGGTACTCGTGCGGGCAAGCCGACCTTTACTCCGAACCTGTATCAACGCAATACCGACGGTGAGCCGGGCGAAGAGGAAGAAGAACCCGCCGAACCCGAAGAAAAGGAAGGCACGGCGTCGCTGGTTGACGCTCGCACGGAGACCAAGACCGACAAGAAGAAGTGGTCGCTCTGGCCGTGGTAGCCGGGCGTCTTTCGTCTTGTTCGAAGTTCACTCCTCTCGCTCCGGAAAACCGGGGCGAGGGGAGCACTCATTTTTAGATCCAATCCATTCCTCATCCACTCAAACTCGTCGCTCGTATCTTTGTTGCCGGCTGTTCTCGTTGTTGCTCAGTCTTAGGTCCTTCCAGTCCTAGACATTGGTCCCAGGCGTTTTCTCAATGCTGAAGTCGCTCGACTTATTCGGCTTTAAGAGCTTTGCCGATCGAACGCGATTCGACTTCGCGCTCGGGATCACGGTCGTTGTCGGGCCCAACGGCAGCGGGAAGAGCAACGTCGTCGACTCCATCAAGTGGATTCTCGGCGACCAGAGCCCCAAAAGCCTGCGCGGCAAAGAGATGACCGATGTCATCTTCAACGGCTCGACGGGCCGCAAGCCGAGCGCGTTCGCCGAAGCCACTCTGACATTCGACAACCGCACACGCTTTCTGCCCGTCGATACGGAGGAAGTCACGATCGGCCGCCGTCTGTGGCGCAACGGCGATTCGGAGTACCTCATCAACGGCGCGGTCTCGCGACTCAAAGACATCAAGGATGTTTTCAGCGGCACCGGAGCAGCGACGTCGGCTTACAGCATTATCGAACAGGGCCGAGTCGATCAGATCCTGCATTCGAATCCAGCCGCGCGTCGACTGGTCTTCGAAGAAGCCGCCGGTATCAGCAAGTTCAAGACGCGCAAGGTTGACGCTCTCAAGAAGATTGAGCGCGTTCAACAGAATCTGCTGCGTTTGACGGATATCGTGCAGCAACTGGAGTCGCAGTTGAACTCGACTCGCAGCCACGCGGCGAAGGCAACGAAGTACCGCGAAGTTTCGGAAGAACTGAAGCGCGCCTGGCTTGGTCTGGTTGCCGACGACCACAAATACTTTTCCGCCGAGTTGCAGCGAATCAACGCGCGACTGGGAACGAGTCAGGGTGAACTGGATACGCTCTCAGCGCAGCAATCGCAGATTGAGCAGCGTCTGGCTTCGTTCGATCAGGAGCTGAATGGCGTCGAAGACAAACTGCGCGAAGCGGAACGTGAGGCGTCAACCAATCGCGAAGCCATCGTCGCTCAAGAAGTCGCTGTGCATCACACGACAGATCGCTTGCGTGAACTCGACGCCGATCTGGAACGGCTCAACCGCCAGCGCGGTAGCACCGAACAACGACTCAAGGACGCCGCCGCCGAGTTGGCAACAACCGAGCAGGAGCTGGCGACATTCGAAGACACCTACACGGCACAGCAGTCGGCGTTGCAGCAACACGACGAGCGCATCAGCGCGACGGTAGAATCACTCGCAGAACTGCGTCGCCAACTGGAGCAACACCACAAGAAACGCACAGAACTGGCCAAACAAGGCACTGAGATCAATCAGCGCATGGCATTCTTCCAGGCGCAGATCGAGTCGCTGCAGCAGTCTCGCAAGCTGCACGAAGAACGTCGCGATTCTCTCTTGGGTGAGATCGACGCGGGCAAGATGGAGCTGAGTCGGCGGCAAGCTGCCGTGAACGAAGTTCTCAGCCGCTCGTCGGCGATCT
This sequence comes from Planctomycetaceae bacterium, assembly GCA_021732995.1. Classification (GTDB taxonomy): domain Bacteria; phylum Planctomycetota; class Planctomycetia; order Planctomycetales; family Planctomycetaceae; genus AM-0621. Next base: position 77,114 of record JAKFWA010000073.1, on the reverse strand, counting down.
CGGAATCAGTCCAGTCTGTGCGTTCAAAGCAGAAGAAGCTGCTCAAGGAGCAGGAAGCAACGCAGCAAAAACTCTCAGAACTCAGAGAAAAACGCAGCGGCACTCAAGCTCGCCTGCACGTCCTCGAAGATCTCGAACAGCGTCAGGAAGGCGTCGCTATCGGCGTCAAAGAGATTCTGGCGCGCGCGCGATCAACAGACATGTCGCCGTGGAACCTCATCCGCGGTAGCGTCGCCGACCTGTTGGACGTGGACCTCGACAACGCCGCGCTGCTCGAAGTCGCGTTGGGCGATCGGGCACAGTTGATTGTGATCGATGAGTTTGAGCCGCTGATCGACTATCTCAATCGCGGCGGCACACGAATCGACGGCCGTGTCGGCTTCATTCGAACCAGCCATCACTTGCAGACGGCGTCAACAATCGACCTGCACGCTGATCCCGACGTCATCAATCGGGCCGATGATCTGATCGCATCCACCAGCCCGTTCCGCGACCTCGCGAGCAGACTGCTCTCAACAACCTGGATCGTGACGTCACTGGACGCGGCTTTTCGACTGACGGGAGAGCATCAAGCTGGCTGCCGCTTTGTCACTCTGCAGGGCGAATTGCTCGACGCCGACGGCACCTTGCATGCAGGCAGCCTGCGCGGTGAGTCCGCGATTCTCTCGCGCAAGAGCGAGCTGCGCCGGCTGAAGAACGACATCATCCGGCTCGACCAGAGCGTTGAATCCAGCGAACGCCAGTTGATGGCGTTGAGCGACCAGTTGTCCGCCATCGAAGGCGAACTGACATCAGTCGCCTCCGCGCGCGATCAAGTGAATGAGAAACTGACTCAGGCCAGATCGGAGTTCGATGTCCAACAACAAGCCGTCGAACGCCTCGAACGAGATCGTGCGGCCCAAGAGGCACAGCTTGCCGATGACGCCAAGCAAGCCGGTGAGTGCGAGATCGGTCTGCAACGCTGCGTCGCAGATTTGATGCAACTCGACGAATCCCAGCAGCAGGCAACAGCGGCCATCGCCGAACTGGAACAGCAGACGAAGGAGCTTGACGACGCTCGACAGACACTCGTGCAGCAACACACCGAGGAGAAGTTGAAACTGGCTCAACGAGAAGAACGGCGAGCCAATCTCACCAAGTCCGTGCAACGCTTGCGCAACGAAACTCATTCGCAGAGTGAGCAAGCCGAAGAAGCGGCGCGTCGATTCCAGGAGCTCACCGCACAACGTCAGCTTTCGCAAGCGGCATTGGAGAGCGCGTCACAACAGTTGTCGGAACTGGCCATCGTCGCCGAACGAGTTCAAAAACACGTTTACGCACTGACTCACGAGAAGTTGCAGATGCGCACGGTTCGAGCCGAGCTCAGCGAAGAAGAGAATCGCATTCGGCAAAGTCGCCGCGCGATTGCTGACAAGCAGCATGAGGATGAGCTACGCGCCCGCGAGATTCAGCATCAACTGACAACCTGCGGTCAGCGCATCGAGGAAGAGTACGGCCTGACGCTCGCGCAAGTCATTGATTCCGGCGCGTCTGCGTTTCACGACTACCTCAAGTCCAAGGGGCTCGTAGACACGGCGTCTCCGGATGTAGCCGCTGAACCTGATGCAGTCCTTACCGATGACGAACCGCTGGCACAAAGCGACGAGTTGATCACTGATGAAGTGCCGGGCGACGCCGTCACGGAACCGGATGAAACTGGTTCGCTAAGCTTTGAGAATGCGCAAGGCACCGTGCGGTTTGTGGACGTCCGCGCGGAGATTGAAGAAGAGGTCAACCGCCTGCGACGCAAGCTGAAGTCGATGGGCTCAGTGAATATCGACGCGTTGAAAGAAATTGAAGAACTCGAAAACAAATATCAGCACTTCCATGCCCAGTTAATGGACCTGACCGAGGCCAAGAACACGCTCGAAGAGATCATCAAGAAGGTGAACGCCGAAAGTAAGCGGCTCTTTCTGGAGTCCTATGAATCGATTCGCAAAGAGTTCCGCGAACTCTTCCGCAAGCTGTTCGGTGGTGGCGACGGCGAGGTCATTCTGGAAGACCCGGACGACGTGCTGGATTGCGGCATCGATATCGTCGCTCGTCCGCCCGGTAAGGAGCTGCGCAGCATCAGCCTGCTGAGCGGTGGCGAGAAGACGCTCACGGCAGTGGCCCTGCTGCTGGCCATCTTCAAGAGCCGCCCCAGTCCGTTCTGTATTCTGGACGAAGTGGACGCGGCACTCGATGACGCCAACGTCGAGCGGTACGCGTCCGTCGTGCGCGAGTTCCGCGACACAACTCAGTTCATCATGATCAGTCACCGCAAGCGCACGATGGTCGTCGCGGACGTCATCTACGGCGTGACGATGGAACAGTCCGGCGTTTCCAAACGCATGTCGGTGCGCTTCGAAGACGTCGGCGAGAATGGTGAATTCAAAGCCCCGCCCGGTTCTCAAGCCGCGTAGCATTGAAAACTCGAGCGAGACCCAATCCGGGTGTTCAATTCGCAGTCAGTTGCATGATGCGTGCGGCAGTCCCGGAACTCTTTTCGTTTTTGGCAGCACCGATCCGCAACACTGCAGTGTGTTTGCCGGGTGCCAGGTCGGCGTTGAAGACAACAGTCCTCGGATAGTGCAGTCCGCCGCTGAAACGATGAAACAAGTCGTGCTTGGTGAAGTCACCACCATCGATGCTGACTTCTACAATCCCGGCATCAGGCCCAGCGACAACGTACGCTCCAAGGAGTCTGCCAGTGAACTCGATAGAACACTCGGCTCCCGGTTGATCGGCGGTCAACATTTCGACGGACGTGAATCGCGGGCGCTTCGTACCGGGCAACTTGTCCCACACAGGGACGCCCATTTCCCAGCCGCTCTTAATCACCGCCGACTTCAAGTCGAGAAAACGGGCAGCGTCATAGCTGCTCGGATCCAGCAATTGAGCGGGCAGCGGATGATCCTTGAGCTCCGCTGACGCGTTGAGCGGCTCTTTCCAGACCTGATTGAACAACTGATCGATCATGTCCGCGCAGATGCGATTGCCTCGCGGTGCCGGATGCACGCCGCCGTATTCCTTCCAAGTCAGCTTCTGCGCCGTGATTCGCTCAGCGACTTCTCGGGCCAGATGAATCGTCGTCACGCCGTAATTCCGCGCGACGATTCCGTGCGCGTTGATGGAAACGGGGACTTCATTCTTCTGCAGCTTCGCGAGCATGCCTTCGTTCACGAAGTAGGTAATCACGATGTCCATCTTCGGATTGTGCCGGAAGCATTGCTTCAAGATGCCTTCCATACCGCGGATCGATTCACGCCGCGCATGCATGGCGTCCTGATCGTCGTTCACTGCGAACTCGATGAAGAACAGGTCCACCGGTCCTTTCGAAAGCACGTCTCGCTGGAGGCGAAACGCGCCCGTCGTCGAGCAAGTCGACGCGATGCCGGCATCGGTGAAAATGAACTCGGTCTGCGGAAAGCGTTTCTGCAGGTCCTTGCAGACCATCGGGCGGTAGCCGTCCATTTCCGTAATGGATCCGCCAATGAACGCCACGTGCCCCTTGCGCTCGCGTTCAAAGCGAATGCGAGAGTTCTCGAGTGTGCCGCGCTGTTCGATGTTCTCCGGAGCTGCTGTTTCCGCCGCCGCCGCGAGGGCTGTCATCATCAGAAAGCTGAAGAGCGCAGTCAGTCGTCGCATGTTGTTCCTTCATGAAAGCGTTGCCAGGGTCACGTTCGCCCGCATCAACGTAGGAACTAACAGTTGCGTTGTCGTCCTTCCCGTTGGGCGCATGCCCGCGGGCTCTGAGCAATTTCGTGGAGATCTTCGCTAAGACAGCGAGTTGCGGTGGCGGATGATGACGCCTTCCACCATGTAGACGACGTCCTCGGCGATGTTTGTCGCATGATCCGCAACACGCTCAACGTGCCGCGATGCCGAAAAGACATGCATCAGCGGTTCGACCAGATCCGGATTGGACTGCATCAGTTCGGTCAGCTCGCGAATGATCTGGCGGTTGAGTTCGTCAACGCGATCATCGTCCGTGCAGACCGCTCGGGCCTTGTAGGGATCGAGTTCGACGTACGAGTCAATTGCGCGGTGCAGCATGTCGACGGCGAGGTCAGCCATGTCGTGCAGTTTTGTGGGAATGGTTGCGCCCGGACGCGACAACGTTCCACAAGCGCGTTCAGCAATGTGCACGCCGAGGTCGGCTACTCGTTCCAGCTCGCCGGTGATCTTCAGCACGGATGCGATGCGTCGCAGGTCCGTGGCAACCGGCTGGTGCAGAGCCAGCAGCTTCAGGCATTCGTTCTCAATCGAGACGTCCCAGCGATCGATCTCGTTATCTTTTTCGGCCAACAGTCGAGCTGTTTCGACGCTGGGTTTTTCCAGCACCTGGATCGCCTGCTGGATCAGTTCTTCGACCATCGCACACATCGACAGCAGGTCGCGGTGCAGGGTTTCCATGTCGCGGGTCAGGTGAATCGTCATCGGGTCGTTCGCAATCGGTCACGTACTACCGAACTCGCCAGAGTTCCGGTGCTGCCGTGTTACCGCAGTGAGGTGATGCTGCGTGGGTTGTTCGGGCCTGGCGACCTCGAAACAAGGCGAGTGGGAGGCTGGAGATTAACCGAAGCGACCCGTGATGTAGTCTTCCGTCTTCTTTTCTTTGGGCCGGGTGAACAGAGTCTGGGTCTCGCCAATTTCGATCAGCCGGCCTTCAAAGAAGAACGCTGTGAAGTCGCTCACACGCGCCGCCTGCTGCATGTTGTGAGTCACAATGACGATCGTGTAGTTCTGCTTCAGCTCAAAGATCAGGTCTTCAATGCGGGCTGTGGAAGCCGGGTCCAGTGCGGAAGCCGGTTCGTCCATCAACAGGACGTCTGGATTCGTGGCCAGCGATCGCGCGATACACAAGCGTTGCTGCTGACCGCCTGACAGCGCGAGTGCGGACTCAGCGAGGCGGTCTTTGACTTCATTCCACAGCGCCGCTCGTTTGAGGCAGGTCTCCACGATCTCCCCGAGCACTCTCCGATTGCGCTGGCCAGCGATCATCGGTCCGTAGGCCACGTTGTCGAAGATCGACTTCGGGAACGGCGTGGACTTCTGGAACACCATGCCGACCTTCTTGCGCAGTTGCACAACGTCCACGTTCGGAGCGTAGATGTCCTGTCCATCGAAGAGCGCTTTGCCGGCCAGGCGCGTGCCTTCGATGATGTCGTTCATGCGGTTGAGCGTTCGCAGAAACGTACTCTTACCGCAGCCAGACGGACCGATGAAAGCCGTCACGGAACGTGGCGGGACCTTTATCGTCACGTTGAACAGAGCTTGCTTCTCGCCGTAGAAGAAGCACAGATCCTGAGCTTCAATCTTGGGAGCCTGATCGGGGTTCGGCACGCCGGGTTCGTTGCGGCTGTTTTGAAACAGCTTGGCGAATTGCCCGAGCGCGGTGGTCGGCGGCTGTTCGTCGGTGGGACGCAACTTCGGAACAACGCCGGATTTGTTCGCGGTATTCATGTCGGGACTATCGTTATTCGGTCCAGGTGTTGGCACGCTGGGGGTCTCTGGCTGTGGGCTGGAATTCAACGTCATTTCCTGATGGAGAGTTGGTCGGAGCGAACCTTCAACTGCGCTGGCAGACAAGGGATGCGATGCCTCCGGTGCGTTTCTCCATAGTCGCGAAACGAGTTGCGACAGTCGTTGTCGCTAGTGTATTAGGGCTACCATTTCAGTTTTGTACGAAAACGCTGTCGGGCATAGATCGCGACTGAGTTCATCGTTATCAACACGACTAGCAGTACAATGATTCCAGCGGCCGACACATGCTGAAAGCCCGCTTTCGGACGGGAAATCCAACTAAAAACTTGAATCGGTAGCGCACTAAATGTATCGAAAGGAGCATTCAGGATCGCTCCGGGGTCTTTGAAAACGTCATCAAGGCTATCAATGCGACCGGGAGCAAAAGCGACGTAAGTTAAGGCACCGATCAAGATCAACGGAGCCGCCTCGCCCATCGCGCGCGACATGGCCAAAATTACGCCTGTCAGAATGCCGGGCAATGCTGCGGGAATGACTTGATGCCGAATTGTCTGCCATTTGGTTGCACCGAGTGCAAGCGACGCATGGCGGATTGAAGCCGGAATGCCGCGCAGCGCTTCCTGAGCCGCAACGATAACCGTGGGCAATACAAGTAACGTAAGCGTCAAGGCTCCTGAGACGACGCACCTGCCGAACGGCAGGGGAATCGTCCATTGCGTAATGCCAAGTTCAATGACGAGCTTCTTGCCTTCGGAACCGAAGATCCCGAACGCTCGCACAAAGACCGTCATACCCAAGATGCCGTAGACAATCGACGGTACTCCGGCGAGGTTAGACAAGTTGACCTGAATGATGCGGCGCATCCATGTGTCGGATGAGTATTCTTCCAGGTAAACAGCCGCGCCGAGTCCAACGGGAATGGTGAATAGCGCCGTCAGCGTGAGAATCCAAAAGCTGCCCCACAGCGGAGCCAGCAAGCCTGCCTCTGCGGGTTTGCGGGAATCCCAACTGGTCAGAAACTGCCAGTCCAACCAGCCCCAGGCCTGATAGGTGGTACCGAGGACCAGGATGCCTAAAATGACCACGCCAGCCCACAACGCGCTGAGGCAGATCCATTCAAAGACCCGTTCTTTGCGATGCCGCTTGGCTAGATCATCGGCTGGAATGTCGAAGCCGAGACTCATTGATACTCCTCGCGGTAACGCCGCATCACCCATTGCGAAATAATATTCATCGTGAGCGTCAGTGCGAATAGAGTGAACGCCACGGCATACAAACTCTTGTATTCAATACTGCCCGCCGGCGTGTCGCCGAGGCTGATATTCACAATGAACGCCGTCATCGTTTCGACGCTCTGCAGCGGGTTGATATTCAGGACCGGCTGCTGGCCAGCGGCGATTGTCACCGCCATGGTCTCACCAACGGCTCGCGAGAACGCCAGCAGGAAAGATGCGATGATACCGGAGAGCGCTGCGGGCACGACAACACGCACTGAAACATCAAGTTTGGTCGAACCGAGCGCGTAGGCCGCTTCTCGCAGTCCGTTGGGAACAACCCGCAAGGCATCTTCACTGAGCGAACAAACAGTCGGCACAATCATGATGCCGACCACAATTCCCGCGCTCAGAGCGTTATAAATACCGACCTCAAAACCGAGCATGGTTTGCAGGATTGGCCGCAGCACAAAAGGTGTCACGAAGACCAGCGCAAAGTAACCGAAGACAACGGTCGGAATGCCCGCGAGGATTTCCAGAATCGGCTTTGCGATGTTGCGCATTTTGGGTGAGGCATACTCGCTGAGATAAATCGCACTCAGCAGGCCCAACGGCAATCCGATTGAAGCAGCGATAATCGCAACCAGGAACGTGCCGGTTATCAGCGGCCAGATACCGAAGTGCTTCTGCTCACCCTCGAATTGCGGCGTCCAGCGGGTATCGCCCAGAAACTCTGCCAGCGAAACATCCTCGAAGAAGCTCAGTGTGTTCGTGAGCAGTACCCAGATGATCGCAATCGTCGTAAAGATCGACAAAAAAGCGCAGCCGAACAGCAAGCCTTTGATGATCGCTTCTTTGAACGCCGTTAGTGAAAAGCGACGTACCAGCGAGTTGCTCTGTGAGGCGGGACTGGTCGTGAGCGAGTCAGGAGTTACGGACACGGCAACAGTCTTGTGTGAAATGGAAACGAAGCGATCCGTCAACCAGAACAATCAGGCGGGCGGACTACAAAGTCCGCCCGCATTTCTTGTCAATCGCCCGAAAGGTCCTCTTTCGAGCGGCAACTTGCGACAAAGATTACTTTAAACCGGCAATTGTATCTTCCAGAAGTTTTACCTGCTCTTCGAGCGTCGGCTTGTCGAGTTCGATATATCCGACTTCAGACACCAGCTTCTGGCCAGCGTTGAGGTAGTATCGCATGAACTCCTGCACGACCGGACGCTTCAGTGCGGGTGCGGTCACATACACATACAGCGGACGAGACAGCGGGCTGTATTCGCCGCTGCGAATTGTTTCAATCGACGGTGTCACTGCCGCGGCCGGGTCGCTGCCCTTGGCAATACTGATCAGCTTCAGGCTGTCCTTGTTTTCTGAATAATACGCAAAACCAAAGTAGCCCAATGCATATTTATCACCGGCGATGCCCTTCACCAGCACATTGTCGTCTTCGCTGGGCAGGTAGTCGGTGCGGGACTGCTTGGCCTTGCCGTTGATCACTTCCGTGAAGTAGTCAAACGTGCCAGAGGCGGTGCCCGGGCCATAGAGCTTGATCGGCTCGGCTGGCCATTCCGGATTGACGTCCTTCCAGGTCTTAACGGTGCTGTTCGGTTGCCAGATCTGCTTGAGTTGGTCAGTCGTCAGAACCTTGGCGAACTCATTCTGCGGATTGACCAGCACCGACAGGCCGTCAATGCACACTTTGAAGCCGACATACTTGATGCCCTTTTCTTCGCAGGCTTTCGCTTCCGCTTCGGTGATGGGACGCGATGCGTCATTGATGTCGATTTCGCCAGCGGAAAACTTCTTGAAGCCGCCGCCAGTTCCCGATTCACCCACGACGACCTGAGTCTTAGGGTGGATCTTCTGGAACTCTTCCGCCATGGCTTGAGACACCGGGAACACGGTGCTGGAGCCGTCGATCTTGATTTCGCCTTCGACGGCGACAGCGGCTCCGGTCGAGGCTGGTTCAGAGTTCCCGCCGCCGGGTGTCTTAGTCGTGGGCGCGGTGCCCGATGAGGGTGGCGTGGCGTCCTGAACCGTACAGCCTGCTGCGGCGATCACAGCCAGTACAACAGCAAAGAGGCTCGTCCGTTTCATAAGGGGTCAACTCCTGAAGTATTTCATGCGGTGCTCAAACGGCCACGCGAAGGGCTACGAACAGCGGTACTTCAGAGCGGCCACTGCCCGCGATGCTAAAACTGAATTGTTAAGACTCTAGGAAGTTGTCTTCACAATTCCCGTGAATGTCGAGCGAGCGAGCCAGTTCAGATTCTGAGAACTAATGCTCTCGCGTGTCTGAAAATGGCTGAATTTTAGCCATTTCGGCCGTAGGCGACCCGATTAATGGAATGTGGAGTCCAGCGGATTCAGCCACCGAATTGGCTCGGATGCCGTGCTCTGCCGCGGGCTACACGGAGAGTTTTCCCTCCAGAGGTTTAATCCCGTATGTATGGACCTCTCAGCAAAGACTTGGCACCCGAGAGAGGTCAGGTAGTTTGGGCGAACCCACTGCTGTGGAACGGTTGAGAGTCTGTCCAGCACGCTGTCGATCGGAGTCGAATTGTGGTGTCGCCGAACTTGAGAGAGGTCGGTCGTACTGCAGTCTCGCGACTTCAGCTACCAGTCAGTTCAGCCTGAATGGTCCGCTATTTCTTCTATTTCTTCGCCGATTCGCGCGTGATGTAGTCCTTGGCCTTGGCTTCCAGATCCGCGGACTTGAGGCCGACCTTTTTGGCCTCGTCCAGAGCCTTGTCGTACGGCACTTGTTGATCGAGCACGCGGTGCACCAGCCACACCGCACCGACTCGATTCGCCGACGCACAGTGCAGCAGCACCGGGTGCCGCTTCTTGTCGCTCAGCAGTTGTCGTGACTTCGTGAAGGTCTCATCCTTCAGCGCGGCTGCCGAGCCGATCGGCAAATGAAAATAATCCATCCCCAGCTTCTTCGCGGCGGCTGCTTCGTCCCAGTCGAGTTCATCCTGCGTGCGCAGGTTGATCACCGTTTTGACGCCCTCTTTCTCCTTGGCCAGTTTGAAGTCATCTTCAGTGGGCTCACCAGCCAGAAAGACAGAATCGAAGCGTGAGATCTTGTGGATGTCACCGAGCTTGCAGGCTTCCAGTTGCGGTTTCTTGACCTCCTTGGTCTTTGGTTCGTCCGCGCAAAGACCGTCGACTCGAGCCGCGAAGCCCGGGATGAACAGCAGCAGAACAAGCGTCATAAAAGGGCGACCGAGCGACATGATGCACTCCTTACGAGGCAGAAACCGTAGACCTCGCGAGCGGGCTCAACAGTTCCATAATCAAAACATCATCCAGTTGCTTCGCCACGCGTTTCGCCACACTGAAGTCATGGTGGCTGCTGTGTTCGTGCGGGACAGAAATCACAAACGCGCCGGCAGCGGCCGCAGCACGCGTGCCCGCTTCACTGTCCTCTAGCACCAGCATCTCTGCGGGGTCTACCCCCAGTCCAGCCGCAGCTTTCAGATAGATCTCTGGGTTCGGCTTGCCGAGCTTCACATCCTCGGCGGTTAATGCGAACGAGAACCGCGAAGCCAGTTCATGCCGTCCCAGCATGCGTTCCATGTACCACCGCGGCGACGATGTCGCGACCGCTTTCGGCAACTGGCAGGTTTCCAGGTGCGACAGCAGTTCGAACAGCCCCGGCATCGGCCGCAGGTGCAGATCGAGCATGTCAAAGAAGCTGGCCCAGGCTTCCTGCTGCAGCGATTCAATCGAATCCGCCAGGTTAAGCATCTGCTTCATGACGAGGAAACTTTCCTCGGCGCGGCGTCCCATCATGCTTTTCAGCAGGTCCGGCGGCATGGGCAGATTGCGATTGGCAACCATCTGCACGGCCGTGCGATTGAAGACGTGCTCGGTGTTGTAGATCAGTCCGTCGAGATCAAACGCGACCGCGCGAATCGGTCGGTCAGGAACCAGGTGAGCCATATTTCAACTGAAATTCGGGGAAGAAAAGACGAGGCGCGTGCATCATAAGGACTTATGTGCCCGCGGTCCAAAAAGTCTCGCAATGAGCTTTTCGTAAAGGCCGGCAACGCGGGATGCTCGTCTGGAGCGAGGAATCTAGAACCTGCCCCGGCGTTGGGACAGGTATTCGAGCAGCGCGCGATCGAAGGGCATGCTGGTGTCGAGCGGTACGTAGTCCACTCCGATCGAGCGGCAAGACTGTTTGTAGTTCTCGCGCAAGGCGGTCAGCGTTTCGATGTAATCGGCCCGGATGCCGTCGGCATCAATGATCAGCGATTGATCGGTCTCGGGGTCCTTCAGGTCAACCACGCCGTCGAACGGGAACGTGACCTCAGCTTCGTCCAGCACATGGAACACGATGATGTCATGCCCGGCGTATTTTAGCAGCCGCAGTGCTGAAATGACGGGCTCTGAATCTGTCAGCAGGTCAGAGAACACCATCAGCAGGCAGCGATGTTTGACCATCGCGGCGACTCGCTTCAGGTTGGCGGCAATCTCCGTCGGACCGAGCGGCTTGGCCTTCGACAACAGTGCGAGGATGTTGGCCAGTTGCGTGCGTTTGCTGCGGGCGGGCAGGCTGTACTGAATTTTCTCACCAAACGCGACCAGTCCGACCGGGTCCTGCTGGTGAATCATCAGGTAGCTGAGCGCGGCGGCCAGGCAGATCGAGTAATCAAACTTCGTGAGCTGCTGCCGGTATGTGTAGGCCATGCTCTCGGACAGGTCCATCAGCAGATAGCCCGTGATGTTGGTCTCGGCCTGATACTTCTTGATGTAGAAGCGATCGGTTTTCGCGAAGACCAGCCAGTCGATGTCGTTGGGGTCGTCGCCCTGCGAGTAACGGCGATGCTCGCTAAACTCGACGCTGAAGCCCTGAAACGGACTGGCATGCAGGCCCGACAAAAAGCCTTCGACGATGAACCGCGCGCGCAGGTCAAGCCGCGAGACCGTCTGGATCACTTCCGGCTTGAGATACTGTTCGCTGGTGGCCATAGAGAGTCACAATCCTGGCTGACGGGTCGGGCATCCTCGCACAATCACGGCTTCGCGCCTGGTGACTTCTTCTTTTTCTTCGCTTCACGCAAGCGTTCCTCAGCTTCGCGCAGCGGTGCCAGCATCTCTCCGACCGTCTGCCAGCGATCGCGCGGCTCGCGTTCGAGCCCTTTCATGATCGTTGCCGCGACCTGCTCGTCAATCGTCGGGACCAGCGTGCGAATGTCGGTACCGGGCTTGTTGATGTGCTTCAACACCGCGTCCAGCGACTGCGCGGCTTCCCACGGCAAGTGCTTAGTCCACATTTCATAGCAGGTCACCGCGTACGAAAAGACATCAATCCGCAGATCGGTCGTTTGCCGCTTGATGAGTTCCGGAGCCATGTAATTCGCGGTGCCGGTGCGATTGCCGGGCCTTCGGAATTCAGCGGTGTTCGGAACGGCCAGGCCGAAATCAATCAACTTCAGGACGTTTTCTTCGTCGACAATGATGTTGCGCGGACACATGTCACGATGAATGAAGCCTGCCTGATGGAAATACTCCAGCGCGTCGCCGAGTTGAATCATCAGGTTCAGTCGCAGCTTCTGCATGGTCTCGTTCTGCGCGTCGATCAGGTACGACAACCCGACGCCCTCGATAAAGTCCATCACCAGAAACTGTTCGTTATCTGTGGTGACACCGTGGTCCAGCGTCTTGACGATGTTGAGGTGTTCCAGCTTGCGGGCAATTTCACCCTCGCAGGGTTTCTTCAGACCGGTGAAGCGTGCTTCGTGACGTTCGGTCTTCACCTTGTCGAGCACTTTCACCGCGACAATGCGGCCTGAATGCGAATCGCGGGCGCGCCAGACCTTGGACATCGTGCCCTGGCCAACAGGGCTCAGCAGTTCAAACCGGCGCGGGATATCCGTCTTGAAGACCTTTGGTTTGCCTTGGAAGAACTGCTTCAGAAAATCCAGCACGTTGAACTTTCGATGTCACATCAGGTTGTCGGAACGCTGCAATGCCGGCCGCCCACCTATACCCGCTTGAGCTTGGCGCTCCGCATCTCGTTACGGTCGGTGTCACGTTTGATTTTGTCGCGTTTGTCGTACTCCTTGCGACCCTTCGCGAGCCCAATTTTCACTTTGACGAAACCTCGGCTGAAGAACACTTCGAGCGGTACCAGCGTGAAACCGCGTTCCTCGGCCCGCGCGGCGAAGCGATCCAGTTCGCGGCGATGCAGCAGCAGCTTGCGAACCTGAGTCGGTTCATGATTCATCAAGTTGGCTTGCGGGTACTCGTTGATGTTGCAGTTGACGAGGTACAACTGGCCGTCGCGAATGCGCGCGTACCCCTCTTCGATGGAGATCTTGCCGCTGCGGATGCTCTTCACCTCGCTGCCGGCCAGCACGATCCCGCATTCGATTTCGTCGAGGATCTCATAGTTGAAGCGTGCCTTGCGGTTGGTGCAGACGCGCTTCTCGTTGGGATCTTCCTTGGTCTTTTGTTTCTTCTTGTCAGCCATACCTGTTCCTCGAACGCTCGCCGCAGCCAGATCTGCTTCCGAACCCATCCAGGTCTCGCCGCAAACCGCTACTCCATACCATATCTTGGTGCCCGCTGGCGAAAAGTCCTACCCAGACAGTTCCCGATTACGCCGGTTCAGAGCGAATTGACTGCACTTCTATGAAAAGATGACGCCGTGCGGCCACCGGGCGCGATCGTCCAAGCTGACGATCGCCTCTACGTCACCAACTAAGCAACCCGGTTACCCGCCTAGGCTGGTGAGATAACCGCGATAGAACGCAAGCATCAGCGCCAGCAATGCGACGCCAAAATTGAACCTCGCCAAGCGAAGCGAATTGCCATGGCGGTCTCCAGTGAGTTGAACAAAACTGATCAACAAGACAATTCCAGCAAGCGGGTACTGCAACAGCCCGAGCGCCATATAATCTCGCAATCGCCCCCTGGCGACCTCGGCATCGCTCAGAGTTATTCCGAGTTCCATCGCACGCTCAGGCCGCAGCACGCGCCACGGAACAAGATCTCCGAATTCATTGACCTCACCGCGAGGCAGGTAGAAGTCCGCCTGGAAATTGGTGACCTCGATCAGCACGCAAACACACAGCACCCAAATCGCAACGAGCGTCGTAAAGAGCGTGCCTGGAGACAGAGACTCACCAGATGAATGCGTTGCCGTGGAGCCAACAACGGATTGCTCAGGATTCTGCTGCGACAATTACCTCTCCTTAGGCCTATATCGTCAAGTGGTTCGCCCAGTACCGGTAGAGCATACAGGCTTACTGATAAGAGGCGGCAGTCCTGATCAGAATACGGCGAGCCAAGTTCCGAGTTCATCCTGATGCGTCGGAAAGAAACCCGCTTGACGATTGCCGGGTAGATCGGCGTGATCCGACACAGATCGACGCACGTTACTCTGTTTTCGCAAGTCGTTCGTTCGATTCGCAGAACGTTCTCGTTGCCGCTTGATCGTCTGCTCAATACCAGGCTTTTCCGCATTCCTCGGGATATTCACAGATGACCGACCCGGCTCCTGCACGTCGACACGATCTGGACGCTCTCCGTGCGTTTGCGATGTTGTTGGGGATCGGGCTGCATGCGGCATTGTCGTTTACGCCGTTTCCGTGGCCGGCGCAGGATTCTCAGCAAGATGACATCTTTGAATTGTTCTTCGTGGTGGTGCATGGCTTTCGCATGCCGCTGTTCTTTGTCGTGAGCGGCTTTTTCACGGCGATGCTCTGGCGGCAGAAGGGGCTGAAAGCCCTGCTGAAGCATCGATTTCAGCGCGTCTTCATCCCGTGCCTGCTCGGTCTGATGACGGTCATTCCGGCGACGCACTGGGCGTCTCAGTGGGCTATGACCTCCGGTCCGCGCATCACCGAGGACGTTTCCAAGCCGGCGAACAACCTGCTTTCGGCCATTCGCAAACACGACACAGCCAGCGTCGAGCAGTTCATTGCCGACGGAGCTGACGTCAATCAGCTAGATCCCGACTTCAAAGTGACGATGCTGTCATGGGCGGCCATGCTGGGTGATGAGGACAGCACTCGCGTGTTGCTTGAACATGGAGCCAACGTCAAAGCGGCCAACGGGGATGGTTCCACTCCGCTGCACAGCGCGGTCTTCCTGGGCTATCCGGCGATCGCGCGGCAGTTACTGGACGCTGGTGCTGATCCAAGTGCACGCAACGAACGCGGTAACGTCCCGGTTGAAGCCGCGCAGGCAGACTGGGAACTCACGCAGTTCCTCGCCGGTCTGTTGAAGATCCCGTTGCGCTCCGAGGAACAAGTGCGAACCGGCCGCGAAGAGTGCGTCAAACTGCTGCCAGCGAACACGCAGCCCGAAGCTGCGGCATCCGGCAGTGAAGGCGGCGGTCTGAACAGCCATTTACGTGCGCTTCGATCGGCTTACGCGGGGTGGCTTGGCTCAGACTTCTGGAAAGTCCGATGGAGTTCCACAGCTTCGCCGCTGCATCTGATTCATACCGACGTGTTCGCTCACCTGTGGTTCTTATGGTTCCTGTGCTGGCTCGTCCCACTGTTTGCGGCGTGCGTGTGGGTCGCGGAGCGGGTTGGACTGAAGGCTCTACCGCGCTGGCTGGTGTTGTCTCCCGCACGTGCCTGTTGGCTGCTGCCGCTCACTGTGCTGCCGCAACTGCTGATGGGCACGCTGTCCCCGAGTTTCGGACCGGATACATCGGTGGGAGTAATTCCGCAGCCGCACTTGCTGTTCTACTACGGAATCTTTTTCGGCTTCGGAGCTTTGTATTTCGTCAGTGATGATACCGAAGGGCGAGTGGGCCGTTGGTGGTGGATGACTCTACCAACGGCGTTGCTGGTGCTGTTGCCAATCGGATTGCAGGTCATGCCGTTCGTCGTGATGTCCAGCGTCATCCAGGTGGGCTACGTCTGGCTGATGACGTTTGGGGCCATCGGACTCTGCCGTCGCCTGCTGACGCGCGAAAATCGGACGATCCGATACATCTCGGATTCGTCTTACTGGCTCTACCTGGCTCACCTGCCTCTGGTCATCGCGGCTCAACACTTGATCCGCGATTGGCCAATTCCGGCAGTGCCAAAGTTCCTGCTGCTGTGCGTTGCGGTTACTGGCATCCTGCTGCTCTCTTATCACCTGCTGGTCCGCTACACGTGGATCGGGGCGTTACTGAACGGCCGACGCACGCGACCGAACCACCTTGCGTGTTCCGCACCTTCATTGGGCCACTAACCGTTAGCCGAAAGGGCTCATTGCAGAGTGAACGCCATTCGAAACGGGGAAAACCGCCGGAAGAGCTGATCTTCCAAGGTTTTGGGGTTCCTGATATCTACCCCAAGTTGTTTCGATCTTTGGCCAACACTTGATCGAGAATGCCATGGATGGCTGCAAAAGCTCAAAACTCGGTGGAATGATCCTTCGCCTCACGCTGCTCCTGTCGCTGGGGGCGGTTTTGGCTGGATGCCACTTCGGGCGATTGTCGATGAGCATGCGCGACTTTCATGGCGTCCCTGTTCCCAGCATTCAGTCGGTCCCACAACAATGGGAACCTGAATTGCAGGAAGAGTAGACACTGCCACGGGATGGCCTCGCAGGAGGCAAATCACCGGCACGCCGTGAATGAGGATGGACCCTGTTTCCGCTTGGGCTGCTTCGATGTTGCTGACGCGAGTTCTCACGGTAACGCTCCTTTCCCTGACGATCATTGGCTGCCGGTCTGCTGGCCACAGCTCTGCTTCCCGCGAGTTCCGCGAGGATGCCGTAGTGCTTGTGTCCAAAGATACGCCGCGTGGCGAAAGCGTCGAGTTGGAAGCGCCGGCTCATCCCGAATCCGTTCCGGACAAGGACGCTAAACGCAAAAGCGGCGGCTGGAGCCTGTTTGGAAGTCGTGAAGCGATGCCGCGCACCGACTTGAAGACGCCTCAGAAAGAGCCTGAGCAACCAACCGCACCCTCATCTTTCTCGGACGGCTTCTAAGTCAGCGGGTGCTCCGGCCCTGGACCTTCCAGTTGCGCTGGCTGCGAATCCGCGCCGGCCTTACGAAAGCTGATCGCAGCGGCAATTCCTGCCAGAAGCATTTCGGTCCCCCACAGACCGTAGCCCTGCGGAACCTTGTCAGCGATGGCCGTTGCCGACAGCAGACCAAACAGCCGAAACACCAGGTAGCCCGTCAGAGACTTGCGAGCTTCCAGTTCCGGCCCGCGTTCCTTGAAGGCATCGGCCATGACGCTCGCGCCCAACCGCTGCTGATCGGGCGTAATGGGCTTGTGCGACTCACCCGGCTTGGGAGGCTGTGACTGCAGTTGCATCGCCAGCATGTTGGGCGGGACAGCCTGATAGTCTCGTTCCAGTGCATGGGCATATTGCCGCCACCACAGCGCCGACGTTCCCGTGAAAGCCGCGACACCGAATGCTCCAACCAGCACGCTCGACCTCATACAGCGGGCTGCGTGATCACGCTGAGCCCAATAGCCGCAGCTCAAGCCAACCAACACGCCTTCGCCGACGGCAAACAGACCAAGCAGTCGCACTCGAGACGGCACTTGTCCCAGCAGCAGACCCAGACAGGCCGCAACGCCCAGGCTGATCCAGATCCAGGAGTTGGAGGATTGCCGCGCCCCGTTGTCGATTTCTGAAGACATGCCGCCCCAGTTGCGGAGATCTCTGCGTTAACTGCCACTCGTCAAAGAGTAGCGGATCTACCGTCAATCTGCTGCAAGTGCTGGGTGGCGCTGTCTCCGGCCGTCTGTCCCTCTTCGGGTTGAGGCATTCCGCCGTGCCCTTCCAAAAGGTGCTCGGCCTGCTCGAACGAGCAGAAGCGTTCCAGCATCGTGACGAAGCTACTCAGAGAGTCGTCTCGCAGTGCATTGGGAAACGAACCGGCTCGCACCACAAAGTGTTTAGCGTTTATGCCGGCCAGCAGTTGCCAGCATCGATTCGCCACTTCCAGCCATCCCGAGCGGCAAGCAGCGAACCCCGTCAGCACGATGAACTTTTCAGTGCCCGCTGCCTGCTGCCGTTGATGTGACAGCAGCGCCAGTCGAGCGAACGCCAGCATGGCGGTTTCCTGATTCAGCACAATCGAATCCGTGAACTGGTCATGTGATCAAATTTTGAGAACAACGGCTGGTAACTCTGCCTCATGGCTCCAGCGATAGTCCAGAGCCCGCGCACCGATTCTTGAGATTCACAGGAGTGGTGCGTTGTCAGCCAGTTTATGGGCTTCAAGTATCATTCGAGAGACGCCCCGATGACATACATAGATTCTGTGGTCACCAAGCTGACATCGCCCAGCAAAGTTTGTTGGGCATCGGAGGTCTCATGAGCATAGGGATCTTGTCAGGCGGTTCTCCGCCCAGGAAATCCTCTCCACAGGGTGACTTCAGGGGCCTCGGACGCGGCTTTATCGCGCAGATTGTCCGGAAATGCATGATTGTCTCAGACTTCGGTGTGAGAGCGGCCTGAGACACGCGATCCACTACGGTCGATCAAGGCAAGCCAGCGGTAGAGGTTTCAAGTTGCATCAGCCGCAGGTCGGTTTCCATCGATCAGAACGCGTTTCGTTGTTCTGAAGCCGTTACTCCTTAATCCTTCCGCTCTGGTCGTGGCCAGTTAATATTCCGCGCGGTTTTAAGGCGCTGCGTCAAGAGATTCCTAGGGAGCTGACGATGCTGGTTTTCTGCGTGATTGTGTACATGATCGCCACCATAGCCGTGGGACTGTGGGCAGCGACGCGGGTCAAGGACTCGAAGGACTTCATGGTCGCGGGGCGGTCGCTGCCGTTGTACATGAATTTCGCCTGCGTCTTCGCAACCTGGTTCGGCGCAGAAACGGTGCTGTCGGTGTCGGCGACGTTTGCCAAGGACGGACTAGGGGCGGTCTCTGGTGATCCGTTTGGAGCGTCGGTGTGCCTGTGCCTGGTGGCGTTCTTCTTTGCGAAGACGTTTTATCGGCTGGAACTGCTGACGATCGGAGACTACTACCACTTGCGGTACGGCAAGTTCGTGGAGGTCATCACGTCGCTGGGTATTGCCAGCTCGTATCTGGGTTGGACGAGTGCCCAGTTGTCGGCGCTGGGATTGGTGATCAACGTCCTTTTTCCTGAATACCTCTCTCTGAACGAGTCGATCGTGGTCGGAGCGGCCATCGTCACTGTTTACACGATGTTCGGCGGCATGTGGTCAGTCGCGCTGACAGACGTGATTCAAACCGTGGCGATCGTCGTGGGACTGATTCTGGTAGCCGCCTTGATGGGGCAACGTGCTGGCGGCTTCGAGGTCGTGCTGGAGCATGCGTCTCGAGAAGGAAAGTTGAATCTCTTTCCGCATCTGACGGCGTCGGCGTGGTTTGTTGCCATAGGTCAGTTCATCACGATGGCACTGGGGTCGATTCCCCAGCAAGACGTGTTTCAGCGGGTTACCAGCGCGAGGGACGAAAAGACCGCGCTGATCGGTACGGCTGGTGGTGGAATCTTCTACTTCTGCTTCGCGTTCGTGCCGATGTTTATTGCTTATTCCGCATTGATCATTGACCCCAGCCTCGTCCAGTCGTTCGCGTCGGAGGACGCTCGCGAGGTGCAACAGATTTTGCCCAAGCTGGTGCTGAAGGCGACGCCGATGTGGTGTCAGGTGTTGTTTTTCGGAGCCCTGATGTCGGCCATCCTTTCGACGGCCAGCGGCACGTTGCTCGCCCCCGCAAGCGTACTCACCGAGAACGTGCTGCGAGTCTTTCTGCAGCGGCTGAAACTGACAGACCGAGCGATGTTGTTGACGCTGCGCAGCCTGTTGGTGCTGGTCGCCATTGTGGCCACGACGATGTCGGTGAAGGGCAATCAAACCATGTACGAGATGGTCGAAGCGGGCTACAGCGTGACGCTCGTCGTCGCCTTCGTGCCGCTGGTCTTCGGCATCTATTGGAAGCGAGCGACCACGCAGGGAGCAGTGTTTTCAATCCTGTTCGGCGTCTCGATCTGGCTTGGTTTCATGTTCCAGTTCCATGAAGAAGAGAGTCAGGAAGTCTGGCGAACGGTTCCTCCTCAACTCTACGGCCTGGTCGCGTCGTTCATCGGAATGCTCGTCGGCTCCCTGATGCCGAACTGGATTCAGCACCGCGAAGTGCATCACTCCGAGGTTCTCAGAGGGCGAAGTGCCTCGTCCGGGCACTGAGCATGGACCGCCAGGAGCGTGTCCGAGAAGCTTGTTCCCGTGGTGGCCGGTCTCCGACCGAGCCACAAGCCGCAACCGCAACGTCTTGCCGCGACGCGGTCTTAGATATCCGACAGTTGCTCAATAGTTCACTCGCTCTCCAGCCGTTCGATTGAGCGGATCTTGTTGGTTCGACGCAGTTGCGCGGAAACCGACGGTTGCAGCGATTCTTCCTCATGACCTTGGGCGTACTGACCGAAATAGATTTCTTCCGCGCCGAGCGAGCATGATCTGATCTCTAAGACGAACCACAATCCCGGCAGCAGAAGGGGCTGAAAGGCCTTCGGTTCAGGGCTCACAGAGCTATGAACGGCCAAATGCGGGTTCGGGGCGGAGTGGCGAGCCTGAGCGCTCGGTGAAAACCCGTAAGCTGCGGGACAGTGAGAATCTGACAACAAACTGATGACAGGTCGGTTGACTTAGATTTCGGTCTCAGTCATGTTGTGAGCGGCTCATTTGCACGGAACCCACGCTTCGTTCGAACGGAAGCGGTTCCCCCGGCGAGACTCTCCATCGCAGCCGCGGGTCGAGGCGTAAGGGAGTTCGGTCTGTCGTCGAACTGACGAACGGCACAGACTGGGCGTCTTCAACAGGGCAGTTTTGCCCGCAGCTCTCCATTTGCATAGCGCGTAATCCGCCCGGATTGCAGCGATCTGGAGGCGCCGCGTGCAGGTTCAGCGCAGCCAGGCCTTTCGAGCCCATGTGTCTGATGTCGATGCCCAGTTGCGGCCGTTGCCCCGCTCTTCTTCCGCCATCACTTTCCCTCCCCCGCCGACGAACCAATCATCCTGACTGGAGCAAGTCGTGGAGTTGCTGAAGATCAATGCCCTGCGTGGCCCGAACGTATGGGCCAATTTTCCAGTGTTGGAAGTGTGGGTTAAGCTCGGCGTCTATAACGAGAAAAGTTCTGAAGAATACCCCGGATTCAACGATCGTCTGAAGTCCTGGTTGCCGTCCCTGATTGAACACCGCTGCAGCGTTGGTGAACGCGGTGGTTTCTTCGTCCGACTCGATCGAGGTACTTACCTCGGTCACATTCTGGAACACGTGACTCTGGAACTGCAGACCCTCGCCGGCACGCCGGTCGGGTATGGCCGGGCTCGCGAAACATCTGTGGAAGGCACCTACCGAGTTGCCATCAAGTACGAAGAAGAAGAACTGGCTCGAGCGGCGGTTGATACGGCTCACCGCCTGATCATGGCCGCTGTGCACGACACTCCCTTCGATGTCGCGGCTGAAATCGAGAAGTTGAAAGACCTGGCTCACGACATTTGTCTAGGCCCCAGTACTCGCTCGATCATGATGGCAGCGAAGGCTCGCGGGATTCCGTGGCGCCGCCTGACCGCCGGCAGCATGATTCAGTTCGGCTACGGCGCTCGCTTCCGTCGCATTTGCGCGGCGGAGACCGATCGCACCGGCGCCATCGCTGAGATGATCGCTCAGGACAAAGAGCTGACCAAGAAGCTGCTGCGCGAGATCGGCATTCCGGTTCCGGAAGGTCGTCCCGTCGACAGTGCCGATGATGCCTGGGCGGCTGCCCAAGAAATCGGCTTGCCGGTTGTCGTGAAACCGCAAAACGGCAATCAAGGCCGTGGCGTGGCCACCAATCTGCGCACGCAGGATCAGGTCATCACCGCATATCACGCGGCGTACGCTCAAGAGAGTGACGTCATCGTCGAGAAGTACGCTCCCGGTTGCGACTGGCGCGTGCTCGTCATTGGGGACAAGGTCGTGGCGGCTGCCCGTCGCGAACCGGCTCACGTGATCGGTGATGGCAAGCTGACGATTCGCCAACTGGTGGATGAAGTTAATAAGGATCCTCGCCGCAGCGATGGACACGCGACCTCATTGAGTTACGTGAAGCTCGACGCGGTTTCGCTCAGCGTGTTGGAGTCTCAAGGCTGTGCGCCAGACACGATTCCGCAACCCGGCCAGAAAGTTCTGATTCGCCGCAACGCGAATCTGAGCACCGGTGGCACCGCTGAAGACGTAACCGAGCTCGTGCATCCCGATGTGGCGGCTCGTTGCATTGAAGCGGCGAAGGTTGTGGGACTCGACATCGCTGGTATCGATGTGGTCGCAGTCGACATCGCTCGACCGATGGCAGAACAGGAAGGCGTGATTGTTGAAGTCAACGCCGCGCCTGGTCTGCGTATGCATCTGGAGCCTTCCGCTGGTCAGGGCCGCGCGGTTGGCGAAGCGATCATCAACATGATGTTTGGCCCCGGCCAGACGGGTCGCATTCCGATTGTCGCCGTCACCGGAACCAACGGTAAGACGACGACGATTCGGCTCATCACTCATGTGTTGAGTCGCCTCGGGGCTCGCGTAGGCATGACCTGCACTGACGGCATTTTTCTGAACGGTCGCCGGATTGATAACGGTGACTGCAGCGGTCCTAAGAGTGCCCGTTGCGTGCTGTCGAATCCGTGCGTTGACGCTGCCGTGCTGGAGACAGCTCGCGGTGGCATCGTTCGCGAAGGACTGGGCTTCGATCGTTGCGACGTCGGCGTTGTGACCAACATCGGTGATGGCGACCATCTCGGACTGGCGGACATCAACACGCCGGAACAACTCGCGAAAGTGAAGCGAGTCGTTGTCGAGGCCGTGATGCCCGAAGGTTCGGCCGTATTGAAAGCTGATGACCCGCTCGTCGCGGACATGGCTCAGTACTGCAAGTGCGGCGTGATCTTCTTCGCTCGCGACGAACAATCGCCGGTGTTGAAGAAGCACCTCGAGCAAGGCAAGCCGGTCGTCTTTGTGCGCGAGGGCAAGATCATTGCCGCCGACCGCGAAGGCGAAAGCGTGCTGACGACTCTCGACAAGGTGCCGCTGACTCACAACGGCAAGATTGGCTTCCAAGTGGAGAATGTGCTGGCCGCTGCCGCAGCGTGCTGGGCTCTGGCCATCTCGAAGGACAACATCGCTTCCGGTCTGGAGTCTTTCGCTCCGAATCTGGAACAGTCACCCGGTCGCTTCAACCTGCTCGACGTGAACGGTGCGACGGTAGTTGTCGACTACGGTCACAATCCATCATCGCTGCAGACAATCGTCGATGCGATGTCCAGCTTCGAGGGTAAGCGTCGTCTGGCAGTTTACTCGGCCGCTGGCGATCGCCGTGACGAAGACATGCTGGAACAAGGTCGTATCCTCGGCAAACACTTCGATGAAGTGATCCTCTACGAAGATCACTACACGCGAGGTCGAGCCGAAGGCGAAATCAGCGCCATCTTCCGCAAGGGAATCGTTGAAGGAGCTCGCACTCAGCAGGTGCACGAAGTTCGTGGAGCGATCAAGTCCGTAGAGATGGCTCTCGGCATGGTCGGCCCCGGCGACGTTCTGCTGCTGCAGGCCGACGAAGTCGAAGAGACCGTCACGTTCCTGAAGCAATACCTGGAAACTCACCCGGCGGCACGTGAAGTCGCAGTTCCGACGCTGACGGCGAACCCGGCAGCGGCAACTCCGAATCCCGCTCCGCATGCCCCGACCTCAGCAACCGTTGCCAACGTGTAGTTGAAACAACGCTTACTGACTGATCGAGAAACAAAAAACTCCCGCCTGAACTTCAGGCGGGAGTTTTTTCATGCGCGGTCGACTCTTGCCATGTTCGCCGCTGTTCCGCGTGCGGCGCATCAATCAGCGACGGCTTCGCTCAGGACCTTTTCATAGAGCCGTCGAGCTTCGTCGTACGCGGTCTTCGCGGCGACTCGTTCGGGTTCCCGGATGGCGGGGGACTTCTTTTTCCAGCATTGATCAACGGCTTTCATGCACCATTCGGCACTCCGACGGCTCGCACGAATGGGCTTGCCGCCAACCTGCACGTAGACCGGATTCGTGTGCACGGAGGGCAGAATACGAACCGCGATCCAACTGGAATGCGGAATATCCAGATCGAAGGACAACTCCTGCACTTTGCCGTCCGCGACGATCTCACGCCGAGCGGCTGGATAGCCGTTGACGATCACTTCGACAGGCACCGTTCGCGTTGCTCCAACTCGACTGCGTTCGATGTGCCAATACGGCTTTTGGTCGAGTCTCCTGGAGCGAATCGCTTCCGTTTCCGGTGTCGAAGTCGGTTCCAACAACGCTGCCGTGGAGAAGCTGACATTCACCTTGCCGGGCGCGTCCAAATTCACCTGGCTCAATGCGCCGCCCGCACCCGGAGTTCCCATCACGGTCTTATTGACCTTGAAGTCGAAGACGTGACTCCGGCCGTCACCGCAGTAGGAGCGTCCATCCTTCACACCCAGGATCCAGTTGTCGAAGGTCAGCTCGGCTTTGGGATCGAGCTGCACATACACACGGCCGAGTCCAACCTTGTCTCCGTAGATGCAAGGGAAATCCGTCTCACCGCTGATGACCGCCCGTCGTCCGCAGTTCAGTGTGTGATACCAGATATTCAGTTCCCAGATCGCCGGAGTATCCACCGACGAGATGAAGTCGCACACATCGTGCGCCGCGGTCACGATGTATTCATTGGCGCCGATGCCGTCGAAAGGTGGCATCGCGTAATCGGGCAACTTGTCGGCGGCGCGACCGACTGGAGCACCCGGCTTGGGTGGGTAACTGATCTCCAGACGCTCGCCATTCGGCCCGTAGTCGGGCAGTGCGATGCCCCAACCGCTGTGGCTATAGCCGACCACGCCGCCTTGCTCTTTGCCCCATTTCAGCACGGGCAACGTCCAACTCGGCCATTGCTCGATTTCTGTGGTGCCTGGGTAGTCATCTTCCTTGAGCCGCAGCAGGCACAGATGCCCCGCGTGCGACGAGGGAAAACCAGAAACTTCAATGTCGTAGCGCATCAGGTTACCCGGACGCGACAACGCAGAAGTCTTGCCTTCAAAGAACTGCTTCTGGTGGTACCAGCACGGTCCCCAGGTCAACACACAGCCCACGTTGAGGTCTTCGCCAAGAATGTGTTTCATCATGTCGGCGGGTGAGACGCCTTCCGTTGGACTGTCGTAGTGCGCGCAACCAGCCGCGTGCACATGATGATCTCCAGAGAACCACCCCCGCTTCGCGGGCATGATCCAGCGGGTCAGTTTGTAATCCACTTTCTGACTGATGGATCCTTCCTGAACCGTGAGCTTGTGAGTGTTGGTGAGGTACTCTGGCCCGCGAGAAACCTCGACGGTGTAATCACCGGGCGGCAAGTGCACGGATTCGCCGTCGGCGCGATAGACCTGATTGTGGAAGAAGAAATCAGGCGCAAGACGCCGGGCGGGGTTGGGGTAGATCCGACCTTGTCGGTCCTTGATCACGAACGCCGCGGTCGTTGGTTGGCCGTCGATGTCATGCACGCCTAACACAACTTCCACAGCGGGCACACATTTGAAGAGCACCGGCACGCTGTTGCGGAAGCCGATGTCCTGAGTGCCCTGTCCGACGTTGAAGCCCAGTTTGGCCTCACGCATCCCCACATCACGGCTGTAAAGCTGAACGATGCGATACTCGACCTGCAGGCCGGACAATTCTTTCTTCATCGGTTGGCTATTGTAGATCGCCGCATCGAGGAATCGCCCTGGAACATCCTCGGGCTTCACCAGCGTTTTGTTGGTGGGCAGCTTCTGCCGTGCTCCCGGCCCACGTTCGTAGACGGGCGCGATGTTGGGGCTCTCAATCTGCAGCGGAGCTGTCACGCCCGCCTCGTTCTCCACCTTCACCAGGAAGGTCCGCCAGCCCTGCTGCATCAGTTCCTTCTTGACTGTGCCTTCGGCGACCTTCACGCGGCTTTCCGGGTTGATGTTCACCACCAGCAGGCAGTGACCGTCCAGAATCTTCTGGATGGCGATCACCGCGTCGCGGTCGTTCGGCAACATGGTCGCAGCCTTGATGGCCTGCTGGTCTTCCTTGCTCAACGGCGAGCCCACGTAGTTCAGAGCTTCAATCAGGCGATCAGTCGCGGAAACCAGTGGTTGCTTCTCAACCAGCACCGGCTCAAACGCATCGACGATATTTGCCCACGACATAACTCCGCATACCAGCAAGCACAGCAGCGCGACGCGAATTCTCATCACGAGGTCTCCTGACAAGCGACACAGGACAACAGCGCACGCAGAACCTGACCCGAACTCTGCCGACTTCCCGCAGAACTTTCGAGCGTCAAGCCGGACAATGGCAGGCCTTTGGTGGTTGCGATTCGCAGTTATTCTTTGGACGCATGATGTTGACGACGGCGCCGACGATCGTTTCATTGCTGGGCACCGGATGAGTTGTCCTCCTACGCACGAGAGTTTCCGCATGTCCGTTCCGCAGGTCATTGTTTTGGGGTCGATCAATGTGGATCTGGTGGTGCGGTCTCCGCGTCTGCCGCGCGCCGGAGAGACCGTACTAGGTGGCGAATTCATGCAGGCCGGAGGTGGCAAGGGAGCCAATCAGGCCGTTGCGGCAGCGCGATTGTCACAGCAACCAGTGGCGTTCATTGCCGCCGTGGGCACGGACGATTTTGGCCGTTCGTCGATCAAACAACTGCGGGCCGAGAACCTGCACACTCAGCACATTCGCATGCTGGACGGGCACGCAACCGGAGTGGCACTGATCGTCGTTGGTGAGAACGGCGAGAATCAAATCACGGTGGCCTCCGGCGCCAATGCTCAGCTGACTCCGGCTGACATCGCGGCGATTGATGATTCTGTGTTTGCCAGCGCGAAGGTGTTTGTTGCGTGTCTGGAATCGCCGCTGGAAACGGTCATTGCCGGTCTGCGCCGTGCCAAGGCCGCTGGTTTGCGAACTGTCTTGAATCCGGCACCAGCCTGCGCCGAGATCAAAGATGCTGAGATTCTAAAACTTGTCGACGTGCTGACTCCCAATGAAACCGAAGCCGAACTGCTGACCGGCTGGAACGTGCAGGAAGATCTGGAGGACGCGGTCATCGCGTGCGACCAGTTACGACAAAAGGGCGTCGGGCAGGTGATCATCACTCGCGGTGCTTCGGGTTGCATCCTGCGAGACGAATCCCGCGAAGCGTCATGGTTGCCCGCCTACGAGGTGCAAGCCGTCGACACGACCGCCGCGGGTGACTGTTTCACGGGCGCGCTCGCGACGGCTTTGGCCGAAGGTCGCGACCTGCGTTCCGCAGCCCGCTGGGCGATTGCGGCGTCCGCGATCTCGGTTACTCGAGCCGGCGCAATGCCATCGCTTCCCACTCGCGCGGAAGTGGAATGCTTCCTGGCTGATCGCAGCTTGTGATCATGCAACGCAAGAGCTTGGTCAAACGAATGGGGACAACCGAATAAAGGCCAGACGAAAGCGAATGCACAACCGGCGATCTAAGGTCTCCAGCACCAGACGCAGGCTCGCTCGGGAGACCTACGGTCGAGACTTGTGGCTCGGTCGGAGACCGGCCACAGCATCAAAGAATGACTTGGCAGAGCAGGCTAAGAGTTACAGAGGAGACTTACGCTACGGTTACCTCTGCTTCATTCGTCTGTCCCCATTCGTTTGATATCTCCGGTCTCAGGTGACCTGATACTTCCGGGCGATCTGGGCCATGCCGTCGATTTGTTTCTCGTCCAGACCGTGACTCCAGTCGATCGCCACTTCAGCTTTGTTCAAGCCGGTCAATTCCTTGGCTTTCACCTGAATAATGCCCTCGGCCGTGATCGCGTAGACCAGTTCAACCGGCGATCCCGCTGGTAAGTTCTGTGGTAACTCGGTCAACCGGAAGTCGCCGATGTATTCGCAGCCGGTCACGTCAGCCGTCTCACCCTGCAGCAGCTTCAAATGAATCGAGCTGGGCTTACCGGTTGTCGTGACGAAGCGCTGCATGCACTTGGCAGGCAGTCGCGAGTTACGCGGGATCATGATGTGATTGAGCTTCACATTCGGATCTTTGCGATCCTGAATCTCCACTCCCAGCGAATGCGAATTCACATCGTGCGTCGTGATCGAACGCAGACGGCGAACGGCTGCCTGACCGACGTTACCATGCCCGTCGGTATGTTTAGCTTCGAGGATGGCCGCATGAATCGCTGCGCCTTGAGCCACCGCCACGTGCGGATTGAGTTCGCGCGAGGGGACTCGCTTCAGAGTCGTGTTCAACATCTCCGGGACCATCGGCATGGATGTTGAACCGCCGACCAGCAACACCTCATCTACATCGCTGATCTTCAACTTGGCCTGATCGAGAACGAACTCGGTCGTGTCCTGAGTGCGTTGCAGCAGGTCAGCGGTGATGGATTCAAACTTCGGTCGATCGAACTCAACTGCGATGGTGCGGCCTCGGAACTCGAAGTTGATCGTCGTCTGCGTGCGCAGGCTGAGGTCGCGTTTCGCGGCTTCACTCTCCAGCATCAATAGCTGCTTAGTGTGCGGATCCGTACGCGGATCCAGACCGTGAGCGGCTTCAAACTTTGCGGCCGCGAAGTCGGCGATGCGTGCCGTCCAGTCCAGTCCGCCCAGCATTGTGTCGCCGTCAGTTGCGAGCACATGGAACTCGGTCGCGGAATAGCGCACGACAGTGACGTCGAACGTACCGCCGCCCAGATCGTAAACCAGCACCGTCTTCTGTTTGCGCAGCAGTTCGGGATTGCCCAACTCATTCCGTTGCCAGGCATATGCCAAGGTCGCGGCGGTCGGTTCATTGATGATGTCGATGACGTTCAGACCGGCGATGCGGCCCGCATGACGAGTGGCCTGCCGCTTAGGATCGTTGAAGTAGTACGGCACCGTGATGACCGCGTTGCCGATCGGTCCCAGAGTCTTCTCAGCGTCCTGCTTGAGCTTCGTCAGAATCATCGACGAGAGCAGTTCGGGAGTCAGTTTGCGGCCTTCGTGAGTGATGAAGAACGCCGAATTGCCCATCTCTCGCTTGATCCCGATCACCACGCTCGCCGAAGGAGCATCGGCCACTTTCTGAGCGTTGGGACCGACAAGCACATTGCCGCCACCCTCCAGCAGAACAATCGACGGAGTGATCGGCCGACCGAGTGAGTTCTCAATCACGACCGGCTGACCGGCCGTGTCGAGCGTTGCGATCGACGAATACGACGTACCCAGATCGATTCCAACAGTATGTCCCGGCTGAAACTTCATAATGGCTTTTGGCAGAAATCTAAGACGTGATTGTGTGCGGTGTGGTCATCGTAGAACACGCAGGCTGCGTTCAAATGGTAACTCCAATGATGCCATCGTTCCGGCAGAGCGCGGTCCAGAAGACCGTGGTATCAAGGTGACGCGTATCGCCGGTAGATGCCAGTCAAATGCGTCGGGGGCGGGTCAACAAACGGGATCAGGCAACGGGCTGAGACTCGTTTCCTGTGCAGCTAATACGGACTGATGAGGATGAGAACTGTCAGACAATTAATTTCGGCTTAATGTGACTTCCGTGGCTTGCGAGATGCGCCATGTCGCAGGCAGGGTCATCAGTTCTTCACCCGGTTGAGGAACCTCTTCTTCGCAGGTTGCATACGCGACCAGCACGACAAAGCGAGAGCCTTCGGCGGTAGCTTCGCTGCCAAACGAGGCCACCGCGCGGAAGTATTCACCCTGCCGGGATGTCTCCTGCACCTGCCAGCCGTAAAGCGACGTTTCAGGCCGAATTAGTACGACCGGAATGCCAGTGGATGTGCTGCGCCCGAGGATACCGTCGATCGGACGAACCCTGTGTGGCGCGGGTTTTAGTAACGTCACCGCGCAGCGTGCGTTGGCGAGGTCGTCTTCCAGTGAATGCGTTACCGGAGGTGGGACATCATTCTGAGGACTTCGGTAGCGGGATAGTTCATGGTCCAGGCCCCGTGCCATCTGGGCGTCTCTGGCTTGAGTGTCTTCGGTCATTCTCGCCGCGATCTGAACGGCTTCCGGGGGATCTGCGATTTCGTCAGCGTGCGCGGGATCGCCCGTCACCTCAAACGGCGGCAAGTCATTCAAGAGTGGTTGTGGCGCAGGCAGATCGGCTGAGACATCCAACTTCAGTTCTTCGGAAATCTGATAGCTGCGCGGACGAGCGGTCCGGCTGACAGTGCCTTCCACCAATACCTGCCCCAGCGGAGCCAGCAGCGCGATCAGTGCGATGCAAGCTCCGGCGATGACATCCTTCTGCATGGTTCAGCCTTCGTTCCTTCCTCTCATGAGCCTCAATTGCCGTGACCAGGAGTTCTGACCTGATGCACAGCGGCAGGCTTGAGAGCCACCATACAGGGGGCGCGTTCGCAACATTGCTCGATCTGCGCTGGGCGTCGCGGAATCCGGAAACCGCCGTTGAACAGAAGGCGCGGGCAAACGCTGCCGATCTGATAAACCCGACGGCGCGTAGCGGTTCTATCGCGGCGTGGACGTCATTCGTCGTCCGGCTGATAGGCAGGCAAGACGCAGCGGAACAACGCCCCGCGATCGGTGCTGTTCGTTGCTTCGATCGTGCCGCCATGCGACTCCATGATCCGGCGGCAGATGGCCAGCCCCATGCCGAGGCCGCTGATTTTTGATGTGTGAAACGCGTCGAACAGCATTTCGCGGCGTGCCAGATCAATGCCCGGCCCGTTGTCGATGACCTCCATGATCACCCGGCTTTCCGCAGCTTCCAGGTAGCAACCAATCTCGATCTCGCGCCGCGCCGGAGGCAACTCCAGCATGGCCTCGGAAGCATTCGTCACGAGATTCACGATCACCTGCTGCAGCTCGACCGTGTCCGAACAGACAATCAATTCGTTCTGCTGAGACGTCAACTGCACCGTGGTCTTGCGCTGCTTCAATTCGTACTGCAGCAACCTCAACGATTCACGAATGGTCGTTACCAGATCAATCGGTTCATGCTTCGGTTCAGCTCGACGCCCAAAGGCGCGAATGCGTTCCAGGATCGACCCGGCGCGCACGGCCTGCGTGCTGATGGCCTGCAGGCACATGTCGATCTTGGCGAGATCCAGTTGTGGTCGCGCCGACAGTAGCTTGGCTGTCGCGGCATAGTTTGTGATGGCTGACAACGGTTGGGCGACTTCATGGGATACCATCGCCACCATCTGCCCCATCATCGACAGCCGGGAAACATGAGCCAGCAGGATGCGTTGCTCAGCGATGGTCTCTTCCGCGCGGCGGCTGTTGGTGATGTCCTGGCAGACCCCAATTAACCCGATCAGGTTGCCGCTAGCGTCGCGCCACGGCGTCTTGGTCAACAGCATGACGCGCTTGCCGCGCGGCATCGGAACCTCGCGTTCGACGACGATGGTCTGCCCTTCGGCGAGGACCAGTTGATCGTCAACTCGAATCTGTTCGCTCGTTTCCGGCGGAAACAATTCGTCCGCGGTCCGGCCGACGATTTTATCGACAGTTGTTTCGTGTGCTCGCGACATCGCATCGTTCACGAGCAGGTATCTACCGGCAGTATCCTTGGCGAAAATGATCTCGGCAGTTCCTTCGAACACGCCCTTCAGCAACGCGTAATCGCGATCACGTTCCGATTCCGCAAGTTTCCGCTCGGTGATGTCGTTGGCGATCATCAGCACCAGTGGCTGATCTCCGCTGGTCTGCATGGGAACGATGCGAGTGATGTAGCTGCGCCATTCATCCCAGCGTCCACGACCGATCGTCTCATACGAAACCGTTTCACCTCGTTCGAAAGCCGCCTCCATCTGCGAGCGTACGTGCTCGTGTTCTTCCGGTGGCTGGTAGTCGAACACCGTCGTCCGGCCGATCAAGGAGCGATCAAACCCCGGCATGAAGCGGTTGAGGAACAGGATCGTGCCCTCACGATTGAGCACACTGATGAAGTCGGGAACATTTTCCAGAACAGCCTGCAGACGAGATTCCGTTTCCTGACGCTCCTGTACTGCGCGACGACTCTCGGTCACATCAATTGCTACACCTATACAGCCGGAAGAATTGCCGGCAGCATCGCGCACAGGCTCCAGCACGCAGTCCAGGAAGCGACCGCCGAACTCCAGTTCCCGATGCAACGCCGTGCCGTTGATCGCATTCAGATGGGCTTCGATGATGCGTGGAGCACGGGGGTCGTGGTCGACAAACTCCCGCAGCGAATGACCAACCAGTTGATCCTGCGTCAGGCCGAGTTCTGCGACCAGCCGTCCGACGGATGTCGTGAACCGCAGGTCCTTGTCGAGCGACCAGACGCCGCCTGGCATTTGACCAAGAATCAGGTTGAGCTGCGTGCGCGTTTCCTCGAGGGCCTTCGACGCTGTTTTCTGATCGGTGATGTCCCGAGCGATCGTGAGCACTTCATCGTCGTCGCTGACGACCACTCGATTCTCGAACCAGTGCACCTCGTTTTTGAACGGCAAGGCGTACTTGAACTGCTGCACTTTGCGCGTTTGGAAGGCCCGCTCAACGGCGGCGTCCCAGGCGTCACAGGCCTCGGCGGGCAGGACCTCTCGATGTCCGCGACCGAGGAACTTCTGCGGCGGCAGCATCAGCGGCGTGGCGTCGCTGGACCGCACATCAATGAAACGGCCTTCGCGCGTCGTGACGAACAATGTGTCGGGCAAAGCTTTGAGCATCGCTCGATTGCGGACGTCCACTTCCGTCAGTGACGCGGCAGTATGTGCTTGAGTCGCCCGCAGCCTTTGCGTGACCAGCATCGTCGCCACGGTGGTCGTTAGCGGTTCCAGTTGAGCAACGAAGTCGTACTCAAACCCGCCGGGGCGATTGGCCAGACTGATCACTCCAATCAGTTGGCCCTCGGCGTACACGGGAATTCCCAGATAGCTCGTCAGCGGCGGATGTCCGGGCGGCAGGCCACCCACGCGCGGATCATTCACTGCGTCGTTGGCGATGACCGGGTTACCCGACGTCATCACTTCGCCAAACAGAGTGTCCAGGCGTCGCAGCACCAGATCCTGCGACTTAAACGACTCGAAAGTCTGCCGGGACGAGTCGTCCCATGTGATGTCCGTAATCGCCAGCATCGTCAACGAGGGCGCCCCGTCGAGATCGCGCAACACCTCGCCGATAAAACCGTACTGGCTGCCAGTCCACTTCAGGCAGACTTTCAGTGCGTCTTCAAACCCGCGCTGAAAGTTGCCGTCGCGGATCAGTTTCAACTGAATGCGTGACACTTCCGCGAACAGCGCCGCTGCGGGCTCCGCGCGAGGTGCGTCTTCAGACTGATGCGTCGAGTGCGACATCGATTCCCAATAGGCCCGATGTATGGAACTAGCTGATCCCGGAACCTGGCTGCGGCAGTCCGTATCGGCGGGATGTTAGCCACGCGGTGGTACACAAAGCCGCAACTCCTGGCGAAGTATCCTACAAGCTCAGCGAATTTCGTCGCAAATGCCGAACGTATCGGTCGAAACCTGGCCGGTCCGCCCACGTTGCGGCGTGAGCGCAGACCGAGGCCTTCCAAACCTGCCACATCGGTGGGCGGAGCCTCGTCTGGCTCGAACAGGGCTCGCGAACGTGGTCATCAGTTCTTATTTCGCGAAGATTTCGCCGAACACTCGGAAGGCTTGCGGAGTTCCCTTGACGGTGCGTCGTCGAAGCGCGATGCCAGCGAGGATGCGATGAACTCAGCAGACCAACCGCAGCCGTTTCAGGAAAGCCGCCCGACAAGACGGATGCGACGTGTTGTCGTCGCGGTTGCGTCGGTTCTCGTGGTGATAGCCGCCGGAGTCGGACTGTTCCGTCAGAATCGGCCAGCCGGAGATCTTGCGCAGCGTGATGTGAAACTCGAATCACGGGAGACCGACGGATCTGCGGACGAAGCTGAAGAAACGCCGGCCGAAATTTCTCCAGAGGTCGGAGCGGCTGACGCGGCGTGGCAACCTGTCGTCCTGCCAGCATCGCCGCAATCCCTTAGCGACAAGAGACTCAAGCGAGAAACACGCGTCATCACGGTGAGCGGAGTCGCTCGCGACGAGGCCGGTAAGCCGGTCGCCGGTGCCAACGTACGGTTGATGACTCCCGGCGTCG
Organism: Planctomycetaceae bacterium; assembly: GCA_021732995.1. GTDB lineage: Bacteria > Planctomycetota > Planctomycetia > Planctomycetales > Planctomycetaceae > AM-0621. The sequence goes on along the minus strand of JAKFWA010000073.1, from coordinate 43,357 downwards.
GACGGCGGCTTGCGAGTTCCGTGACAACGGATGCAGAAGGTCGATTCAACTTTCTGGACGTCGAGTTGGAGCGCGAACGAACATCAACGGTCCGGGAGCCGGAGCACCTGTTGTTTGCCATCATTGCTACTGCGCCCGAGTTTGGCCTGGCGTGGCATCCGCATACACATGTCTTCAACCAAGTGCGCCCAACTCAACCGTTCGAGTTCAGCGGCACCTATGTACTGCCGGACTCGCGCGAGTGCTTCTTTCTGGATGAGCCGATTCACCTGGAAATCACACTCCCGAAGGCGCACGCCATCATGGGGCGGGTGATGTCCGATACGAACCAGCCTGTCGCTGAGGCCGAGATTCAAATCACGGACCTGCGAATGCTTAAGCAATTGGCGCTACTAACCAGCTTCTACGGCTTCGCATTCCCGTCCCGTGAGTGGCTGCCTGAGCGTCAACGGATCGCTCGGACTGATGCCGATGGCCGTTTCCGCATCGAAGGGCTGCCTGCTGAGGCACTCGCCAATCTAACGGTGAAGCATCCAGACTTTGTGGTGAGTGCCGTCTCTGTGGCAACTACCGACAAGTCGCTTTCCGAAGTCACAATCTTGAGTAACCGCCAACTACGCAACGCAATAGGAAGCGTGGTGGGCGAGCCGTCGCGCAGCCAGCAAGAGGTCACAACGGGGCCGCTGGAAGTTGTGCTGCTGAAGCCTCGCGCCGTGTCTGTGCAAGTCCAGACGGCCGATCGGCAGCAGCCTTATCAGGACGTGGTCTTAAGCGCCGTGGGCATGCGCAGCCAACGTTCTTTGTGGGAGTATCTGCAGACGCGAAGCTCCGCCGTCGCGCAACTGACACCGGGTAACTATGTGTTGACTGCGAACCCGATGGAAGATTCAGGCTACGTGACAACCTATCGCACCCTCGAGGTGACGAATGCCATCGAGCCTCAATCGTGCCTGGTGGAAGTCGAACGTGCAGCGCTGGTCCAGTTCGAGGTGGTGGATGCCGATTCGGGGCAAGGGATTCCTGACCTGCAATTCTGGATGACGCCAAGAACGCCGTCCCAACGCCAACTGCTAACTGCTGACAAGCCCCAAAAGCCGCCAACGGACGTGCTGGTGCGCGTGCAAAGCGAGGTCTACCACCCTCGTCTTGCCAATACCGACCGCGATGGCCGGCTGAAGGTTTCGCTGATGCCGTCGTTGCGCCGTTTCAAAATCAACCTGGACGGGCGGCTGAACTACGTCGCTGCTCAGCCTCAGACTGACGAACTTGAGCTGAGGGCCGGTGAAACCACCAAGGTTCGCTTCGAGCTCAAGCGGCGCGACGTCGCACGGCTGATTCATGGCCGCTGCCTCGACTTGGATGATCGGCCCGTCCCGAACGTGCGCGTTGGTTTCTACGAGACTTCTCGCAGCGAACCGGGCAACCCTCGCCAGGCGCGACTGATCCGTTCAACATTGTCGAACGAACGTGGTGAGTATGAACTTGGCGAACGTCCGCTTTCGTCAAACTCTCATGCCTACGAAGTTCGTGGCCAGCATGAGCGTTACGCGACAGCCACTGGCGAACGGCTTCTACGCATGAAGCCCGGCTTTGCCATGGCAGGTCGAGTGATCCGTCCCGACGGCCAGCCACTGGCGAATGCCACTGTGCTTGTCGGTGGCGATCATGAGTTCGCCACAACCGACGCAACTGGAGCCTATGACCTGCGAGGCATCGAAGACTTCGGCTCGAAATCGCGATTCCAGCATCATCTGTTCGTGACGCATGCCGAGTATGGTCAGACGGTCGTTGAGTTCCGCAGCGGAGAGCCTCAACTGAATGTGCAACTGGCGGAGCCCGCAGTCCTGCGTGGCAAAGTTGTCGGGCCTGAGGCTCAACCTCTGCCCAATGTTGCCGTTCGGATTTCGGATAAGGTGGGCGTTGGATCTACGTTCGCACGCACCAACGCGGATGGTCAATTTGAAGTCTTGCTGCAAGCGACATCGCGGTACTCAATTTCAGTCTCGGCCGAAGACTTGATCGCACCACCTTTGGGACGTCAGTGGGGGGATTCGCCACCGCCCAAGGGTTTCACCGTTGCTGACGAAGGCGTTCCAGCCGTGCTGGGCGAGGTCAGACATGCACCTATCATTCGCATGGAACGGCCCAGCTACCTGACCGGGCACGTTGTTGATTCCGCCACCGGCGAACCGCTGCGTCTGCAGCCAACCGACATCATGACAGTCACCTCTGAAGGCTTGTGGGCAGTACCTTCCATTGACCCGACCGCGGGGTTGGTGCGCGCCGATGGAAGTTTCCGACTACCGGCAACACCCGGCCGCAATCTGCCCTGGCTTCGAATCCAGAACGGCAATTTCACCTACAAGATCGCATCGACCGACGAACGCGAGGTCGATCTCCCGCTCAACGGCGAGGCTGCGCTCAACTTCGTCGCTACCCGCCTGCTCCCTTGAGAACCTGACAGGCCGCATGCGGTCTGTCTTGGCGACGCGCGTGACGCCCCCGGTTCGGCTCTAAAAGTCGCCGACAACATTGCCTTCGCTGCGCCCGCCGAGCGCTTGCCAAGTCGATAGATCCATATTGTTGCTGGCGATCCTCACTGCTCCATCCATCAGCAGCACGTGCACCAGGCCCACGTGATGACTGCGCGCCGTTACAATGGAGTAAGTCACGTCGGTACCGTTTGTACCTTCGCGGATACTGGTGACGTCGATGTCATAGGTCACTCCGCCCACAGCATGCGGGACGACCGTGTTCGGTCCAAACGTCGTGGTGAAACCCGTGTGAATCGAACGACCGCAGACCCACTCAGAGTGGCCGCTATTCGCGGACCAGGCGCCGGCGCCAGTGTAGGCTCCGGAAACCGCCGCGGGGCTGGTGGGGGCTGTCGTTGGCATGGTGTTGTTGTCGTGATATCGCGGAGTGAATGCCTTCACTTCGGCAAACCCCAGCGTGTTGCTGGTGCCATCCACAATGTCGCGGTCACTGAGTTTCGTATTCGGACCAAATGCTCCGCCTCCGTTCACGCCGGTTGCCGGATTGAAGACGAGGTACTGCCCGACATTGGCCGCGTAGTTGAGTGGATAGTGCTCAGCCTGACCGGTGGTCGTGTTAAGGCGCGATTCGTCCTTGATCTCGGCCGGACAGAGCAGCACTCCCGGCCGCTTGGCGGCGACGCCGTTCGGCGGAAACGCGTTCTTGTTGATGTTGTGATGGTAGCCGTAGTCGAAGTTGATCAGGGCGTATTCGTTGTTCCCTTCGAGGTACGGCATCAGGAAGGCCTGAACCGACCAGGGCTGAGTGACGGTGCTACCCGACACGCAACCGTTGGGAGGAAACGTGTTGTAGGTCGAAAGGTAGTTATGCAGGGCGACACCAAGTTGCTTTAAGTTGTTTTTACACTGTGATTTACGGGCAGCTTCGCGAGCCTGTTGAACGGCAGGCAGCAGCAGGGCAACTAAGATCGCAATGATGGCAATGACGACCAGCAGCTCGATCAATGTGAAGCCACGGCAACGCTTGAGTGGGAACGACATGGGGTGCTCTTGGTGGGAAAGCAGGCGGGCGGAAAAGAATATTGAATATGAGACTCAATCTCACATGGTGAGCGGATTAGATCGGGGGCGCGTGTTTTCAGCAAGCATGCCATCCTGGAATCCCTCTCGATTTGAGAAGCCAACTGCGAGTCCACACATCGCCGTTCGAGGTCGGGCTTTGCGTCGGTGTACTAAAGCCTTACTGATAAATGACTTTAGGTCGCACAGGGCATCGCCTGATTGCTTAACAGAGCTGCCCGCAATCGACGGTCTCGAATGTGCTCGATCAACAGAGGCAAATAGCCTTCGGGGCCAGGCGGCGTGGACGACATCGAAGGGGCGAACTGCCGACGTTGCGTGCGGAGTTCAGCGAGGCTCTGGTGCTGGATGTTCCACTTGGACAGGCTGCCCGACCCCAGCGGCGTTTCTTTCGCACCGGCGCGCCGCATCTTCACTTCGATCACGTCGTGTTACCAGCACTGGCGATGGGAGGCTGCGGTGGGGGCGCCGAGAGCATCGCCATAAGTCACTGACGTGATGAGAACCCCTCGCTGCCCTCGGAAGAGAAGCTCGCGAAGGACACAGGGAGCTGATTGCATCGCGTCGCCTCTGATCTTCGCGGCCGTCTGTTGACGCTTGGTCGTTAGCAATCCCCGATCGTCGTCCACACGCGTGCTTCAAGACGGCGTTTGGCACTACAAGTCCGGCCGTTCGTGTTGGTCTGATGTGTTGCCTGAAGACGGGACTCACCATGCTGAAGTGTTTCGTTTGGCCAGTTGTCGGCTGCCTGGTTTGCGGACTGCTTTCAATCACGGCGATTGCTCAAGAGGTCCTGCCTGATGGAACTAACGCCGCGAAGGCTGCCATCTCCAAGTTCAAGGTTCCGGACGGGATGAAGGTGGAGTTATTCGCAGCCGAGCCGCAGTTGGCCAGTCCCGTGGCGATTGGGCTCGATGAAAAGAATCGAGTCTTCGTGGCGGAGGAGTATCGCTTCAATCGCGGCACTGAGGAGAATCGCACGCGACCGTTTCTGCTGGATGACGATCTGCAGATCAGAACGCTCGAAGACCGGCTGAACGTCTTCAAGAAGTATGCCGACAAGTTCGATGGCGGGATGAATTGGTTCTCGAAGGTCTCTGATCAAGTTCGTTTGCTGGAGGACTCTGACGGAGACGGCAAGGCTGACAAATCGACGATCTTCGCGGGCAAGTTCAATGAACCGCTGGATGGACTGGCGGCCGGCGTGATGGCTCGCAACGGGAGTGTGTATCTGACATGCATTCCGCATTTGTGGCTGCTCAAAGACAAAGATGGCGACGGCATCGCGGAAGAACGCAAGCCGCTGTTGACGGGCTTTGGCGTGAACTGCGGATTCCTGGGTCACGACCTGCACGGTCTGGCCTGGGGACCTGATGGGAAACTCTATTTCTCAGTGGGCGATCGAGGCTTCCATGTAACGTCGCAGGAAGGTCGCACGTTCTCATTGCCGCGGCGCGGAGCCGTGTTCCGCTGCGATGCGGACGGCAAGAACTTCGAAGTCGTGCACATCGGCTTGAGGAACCCTCAGGAGATTGCCTTCGATGAGTTCGGCAACTTGTTTGCGGCGGATAACAACTGCGACAAGGGGGACCACTCGCGGTTGGTCTATGTAGTCGACGGTGGCGACAGCGGCTGGAACATGGCGTATCAGACGATTGCCGCACCCTATCTGACTGGCCCTTGGCATGCCGAGAAGCTGTGGCATGTGGAAGCTCCTGATCAGCCTGCGTGGGTGTTGCCGCCAGTCGGAAAACTGGGGGCGGGGCCGTCGGGCTTTGCGTACTATCCCGGCACCGGGCTGGACGATCGCTATCAGCACCATTTCTTCATGTGCAACTACACCGGCAACGGTGGCGTCGAGTCCTTCTCAATCAAGCCGAAGGGTGCCCGGTTCGAGATGACCGACGAGCACAACTTCTTCAAGCCGATCATGGCGACAGACATGGAGTTTGGTTACGACGGCAAAGTGTACGTCGCCGACTTCGTGAACCTCGATTGGAGCGGTAAGGCTCTTGGCGGCCGCGTCTACACGTTGAGTCATACCGAAAAACTCGGCACGGAAGCCGTCAAGCAGACGCGAGAGATCTTCGCAGCCGGAATCGAGAAACTGCCGCCGACCAGGCTGCTGGAACTGTTCGCTCACCCCGACATGCGAGTTCGCCTGCGTGCTCAGTATGCATACGCCGACGCGGTGCTGGCCGCATCAGACGCCTTGCTGCGAACGCAATTGATTGCTGACCTCAAGAGCATCACCGCGCGAACATCAGCGCAGCCCGCAGAGGTCAGTGCGGCGCGAGCCATTCGTCATGCGATGTGGGCCTTGGGTCGGGTGGCACGGCGTGAACCTCAAGCGGCGCTGCCTGAACTCCGCCGATTAATCAGCGCGGCTGATCCAGAAGTTCGTGCGCAAGCCATCAAATTGGTCAGCGATGCGCGTAACGGCGACGCTGCGGCGGCACTCACCGAGGCGCTCAAAGACAGCAGTGCTCGAGTTCGCTTCTTCGCCGCGCTGGGACTGGCGAAGATTGGCGGCCCGGCCTGCATTCCGAGTGTGGTTGAGATGCTCAAGGCGAATGCGGATGCCGATCCGTATCTGCGGCACGCAGGCGTTATGGCTCTGCAAAACTGTGCGACGCAGGACGACCTCATTCGCCTGTCGAACGCGACAGAACCTGCGTTGCGACTGGCGGCTCTGCTAACTTTGCGGCGTCACGCCGATCCGTCGCTGCTGAACTTCACCGTCGCAGGTACCGATCAGAAATCTCCAAAAGCGCTGCCACTCGACTGGGTCGCAGCTCAACTGGCCCGCTTTTTGAACGATGCCGATCCGCGACTGGTGACCGAGGCGGCTCGCGCGATTAACGATGTGCCGGTTGATGCTGCCATGCCCGTGCTGGCACAGTTAATTGATCGTTTGAAGGTCGCCGCAGCCGGTGGACCGACCGCTGTCCCGGAAGCTCTTGTACGGCGAGTGATCAACGCGAACTTTCGCGCCGGCGGCATCGATCACGCGCGAGCGATTGCGAGCCTCATCACCTTGCCGCAACTCGCCGCCAACATGCGAGCGGAAGCTCTGAACTGTCTCGCCGATTGGGAACAACCATCGCAGCGAGACCGCGTCACCGGTTTCTGGCGACCCCTGACTCCGCGTGATTCGCAGATCACAAAAACGGTGCTGACCGAAAACGTCGCCGCCCTGCTGAGTCGCACGGAGGGCGACTTGCAGGCGAATGTGCTGAAGCTCATCAACCGCTCTGCGATTCCCGTCGACGATCAGCAGATCGCAGGCTGGGCGAGGGACAACGCTTTGCCGATTGGGACTCGCGCGGAATCTCTACGACTGCTGGCATCGCGCAAAGCAAAACCGGTCGATGAGCTGGTCGCTATGTTCCTCAAATCGGATCAGCCGCGCCTGCGATCGGTCGCTCGACAAGTTTTGGCCATGCGCGACGCTGCGGCCGCGCTGGCTTCAGTCCGTGAGGGTTTCGGCGCGAACACGCTCACAACTGCTGAAGCGCAGGACGCGGTTCGATTGCTCGTTGAACTCAAACAACCTGAAGCCGACAAACTGTTGCAGGACGGGTTCAGCAACTCGTTGCTGGCCGACACATCGCAGTCTGCGTGGAGCCGTTTTGGCGGCGGGCTCAATCTGGAGCTGATCGAGGCGGCTCACGCGCGAGCTACCGAACCATTTCAGAAGCTTACGAACGAGTGGCGAGCGAAGACTGTTCAAGGGGCCACGACGAATCCGTTGCAACCTTATCAGCCAGCTCTGGTGGGCGGCGATGTCGAGCGGGGCTTGTCGATCTTTCGAGGCCATCCGCAGGCTCAGTGTTTGCGTTGCCACAAGATCAAAGGCGAAGGCGGAGATGCCGGACCAGACCTTTCCGGAGTGGCGCTGCGTGGTGATCGCACGTTCCTGTTGGAGTCGCTGATCGATCCTCACGCCAAGATCGCGAAAGGTTTCGGAACCGTGAGCTTCGTCATGGCCGATGGTCAGGTTCTGTCCGGAGTGATCGAATCGGAAACCAAAGACGAAGTTGTGATCGTCACGGCCACTCGCGACGTGAAGCGGCTCAAGGCGGCAGGCATCGAAGAACGCACGCCGCCAAAGTCGGCCATGCCTGGCGTGAAGGACACGTTGCCGCTGCGAGACGTCCGCGATCTGGTCGAATTCCTCACCACTCTGAAGACGGCACCTAATCCGTAGAGACAGCAATCCTTAGTCGTTGGTCGCTCTACGATTAAAGCGTGTCCGGTTCGACTTCGGCTATTGCCGGGCCTCGCCGCCGTCGAGGAAAGCAGGAAACGCATGCGTTCCCACGCTGGCTGCTGGAATCGAGTGATCGAAGTAACTCGCTGGGCGGCATGCATTAGAGGCGCTACAAACTTAATTCACCCTGCGTTGCTGGAATTCGCCAAACAGCCTGACTAGTTTCCGCGTATTCGCGAACGCGGCGCCCAGACCCTAAGATAGCTCTGCGGCACACGTTGGTGAGGTAACCGGTTCGGTGCTTGGGTAGGTTGTTTCAGCGAAACCACGACTGAGGAGCAGTCAGTGGGCGGATCATCGTTCATGGCAAGACTTTGTCGTGACGGTAATTTCCGGAACGCGCTCTCGAAGGAAGACTTCGACGACTGCGATTCCTCAAGCTGAAGCAAGCAAACAAGTTTCTCACCAACTGGCTGACGGTGCTTGCCGTGAGTGGAACCTGCTTCCCCCACGCTTGCTCGACGGAATTCAGGAGCGGCGTGTTACTGCGATTTCTGACACTCGGAAACCACAGACAAATGAGTAGTACAACGAACGTGTCGCCAAATGGCGTGATGATCGAAGCGCGTGGACTCAGCAAGTACTACGGCCCGTTCGTAGCCACGAACAACGTGACCTTCACGGTGCCACGCGGACAAGTGGCGGCGTTCCTGGGACCAAACGGTGCCGGGAAATCGACCACGATGAAGATGCTGACCGGTTACCTCGCACCCTCGGAAGGCGCAGCGTCCATTGGTGGTTTCGACGTTGCCCAGGACCGCATCAAGGCGAGCGAACTGCTCGGTTATCTGCCCGAAAATGGGCCTTTGTATGCCGAGATGACGCCGTTCAGTCTGCTGACCTATCTCGGTGAAGCCCGCGGGATGGACTCGGGCAAGCTGCAGGAACGACTGCAGTATGTCGCTGAGAAGTGCTCACTGAAGTCAGTGTGGAGCAAGCCCATCGGCAAGCTTTCGAAGGGTTATCGCCAGCGCGTCGGTATGGCTCAGGCGATTCTGCATGACCCTCAAGTGCTGATTCTGGACGAACCCACCAGTGGCCTTGATCCGAACCAGATTCACGACGTCCGCGAACTCATCCGGAGCCTCAGCCAGACCAAGACCATCCTGCTGTCGACGCACATTCTTCGCGAAGTAAAAGCCATGTGCAGTCGCGTCATCCTGATCAATCAGGGGCGTCTGGTCTTCGACGACGCCGTCGACAAACTCGCGGACGATGAGGCGTCGATGGAACAACGGTTCCGCGAACTCACGCAATCCGCTCGCCAGACGGTTGCTTCCTGAAGCCAGTTACTTCGTCGTCTGAGTTCTGCCTCCATAGTTATCACTAAATCAATGCAAGGTGTGTTTGAGATGCGACCTCATGTGATTTTCGCTGTGCTCAAGCGGAACCTGATGAGCTATTTCTCGGGCGTCCTGGGATACCTCTTCATTGTTGTCTTCGTCGTGGCCGCCGCGTGGAGTGCGTTCAACGCACAGTTCTTTACGAACAACCTCGCGAATCTGGACCAGTTGACCGCCAGCTTCCCGTACCTGCTGCTCTTCATTATCCCGGCAGTCACCATGACTGCCTGGGCCGATGAAAAACGCCAAGGTACTGACGAGTTGCTGTTCACGTTGCCTGCCAGCGACTTCGACATTCTGCTCGGTAAGTTTTTGTCGCTGGTGGTCGTTTATACGATCGCCCTGGCGTTCTCCATGACGCAACTGGGCGTGCTGGGTTACTACGCTGACCCGGACTGGGGCCTTCTGGCCACCACGTACTTCGGTTACTGGCTCGCGGGCTCGGCACTCATCGCGGCTGGCATGTTTGCCTCTGTGCTGACCAGCAGTATTACCGTCGCATTCGTTCTAGGCTCGATCATCTGCGCGGTGCCCGTGTTCGTCGGGACGATCGGCGAGAACATGCCGCGCCGAGTCAGCCAGGGCCGAATTGAGGTTGGCGAGAGCTTCCGCGACACCTTGTCCAGCTTCTGCCACGAACTCAGTCTGGCCGAACGACTCCGTGAATTCGCAATGGGCGTCGTGCCACTCAGCGGGCTCGTGTACTTCGTCTCGCTCATCGCGTTCTTCCTCTATTTGAACCTCGTGTTCGTCGGTCGCCGCCATTGGGTCAAGCAAACCGAGGGCATGTCGATGGCGGGCCACTCGGGCACGCGAATTGTCTGTTTGGGAATCACGCTCGTCGCCTGCAACCTGTTGATCTCAAAAGCCAGCGAAGCGGTCGGCATGCGGTTCGACATGACCGCCGAGCGTCTTTACACACTGTCAAGGACCACCACCGATCTGATGGGCAAGATCGACAAGGACGCGCCGATCACCATCCAGGCGTTTATCAGTCCCCAGGTGCCGCGCGAGTTCGTCGGACACCAGACCCGTTTGAAGGGCCTGCTGCGTCAGTATGATCGCATGGGTGGTTCGGCGATCGAAGTTCGCTACGTAGACGTTCAGCCGTTCAGCGAAGAAGCTGACGAAGCACGCCATTTTGGCATTGAACCCAATCGCTCTCAGACAGATCGCGATGGTCGCATTCAAGTCGAAGACGTCTTTATGGGTGCTGTGGTCAGCAGTCCCAACGACCAGGTGGTCATTCCGTTCTTCGAACAGGGTTCGTCCATCGAATACGAACTCACCCGCTCGATTCGAACTGTCGCCAAGAAGGAGCGTTTGACCGTCGGCATCCTGCGAACCGATGCGAAGGTTAACGGCGGCTTCGATATGGCCACGTTCCGTTCGAGTCCCGAATGGCGCGTCCAGCAGGAATTGAAGAAGCAGTACATCGTCAAAGACGTTGGGGCTGACACCAAAATCGAAGACAAGCTGGACGTGCTGATCGCAGTTCTGCCTTCGTCTCTGAACAAGGTGCAACTCGACAATCTGGTCGAGTACACGAAGGCGGGGCACGCGGTGTTGATCCTCGATGATCCCCTGCCGTTGATCGATCCGCGCAACTCGCCGAGCCAGCCCAAGCCGCGTCAAGGCGGTGGCATGTTTGGTAACCAGATGCCCCCGGAAGAACGTGCCTATAAGGGCACCAATGAGCCTTTGATGAAGGCTCTGGGATTGATTTGGAAGAACAACAGCATCGTGTGGGACAACACGAAACCGCATCCGCAGTTCGCCGATGTCCTGCAACCGGAATACGTCTTCGTCACTCCGCAGAACGGCAACCCTCGCGCGATCAGCAGCCAGAGCGACGTGACCAGCAGCCTGCAGGAGATCCTCACTTTGTTTGCCGGTGAGATTCACCAGGATGATCGAAGCAAGCTGAAGTTTCAGGCGTTGCTCGAAACAGGCGGAAACTCGGGGATCAACAAGTGGGAGGACATGCTCTCGCCGGGAATGTTCGGTGGCATGGAGTTCAAGCAGGACGCGAGTCACAACCCGGACGAAAAAGCCCACGTATTGGCTGCACACGTCACTGGTGAGAACGATGGCAGCAAGGTCAATGCGATCTTCGTGGCCGACGTGGACATCATCTCGGATGCCTTGTTCAACGTGGTGCAAAACGAAATGCACGGTCTGCGTTTGGACAACGTCAAGTTCATTCTGAACTGCGTGGACGTGCTTGCGGGTGACAACTCCTACGTCGACCTTCGCAAGCGCCGGCCGCAACATCGGGCATTGACTGAGATTCAGAGAATCAAGGATGAGTTCGGCAAGCTCACGCAGAAGGAACGAGACGAAGCAGAAAAGTCTGCGAAAGAAGCCGTTGAGAAGCTGAAGACGAAGTTGACGACCGAAGTCGAGAAGATTGAAAAGGACGCCAACCTGTCGCCGCTGGAGAAAGCTCAGCGCATGGAAATGGCGCGACAGCGTGTGCAGCGTGAACTGGATGTGGAAGAAGCCAACATTCAGCGTAAGAAGCAAGAAAAATTGGACCAGTTGAAGGCCCGCGAGCAACGCCAGAACCGTTATACCGAGGGAAATATCCGCTTCCTGGCGGTGCTGTTCCCGCCGATTCCAGCGATTCTGCTGGCCATCATTCTGTTGTCGATGCGTCGAGCTGCTGAAGTTCGCGACATCGAAGAGATTCGCCGTTTGACCAACAACCGGTAGTGCGAAACCAACGCCGGCCGCATGCTGCCGGGACCTATCGCGTAAGCACCACAAACTTTCTAAGACTCGAATTAGTCAAAACACGATGAACCAGACATCCAAAACTATTCAGTTTGTCGTCGCAGCGATCGCTTCGACGGTTGTTGCCGGATTCGCTTCGTGGGCGACGCAACCGAGCCCAATTTCGGACTTCGCCAACCTCAACGAAGACTTCTTCCCGGAGCTGAACAGAGATCCGAACATCGCCACCGCTGTGCGAGTCATCGCTTACAACGAGACGACCGCCTCGGCCAAGGTCTTCACGGTCGAGCAAAAGGACGGCGTGTGGCGCATTCCGTCGCACCACAGCTATCCAGCAGACGGCAAGGACCGTCTGGCCAAGACAGCCACGTCATTGCTCGGCACCAAGCGAGTTGCTCTGGTGAGCCGTGTTCCGACCGATCATGAACGGCTCGGCGTCATTGATCCTCTTGACGATAAGGCGGACTCACTGAAGGGTCGCGGCCAGCGCATCACCTTGCTCAAGTCAGGTGACGTGACCGTTGCTGACCTGATCATCGGCAAGAAGGTCGAAGGAAAAGAGTCCTACTATGTCCGTAAGCCAGGCGAGGACAAGGTCTACATCGCTGACCTGAAGATTGACCTGTCCACGAAATTCAAGGATTGGGTTGAGGACGACTTGCTGAAGCTGGAGCGAGATCAACTCGTGAAGCTGGATTCGAAGCACTCGCAGATCACCGACGCTGGCGAACTCAAGGAGGACGTGCAGACCCTTACCCGCGACAAGGCGGCTGATCCCTGGAAGCTCGCCGGAATCGACGAGGAGAAGGAAGAACTCAACAAGACCGACATCGATGCGATGGTCGGTGTGCTCGACAATCTGAAGCTCGTCGGCATCCGCGAGCGTCCGCGCTATGAAGGAAAACAGTTGCTGCAGAGCGACCTGACGGTTCGTCTGCCGAAGGAACTCACGCAGAACCGACAGATCGTGCAGATTGTGCTCGGTCAGTTGCGCAGCAGTCTCGAAGAGAAGGGCTTCATGATTTACCAGAGCCAGAAGTCCGAGGAGATGGGTCTGTACTCTGCCGCTGGTGAGCTGATCGCATCGACGAATGATGGGGTTCAGTACCACATGAATTTCGGCAACGTGTTCTCAGGCACTGATGACGAAATCGAGATTGGCGCCACCGAGAAGACCGAGGGTAAGAAAGAAGAGAAGAAGGAAGTTGGCCCTGCCGATGACAAGCAGCCGAAGTTTGAAGACGACAAGCAGCCGGAAGGCAAGAAGAGCCGCTATCTCTTCGTGCGAGCGTCGTTTGATGAGTCAGTCATCGGCCCGAAGCCGATGGAGCCCGCCAAGCCCGAAGTGCCGGAAGGGGTGAACGTCGACGAGAATGGTAACGTCGTCGAAGGCAAGGATGAGCCGAAAAAGGAGGCTCCAAAGACCGACGCCAAACCGGACGCGGCCAAGACGGAAGAGAAGACAGAAGGCAAGAAGGACAACGGGGACGACGCTGGCTGTGAGGCTCTGCAGGAAGAGAAGAAAGAGGAGCCTGCCAAAGAAGAGAAGAAGGATCCTGCGGACGTCAAGAAAGACGAAACTCCCAAGCCGCAACCACCCAAAGTCGAGCCACCCAAGGTTGATCCTGTTGAGGAATACAAGAAGGCCGTCGCCAGGTACCGACTCGACAAGGCCAAGTACGAAGTCGACACGAAGTCGTACAACAAGAAGGTCGAAGACGGTAAGAAGCGCGTTAAGGAACTCAATGACCGCTTCGGTAACTGGTACTACGTCATCAGCGCGGACGACTTCGACAAGCTGCGTTTGAAGCGAGATCAACTCGTCAAAGCCAAGGAACTGAAACCAGACGAGAAGAAGGACGAAACCAAGCCGGACACTCCGGCGACGGAAAAGCCCGAGGCTAAATCGGACGACAAGAAGCCGGCTGCGCCCGAGAAGACCGAGGGCGACAAGCCTGCTGCCGACCCAAAGAAGGACGAGGCCGCGAAACCTGCTGACGAGAAGAAGGCTGAGGACAAGAAGCCTGATGCCAACAAGCCGGCTGCAGATGAGAAGCCTGCTGAGGCTAAGAAGGAAGCTGACAAGCCCGAAGACAAGAAACCCGAATAACCCACAGTTTGGTCGCATTCAGGTTGATTACAGTCGCCACGGATTGCCATTCGAAGTGTGATACTTCGAATCGCGGACCGTGGCGATTCGTATTTCCGCTGCGAGTTTTTGTTGCTTGCACCCTCGAATGTTTAGGGCAGCTTTCTCCTGATCAGTTGAGTGACATCACTCCGTTCTCCAGAGCCTGTCGAGCATGAGGACTCTTCGTTCAACCACCACAAGTTCACGGCGCGCCTGGATCGGGCGGACGGTGGCATTGTCGGTTGCAGGTGTGCCTGCCTGGGATTTCGCGCGACAGATGGCCAGCGGAGCGAATTATGCTGTTGAAAAACGAGCCAACTCGTGTGTGTTCGTATTTCTATTCGGTGGTCCATCGCAGCTTGACCTACTGGATATGAAGCCGGCTGCGCCTGTCGAAGTGCGTGGCGAGTTCAATCCGATCGCCACCAGCGTGCCGGGTATTGAAATCTGCGAGCATCTCCCATTGCTCGCGCAGCAGGCTCAACGATTCTGCATCGTGCGCTCGATGACCCATCGCATGCCCGTACACGGCCCGGCATGCAGCGAGATTTACTCCGGTCGCGAGTACTTCGGAGCCCCGATCACTGATCAAGCCCGTGTCGATGACTGGCCGTCGATTGCAGCGCTCGTGCACCGGTATGGGCCTAAGCAGCGCGTGCTGCCGCCGTCAGTCGTCCTGCCGTGGTACACACAGTTTGTTGGTCAGGACAAACGCATCGCCGGGCAGACTGGCGGACGTATGGGTGAGCAGTTCAATCCATTTCTCGTCTCCGGCGATCCCACCGAAGCAGACTTTCGCATTCGCGGCTTGGACCTTCCCAGTGATGTCAGTGGGCGCCGCTTTGCTCTGCGCAAAAACCTTCGCGAGCAACTTGAACCACTTGGGCTCAGTGGAGAGCAGAGCACAAGTCAGACTCGTCTTGCTGAGTCGAACTTTATGGCTGCAGCGGAACTCGTAGAACGTGCGGATGCATTGGGAGCGTTCGACCTCGGTCGGGAGCCCACCCATCACAGGGATGCCTATGGACGCTCGAAGTTCGGACAGAGTTTGTTGCTGGCACGACGGTTGGTGGAGGTCGGGGTGCCCCTCATCACCGTCAACTGGGACGATGAACACAAAGACGACAAGGTGTCTCCTCATTGGGATACTCACACGGACAATTTTCCGAAACTGAAAGATCGACTCTGCCCGCCGTTTGACCGGGCTCTTGCGACTTTCTTCGCCGACCTGGATGAGCGAGGGCTGCTGCAGACGACTCTTGTTATCGCTATCGGCGAGTTCGGCCGCACGCCGCGTGTGGGTTTCGTTTCTCAGAACGGCATGACCTCCAAGACTGGCCGAGATCATTGGCCGCATGCGTTCTCCGCGATCGTCGCCGGCGCCGGAGTACGCGGCGGTCAGGTCTATGGATCGACGACCGGTAACGGTGGCCACGTTGTGGACAATCCAGTCACACCTGCGGATCTCAGCGCTACGATCTTGGCGCATCTCGGCATCGACCACACGCAGGAATACGACGATCATTTTCTGCAGATCCGGCAGCGACTAAGCATCGGCCAGCCAGTCAAACTCAACGGCTGACATTTCCACAGTGACAATCCAATCTGCCCAGGATTATCGCCGTCAATGAAAATCGCGTGACTTGGTTTTGACTGAGGACAGCCTGTCCGAAATATCTTCCAACTGGTCGACCAAAACATGCGTCACCGAATTCTGACGCTGCAGGATTCCGCCAGCCAATAATACCGTGGCCTCGCGCGCGGCGCGTCGATAACGAGTCCAGATATCAAATCGCACGATCAGATTCACGACACCCGTCTCATCTTCCAGAGTAACAAACGTAATGTTTTTTGCCGTACTCGGACGCTGCCGCATGAGCACCAATCCTGCGACGCGCACGGGACGCCCGTCATTAATTGACGAAAGACGGATAGCAGCCGTAACTCCGGACGCCTCGAGTTGTGGGCGGATAAACTGGATCGGATGACCATTCAAAGAGAGTTTCAAGGCGCGGTAGTCGGCGATGACGTTGTCGAATGCATCCAATTCAGGCAAAGCAACAGATTGCTCCGAATCATTTGTTTGTGCATCAAACAACGGGGCCGGAGAGTAATCCGGAAGTGCATCCCATAGGGCTTCGCGCCGGTTAATCCCGCATGAGGCAAACGCATCAGCCTCGGAAAGACA
Source organism: Planctomycetaceae bacterium (assembly GCA_021732995.1). Lineage (GTDB taxonomy): Bacteria > Planctomycetota > Planctomycetia > Planctomycetales > Planctomycetaceae > AM-0621. Next base: position 27,111 of record JAKFWA010000073.1, on the reverse strand, counting down.
GTTGAGCATTGCCGCACTGGCACCCGTACGACGTGCGAAGTCTTCGACAGATCGAAAATGCTGATCGCCTCGCTTCCGCACAATATCATTGCCAATTTTCTCAGAGCATCCTTTCAACAGGCGAAACCCCAATCGTAAGGCCCACTCGCGCTTTCGGCCGGTTGCTTGCTCAAGCGTGCAGTTCCATTCGCTGGCATTAACGTCGACCGGCAGAACTGTCACGCCGTGTTGGATCACGTCCTTCACCAATTGCGCTGGCGCATAAAATCCCATCGGCTGCGAATTCAACAGCGCCGCCGTGAAAGCTGCAGGATAATGGAATTTCAACCAAGCCGAGACATAGGCCAGCAACGCAAATGAGGCCGCATGGCTTTCCGGAAAGCCATAGTCACCGAAACCTTGTATCTGCTTGAACAGCCGCTTGGCGAAGTCGCCGGAGTAACCATTAGCAGTCAAACCATTAATTAGCTTCTCTTGAAACCGATCAATAACACCTTTCTTCCCCCAAGCACCCATCGCGCGGCGTAACTGATCGGCTTCTCCGGGCGTGAACCCCGCGGCTTCGATCGCCAATCGCATGGCTTGTTCTTGAAAGATGGGCACGCCGAATGTTTTCCCGAGAATTCTGCTGATTACACCTTCATCCTTCTCTGGATCATATTCTTCTTCCTTACTTCTGCGGCGCAAGTAGGGATGCACCATATCTCCCTGAATCGGCCCGGGCCGGACGATCGCGACCTCGATCACCAAGTCGTAGAACTCGCGCGGCTTCAGTCGCGGCAGCATCGACATCTGAGCCCGACTCTCGATCTGAAATACGCCGATTGTGTCGGCTCGACAGATCATGTGATAAACTTGCTGATCATCCGCAGGCACGTTCGCTAGAGTCATTCGACGACCGTAGTGACGATCAATCAACTCAAAGCACTTGCGGATGGCGGTCAGCATGCCGAGCGCCAGGCAATCCACTTTCAGGATGCCCAGTGCTTCCAGATCGTCCTTGTTCCATTCGATGATAGTTCGATCCGCCATCGACGCATTCTCAATTGGAGCCAGTTCGCACAACGGCCCGTTCGTGAGCACCATCCCGCCAACATGCTGCGACAGATGACGGGGAAACCCGATCAAAGTTTCTACGAATCCCATCAGACGCTGAGCGAGCTTCGACTCATGCGGCAGCCCAGCCTCCTGAAATCGAGATTCGACTGTCGCTCCCTGGAATGAATGCTCAACTTGCCTGGCGAGCAGATCAATCCGATCCGACGATAAACCGAGCGCCTTACCTACTTCGCGCAGAGCTGAGCGAGGTCGATAACTGATTACTTCCGCCGTCATCGCCGCGCGTTCGCGGCCATATTTGGTATAGAGATACTGAATTACTTCTTCACGCCGCTCGTGCTCAAAATCTACATCGATATCAGGAGCTTCACCTCGCTCCCGGCTGATAAATCGCTCGAACAGCAGGTCGATCTCCGTTGGATCGACAGATGTGACGCCGAGGCAATAGCACACAGCCGAGTTCGCCGCGGAGCCGCGCCCCTGACACAGAATGTTCTTGCTGCGTGCATAACGAACGAGGTCCCAAACGGTCAGGAAGTAGGCGGCATACTGCAACTCTTCGATCAACTGGAGTTCGTGCTCGATCGTATCTCTAATCTTCTCCGGAATGCCGCCGGGATAACGTTTATGGGCACCATCCCAAGTCTGGTTATTCAGGTGCTGCATCGGAGTCAGACCGGGCGGGCTGAGTTCCTCTGGATACTCATACTTCAATTCGTCGAGCGAGAATTGACAGCGATCCGCAATCTCCACCGTCCGGTGGACCGCCGCAGGATTGCTTTTAAACAGGGCCGCCATTTCGGCCCCAGACTTGAGATGTCGTTCGGCATTGGTAAAGCGGCGCTCACCAAGTTCCGCGACCGTGCACCCATGACGGATTGCAGTCAGCACATCCTGCAGTGATTGTCGCTCAGGCGAGTGGTAGTGCACGTCGTTGGCAGCCACGAGAGGCATGTCGAATCGAGCAGACGCGGCGTTCCATTCGGCTAGCAATGTTGAGTCATGAGGTCCCTGATGCAACTCGGCGATCAGGTAGGCACGATCTCCGAACGCTTCGCGTAGCTTGCTGGCAGTGACATCGACCGGCTGGTGGACAGCAGTCAGCACGAGGCCGGCAATTAAGCCATCCGCGTGTTCCAGCACATCACGCAGGGAAAGTCTGCATTCACCTTTCGGAGCATTTCTACGGCCACGCGTGATCAATCGGCAGAGACGTCCATAACCAGCCCGGTTCATGGCCCACAATACGATGGGCGGTGCATCCAGGGGAGTGACCTCAGTACCGATCAACAGTTTCAATCGATGCTCTTTGGCAGCAACATGAGCGCGGACCATGCCAGCCAGGCTGTTGCGATCCGTGATCGCGATCGCGGAATGCCCAAGTGCGGCGGCTTGCTCAACAAGTTCGTGAGGATGCGAAGCCCCCTCCAGGAACGAAAAGTTGGATCGGCAATGCAATTCGACGTACCCCGGCAACTCGACGACCGATGAACGAGCCGCCCGGCGGTCCGGTATTGCGTCAGGGGGATTGTTAGGTCCGTCAGGCATGATCAATCGCGCATGCGCGGGGAATAGAGGAGCGTTTGGAGAACGGATAGGTCCGGAGTACCGCGACTATCACTGAGTTTTCTTGTTGTCATGATTGCTGAATTGGGGCGTACTCAGAAACTCGTGTTCTCAGCCGATTGACTCGTGACGTCGGCGTTCGAGGGCACTGACTTCCTCGGTAGTCAGGAAGCCCCAACGCAGGGCCTCGTCCTGCGTATACTGCTTGCCGAGCGTCAGGGCGGTCGCGGCCTTGTTGAGTTCGTTGCCCAGGTAGAACGCATGCGCCGCGTCCAGCGGCTTCGGTGCGGCAGTTCGAAATTGGTCGAACAAGGCGTACGGGTCTGTGCCGTGCCAGTAGCCGTCGCGATTCATCACGTGAATCTCACCGCGTTCCACAAAGATGCGGTAGTTCGGGTCCTTGATCTGACCGGCCAGTTGAGCGAGGGCCTGCTCACCCAATTCGTGCACCTTCGGGTCACGCAGCATCACCAGACTGGAATCGACATGCTTCGGCAGAGCCTTCTTCTGCAAGCTGTAGTGCACCAGCCGCCGCGCCAGATCAAACTCGCGGACGGACGATCGAGCCCAGTTGATGACTTCGGTCGTCAGCACGCTGTGACAACGCAGCTCTTCACACAGCGCGGCCAGAATGAAATTCACTCCCGCCGAATCGACTTCAGTCAGCTCGGTAAGGTTCCCGATGCCCATCATCATTTCCAGATCAGGCCAGCGACGCCGCGCGTCGATGTAACGGGCCAGTGATGCTGCGAAGCCGAAGCCGATCGGTTCGATGATGGGATCAATGCGGAAAGTTCGCCCGGCGGCGCGCAGGCAATCGATCGTCGGCTGCAGCGAATCCAGCGTGAAGGGCGCATCGGGAATCGCGACGAACTCCACATCCAGTCGAGACGCCCATTCCACATTGCTGCTGTTACAGCTCAATACGAGCGTCGCGCCGGCCGCCACAGACTCTTCCACTTCGCGCTGATTGAAGCTGTCGATCGACACTCGAAAGCCATCAGCGACGAGCAACCGAGTGACCTCGCCCACGCGGCTCCAGGTTTCGCCGGGAATACAGCCCAGATCGATCAGGTCCGCCCCGCTGGCTCGAAAGTGCTGCGCCAGCCGCATGATCTCTGCATCAGCCAGACGCGGTGCGTGATTGATCTCGGCCAGAATGTCGATGCTGTAAGCATCCAGGTTCACGGGAGCCTTCGCCTGCTTGCCAAAATGTTCGGGGAGATCGAACAGGTCTTTCGGACCGCGTTCGAACGGAAATCCGAACTGCTGCCTCAGGCGATCGAGTTCGCCCTGACACCATCCCGGCAACACGGCTCGATCAAACGGTTCCGCCACGCTGAGCTTCTGAGCGACCCAGTCCACGTGCATGAGCGCCGCGACCGTGATCGGGAGGACTTCGATCTGTGCCTCGCACCCAAGTTGCTGGCTGAGTTGATCAACGACCTTGCGCAGCGCCGGCTCGGCCAATCGTCCCGTCACAAACAGAATTCGGTCCGGGTCCGGCTCAGTCACTACGAGTCCCTGTTCTGCAGATGCGCCGCGCGACGACATTGAACAACACAAACGCACTCGCGCAGTCGATGCTGCAAAGCTATCAGATTCAGCAAACACTCGTCACTTGGGTGAGCACCCCACGTTTAACCGCAACGCCAGCGGCGTGCGCGCCTGTTCGGAATCGTGCCGCGTGCTTTCCCACTGGTTCCCAAGCGGAGCTTGGGAACCAGTTAAGCCTGTGTTTACGAATCTCGGTTCACGGTTTGCGCCCGATGTAGAGCGTCGCGATGCCGAAGGTCAGCGGCACCCACGTGCATTCGCTTAGACCGGCCTGCTGCATGATGCCAGCCAGCTCAGCGCCTTGAGGAAACGCCGATACCGACTGCGGCAGGTAGTTGTACGCGGCTTCAGAGTTCCGCGCGAGCAACTGTCCGATACGCGGCAGCACGTTGCGGAAGTACCAGCGATACACCGCACAGAACATGCGGTTGGTCGGCATTGAGAACTCGAGCACGGCAACCCGGCCACCCGACCGGCACACGCGAGTCATTTCCTTCAGACCAGCCAGAGTGTCAGCCACGTTGCGCAGCCCGAACGCGACGGACACAATCTGAAACTGATTATCCTCGAAGGGCAGATGCTGCGTGTCGGCTTCCAGAAACGCCATCTGCGAATTGGCATTACTCCCCAGCTTCGCAATTTTCTGCCGGGCGATGACCAGCATCTCATGAGTGAAGTCGGTTCCGACGACGCGCGTCTGGCCACGGGCCTTCTTCCAATACGCAATTGCCAGATCGCCGGTGCCGGTGCACACGTCCAGAATCGGCGCATTGCCGTCCGGGGCAACTCGCCGCACGGTCTGCCAGCGCCAGTAGATGTCCGTGCCGCCGGACAGAAAGTGATTCAGGAAGTCATAGCGCCCCGAGATCTCGCCGAACATGCGACGGATGCGGGTGCCGGACTTATCAACGCTCATGAAGTGACTCCGAAAAGAATTCCTCAAGGCCGCGACTCAACGACGGCCACGCACTCACAGACTGCTAACCAAAACCATCCAGACCGTATTCCTTCCAACGCTTCTGCAGGCGATCTCGAATCACGGGCTGCTGAACAAGTTCTTCCGGCCAGCCACGCGGATGACCTTCATCGGCCTGCTTGCGAGTCGCATCAAACCCCAGTCGCGAACCAACGCCGCGAATGGTCGTCGCATGATCGTGCAGGTCGGCGGGACCATCGCTGAAGATCGTGTCACGGCTCGGAAAGCAATTCGCTGCCAGCGCGCGAACCACTTCTGTTTCGTGCCTGACGTCCACATCGTCATCCACGACGATCAGAAACTTCATCGTGCTGAAACGATCCAGGCCCCACAGCGCGTTCATCACCTTCCGCGCCTGATACGGATAAGCCTTGCGGATGCTGATCAATCCGATGTGTCGGAATGCACCGGCCTCAGGACGATGAATCGCGACGATCTCGGGCACTGCCAGTCGCACCAGTGGCAGGAAGATGATTTCAAACGCGCGAGCGAACCAGTCGAGCTCGCAGGCTCGCGCGGGGATGATCGCCGGCAGGACCGGATTCGCGCGATGCGTGATCGCGGTCACCTTCATCACAACGGCTTCTTCTGGGGCGCCGTACACACCGCTTTCCAAAGCCAGAGCCGGAGCCTGTTCCAGCGGAGCTTGCGGATCAATGACGCCTTCCAGAATGAATTCAGCATCGGCTGGAACGTGAATGGACGCCTGCCTGCCCGGCACAAGCGCGACGGGCTTCTGACGCAGGAAACCGGCCAGCACAAATGGATCGACGAACGGCGGCAGTGGAGCACTGGCAGCAAAGAGCACGCGCGGATCACCGCCTAATGCGACGGCCACCGGCATGGCCATGCCGCGCTGTCGGTATTCTTCGAGGATCTGCCATTGCGGATCGCGCCGCGTCCAGTGGACAAGCAGGCGATTCCGATCCGCCACCTGCAACGCGGGTCGCGACACATTGCGTCGAATGCTGGCCGGCGCGGGTGACTCATTCAGCAATTGATCGGCGTCACCCAGTGCCGCAGCAGACGAGTCGACGGCAGGCCACTCGACAATCACCTGTCCCGCTGTGATGGCTCGTAACGTTTCGTTCGGCCAGCAGCGCGGAAACGGCAGGCTTTGCAGATCAACATCGCTGCCCATCAGAACAACCTGCTGAGCGAGACCTCGAGCCTGAATCTGCGGCGGCCAGTTGGCGACTTCCACAAACTTCGGGACGAGCTGTAGCGCATCCAGCCAACTGTGCGGCAGGCTGGGCTGAATCACCGCCGTGATGCGGTCAGCGATCTCTTCGAATGATTGCACTCCGAGCCCAAGCAGCAGGCGACGTTCGCTGCCCAGCAGATTCGTCACGACCGGAAACTTCGCGCCAGCCACTCGTTCGAAGAGCAACGCCGGTCCACCAGACGGCCCGGCGACTCGCGCCGTGATGGCCGCCAGCTCCAAATCACCATCGACCGGCGCGCTGACACGCACCAGCTCGCCGTTGTCGGCAAGCAGATCAATGAAGTCAGTAAGGTGATCGGCGGGCATAGAGTGAACAGACAAGAACAACAACAGCGTGACAGGACGTAGCTTCGAAACCTCTGCTTCTCCGCAGAAACACCGGCGGATTAACGCAGGAAGCCGCGAGATTCGCGGATCGTAAGAGCTTCCGCAGACTCAGCGAAGCGAGCCGCAAATTTGCCGCTGGCGAGCCGCGACGGGCGACGCCGTTACGGACCAACGTTGCCGCGATGCAACAGGTCGGCAAAGTCCGCCCTTCATAGCAGTTGGGGCTCGGAGATCCGCCGAACCGAGTCAATTGAGGTTTTTGCATCTGGCGGCGTTTGACCACTCCGGAATGCGGTCTAGGTTTGGGGTACTTCCGATGTGAGTCACAACAGACAAGCAACCGGAAGTCACAACGATGCGAAAGCGATCGTTTGCATCGACTGACAGCCTCGGGCGGTGGGGGGTATGTGGCTTACACAACCCGCGTCGAGGTTAGGGCGGCTCCATCAAATGGAGCCTTTTTAGAGAGGGTCTTGCGATGAAGTTTGCGAACAGCGTGAAGAATTTTCTGGTGTCGGAAGACGGCCCAACGGCCGTTGAATACGCCGTTATGATGGCCCTGATTATCGTGGTTTGTATCACGACGATCACCGCCATCGGTAACAACGCGAACACTAAGTTCGGCAAGGTCAAAGACGCGTTGACATGATCTGTCTGGCGTTCACACCGTCCAAAAAGCCAGCCGTCTCAACTCTCACTCGGGAGTTGAACGAGCTGGCTCTTTTGTTTTAACCGACCGTAGACGTGACATTCTCAGCGATACCTGCACACCATACAAGGAGTTAGGAGCCCGGCTCCAAGCGAGTCCAAGTTGCGCCCTGTGGCGAACCTATCAAGCTCTCGCCGGACTTGGACGCATAGAACTTATTCCCCGTCTCTGAGACCATGTCGACCAATCACATGCCGACCACTTCGCCCGCGTCCTATGAGGACCTGCCGCTGGCCGATCTGGAACAGGTGGACGCGGTGTGTGACGTTCTGATCGCCGCCTGGCGGCGCGGCGAACGCCCGAGACTGGAAACCCTCGTTGAATCAGCGCCCCCGTCCGTGCGGCTGCAACTAGCCAGCAAACTGATCCGCACCGAACTTGAATTGCGGCGCAGCGCCGGGGAATTCGTCCCGCTCAGTGAGATGATTGACCGATTTCCGCAGTGGGCACGCGAACTACAGCTCCTGCTGAGCGATGTGAACGATCAAGTTGTTGCCGGCTTGGCTTATACTTCCGCTGATCGCGCGGCAGAAGGAAGGGCGATCAACAACCAGCTTGCTACTCCGCAAACCGGTTCTGCTCCTTCAGCCGGAGTCCCACTCGACAATAGCGTTGTTCTGCCTTGGCCACCCCGAAAACTCGGAAACTATGAGCTTGGTGAGGTGCTGAGCGTCAGTAGTCTCGGTATTACCAGCCTCGCCCGGGACATCAAGCTCAACCGCGACGTCGTGATCAAGATTCAATCCCCGACAGCGGCTCGCAACGTCGGAGCCAAAGAGCAGTTCCTGCGCGCCGCTCGGGCGGCTGCCGATCTGAGTCATGAGAACATCGTCGCCGTTCACGCCGTCAAGGAGATCAATGGCCTACCGTTCCTGGTGATGGAGTATGTTGACGGCACACCCCTGTCCGAGTGTCTGCGTTTGCCCGCGCCTCTGCCGGTAGATGACATTGTCAGCATTGGGCGACAGGTCGCAGCAGCATTACAAGTCGCTCATCAGCGCGGCATCATTCATGGATGTGTCAACCCGCAGAACATACTGCTGGAAGAAAATGCGAATAATAGCTGCTTCTTTCGAGTAAGAATTATTAACGTTGGCATGTCGCGAGTAGCAGCAGAAGCCGAAGCTCAGCTGTCAACTACCGCTTCCGCCGCACTCAGTTTTCTGTCGCCCGAACAGGCTCTCAAATTACCGATTGATTCTCGCGCCGACTTGTTCAGTCTCGGCGCACTTCTTTACGCACTTTGCACACGCCGCGATCCATTCGTTGGTGACTCGCCGACGGACGTTCGACAACAGGTCGTCAATTTCGAACCACCGAGCATTCATGAATCTAATCCTGCAACACCGGCGTGGCTGGTGCGAGTGATCGAGCGGCTGATGTTGAAACGCCGTGACGATCGCTTTCAGACTGCCGGTGAGGTCCTTGCGGCCCTCAAAAACTCGGGCGCAACAGCCGAGTCTCCGACGTCATCACAAGCGCGTTGGAGACGGGGCGGCTGGCTCGCTGTCGCAGCCGCCGGGCTCCTCATGGCGATGTTGACCGCCGAGCGTCCGGATTCATCAGTGCCGACGACAGAGAATATTTCACTTTCCGCTGCCAATAATAATCCGGCTGAAAAATCCCGAGAGCAGGCTGAACAGCGGGTGTCTTCCGCTGCGCCGCTTCTTTCCAAAGCGATCGCGCCATTCAACACGCAACAGGCGCGGGCATACCAAACCAGTTGGGCTAGCCGTCTGGGCGTGCCACGTGAATGGACAAATTCAATAGGCATGCGGTTCGTTTTGATTCCGCCAGGCGAGTATACCCGCGGCGTACCCGTAGAGGCGAATATTTTATATCGCGGGTATTTCCCTAATGATACTCATATGCTGGAATGTTTTGACACCCAATCGCCACCGCATCGAGTTGTAATTTCCAAGCCATTCTATTTGGGAGTATGTGAGGTTACTCAGGGGCAATACTCGACAATTGTAGAACGTAACCCGGCGACGTTCTCGGCGCAGGGAAGGCTGAGCCAGGCGGTTGAGGGGCAGGATACATCGGGACTGCCAATTGAGACCGTGTCCTGGAATGACGCCGTGCTGTTTTGCCGTCGACTTTCGGAAGGCGAGGGCCACAGTCTGTGTTATACGGCCAGCGACGAACTGCAACCCGACGGCAGCGGATATCGGTTACCCTCGGATGCCGAGTGGGAATACGCGTGTCGTGCTGGCACCGAAACACGGCATTCGAACGGAGACAGCGATCAGGAACTGCGTGAAGTGGGCTGGACGTCATCGCAAGCGGGAAATGAAGCTGGTGCCGACGCGCCACCACACCCCGTGGGGCAACTCAAGACAAATGCGTTCGGGTTGAACGACATGCACGGCAACCTCTGGGAATGGTGCCACGATTGGTATAGCACGAGTTACTACCGCGAGTTCATTCAGCCGCGAATGGTCGATCCGTTTGGCCCGGCGGCCAGCCCCACTCGCGAAAGGACCATTCGTGGAGGCTATTACCATGGGCCACCATACCGTGGCCATTCGGCGAATCGCGATTGCTGTCGCACCGATCTAGGCTTTCACCACATCGGATTTCGAGTATTGATGTCGGTCGAAGGCGTTCAAGCCATAATCCAGCGGACAGGTTCGCAGCTTCCTTGAGCGCTCGCGGGAAGTGAGTGGCTAACGAATGCGTCGGACAGTTGAGGGACGATCCGCCGTCCGTCGCGTCTCCGGAGCTATCTGGGAGACCAGGATCAGGTGCGTCAACTGATTCGTCATGTCAGCCGTTGGCGTAGTGTGTGTTACGTTTGTGGAAAAGATCGACAGTTCGAGGCATTGCATGAATCCAGCAGCGACAGTGATGTATCTGGTGCGCCATGGGGCGACCGTGGCGAATGAGCAGAAACCACGAGTGTTACAAGGCAGCAACGTTGACTTGAGCATCAGCGAGCGCGGGAGAGAGCAGGCTCGACAGGTGGCGGCGTGGTTTCGAGGGGTTGCGGTCGATGCGGTATTTTCGAGCCCGATGAAGCGAGCCAGAGAAACCGCGGGGGAGATTGGCACTCAGCTTGGCCGGGACGTTCACTCGGTTTCCGGATTGATGGAGGTCTGTGTCGGGCGCTGGGAACGCATGAACTGGGACACGATCGAGCGCGAGTTCCCGGCTGAATGCGCGCTCTTCCGCAGCGATTGCGGGCAACATGGCTACCTCGGTGGCGAGTCTTACTCCGACGTGCAGCGGCGCGTGGTGCCAGTCTTTGAAGAACTGCTGACTCGAAACGCGGGGAAGTCGATCGTGGTCGTCGCGCACTCCGTCGTGAACATCGTCTACATCGCGACGTTGATGGGCCTGGAGCTCAAGCGAGCCCGCGAGCTGCCGCAAGACAACTGCGGAGTGAACGTCATTCATCACTTGGAAGGGAAGACAAAGCTGGTGACGCTCAACTCCATCTTTCATCTCCAGCCGAATTGCTGATTCCCCGGTTTGGCGGGGCTCGACTTGCTATCGCCGGACGGCTCGCATCGCCAGAATCGCTTGAGTTGAATTGAGGACGAAACGCCGCCGATCGGGACTCTCCCGTATGAGTTTGATCCAAGGCAAAGTCGCTCGAAAGTTGTCACTCAGTTGAAAGGATCACCTCGATGCTCATTCGTTGGATGGTGTGTGTTGCAGCGGTCATGGTCGCGATGGTTTCGAACGTGGTCCGAGCTGACGATCAATGGGTGGTCTACGAAGGCAAAGAAGGCCCCGGTAAGGGCAAGCACATCGTCTTCATCAGTGGCGACGACGAATACCGCTCGGAAGAAGCTTGTCCGATGCTGGCAAAGATTCTGGCGGTGCGGCATGGATTCAAGTGCACGGTGCTGTTTGCGATCGATCCGAAGTCTGGACTGATCAAGCCGGACTTTCAGGAGAACATTCCCGGCACAGAGGCTCTGAAGACTGCGGATCTGATGGTGATGCATACGCGTTTCCGCGATCTGCCCGCCGAGCAGATGCAGCCCATCGTCGACTACACGAACTCGGGCAAGCCGATCATTGGATTGCGGACTTCGACGCACGCGTTCAACGTGAAGAAGGGCGACAGCCCCTTCGCGAAGTGGACCTGGACCAGCAAGTCGCCTGCTGGCGGTTGGGGACAGGCGGTACTCGGTGAGACGTGGATCAGCCATCACGGCAACCACGGCTCGCAGAGCACGCGCGGCGTCATCGAACCAAAGTATGCGGACCATCCGATTCTGAAAAACGCGACCGACATCTGGGGGCCCACTGACGTTTACGGCGTCAAGAATCTCAAAGACTCCGATCAAGTGCTGGTGCGCGGTGCCATCCTGGAAGGCATGAAGCCGACGGACAAGCCAATTGATGGTCCCAAGAACAACCCCATGATGCCGCTGGTCTGGACTCGCGAATACAAGGGCGAGACCGGCAACACTTCGAAGGTGATCTGCACGACGATGGGCGCTGCGACAGATCTGGAGAGTGAAGGGCTGCGTCGCCTGGTCATCAATTCCTGCTTCTGGACTGTGGGCCTCGAAGTTCCGGAGAAAGCCAACGTGGAATACGTTGGCGACTACAAGCCGACGCAGTTCGGGTTCGGCAAGTACCAGAAGGATCTGACTCCCAGCGGCTTCAAGCTGTAGGTCTGATTGCGTCACGCGCTCAAAGGCAGGACCGGCGCTCGGGCCGCGTCCTGCCGCGTGCACTTTCCACGCAGGCTTCGGCTCCAACCATGACTGAGCTGTAGTGGTTGCGAACGACGAGCCTTTCTTGAGTCTGGCTCCCCATGACGCCGCTTATCGCTCCTCGTGTGCGACACTGGTCGCTCGTCGCGGCCGTTTTCGCCTTCGCCGCTTTCAGCTTCTCTCCAGACTGCCTGGCGCAGACACTCGATGAAGACCTGCGGCGCGAGCCGGTTGCTCAACTCGTAACCGACGCCCAGCGAAACGGAGATGCCCAACGCGGCGCGGTGGTGTTTTTCCAGCCGCATATGGCTTGCTCCAAATGCCATGCGGTCGGCGAAACAAAGACCGGAGGGCTTGGCCCGGATCTCGCTACGTTGGAGAAGACCGTCTCCGACGAGCAACTGGTCGAGTCCGTGCTGCTGCCGTCTAAAGTCATTCGCAAGGGTTTCGACGCCGTCGTTTTGGCGCTCGAGGACGGTCGGCTGATCAGCGGATTGCTGGCCGAGCAGTCTCAAGACAAAGTGAGCATTAGAGAAGTGTCGCGGAATGGAGAGCTCTCGCTCCTCCCGAGAGATGCCATTGAAAGCATCACTCCGACGGGCCGCTCGCTGATGCCTGACGGGCAGATGAATCAATTGAGTAGCCGCCAGCAGTTTCTCGATCTGATCCGCTACTTGATGGAGATTCGTAACGGGGGCTCCAAGCGCGCTGCCGAACTTCAGCCGCCCGCGACGCTCATCACGTTCACAGTGCCCGAGTACGAACAGAAGCTCGATCACGCGGGATTGATCGGAGCCTGGAATGCCGAATCTCTGAAACGCGGTGAGGCGATCTACAACCGAGTTTGTGTGAACTGCCATGGCACGAAGGACAAGCCCGGTTCATTGCCGATTTCGCTGAAGTTCGCTGAAGGAAAATTCAAGAACGGTCACGATCCGTTCGCGATGTATCAGACCCTGACTCGCGGCTTTGGCTTGATGGCGGCTCAAACGTGGATGGTGCCCCGTCAGAAGTACGACGTGATTCACTATGTCCGCGAAACGTATCTGAAGCCTCATAATCCCACTCAGTACGCTGCAGTCGATCGCACTTATCTGAGCCGCTTGCCCAAGGGTGACACGCTTGGGCCAGAGCCCAGCAAGATCGACACTTGGGCGGCCATGGACTACGGCCCTAACCTGACGCATACCTATGAAATCCCCGGACCGCGTCACAACTTTGCCTACAAAGGCATCGCGATTCGACTCGATTCAGGAGCAGGCGGTATTTCGCGCGGTCGGCACTGGATGATCTTTGATGAGGACACCTTGCGCGTCGCGGCCACCTGGAGCTCCAGCGGCGGCAATGACAACTTCATCAACTGGCATGGCATCCAATTCAACGGCATGCACGGAACTCATCCTCAGATTGTGGGCCAGGTAAACTTCGCCAATTCCACCGGCCCCGGTTGGGCTGAGCCAAACACCAAATCGTTCGTTGATTCGCAGCGCGTCGTCGGGAGAGACAACAAAGCTTATGGGCCTTTGCCACGCGATTGGGGACGGTTTCACGGTCTCTACCAGCATGGCCAGCAGGTTGTACTGAAGTATTCGATTGGTTCCACGGATGTCTTGGAGTCTCCTTCACTAGTAACAACTGAAGCCGGGGCGGTGTTCTTACGTCATTTCAACATTGGTCCGCGAGACCGTGACCTGTTCTTGCAGGTTGCGGAGCATCCTGACGAATCGGCAACGCTCGTGCCGTTCACGATGCAGCGTTTTACTGCTCCCCATCGTACCTTCGCAGTCTCAGTGGGCACGCAGTTGCTGCAGCCAGACCCAAAGGCTGTGCCACTCCGGTTTGACGGAACAACGTTCTTAGAAGTCCCCGGGGGTGAAGCGTTCGATCTCACAAGCAAGGACTTCACGATCGTCGCCCGAATGAAGACGAAATCTGGCGGAACGTTGTTCGCGCAGACAACGCCGGGCGCCAAATGGATACCTGACGGTCAGACGTTGTTCGTGCGCGACGGCCGGCTGTGTTTCGACATTGGCTGGGTGGGGGTTATTCAATCCAAGTCGCGGGTGAACGATGGTGAGTGGCATGACGTGGCGGCCTCGTGGCAAACCAGTTCGAAGAAGCTGCGTTTGTATGTCGACGGTCGCCTCGACGCTGAGGGGACGCTCGCAGCCAAGGCCAAACTGGAGAAGAGTGTCGTGCGGATTGGCTTCACTGCACCGGACTTCCCTCAACCGGCGTCAGTCTTCGAGGGCGAACTCGCAGAGGTTCGCTTCTATCAACGGCAGATTGATCAGCAGCACGCAATTGTCAACGACGTGAAAAATGAAGATCCCTCTTTGATCGGTCGCTGGGAAGTTAAAGCGGTTAAAGGCCAAAGAGTTGCGGACTCCAGCGGCCATCGACAGGAGGCTGTGGTGCGGCGAGATGCGGGCAAGGCCGCGTCTGCATCCGCTGGCCCCATTCATGCTGGTTTCGAGCCGAGAACGCTCTCATTGTCATGGGATGATGATAAGGGACGGCTGCGGTTCAAGATTCCGAAGGGCACTGAGCCGTTGAAATTCACCGTCTGGACGAGTTCCAGTTCCAAGCTGAAAAGTGAGGACGTTGTCGTCCCGGATGCCGACCGCGACTTGGCGCTCCTGGCGAAAGGTGGCCCTGCACGGTGGCCACAGCTGATTGAAACCGTCGTGGCGACCGGTTCGGACAGCGGGCCATTCGCTGTCGATGTAGTGACTGCCCCAGAGTCCAATCCTTGGCTGGCTCAAACGCGGTTCACGGGACTCGACTTCTTTGATGATGGTCGTATGGCCGTGTGCTCCTGGGACGGGGACGTCTGGATCGTCACTCCGAAGCCTGAAGATGCTGCCGCTTCAGCCTCACTGGGAACGAAGTTGCTCTGGCGGCGGGTGGCATCAGGAATGTTTCAGCCACTCGGACTGCGTGTGATTGACGGTCGCATTTATTTGACATGCCGCGATCAACTCACAGTCCTGCATGATCTCAACGGAGATGGCGAGACCGATTTCTATGAATGCCTCAACAACGACCATCAAGTCACCGAGCACTTCCATGAATTTGCGATGGGGCTGCAAACCGATGCGGACGGAAATTTCTATTATGCGAAGTCAGCTCGGCATGCCTTGCCCGCTGTGGTGCCACATCATGGGACATTGCTGAAGGTTTCTAAGGATGGGTCGCAAACTTCGATCCTGGCGAACGGATTTCGAGCGGCGAATGGCGTGTGCCTCAACCCCGATGGTTCGTTCGTGGTGACGGATCAGGAAGGTCATTGGAATCCGAAGAACCGCATCAACTGGGTCACACTCGATCCGTCTGGCAAGCCAAAGTTCTATGGCAATATGTTTGGCTATCATGATGTGACGAACTCATCCAACAGCGTGATGCAACCGCCACTGTGTTGGATCACGAACGCTTTTGATCGTTCGCCGGCGGAACTGCTGTGGGTCAAGAGTCCCAAGTGGGGGCCGCTGAATGGCTCACTACTCAACTTGTCTTATGGCTACGGCAAGGTCTTTGTTGTTCCGCATGAGCGCGTCAGGTCTGCGAGCGGATCATCTGGAACGAACGACGTGGTCATGCAAGGCGGCATGTGTGAACTCCCACTGCCGACCTTTCCGACGGGAATCATGCGTGGCCGCTTCAACCCGCTCGATGGGCAACTCTACGCCTGCGGAATGTTTGCCTGGGCGGGCAATGCGACTCAGCCCGGCGGGCTGTATCGCATTCGAGCGACCGGTAAGCCGATGCACCTGCCAGCGGGATTGAAGGCAACAACTTCGGGATTGCAGATCACCTTCACGGAACCGCTGGATGCCGCATCTGTAAAGCAGACCGATGCATTCGCGGTGAAGACCTGGTCGCTGAAACGGACGGCGAACTACGGCTCCGCCCATCATGACGAACGTCCTCGAGAGATCCGGTCGGCAACACTTTCTCAAGACGGCCGCACGGTGACGCTGGACGTCGCTGGCCTGGAGCCCACCTGGGGCATGGAAATCAAGTTCGCGTTGCGTGCGGCGAATCAAGCTCCAGTGCGCGGAGTGATTCACAACACGATTCATCAGCTCAATCCGTGAACGTTCTGGCGACAACGCTCCCTCTTCGAGATCCACCACGATCGCAGTCAGCGAGGCCTTGATGACGGAACTGCCAAAGACCTGTTTGCCGGATTGGGAACTCGCGGAACTTCCCGAACCGGCACCGTTGTCGTGGCGGCACTGGACCAAGTTCATTGGTCCAGGCATCGTCATGATGGGTATCCAGATTGGTGGCGGAGAATGGTTGCTCGGACCTGAAATCACAGCCAAATACGGTGGCGGCTTAATGTGGATTGCCACCATCGCGATCGTGCTGCAGGTCTTCTACAACATTGAATGCGGTCGCTACGCCCTGTATTGCGGCGAGCCCATCTTCACCGGATTTATGCGCACGAAACCCGGTCCCGGATTCTGGATGAGCGCCGTTCTGACGCTCAATCTCGCGGCGCTCATTCCCGGACTGTCGACTCACGGTGCCGCGATGCTGACGGCGCTGTGGCTGGATCGACCGCCCACCGAAAGCGACCGCGGGATGGTCACGGTGCTGGCTTACGTCTTGTTGTTCGCAGTGGCACTGCCGGTGCTGGTTGGTGGCAAGGTCTACAACATGCTGCAGGCGATTATGACGGCCAAGGTGGCGGTCGTATTGAGCTTCTGCCTGATCGTCGGACTGCTCTGGGTTAGTCCTGCGAACTGGTTCAACGTCTTCAGCGGGTTTCTGAAGTTCGGAACCGTGCCGACAATCGGCCCGGACGGTCACGAAACGACGATCAACGTCTTTCGACACTTCCACGAGTCCGGTGAGTGGCCCCTGATTGCGCTCGGAAACATTGCCGTCCTGGGAGCCTTCGCGGGCTACGCGGGCGGTGGCGGATTGGCCAACGCGACCTACAGCAACTTTGTTCGCGACAAAGGCTGGGGCATGGGCAGCCAGGTCGGAGCCATCCCGAGCGCGGTCGGCGGTCGCAGTATTTCGTTGAGCCACCTCGGTAAAGTCTTTGCGATCAACGAGGAGAACCTGCGGCGGTGGCGCGGCTGGTGGCGGTACATCCTGATGGATCAGGTTGTCGTGTGGGCACCCGGTTGCTTTATGGGCATGGCCTTGCCGGCCCTGCTGTCGCTGCAGTTCGCTGAACATTCCGCATTGGCTGGTCAGAAACTGGACTGGGCTCAAGCACTCATCACCGCCGACGGAATTCGGCATGCGCCACAGCTCGGCGCGAGCTTATCCCATGCGCTGTGGGTGGTCACGGTGCTGGTGGGCTTGTGTGTAATGCTGCCGAGCCAGATGTCGATTGTGGACGACTTCAGTCGACGCTGGACCGACATTTTGTGGTCTGGATCGTCTTCGATCCGCGATTCGCTCTCAGGCAACCAGGTCAAACGCGTCTACTACCGAATCCTCGGGAGCTTTGTTCTCTGGTCGGTGGCCATGACTTATGTCTTCAGCACCTATGGAACACCAAAACTGATGACTCTGGTGATCGCCAATCTCAACAATCTGGCGATCGGACTGACCGCTCTGCACCTGTGGTGGATCAATCGCACGCTATTGCCGCGCGAACTTCAACCTCGCTGGTACAGTCAGGTAGGAGTCATCCTGTGCGGGGTGTTCTACCTTGGTCTGGCCGGTTTGGTCTTTATCAACAAGCAACTGCCCGTGCTGCGAGAGCTGCTTGGTGCCTAACTTGCGAAATGCCTGCAGTGTCATTGAAAGCGGACGCGAGGTGCTCGAAACTCCCACCACCTCGGAGTGGCTACGATTGCGTGTTGCCACCTGAGGCTATGCAAACTTGATTGCGAGGAGTGCGTTTGTGAGTGCTGCGGAATCTGCTGACTTGGAGTCGTCGTCGCCTGAGATCCCTGAATCCCTGGACATGCGACCGTGGTTCATCGCCAGTCGCGACATCAAGGGCGTCATCAATTGGTCCGAGTTCTGGGGCAACGATCAGCCTGTGGAGATCGACGTCGGCTGCGGTCGCGGACTCTTCCTGTTCAACGCCAGCCAAGAGCATCCCGAGCGAAACTACGTGGGAATTGAACTCGACTTCAAAGAAGGCCGACGCGGTGCGATGCGATTGCTGAAACGCAACACCCCGAACGCCCGCGTGATCGGCGGCGATGCGACGATCCTGCTCGGCAAGCAGATCAAGCCACACTCCGTGCGTGCGGTGCATGTGTACTTTCCCGACCCGTGGTGGAAGCGTCGGCATCACAAACGCCGGATCTTCACAGACGAGTTCGTGAACTGGTGCGCGAACATCATCGAGTTCGGTGGCGAACTCCATCATTGGACGGACGTCAAAGAGTACTTTGAAGTCTCATCGGCGCTGATGAACCACCATGCGCTGTTTGACCCGCTGCCAACGCCCGAGGAACGTGAGCCCACTCACAACATGGACTACCAGACCAGCTTCGAACGCAAGAAACGCCGCATCGGCAGCACGATCCATCGCGGAGTATGGAGGCGTAAAGACGGGAGCGCGGCGAGTTAGATCGCGTTTCTCACTCGGACTTCGCAGGCACGAGAGGTGAGCGGCCAGGGACGTTGACTCGCACGGACCACAACGTGCCGCCCGCAGTGACGAACAGCGTCTTCAGATCATCGCCCCCGAAAGCAACGTTGGTCACTTCATCGTTCGGAATAGGGATGAACTCCAGCAGCGAGCCCGTGGCAGATAACACATACACGCCCCCTTTTCTATCAGTCGTTTCAAAGGGCGGATTCGGCTTGTTCAAACCGCCAGCGACGAACACTCGCCCGGACTGATCAAGCTCCATGCCGTCTGGACCGCGGCTGTTACCCCAGTCGAAAATCAGCTTGCGGGAATTCTCAACCACGGAACCATCCGTAGCCAGATCGAAGCGATACAGCTTGCGAGCCGTCCCGACGGCGTTGTTGTGGTTGTCCGCGATGAAGAGATGCTTGTCGTCGGGAGTGATGACCAGACCATTAGGGCGTTGTAACTCCTTGTCGATGATGCGAGTCACCTTGCCGTCCGGATCGATTCGATACACGCCTTCGATCTCACGACCTGCGGAGTCCTTCATTTCGATGCTGGAACGATCACCATAGCGCGGGTCGGTGAAGTAGATACGCCCCTTCGAATCCAACGTCAGATCGTTCGGCGAATTGTATTTCTTGCCCTCGTAGTCTGATGTCAGGACAGAAACTTTTCCGCCTTCGGTGCGCGTCACCCGCCGCGCGGAATGCTCACATGCAATCAGCCGCCCTTGAGGATCGAACAGCAGGCCATTCGTTCCTGCGCCTTCCCTGTAGATTTTCAACTGTCCATCGCGCGTCAGTTGATTGATATGTCCATCGCCGCTGAACAGCAGGCCCAACTTGGGATTCCAGACCGGTCCTTCGCCGGCACCACTCTGCAGAACCTTCGTCGGAGCCGACCCCGATGCGAGAATCGCGTCCCCCGCCAAGGCCACTCTGTAGACGAGAAGAACTCCAACCGTTGCTCCCAGTACTCTCAGAAGACGCTGCATGCCTGCTCTCCTTTGCCACTCCGGAACTGTGTCCGCAGGGGTGATACCGCATAGCAGTCCGAGCTACCACCGGGCCGCAACAACTCACGGTTGAGCACCCCGCGAATGTTCCAGCCGTTAACCAATTGCTAACTCAATCCACGAAACCTCGATCCAACGGTTCGCTGATGTTCCCTCTGCCGGGTCAGATCAGATAGTCTGAGCCGCGACCTGCAAGATTCGCCCACGTGGGACGCCTGAATGACTTCCGACATCCAACCTGGCATGACGTCCGCGAGCTTGTTGCTGCGCGTTCGCCGATTGGATGCAGACGCCTGGGTTCGACTCAGCTCGTTGTATGGTCCGGTGGTTTACGGCTGGTGTCGGAAAGCCGGACTGCAGGACAACGACGCAGCCGATGCCGTGCAGGATGTGTTTCGTTCGGTGTTTCAAGGGATCGCGGAGTTTCGCGGCGGAGGCAACGGACAATCCGGCGGATCATTTCGAGGGTGGTTGTGGACCATTACTCGTAACCAGATTCGCCTCTTCTACCGTCGGCAGGGCCATATTCCTCATGCCTTTGGCGGTACTGATGCGCAAGTCCGCTTCGCCGAGCACTCGATCCCATTTCCAGATCTGGCAGAGCAAGAACCCGACGACGGGGAGACTCGGCGTCGAGTTCTACATCGAGCCGTGGAGTTGATTCGGTGTGATTTCAACGAATCGACGTGGAATGTGTTTGCGCAGGTCACCCTGCAGGGACGCTCCATTCCAGATGTCGCCGCCGACCTGGGACTGACAGAGAATGCTGTTCGCCAGGCTAAGTTCCGAGTCTTAAAGCGGTTACGCGAAGAATTGGACGGCGTGCTGTAGGGTTCAAAAAAACGCGTAACGCGAGCGCATCTCTCTGTAAGGGTGCGATTTCCTCGCATCGACAGCTCGGAACTTTTGAAAGCCGTCGCATGAATGCCGCTAATCCATTACCCGAGAATCAGCAACTTGACGGTCTGTCGGCTGAGTTGGACGCGAAGAGCGGCCTCGACGCCTCAACCGACTCGGATCTCGGCACCTTGGGTGCCGAATTGGAAACACTGGCGTCTCAACTGGCCCTGCCGTTGCCGCCGGAACGCTATCTGCAGGAATCAGCGTGTGCACGGGCGGTAGAACTGGCTTGCCGCATCGGTGACGAAACACCGGCGGAGCCCAGCAAGGCTCAGTCGAAGACACCTGAGTCTTCAGAATTGAAAGGCGTCGGCGCCTATCAGTTTCTGGAACTAATTGGTGAAGGTGGCATGGGCGCCGTTTACAAAGCGCTGCACCCACGGCTGGATAAAGTCGTCGCCATCAAGGTTCTTTCACAGGGACGGCTCAAGCGCCGTGACAGTCTGAACCGCTTCGAGCGCGAGATGAAGGCGGTCGGCAAGCTGGATCATCCGCATCTGGTACGCGCTTTGGATGCCGGTGATGCCGATGGTTTACATTACCTGGTGATGGAGTACGTGGCTGGTACGGACCTCTCCGACTTGGTGAAGCTGAAAGGTCCGCTGCCGATCGCTGAAGCCTGCGAACTGGTGGTTCAGGCAGCCACGGGGCTGCACGCGGCTCATTCGCGCGGAATGGTCCATCGCGACATCAAACCGGCGAATCTGATGTTGGCGCGTCAGGAGTTCGGACCACCGATCGTCAAAGTGCTGGACTTGGGACTGGCACTGCTGGCGGATGCTGAAGCGGAAGAAGCCGGAACTGGCCTCACCAGCGATGGCCAGATCATGGGAACCATCGACTACATGGCTCCTGAGCAGGCTAACAACAGCCACAGCGTCGACATCCGAGCCGACATCTACTCGCTGGGAACCACATTGTACGCGTTGTTGACGGGTGGCTCCGTCTTCCAGGGACGGCCTCACAAGTCGGTGATGCAGAAGCTCGTTGCGCTCAGCACGGAATCAACGCCGCCCATTCGCGACCGGCGACCGGACGTCAGCGCGGGTCTGTCCGACGTCATTCACCGTATGCTCGCGAAAGACCCCAAAGACCGCTTTGCGACTCCGGCCGATGTCATCACAGCACTCAAACCATTCGCTGTTGGAGCAGATCTCTCCTCATTGCTGGATGAACAGCAAGGTGCTGCGGGTGCGATCGTTGTTCTCGATCCGCAAGCCAAGGCCAACGATGCCACCGAACTCTTAACCATTCGGTTGCCGTCCACGAGTGACGCACATCCGAAGCTTGCGGAAGCCGCTGAGTCTCAAGGACCACGGTCTCGACGACGCGGGACATTGATCGCCGCCTTGCTTGGCGGAGTCGCGCTGCTGGGCGTGATCCTGTTTTCGATCAGGACTCAGAACGGAGATGTGATTGTTGAGATTCCGGAAGATCTTCCGGCGGATGTGAAGAAGGAGATCAAGATCACCGTCACAGGCAATGGCGTCACCGAAGTAGCCAGCGCCGCCAACGGCTGGAAGGTTGGCATTGCGGAAGGCAAGTACAATGTTGAATTGACGGGTGGCGGCGATCAGGTGCAGATGGAAGACAAGAAGGTGACGGTCAGTCGCAACAAGAAGGCGATCGTCACGATCACGACGAAGCCGCGGGAAGCAATGGCCGCCAAGCCCACCGACCCCGACCGCAGCGCGACGGAGTGGCTGCGTTCAATCGGCTCGGGTGGGGAGATTGGTGTCATGATCGATGGCACTTTCCATTGGGTCCGCGATAACGAGCCGTTGCCCGCGAAGCCGTTCCTTGTTCGAAAAGTAACATTCTCAGGTCCTGGTATCGAACAACTCGGTGATCGTTTGGCCGATGAAGTCGCCAACCGGATGAAAGGGGTCCGCATCAACCTGGATGTCACAGTCTACAGTCAGACGCTGACGACAGCCGGTTTTGGAAAACTCATCCGGCTGCCGGAGTTCGCCGAGGCCATCGGTGTGCAACTTGATTGTTCTGGATTGGGTGACGGAATTTTTCAGCACCTAGCCCAATTGCCCAACATGGGTCGCATTGAATTGACCGCATCGCCGACGACCGGTTCGCCCGACCTCACCGGAAAGGGAATGAGTGCTCTCAAAGCCTGTCCCAAGTTGGCTGAGATTACCTGGATCAACGGCTCGCCCAGCGCTCAGGGCATTGAAGAACTTTCACAAGTCCCACAATTGAATTCGTTACGATTCAACGCCATCACTGGCACTGAGCAGCAGACAATTGCGCTCGCCAAATTGAGTCTCCGCGACTTGAAGTTGCATGCGTCGAAGGTTGATGACGCCATGGTCCGGCATCTGGCTGCAATGGCGAACCTGGAGACGCTCGACATCTCGCATAATCCGATCACCGATAAGGGACTGGCGGAACTCCAGGCGATCAGGACTCTGAAGATCCTGAACCTGCAAGGAACCAAAGTCACCGCCGCCGGAGTTGCCGATCTGCAGAAGACTCTGCCGAGCTGCAAGATCGAGAGCAGTCTTGCAATCGCGGATCCCGTCGCCGAACGCCGCGTCGCCGAGTGGGTCCTCAGCAAGAAGGGAGTCGTGACGGTCCGCTTGCAAGGTGAACCGCAGGATGTGAAGCGTCCGGAAGAACTCCCGCAGGCACCGTTCACCGTCGCCGGAGTGCTGCTCCCAGTGGGAGCAAACATCCACGCTGATGAAATCGCCAACGCCGATTTGCAACGACTCGCCGGGCTCTCTCATCTGGAAACACTAGACCTCGGCCGGCAACCAATCACCGGGGAGGGATTGGCGCAACTCAGCGGCCGCACCGAGTTGAAAAGTCTGATGCTGTATTCGGGCGGAGTTGGTGTCGATGGCATTCCGACCGTCGCGAAGTTCACGAACCTGGAACAGTTCATGTTCCAGTCGGAGCAGTGCGATGCCTGGGCCGAAGCTGTTTCCAGGCTGCCGATGCTCCGTGACGTCACCGTCTATCGCGGCGATATTACCGATGCTGGCGTAGCCCTCCTCGCTCGTTTGCCCAAACTCGAAAAGCTGCGTCTCTCTGACTGTGGGAACCTGACTGATGCGAGCCTCAAGACTCTGGCAGCATGCAAGTCGCTGAAATCCCTGGTCCTCGGCTACCCCCAGGTACCGTCGCCCGCGATTCGGGCTCTGCAGCAGGCGCTGCCGGAATGCCAAATCGTCAATGAATACCTGGGTGAAGATGCGAACTACATCCTCGCAAACTGGCTCCGAGCCTACGACCCGCAACTGACCTGGGGTGGAAACTTCAGTGACAACTTGCCGTTCGAAGTGGTGCCAGGGCGGCCCATTCCCGCTGAGCCGTTCCGAATGGGTTACGTCAACTTGTTCGGTAAGAAATGCGAAGAGCAAGGAGATGCCTATCTGGAAGAATTGGCCGGGCATCTTCAGAGAACTCGACTCAAGGGGCTTATGCTGAGCGGGAGATCATTCACATCGGCGGGCATGGTCAAACTACTGTGTCATCCTGAACTGGCCGATCTGACGAGTCTCACCTTCCATAACGAAGCTGTGGATGACGACGTGCTGGCAGCAGTCTCGAAACTGAAAACCTTGTCCAAACTTGTTTCTGAGACCGGGCCCAAGTTGACCAGCAAAGGGATCGGACAACTGCGAGAACTTACCGAGCTAACGGGACTGACACTGCTGGGTTGCCCCGGTCTTTCCGCAGAGGCCCTGGAGCAACTGCAGCCGCTCACCAAACTGGACTACCTCCAGACTGGCGGACCGCGTTACACCGACCGCCATTTCACTGCGATCACCAAGTTCAAAAACTTGAAAACCTTACTGACGTATGACGGGGGCATTGATGACGCCATGGCCGCCCGCTTCGTTGAGATGCCGTCACTGAAGACGCTCGCCCTCACAAGGAACCCAATCACCGACAAGGGGCTGCAGGAACTCAAGAAACTCGACGGTCTGACCTTGCTGCACCTGTTCGACACCAAAGTGACAGCCGCTGGCGTCGCCGATCTGCAACGGGCTCTGCCGAAGTGCAAAATCGAATGGGATCCACCAGCTGGCGACGCTGATTGACGCGCTGCGAATTGGCTCCGGTCGTTGAATCCGCCCATGTCGTTTGAGGTGCTACTCAGCAATGGCAGCCCTCGCCCTCTACGAGTCTCGCCCGAACAATCGCTGCCAACTGAGGAGTTCCGGATTTGTACGCTCGACCTTTCTCACACTGGCCACTTGAGAGGATCGGAAGGTGAGCATAAGGACGATCTGCTCGTGGATGAACTGGCGATGCAGACCAGAGGATTGAAGGTGGAGTTTTTTGGGTTCGACGTGCCTCGGCTCTCACCTGCCAGTATGGCGAAGCTGGTCCGACTACCTGCATTGGCAGAGGTGAGCAGTATCTCCATTGGTAGTCCGTCACTCGATGACTCGATGATTGCGGAGTTAGGGAACCTGACGAAACTAAAAGCTGCTCATCTCCAGCCTGGCCTCAAAGCCACGGGGAAGACGCTCGGTCAATTATGTGGATTAATGCAACTGACGATTCTCAACGGCGTGGGGCTGACTCCACAGGGGTTGGCCGAGTTACAAAGGCTGCCGCGATTGGAGCATCTGAATTGCAGCGGATTGTCCTTCACCGCAGCGCACGCCGCGACCCTCTCAAAGGTCAAATTGAAGAGTCTAGTGTAGTGAGTCACGCAGATGGGGAATTATCCAAGGCGGCTTTTGCGCGGCGGACTTTTTCCAGAATGGCTTCGGCGGGCTTGGTCCAGATCAGCGGCTTGGGATTCTCGTTGCAGGCTGCGACGTAGTCCATGATGACGGTGATTAGTTCGTTGACGCTGCGGAATACTCCAGGGCGAATCGCCTCGCGAGTGATCTCTGCGAACCAGCGCTCGATCAAGTTCAGCCACGAACTGCTCGTCGGCGTAAAGTGCATGTGGACGCGCGGATGCTTCGTCAGCCAAGCCCTTACCGTGGCATGCTTATGAGTCGCGTAATTGTCCGCGATGATATGAATTTCCAACCCCTTCGGAACCGAGGCCTCGATCTGCTTCAGGAACTTCAACCACTCCTGATGGCGATGTTGAGGCTGGCACTGAGCGATGATTTTGCCATGAGCCATCTCAATCGCCGCGAATAATGTCGTTGTCCCATGACGCTTATAATCGTGAGTCAGCGTCTTCAGCCGACCGGGAAATAGCGGCAGACTCTTCTGCGTCCGATCCAGAGCCTGAATCTGCGACTTCTCATCCGTAGAAAAGACGACGGCATTCTCCGGCGGGTCCAAATACAATCCGACAACGTCCACCAACTTCTGTGGAAACTGTGGATCGTTGGAGACCTTGAAGGTCTTCGACAGATGCGGCTTCAAACCGTTATCTCGCCAGACGCGATTGACCGTTGATTGACTGGTGCCGACGGCCTTGGCCAGGCTGCGAGTGGACCACAACTCACCTTTTCGCGGCTTCTCCGTGGTGGTTTTGCGGATGATCTCCGCTTCCAGCGCTGAACGCACCGTTGGCTTGCGACCACCGCGTGGGGCATCTTGCTCGATACCCGCCAACCGCAGTTGAGCGAATCGCCGCCGCCACTTGCAAACGGTCTTCTCCGGAATCATCAGTGCCTGAGCGATGTCTTTACTGAGTTCCCCCTGCGCCGCTTGGAGAACGATCTTGGCCCTCAGCACCAGCCGCGCCGGCGTGCTCCGCCCCTTCGCCCACTTCACGAGCGTCGCCCGTTCGTCAGCACTCAACTCAATCTTAACAGCACGTCTCATGGCAACCTCCTCCTTGTTGCCATATCAATACCACCACCCGACGCAAACGTTTCAATAATTAACCTTAATTCGGCGTCGCAACACTAGTTGTCGCTCAAGATCCAGAAAGCGGTGAGTTGGCTTTGAAACCGGTCTTACGGACATCGACCAATCCCAATCAACGAACGCTACGCATCAACTTGGGAGACGACCAGATCGTCTCGACTCCGGGTCATCAGCATTGGCAGGCTGGCGAACGTTGGAAGCGCGGGCGCGATCTTAAACGAAATGATTTCCTGCACGCGGTGCGTGGAAGTCAGCGGATCTCTGAAGTCGAAGCAGAGCCCGGAATTGAGCCTGTCCACAATCTCGTGGTGGCTGACTTTCATACATATTTCGTTGGAAACAGCGGACTGCTGGTCCAAGATTTGTTCTCGCCTCGCCCAACCAACAACGTCGCGCCGGGGTTAAGCAAGTTTGAAGCCGACGAATCAAAGCCCGTAGTCGCATCAGAATAGTCTAATACGGATTCCAACAGCTCACAGGCCGGTCGATCGCAGGTATTCATTGCACGTGCATTAGGTATCCTCGGCAGCGTCAAGCGACCCCTTGTGCGCCACCCCCTCGCCTCTGAGTACTACCCGAATCAGCGTGTGACCCTTGGCTCTACTTCAGAAGGTCACGCAGGCTGGCAAGGCCGAGGGATTCGCTGGCGGCGAATGGTTCTCCGAAGGCTTTGCCTATCGACCACCCCCAGTAGCGGGCTCGGTCGCGGATGTCGTCGAGCACGGATG
>JAKFWA010000074.1 GCA_021732995.1 Planctomycetaceae bacterium | reverse complement strand
CATGTCTGCTCTGGCGACCGACTCGCCACGTTGCCTTGGCCGTCAGCGTCTCATTTCATCTGCTTAACAATGCAATGTTTCATATCGGTGTGTTCCCTTGGTTCATGATCGTGGCGAGCACACTGTTTCTACCCCCCGATTGGCCCGCGCGACTGCTGCAGCGATTGCGGCCCCTGCAATCCGAAGTCTCTCCGACGAGACAAGAACCGGTGCAGCCAGTCGATGCCGTGCAACCAGCGGGTCATCAGCCAGGAAAGTTGACTGTCGGACTGCTTGTCGGTTGGTTCGCGCTTCAACTGCTGTTCCCGTGGCGGCATTTTCTCTACTCGGATCACGTCGCGTGGACCGAAGAAGGAACTCGGTTTTCGTGGCGTATGATGCTCAACGACAAGTGGTCGGCACTGCGCATCACTGTCGTGAATCCGAAGACCCGAGTCGCTCGACCGGTCAATCCGAACGCGTTCTTGTCGAGCCGCCAAGTGGACAGACTCAGCTATGAGCCTGAGCTGTTGCGGCTGTTCGCTCACTTTCTGGTCGACATTTCCGAGCAAAGCGAGCTCGGACGCCAGGAAGTTCACGCCGAGGTGTGGTGTTCTCTGAATGGCCGTAAACCCCAGCTATTGATCGATCCGAACGTTGATCTCGCGGCCGAACCTCCAAGATGGCACCAACCCTGGATTCTGGAGTTGCGCGAACCATTGCCGCTGCAATCATGGACGCCGCCGGAAGCTATGAGGCCTCAGAACCGTGCGTCTCAATGAATGCGGGTGATTAGTCCATCTCGCGACGCTTGCTCTGATGATACCTATGTCGGTAACTAAGTCTTGAGTTTGGCGCGGCTGTACTTCTCATGCTTTCCGGTGAATCATGATTCCGAGTTCCAACGTTCCAGTTCAGTTACCGCGGCGTAACTTCGTCGGCCAGATTGCAGGCTATTCCCTTGGGGCACTCGCGGTGGGGCATACGGCCTCTGCATTGGGGTACGCGGCCAACGAGACCATCAACGTCGCCTGCATCGGTACGGGTGGGCGCTGCAGACACTTGATGAAGGCACTCGTCAAAGTGCCGGGAGTCAAGATTGTCGGCGTGTGTGACGTCTGGGATGACCACTTGCGGCAGGGCAAGGAACTGGCGGACAAGGACGCCTTTCAGGTCAAGAACTTTCAGCAGGTGCTGGAACGCAAAGACGTCGACGCCGTGCTCATCGGAACTCCGGATCATTGGCATGTGCCGTTGACGGTCGCGGCGTGTCAGGCGGGCAAGGACGTCTACGTCGAGAAGCCGCTGACTCATGATCTGTCCGAAGGTGCGGCGGTCATTGACGCTCAGAACAAGCACAAGCGGGTTGTGCAGGTGGGCATGCAGCAGCGGAGCATGCCGCACATCATCAAGGCACGCGAGATCCTCAAGTCCGGAGCGCTGGGCGAGATCCACAAGGTCCATCTGACCTGGAACCGCAATGCTCCGCGCGCCAACAAGCCGAACCTCAATATCGATCCCAAGACCGTCGACTGGAAGATGTTCCTCGGTAACGCCAAAGAACAGCCGTTTGATGAGTATCGCTTCCGTCAATGGCGCTGGTTCTGGGACTTTGGCGGCGGCATTTTCACGGACCTGATGGTGCACTGGATTGACGTCGTGCACTGGCTGCTGGAACTCGATCACCCGGAATACGCCGTCAGCATCGGTGACTGGTACATGGCGGAAGGCATCTGGGAGACTCCAGACACCGTGCAGACTTTGCTCCGTTACCCAAAGCAGAACGCCCAGATCTACTTCGAGGGTACGTTCAGCAACGCGCGTAACGGGTCGATGGTCGAGTTCATGGGCACGAACGGGACGCTCTACATCGATCGTGGTCGGTATGAGATTCATCCCGAGCGCAACAAGAAGCTCGAAGCCAGCGAGATGGTGCTGGGGACCGGCGCGCGTGGCGCCGACTTCTATGACAAACCCGACGGGGAACTGGTGCATCTGGCGAACTGGATCGAGTGCATTCGCAGCCGCCAAAAGCCGACAGCCCCAGCGGAAGCGGGAGTCAGTGCTGCCGCAGCCGCGCATTTGGCGAACATCGCGTTACGATCGAACCAGGCCGCCAAGTGGAAGTGAGAGGTTGCGCGCCACTGCTGGCGAACAGCTTGGGATGTCTGTCGTAGTACTCGTAGCAGGGACGCCCCGTCCGTGCCGCACCAATTACGCACGGACGGGGCGTCCATGCTACGGTCTGTCGATGGCGTGCTGAATTCGACTCTGTGAACCGACCTTGTTCTGGAGATTGACTATGGATCGTCGCGAGTTCATTTCCTCGGCTTCAGTCGCGGCCACTGCGCTGGCTGCGTTGTCGGATACCCCGGTTGCTAAGGCGGCGGCCAGCGAGCGTGTGCGAGTCGGTATGGTGGGAGCGGGTGGTCGAGCCTTCTCGCTGAACGCGACCTTCTCCGCGAACCCGAACGTCGAGATTGTGGCCATCGCCGACATTGATCCGGGCAAGCTGCCGCGCACCGTCGATGAAGTGACCAAGCGTCAGGGTAAGGCTCCGAAGACCACGAACGACTTCCGGCATCTGATCGATGACAAGTCGCTGGATGCGATCGTCGTGGGGACTCCGGATCATTGGCACGCCATTCCGACAATCCTGGCCTGCATGGCCGGCAAGGACGTCTATGTCGAGAAGCCGGACAGCCACAACATCATCGAAGGCCAGCGGATGGTGGCCGCGATGCGGAAGTACAAACGCGTGGTGCAGATGGGCTCGCAGCATCGCTCGACGACGCGCATGCAGACCGCGATCGAGTACGTGAAGAGCGGAGCGTTGGGCCGTTGCCTCGTCGCCAAGGCTTGGGAGAGTTCGAAGCAGGGTTCCATAGGCAAGCCCGCCGACAGCGATCCGCCCGCGAATATTGATTACGACTTCTGGCTGGGTTCTGCTCCGAAGCGACCATTCAACGTGCGCCGCTTTCATGGTCACTGGCGCTGGTTCTACGACTACGGCACGGGTGACCTGGGCAACGATGGCGTGCATCGTCTCGACATGGCCATCGCCGTGCTGAACGCCGCTTCGGAAACGCAAGGTGATGGATCGATCGGATTGCCGCGCCGCATTCAAGCGGTGGGCGGCAAGTGGTACTTCGACGACATGCAGGAGTTCCCCGATACGCTGCAGGTGAACTACGAGTTCGCGGGCAAGGCACCCAAGATCCTCACGTATGAGATGCGCGTCTGGTCTGCGTACAACATGGAAGCCGAATCCGAAGGCGCTGCCTTATACGGGGACAAGGGCTACATGATTCTGGGCAACAGTCGCTGGCGTGCGTTCGGCCCGAACGGGCAACTCGTCAAGGAAGTCACCGGCGACAGTGACGAGAAGCCGCACGTGCAGGACTTCATCGACTGCATCAAGAACCGCAAGAAGCCCTACTGCGATCTCGAAACGATCGGCCATCCCGCGTCAGTGTTGTGCCATACTGGCAACATCGCCGCGCGACTGGGACGACAGTTGGTGCTTGATCCTGCGAACGAATCCTTCGTGGGCGACGAGCAAGCCAACGCACTGCGCGGTCGTCCCGAATGGCGCAAGCCGTGGGTCCTTCCGGAAGTCTGAGCGACGTCGGTGGTTGCTTCGAGAGTTCGGGAAAGCAGTAGGCACATTCCATGTTCCTTGACCCCGTGTACCGTGAGCCTCCGCGGACGGCACGTGGAATGCGCCTGCTACTTCGGAAATCCAATCTGCTTCAAAGTCGGAACCGCAAGTCGCCGATAACAATTGGTCACGAGACCTTTGTATTCATGGCCAAAAGGTAATTCGACTGTGATCGCCCTATTGATTGATACCGCTGTGCTCTGGTTCCTGTTGAATCTGTTCTCCGAGGAGAACTGGGACGAGCAGAAGCTCAAGATCTTCGGCATCGTGTTCTCTATTTCGTTGTTGGGAGGACTCGCGGCTCGTTACTCCGTCGAGTACGTGGGGCCCTTTGGGATCTTGGGGGTCTATTTTCTCGTCGCTCTGCTGTGTCTCTGGACATTGGCGGGGCTTCCGATCAAGAAGGCTCTGGGGGCGACGGGCATCTTTGTGGGTTACAAGCTCATCGTCGCTCTGATCTTCATCTTCCTGCTTTAGTGAGTGATGCACGCTCCGTGAGTGGGCCCGGTGCAGCACCGATGTCTGCTTCCCGTGCAGGCTCACACGGTGCAGCCGCTACGACCGGAACAATCCGCACGAACATCCGGCATAACCGGCCTATTCGTCACTCGGTTGGGGATTGAGAACAGTCCTTTATCCCGGCTGGTCGAACTCGACTTGGACGTGTGTCTGACGAGTTCTGCGCCGAGGGGCCTCTTTCTCATGATCATGCCATCGCCGTTGCACGTGTTGCTGGTGAATGACCAGCACGAAACACGGTCGGCACTTCGTTGGATGTTGCAGCGGGCGTTTCATGACGCCGTAGTGCTCGAAGCCCCGTCGCAGGCGGAAGCGGTGCGGATGAGCGAGTCGGAACACGCCGACTGCATCCTGCTCGACGCGACGGTCTCTCAATTTGAAACGGTCTGTTCGGTCCTGATCCAGCATGCCGAAACGTCGCACGTTCCGCTGATCGTGATCGCAGGCGCAGAAGACCATTCACAGCGTGATTTCGCGGCGCAGCTCGGTCTGGAACGATGGCTCGACAAGGAAGAACTGTCGTCATCGCGGCTGCGTTTGTGCGTGCGCGATGCACTGCGCGAATCCGGACTGCAGCGGTTGGTCGCCGAGCAGGGGCGTGAAGTTGCACGGCTCAAAGCGGAACTGGAACGTAATCCTCCGGAAGCTGCTGAAGCGGTGGTCGAAGAGTTCTTCGGCAAGGCGATCGCAGACGACGATGACGACTCGCTGATCCCGCCGTCGTTCGTTTCAGACGAACTCGAAGGCGACACGCTGGCCGAGAATCCAGATGACGTTCCGCTGAGGCTGCCCGAAGGCGAGCCGCCAATGCAACTCACTTCGGCTCCGACTGTTGTTGAAGTAGCGCCAGCGGCTCCGTCGCAGGTCGAGCGTCCGAAACTGGTAACTCAAGTCGGAGTCCCTTCCGCCGAGGAACAGGAAACAGCGCGGCAGTTGCAGGCGGAACTGCAACCGGGCGGTTCACCGTTCATCGAAGGCTTCGAGATTGCGGGCACAAGTCTGCCCGCCGAGGCCACCGGCGGCGACTATTACGACTATCTGCCGACGACCGACGGGCTGCTCAACATTGCTATCGGCGAATGCAGCGGCCGCGGCATCGCCCCGACGATGCTGGTGACTTCGTTGCGGGCGTACATGCGCGTGCTCGCGGCGGCGATGAGTGATCCCTCCGAAATCGTCAGCCAGGCGAACACTCTGATCACGGAAGACATCGGCAGCGAAGAGTTTCTCGTAACACTGATGCTCGTGCAGATTGATCAGGTGACGAAGCGCATCGTGTACGCGAGCGCCGGCCATCAGGGTTATCTGATTCAGCGCGACGGCGAATCGCAGATCCTGCACAGCACGGGCATGCCGATGGGATTGGCGGCGGAAACTGTCATTCCCGAAGGTCCGTCGATGCGACTGAAAGTCGGCGAGATGCTGCTGCTGGTCACCGACGGCGCTCAGAAGATGACGAACGCCAGCGGCGAACGTTTTGGCATCGAACGCATGTTGAAAGTCGTGCGTGACAACCGCGAGATGCCGGTACGGATGATCGTCAGCCTGCTCCGCAAGGCGTGTCTGGAGTTCGCCGGAACGCAGGGGCAAGGCGACGACATCACAATCGTGCTGGTGCGCGCAGAAGCCTCAATTGGTTAGTTCGCGGCTGAAGTTGATTGGATCGGCGTGGTCCTCGCCGATACGCTCTCTGTCCGTATCCGAACCGTGAGCCGCGCACTTCGGGATGATCTGCCGCGGATTTCGCTCGACTCTTTTGGACACCCGACCAACAGGATGACGTTAGTCGGCCCAGCACTCGAGGACCCTTCGATGGCAACATCGTTCCTGCGCGGAATTCTGCCCTGCCTGTTGGCTGCCGGACTGGGAGCAGCGCTGCTGACGGCTGCGGCGGAAGCTCAAGCCCCCAAGAAGCCAGAAGCTCCGACGATTCCGTCGTTCCTGGGGACTCTGACCGAAGTCAAAAAGAAGGGGATGCAGACGATCCTCACCATTACTCCGGAACTGGGCGGCACTGAACCCTTCGAACTGCCGGTTACCCCGATGCTCGGGATGGCGATCGAGGCCAAGGGCGACAGCGGTTTTCTGCGTGAGAAGCAGTTCGTTTCAGCAACCGGGTTCGTCAACAACGGAACCTTCCTGGTCGAGAAATGGACTGTGCATGTCGGCCCGGCCACCAAGAAAATGCAGCCCGGCACTCGCCCCCTGCCTGACACCGATGAGAACGGGGAGAAGAAGCCGCAAGCCGGCGTGAAGTTCGTGGAAGTGACGGCTCAGCTGATGTCCATCAATCCTGACAAGGATGACGCTTCGCGATCCGTCGCGGTGTTGAAGATCGGTGGCCCGAAGGGCACGCCCGCTTCGTTCGACAGCAAAGCTCCGATTACGGTGCGATCCAGCGACCCGGCGATGCTCAAGGAAGGCAGCGAGATGGAATACTACCCAGTGGCAGGTGGCAACCCGAAACGCCCGAAGGTGGTGGCTGTCAAAGTGAAGCTCGCCGAAGCCTTGAAGTCCGAAGAGTTCTTCGCAGCGGAAGAGGAATCCCGCGCAAAGAAGTAGCACCGCGTTCCAGCGGTATTTCTCAAGTCACGGGATGATGGTGGCTTGAGTCACAGCACTCGAAGTTGAAACTGCAGCATGGCGACACTCGATCAATTGAAGACCGGACAACTCGCGCGAATTGTGGATGTGCGCGGTGACGACAGCATGGCTGTCCGGCTGATGGAGATGGGACTGATTGAGGGCGAGGATGTAGAACTCCTCGGCCGCGCGCCGCTGGGTGACCCGATTGAGTTCAGCATTCGCGGCTACCGGCTGTCTCTCCGGGAGCGCGAGGCGCAGCGCATCTCTGTGACCGTCCTTGAGTAACGGATTACGACGTTTCCGCGCGGCTTGATTTGATAACTCGTTGAATTCTTTGAACGTTGATGTGACGAATGGCTCTTCCAGATTCGCAGCTTTCCCGTGTTCGCAAAGTCGCACTGCTCGGTAACCCAAATACAGGCAAGAGCACTCTCTTCAACGCCCTCACAGGGATGCAGGTCCGCGTCGGTAACTATCCCGGCGTGACCGTCGAGAAAAAGGTCGGACGTATTCCGTACCAGGATCAGGTCATCGAGTTAATCGACCTGCCCGGAACCTACAGTCTATCGCCGCGCACGTTGGACGAACTGGTCACGGTGGATGTGCTGCTGGGCCGTCAACCCGATGTGGGTATCGTCGACGCCGTGGTCTGCATCGTCGACGCGTCGAACCTGGAACGGAATCTGTACCTCGTCAGTCAGGTTCTGGACCTGGGACTGCCGACGGTCGTTGTGCTCAACATGTGGGACGTCGCGCGAGCACGGCAGGTAAGTATCGACGTCGAGGGACTGAGACAGAGACTCGGTATCCCCGTCATCGTGTGCGAGGCTCATCATCGCATGGGCGTGGACGATGTCCGCCGCACCATCGCCTTGTCGCACACGCTGGCAGCAGCCAAACCGCCGAAGCCGTTTCCGCCGGAGTTCTACAACGAATGCCAGCAACTGACGGCTGATCTTGTGGCGATTGATCCTAAGACACCGCCATTCTTCCTGGTCGAGCGTTTGCTGCTGGATGTGGGCGGATCGGTCGAAGAGGCCGTGATTCGGGAATACGGACCGCAGTTGGCAGACAAGCTGAAAGCCGCTCGCGAACGGCTGCAGCAGGCGAATTGCCGGGTACCGATCGTCGAAGCGAAGGCGCGCTACGGTTGGGTGCGGCAAGTGCTCGCCGGCGTTGCGACTATCCCGAAGGGTCGAGTCAAGACCCGCAGCGACAAGCTCGATCATGTGCTGACGCACCGGTTCTCCGGGCTGGTGATCTTTGTGGCTCTCATGTTCCTGATCTTTCAGGCGCTCTACACGTGGTCTGAACCGCTCATGAAGCTGATTGAGTCGGCTCAGAGCATGGTCTCCGGCTACGTCACCGCGAGCATGACCGCCGGTCCGCTGCGCAGCCTGATTACCGACGGTGTGATTGCCGGCGTCGGCGGCGTGTTGGTCTTCCTGCCGCAGATTGCGATTCTGTTTCTCTTCATCGCCATCCTTGAAGACTGCGGCTACATGGCGCGCGTCGCATTCGTGATGGACAAGCTGATGACGCGCATCGGTCTCAGCGGCAAGTCGTTCCTGCCACTGATGTCATCGTTCGCCTGCGCCGTGCCCGGCATCATGGCGACGCGCGTGATTGAGAACCGTCGCGACCGCATGGTGACCATCATCATCGCGCCGCTGATGAGTTGTTCGGCCCGCGTGCCTGTGTACGTGCTGATGACGACGGCCTTCGTGCCGCCCCTGGCATATCTCAACGGCATGTTGAAGCTGCAGGGATTAGTCCTGTTCGGCATGACGATCCTGGGAGCGGTACTCGCCATCCCGGTCGCGTGGATTTTGAAGAAGACGGCGTTTCCGGGCGAGACCCCGCCGTTCGTGATGGAACTGCCAACTTACAAGTGGCCGTCAGCGCGGGTCGTTGTGTCGCGAGTCTACGAACGCGTGCGAGCTTTCATCACCCGTGCTGGCTCGCTCATCTTCGCAACCTCGGTACTGATTTGGGCGCTGGGTTACTTCCCGTCAGACCACACGCGTCTGCACGAACTGGAAGACCAGACGGAAGCCACTACCGCTCAGGTCGAGATGCTCAAGGCGAACGGCAAAACCAGCGAAGCTGCGGAACTCGAAACGCGGATCGAAGACTATACTGCGGAGCGCAACAAACTCGGTGGCGAATTGATTGAGGCCAGCTATCTCGGTCAGGTTGGCCACGCGATTGAGCCGGCTGTCAGACCGCTGGGCTGGGACTGGAAGATTGGTGTGGGCGTGCTCGCGTCCTTCCCTGCGCGCGAAGTCATCATCGCGACGATGGGCACGATCTACAGCCTCGGTGCGGATGTGGATGAAGAAAACGAAGGGCTCATCAACACTCTTCGCGAAGCGAAGCATTCCGACGGCATCACGCCCGTCTTCAACGTCGTGACGGCTTGCTCGATCATGGTGTTCTTCGCGCTGTGCGCGCAGTGCACGTCAACGCTGATGGTCATGCGCCGCGAAACCAACAGTTGGAAATGGCCGTTTATCACCTTCGTCTACATGACGGTGCTGGCCTACGTGGGCGCCTTGCTGACCTATCAAATCGGCATGCTGCTGCTGAAGCACTAAGTACGCTTGGCCTACAGGTCCAGGCTGTCGAGTCCATCCAACAAGTCGTCGAGTTGATCTCGTTCTTTCGACTTGGACTGGCGCTTCGTCATGCCCGCAGTGATACCGACCGCATCACGACCGTCGCGGACGAGTTCGATATCGCGCTCCCGGGCTGCAAGCTCCATCGCATCGGGCGCACCGAATAGTTTTGAGAGGTCAATCTTCAGGCTGGTGACCTCGCCATTGGCACCGGCGATCTCGGGCGTCTTGTGATGAGGAAACACGATGGCGTTGGCGGGACAGACTCGACTGCAGGCCGGACAACCCTTCTTACAGTTGTCCTGAGTCTCCACCAGAATACGGTCCAGCGCGTCCACGCCGTAGACGCCGAACAGGCAGAAATCGATGCACTCCATGCAGTTCGTGCAGCGACTGTAGTCAATCACCGGATACCAGCGACGCCGGATCGTGTTCTCGTCATCAGCAACAGAGGCTGCAACAGGTTCGGCGACCGGTTGCGGATTCAGATACCGCGCCAGTTGGTCTGAATTCGGCGCGCCTTGAATCCAGTCCATCAGGTCAACGGTGCGTTCGTTCGATTCCGAGACGATGCGATTGATCTCGTTAAGGAACTGCTGCGGATCAGTGGCGCACTTCAGATCGATGCTGTAGATCCGCCGATCAGGGACCTGCAGGGCTCCCAGCACTTCGGCTTTCGCACCGTCTTCAACATCATCCTCGGGTTCATCGTCCTCGGACTTCAGCAGGACCGTGCCTTCCTTGCCCTTAATGCCCGCTCGGTCCAGCACCCAGTGAATTGCCCGCGGATAGAGCCATGCCAGCACCACGACGTTGCCCGGCACGTGCTTAAGGAACAGCGTGCCTGTGTGATCGTGCGAGAGGTCATACAGGTTGGGGACGATCGAAACATCCAGCGCCGGATTCAGCATGCAAGCGACGGCCAGATCCTCTTCGAGCTTGCGCTTCGTCGGGTTCTTGCCCTGGTGCTGCGAGATCACAACGGTGAGTTTCTTGCCGGCCATAAATCAGTTCGTTGGAAGTTGCGGTCTGTTTGCTACCGGTTTGTCGAGAGGCTCTACAAGTCCTCGTTGACCTGTCCTTTAAGCATCCGCTGCGTCGCATCCCAGGTCCCTTCGAGCAGCTTGATGTACTCGGCGGGAGTCAGCGGCTGCTCGGCGGACTCGAAGGTGTACAACCAGCCTTGCCCGTAGCCATCCGTGTTGATGACGGAAGGATCGTCGAGGACACGCGGGTTGAAGTCCACCACGCGGCCGTCAAACGGAGCATACAGACTGGAAATCGCTTTCGAGCTTTCCACCTCGCCAATCTCCTGCTGGTACCGAACGGTCGTACTTGGATCGACCGACCAGCCGAGGAAGTACACATCCTTCAGTAACCTGACGGAGTAGGCCGTGAAGCCAACCTGGTAGAGATCTCCGGCAGGCTTCAGCCAAAGATGGTTCTTGGAATACAGCCGATCGCTCGGAATGCGGGCTTCGTACTTGCCCATCATAAAGAGGAGATCATCGGCCATAGGTGGGTACGTTCCGGCGGTGAGCGTTTTATCAGGCGCGGGGACAAGGCGGGACGATCAGTAGAAACGAAGCCGGGGTGCTCTGCAACTACTCACCTTAACAGAAGTTAAATTCGTGCAACCGGTCTGATGTCTCAAAGATTCCCGGTGCGACTGACAGGAAATGCCACATGCGTCACCGAACCTTTCAGCGCCGCGGCCAGCCTCATTCCAACGGGCACGCAATATGGCCTCTCCAGAGTGACCTGTTAAACTGCGGCTTCACGACGTCACTTTGACATTACGGAGAATGAGGCCATGCGCCCGGAGCAACTGTTCGACCTCTCGAAACTCAGCATCAACTTCGAGAAACCCCTGTACGATCTGCACGAGATTCGCAAGGTCAATCCGCAGCGTCACGAAATGGAACAGCTCACCGGAATCGTGCACATCGATCACTCAATTCAGGGATTGATCGGCTTTAAGGACGTGACGGACGACGAATTCTGGATTCAAGGTCACATGCCAGGCTTTCCGCTGATGCCCGGAGTCATCATGTGCGAGTGTGCCGCCCAACTGGCGGGCTTTTACGCACGTAAGTTTGATTTGCTGGCAGGCGACTTCCTCGGTTTCGGCGGCATGAGCGAAGTGCGTTTCCGCCTGCCGGTGGCTCCGAACTCACGCCTCGTACTGATGGCCAAGGTCGTGGAAGTCCGCGTTCGTCGTCGTGCTGAGTTCGCGTTCCAAGGCTACGTCAACGACCGCATGGTCTTCAGCGGCAACATGATCGGGGTACCGATCAGCCGTGATTCGAAAGTGGAAATCTAAGTCGGGCTTCGAGTCCGATGCTCTGATGGAAAGATTCTTGTGATGGCAACCGGGACACTTCAGCAGCGGGAAATCCTGATTGGAGTTACTGGCGGCATCGCGGCCTATAAGACGGCGGATCTGACGAGCAAGCTGGTGCAGGCGGGCGCGCGAGTCACCGTGGCGATGACGCCCGCCGCGACCAAGTTCATCGGCCCGACGACCTTCGAAGCGTTGACTGGACGTCGCGTCTATCTCGACCTGTTTCAGCCGATCGAACATCCGCAGGGCGAGCACATCGGATTAGCCCGACGTGCTGAGCTGTATCTCATCGCGCCCGCGACCGCTGATTGCCTCGCCAAGCTCGCCCAAGGTCACGCAGACGATCTGGTTTCCACACTCGCTCTGACAGTGACGTGCCCGGTGCTGCTCGCCCCGGCCATGAACACCGAAATGTGGAAGAAGCCGCCGGTCCAACGGAACCTGAAACAGGTAGCAGACGACGGCATGCTGTGCGTCGAACCCGGCAGCGGCTGGCTCAGCTGCGGCCAGGTTGGCCCCGGCCGCATGGCTGAACCTGCAGAAATTCTGGCGAGGATCACCGAGATTCTGACCGTGAAGTCTTAGCTGTTTGCGAAGCCGTTATCGAAGTATCAATCGCCCAACGCCTTGGATAGATCCTTCAGCGGAACCGGGACGCCGTTCTTGGCTTTGCTTTCTTCGGCTGCCTGGATCAGAGCGAAGATTTCCAGTGTTTCCGCAGGCGTTACGGGAGGCTGGCCGCCTTTGAGGAACTTGGCCATCTCGATGGCAAGGCCTTCGTAGCCGACGTACTTGTCGGTCGTCGGGACAATACCCTTCACTGGAACGCCGTGGCCGTAGATGCCAGCGGGGGAAACGCCTTTCTCTCCGAAGACGGTTGCGCTGTACTTCACCGCGCCTTCTTTGATACCGCGATAGGTACCGATGCGGCCGTCCTTCCAGGTCACCGTGAAGCACTCCGCAGACGGGCTTGATGCGCAGGACACCGATGCGACGCCCGGTCCCATGATAGTCACCAGGGTCTCAATGCTATGGAGCGGACGCGTGAATTTGTCGGCTTCGGGAGCGTTGACTGTCCAGCCGCCGTAGACGTCACAACCAATGACCTTACCGACCTCAGGATGGTCGCGCATGCCGCTGAAGCCGCCGCTGAAGCGATGCTGAGAACTGCTCCAGCACGGTGTTTTGGTTTCCTTGGCCAGCTTCAGAATGGCAATCGCATCTTCGGGCGAAGATGCCAGCGGTCGACTGATGAAGAGTCGCTTACCAGCCTTCAGCACGGGTGTTGCCTGAGCGAGATGCTGGCGGCCATCCATGCTGAAGATCATGACGGCATCACACTTCTTGAGCAGTTCGTCGATCGAGTTCACCATCTCAATCGGCGGCACGGCATCCTTAGGATCTTTCGGCTTCTGGTACATGTTCAAGAGCTGTGCTTTCCACTGCTCTTGCAGCTTCTCGCTGTCAGGATAGTCCGGGCTGATGACGGGGTAGGCTGCCACGACTCGCACGCCCGCGAACACACCTTCGGCATGCGGGCGGTTGAGGAACTCGGTGTAGGCCACCGAACCGAAATTATCGATGCCCAACAGGCCGACCCGAACTGGTTCGTCCGCCTGAACTCGCCCGGCCAGATTGAAGAGTGTCAACGTGGCCAGCAGAAACAGCGTGCGAGCAATCCGAATCATGAAGCGCTCCTGAAGCTGAGTGAAAATGAAAAAGCCACGGATGGAACACTGATGAAACACAGATAAAAGGAACTCAAGCCGGTTGTCTGCTCGTTCCTGATCCGTGCGTCATCGGTGTTTCATCCGTGGCTGAAAAGCTGCGAAGTGGTTCTGTTAAATCAAGGCTTTGATCGGGTCACCATTTTCAATCATGTAGACGGGCCGACCCGCCTGATTGACGAGTTGTGCCTTGTGATCAAGTCCCAGCGTGACGAAGAGAGTGGCCATCAAGTCCTGTGGACTGATCGGATCGGTGGCTGGGCGGGTCAGTTTGGAATCGGACTCGCCGATCACCTGTCCCATGCGGAGGCCACCACCAGCCAGCGCGAGCGTACTGAGCGGTGCCCAGTGATCGCGGCCAGCATTTCGGTTGATGCGGGGCGTGCGGCCGAACTCACCGCTGATCACGAGCAGAATGTCATCCTGCAGACCACGATCATGGAGGTCTTCCAGGAATGCGCCGACGGCTCGATCTAGTTGCGGAGCACGCTGATTCATGGCTCGCTGAATCGTGCCGTGCATGTCCCAGCCGCCGTAGTTCAGAGTGACGAAACCACAACCGGCCTCGCACAGCCGACGAGCCACCAGCATCTGCTCGCCCAGATCTTTGCCGTACTTGTCCCGGGTCTTGGCGTCCTCCTTGCGGACATCGAATGCTTCAGGAGCGTTGCCGAGGATCAGGTTGAAGGCCTGCTGCTCGAAAGCGTCGAGACCGTTCATCAAGCCGGTTCGGTCGGCGTCACGCTGGAAGCGGTCGAAGCCTTCCAGTAACCCGCGACGATCCGCCAGTCGGTCGGTGGTCGTGCGGACGGTCATGTTGTTGCGACCTTCGGACGACGTCCCGAAGGGTGCGTAGGCCGTGCCGAGGAAGGCCGGGCCGTCGGAACCGATGGAACTCAGCCGCACATAGGTCGGCATGCCGGTTTCCGAGTGATTGGCTCCCCGGATCTTCGCCGTGATGGATCCGATTGAAGGCCGGGTTGGCTGGCCACCATTGTCGATGGCCTTGTTGTCGTAGCCGGTCATCAGGAAGTGCGTGCCGCCGCCGTGACCGCTGTTGGTGTGCGCGAAGGAACGCACGAACGCCATTTTGTCGGCGTGCTGAGCCATGCGTTCAA
This sequence comes from Planctomycetaceae bacterium, assembly GCA_021732995.1. GTDB lineage: Bacteria > Planctomycetota > Planctomycetia > Planctomycetales > Planctomycetaceae > AM-0621. Next base: position 99,566 of record JAKFWA010000074.1, on the reverse strand, counting down.
AGTTGCCGCCGAGCGTGACGCCCGGCAGTTTCGTCTGCACTTCACCCGTCACGCTGCGGTATTCGACGGGAGCTGACATCTTCGGATCAAAAGTCTCCACATGTGTTGGGCCACCGCCTAACCACAGCCAGACAATCGACTTGTTGCGAACGGGCAGCCCTGAGTTGGCCGCCTGTGCTTTCGCTGCCAGCAGACTCGGGAGACTAAGGCCAGCCATCCCCAAAGTGCCGACCTTCAGAAAATCGCGGCGCGTGGTTCCGCCACAATCACGAGAGCGGCGCAAACCTTGAATTGTCAGCATGGCGTTGGTCCTTTTTGAGGAAATCAGGTCAAGCACACAGCGACTGATGCGACAGGATGAGTCAACAAACTGGATTCGATAGTCGTAATTAAAGTGCCATCAAGCACAACTTGCATTGGAATTTGCCGATGCGTTGTCTAAAGCACAAGTGGTTTTTACCGCTATTGAGAGAATTCCAAACTCGCTTGTGGCAAGTCGAAGCGTCCACAAGAATCATTACCGCTCTGGATCAGCCGAACTTGAGAAGTTGAGCTAGTCTGGTCGATGCTCTGGTGAGGCATTGCGTGAGGATGACTCGCCCGTTTTTCACTTGAGGTAAACATGGCCAAGCAAGGCGCGCGTAAGAAGCTCCCCAAAGAAGTTGCGGTCATCAACGCTGACAATTGCACGGGTTGCGAGTCTTGCCTCGAAGTTTGCCCGGTGGACTGCATCCAGAAGGTGCCCGGCGAGTCGATCTCCTGTCTGCAAAGTTTCTGCGAGATCGACGTTGAGCGTTGCGTGGGCTGCGAAGTCTGCGTCCACATCCCCGGAAAGAAGTCTGATCCTTACGAATTGACGGTTTGCCCCTGGGACGCCATCGAGATGGTCCCGACAGTCGACGTTGCCTGGCACGTCGCGAATAAGGGTGGGCCGGAAGAGTACATACGCGAAAACTGGGAACGCGTGGTGGAACCTGCAATCCGCATGTCGGAACTTGCGGCAGCCCAGTGACATCAGCAGTGGACGCCGTCGGGAGTGGAGTTCTCTGCAAAACGTTCGCATTGAGTCTCCCACATGGCTCCACGTTCTTCGATTTCTTCCGTTTGTCCGGAGTGCGGCTTTCGATTCAAGGTCGATAGCAAGTACGCCGGTCGCCGTGCGCGCTGTCCGCGGGAAGAATGTGGGACGACATTTCAGATTCCTGCCGCTCAAGAAGAACCGCATCGGCTGAGCGACCTGGATGAGACTCAAAGAGTGTCCGGGCCGCGAATCGCTGGCTCGAAAGCGAAGACTCCCGTTCGAAGAGCCGCCGCACCACGAGCAGAAGCAACCGCTGATGATCACGTCGATCTCGATGCGCGTGATGTGAGTTCGCGTCGCTCGCGTTCATCTGCTGGATCGACGCGGCGTGCGGTGAAAGCGAAGTCGTCGCCGCTGAAGGCCTTGAACCGTGACTGGTTCCTGAAGCGCTGGCCAATGCTGGTCGGCATCAGTTGTCTGCTATTGGCTGGCGTGGGTTTGGCGTTTGCTCCGCGCGGAACTCGCACTGCGGACGGTCGAGTGATCCCGGTCGCTGAGGCAGTGGTGGCCAAGCCGGACCTCTTCAAGACTCAAGTGCAGCCGTTCGTCCAGAAGCACTGCGTGGAATGTCATTCGAAAGAGGACGCGGAAGGCGGCATTGATCTCACGAAGTACGAGAACCCGGACACTTTCATCAAAGGCGACGCGCGGAAGACTTGGGAGAAGGTCTTGGCGATGCTCGAAATCGGAGCGATGCCGCCGCCCGACTCGCCTCAACCCGAAATCAAAGACAAAGAGGCGGTCGTGGCGTGGTTGAACGACAAGCTGTTCAACCTCGACTGCAACATGATCAGCGATCCGGGCCGAGTCACCATCCGCCGCCTGAATCGCGCCGAGTACAACAACACCGTTCGCGACTTGCTGGGCGTGAACTTTCAGCCGGCTGACGATTTTCCGTCGGACGATGTCGGTTATGGCTTCGACAACATCGGCGATGTGCTGTCGCTTACGCCGTTGCTGATGGAGAAGTACCTGGACGCCGCCGAGAAGATCACCGACCAGGCGATCCCCGTCAGCAGCGGCAAGCCCAACAAACAGCACTTTGACGCGAAGGCTCTAAAGACGAACGACAAGTTCGACATCGCTGATGACGGCTTCTACGGGCTGATTTCGGCCGGTTCGGTGTACTTCGATTACGAAGCGAAGACCGACGGTGAGTACACCCTTTCGGTGCGTGCGAAGGCTCAACAGCACGGCAACGAACTCGCGAAGATGGACTTGCGAGTTGATAACAAGATTCAGAAGAGCTTCGAAGTTCGCGGCAACATGCGGGCGAACGACTACGACGAGAAGTTACGTCTCACGGCAGGCACTCATCGCATTGCTGTGGCGTTCATGAATGACTTCTGGGAACGCAACAAGGGTGACCGCAACCTGTACGTCGGCCATGTTGATGTCGTCGCGCCGGCAGTTGCGCCCCCTCAAACTGGCTTCGTGTCGACCCGTCCCGGCAACGGCAAGTCGGTGCACGACGCCGCTGTCGAGGTACTGAAGCCGTTCGTGACGCGTGCTTTTCGACGCCCAGGCACGGATGACGAACTCAGCAAGTTCGTGGCGATCACCGAAGCCGCCGTCAAAGACGGTGAGCCGTTTGATCGAGCGATTCAATACGCCGTGCAAGGCGTGTTGATCTCGCCCTCCTTCCTGTTCCGAGTTGAGACCGATGCGAAACCGAACGATCCTCGCGCCGAACACGTCGTGACGGATTACGAATTGGCGTCGCGAGTGTCCTACTTCGTGTGGAGCAGCATGCCGGACCAGGAATTGTTTGATCTGGCTTCGCGCGGCGAGCTTCGCAAGCCGGATATTCTGGAGCAGCAGGTCAAGCGGATGTTGAAGGACTCGAAGTCGCGAGCTTTGGCAGACAACTTCGCCGCGCAATGGCTCAACCTGCGGAGCCTTGATGAGTTCGCAGCCGACACCAAGCTGTTCCCCGAGTTCTCCTCGCAACTGCGTGACGACATGCGGGCCGAAACTTTGCTGGTTTTTGAATCGATCGTGAAAGAAGACCGCAGCATTCTGGATTTCCTGGATGCGGATTTCACGTTCATCAATCCGCGACTGGCCAAGCTGTACGGTCTTCCCGCGCCGAAGGTGGACAAGTTCGAAAAGGTGTCGCTCAACGTGTCTCAGCGTGCGGGTGTGCTCACACACGCCAGCATCCTGACGCTGACCTCAAACCCTGACCGTACGTCGCCGGTGAAACGTGGTAAGTGGATCATGGAGAATATTCTCGGTACTCCGCCGCCACCTCCACCGCCCAACGTGCCAGACTTGGAAGAGACGTCCAAGGCCCGGCCTGAAGCGTCACTCCGCGAGGCGTTGGCTGTGCATCGCGAAAGTCCGGTTTGTGCGTCCTGTCACACAACGATGGACGTGCTGGGTTTCGGCTTTGAGAACTTCAATGCGATTGGACAGTGGCGTGACCGTGATGGTACTCATCCGGTGGATGCCTCGGGAACGCTGCCATCGGGCGAATCGTTCAAGAGTGCCGTGGAACTGGTGCGTATCTTGAAGGGGCGTCAAAAACAGTTCAGCCGGACCTTGTCCGAAAAACTTTTGACTTATGCGTTGGGCCGCGGATTGGAATACTATGACCGCTGCGCCGTCGACGAAGTGATGCAGCGGCTCGAAGGCCAGAATCACAAGTTTTCGGCCATGATTCTTGGTATTGTGAACAGTCGACCGTTCCAGCAGCGTCGAGGTGACGGCGAACGGGATTAGTGTCGGATCATTCGGAAGCTTTGAGGGATCTCACATGCCTGCATTCATTTCGCGATCACAGCCGATGGCTCGCCGCACGTTTCTGCGCGGGGCCAGTGCCCTGATGGGCTTGCCGCTGCTCAACGCGATGTTGCCCGTGAATGGCTTGGCTGCAGGCCCGACATCGTCCGCTGCTCCGTTGCGAATGGGGTTCGTGTTCTTCCCCAACGGGGCAATTATGCCCAGTTGGACACCTTCTTCAGCGGGTGAAGATTACAAGTTGTCTGAGACTCTGCAGCCGCTGAACCCGTTCAAGTCGGACCTGCTCGTGCTGTCTGGTCTTGGTCAGGACAAGGGGCGGGCTCACGGTGACGGTCCGGGCGACCATGCTCGTTCCGCAGCGACATTTCTCACCGGGATGCACCCGGTCAAGACGTCCGGCGCTGACATCAAGGTCGGCGTTTCGGTCGATCAGATTGCCGCGCAAGTTGTCGGCAAGGATACGCGCCTCCCGTCGCTGGAACTCGGCTTGGAAGGGGGGCGTACTTCCGGCAATTGCGACTCGGGATATAGCTGCGCGTATTCGTCAACGATTTCCTGGAAGTCGCCGACCACTCCCATGTCGAAGGAAGTGAACCCGGCCTTGGTCTTCGAGCGACTCTTTGGCTCCGGCAGCGAATCTCCCGAACAACGAGCCAAGCGCGCGAAGTACCGCCGCAGCATTCTCGACACCGTCGCTGGCGATGCGAGCAACCTGAAAGAAAAGCTCGGCCAGACCGACCGTCGTAAGCTCGACGAGTATTTCACGAGTGTTCGCGAGATCGAACAACGTATCGAGCAGGCCGAGAAGGAAGCTCAGCAGGCGAAGCCGGACTTTGAAATTCCAACTGGCATCCCGAAGGACACCACCGAGCACATGCGGTTGATGTATGACCTGCTGGTGCTGTCGTTCCGCACGAACTCAACCCGAGTCGCCACCTACATGCTCGCCAACGAAGGCAGCAACCGCAGCTATCCGCAAGCGGGGGTTAGCGCTGGCCACCATCAACTGTCGCATCACAAGAACGAAGAGAAACCGATCGCGCAGATTCGCAAGATCGACCTCTATCTCGTTGAGCAGTTCGCTTACTTCTTGAAGAAGATGAAAGAGACTCCGGAAGGCGACGGCTCATTGCTCGATCATTCCATGATCGTGTTCGGCTCCGGGCTGGGAGACGGCAACCGTCACGATCACGGCAGCTTGCCCGTCGTACTCGCTGGTAAGGGTAGCGGAACGATCAAGACCGGCAGCCACATCCGTCTCTCCAATGAGACGCCGCTCAACAACTTGTTCCTGTCGATGCTCCACCGAGTCGGCAGCAAAGACGAACGCTTCGGCGACAGCACCGGCGAACTGAAGGTAATCGACGCATAAGTGCGACTCTTCTGCTGATCTTCGCGTTTGGTGACGAGCAATCCGCCTGAGAGCGGGTGTAACCAACAGTCACCGCTCGCCCCTTCCAGGCGGGGCTAACGACGTCAGATAGCGTCGACCCAACTCGGCAGTAGCGTGAAGACGTCGGCAACGGTGGTGTCGCCATCGCCCGTGATCCTTGTATCCGCAGGATCATTCTCCAGCACATCGACACCCGCGCCGCCGTCAAGCGAGTCCGTGCCGTCACCACCAGACACAGTTGCGTCGTTGCGGTTTCCACCGCTCAACGTGTCAGTAGCAGATCCCCCCAACAGCGTGTCGTTACCTCGCCCTCCAATAAGAATCACCGGTACCGAAGCCAGCGTCGCGTCGAGCTTGTTGGATCCGGCTCCGCCAATCAGCACGATACGTTCAACATTCGTTGGAGTATCAGTGCCTGTAATAGTTGAGATGATCGTCGCGCCGTTGATCACGAAGTTGGCATCGGCCTTCTCCATCTGATAGTCGGTTCCGGAGCCGCCATCGAGAACGTCGTTGCTCCCGGCGCCCGACAGGACATCGTCTCCGTCCCCGCCATTAAGAATGTCTGACTTGGAACCGCCGAGCAGAGTATCATTGCCTGCATCGCCCAGCAGCAGGATAGGAACGGTTGCCGCGCGAGCGTCGAACAGGTTTGATGACGGACCACCCAGTACATTGACTCGTTCGACATTGGTAACGACGTCGTTTCCTAGTCCTGCCGTGCTGATGGTCTGACCGGTGATGGTCACATTGACGTCAAACACCTCATTGATTCGATCCGCATCAGCGCCGCCGTCAATCGTGTCGCTCCCCACTTCACCACGCAGATCATCGGCGCCAGCGCCGCCGCTAAGACTGTCGTTCCCCGAGCCTGCAAACAGAGTATCCGCGCCAACGCCGCCGTTCAGAAGGTCGTTGCCTTGCAGGCTGGTGAGTCGATCATCGCCCGCGTCGCCGTTAAGTGTGTCGTTGGCTGAGTTCCCCAACAGGATATCGTTGCCGTCGCCTCCGTTCAGCAGCCCAGCGTCGGTCTGGCCGCTGAGGAAGTCGTTGTCGGCTCCGCCAGTGAGAGTATCGATACCCACTCCGCCAACGAGAACATCGGCCCCTGCATCGCCTTGAACGAGATCATTGCCATTCTGCCCGTTCAGGTTATCCGCTCCGTCTCCTCCATTGACAGTATCATTGCCGCTTCCCGAGTAAACAACATCGGCGCCACCGAGTCCGTTGATCGAATCAGCGCCCGTAAGGGTTGCGATCAGATCCGGCCCGGGAGATCCAATAATCGTATCATTCTGCCCGGCACCATTGATGGTCGCACCGAGGCTGGCGGTGAAGCCACTCAGGTCAATTCTGTTGCGGCTAACCCCACCGCTCAGTTCTGCGAGTTCAATCGCAGTGAGGCTGTGAGCAACGTCGGGCTTTCCATTTCCATTCACCAGCAGCGCAGAGTTCGTGAGGGTGATGTTCTGGTCGACTGCTTCTTGGAGTAAATCGTTCCCTGCTCCGCCTAGGAGTGAATTCGTCCCCGCTCCGCCGGTCAGTGTGTCATTGCCGCCTTGACCGTCCAGGGAATCGGCCTGATTACCGCCGATCAGCACATCATTCCCAGCGCCTCCAAACATGGTGACGGGGATGCCACTCAACGAAGCATCCAGACGGTTGGCACTACCACCGCCGAGGATCAACGCTTTCTCGAACCCGCTCAGAGCGTCGACGATCGTGTTGCCGCTGCCAGTTGCGGTCAACTGCGATGGTGTGATCGTGAGGTCGGCGTTGAGGATCTCGAACAGCAGGTCGAGCCCACCCGCTCCAGCTTCTAGCGTGTCCTGACCTGAGCCACCCGTGAGCGTGTCGTCGCCATCGCCGCCGCTGAGCTGATCGTTCGCGGTACCGCCGGTCAGTGAGTCATTGCCATCGCCACCGTTCACCGTCACAGGCAGGCCCGCCAGAGACGCATCAAAGTGATCAGCGAGAGGGCTCAACACCGCGTCCAATCCGCCCGTGACAGACGCGATCGGAAAGCGGAACTCAGCGGTAACAACGTTAGCTGTCAACGATCTAACGACAATCTCCTGAGTAGTCGTATCACGTGTAGTTACCACATCCAAGGCAGCACCCGTGGTGGGGGTGACAACGATCTTTCCACCGCTAAGCGTAGCCGTGAGGGGAGCGGCGATTTCTACCAGTAGCCGCGCTTGACCTTGAGCGAAGGCCTGAAACAGAGCGTTCCCAATCGTCACATTGGAGCTCTGAGTCCATCCAGTGCCTATGTTGACGACGTCATCGTGATCACAACGAACCGTCAACGTATTCGCAGAGCGGGCCGAGCTTGAGCCGGATGTGATATTCAACACTTCCAGCACATTGAGCGCCAGTGAGTTTGCACCGCTACCGCGGACGTCAATCGTCTCAATGCTGGTGAGTTTGTTATCAGCCAGAGTTGTCAGACTCAGAGCGACCCCCGCGCCATCCAGCCGCAATGTGTCGGAACCGTTTCCTCCGTCCACCCGCTGAAACCCTAAATCTGAGACGGCAAGAACATCATCACCTTCACCACCATAGATCACATCGGCTCCACCGTTGCCGATGAGCGTGTCGCTGCCTACCGCTCCGTTGATGCCATCGGCTCCGCCATCGCCCATGAGTGCCTCGCCTACCGCCGTTCCTAGATGTGTTATGGAACTCGTGAAGCTGTTACTACCGAAGATCAAGTAGCTCTCGCCCGCATCCGGTTTACTGTTTCCCGCGGCATCAGAGTCGTAGGCCCCGATCAATAGATCGTCGAAGCCATCACCGTTTACATCTCCAGCGGCACTCACTGAGCGACCGCTGCGATCTTGCGAATCGATTCCGTAGATCGCGATCCACCCCGTGCCAATCTGGCTCAGATCGATTGTCGTCGGCGATGATATCCCGCCGAAAATCAAGTAGCTTTCCCCCGCACGGTCGTTGCTGTTTCCCCACGTGTCCGCTTGAGGTGCCCCGACAAGCAGATCGTTAAAGCCATCACCGTTCACATCTCCCACACCGCTTACTGATTTACCGCTTTGATCCAACGAGTCGGCGCCAACAATCGTGATTCCCGCCGTGCCAAGGGTGCCTAAGTCGATCGTTGTTGGCAGTGCTCCCTTTCCAAAGATCACGTAACTCTCACCGGCTTCCGATTTACCGTTCCCCGATGCATCAGCACGGAAAGCCCCAATGAGCAAGTCGTCATAGCCATCGCCGTTCAAGTCCCCGGCGCTACTCACTGATATGCCGCTTTGATCCTCCGTATCCGCGCCGAGGATTGTGAAGCCACCCGCTCCAAGGTTGCCCAAGTCAATCGTCGTTGGCAGTGACCGTCCCCCGAAGATCACGTAGCACTCGCCCGCATTCGATCTTCCTGGCGAACTTCCGGCAGATGCTCCGATCATCACATCGTCGAAGCCATCGCCATTCACATCCCCTGCTCTGGTCACTGAGAATCCGCTTTGCTCGAACATGTCCGCACCGAAGATGGTGAGGCCCGCCATATTCAAACTTGCCAAGCTAAGAGTGGGAGGTAGCTCCGCTGCTCCATAGATCAGATAGCTCTCACCGGCGTAGGATTTGCCGTTGCCGGATGCATCCGCGCATGTAGCTCCGATTAGTAAGTCATCGAAACCATCGCCATTCACGTCGCCAGCGCTGCTAACCGCATTACCACTGTAGTCAGCCGCATCAGCGCCGAAGATCACCATCCCTGCCGCTCCGAGGTCCGATAGGTCGATCGTTGATGGCAGCGATGCCCCTCCGAAGATCAGATAACTTTCACCGGCGTTCAGCGTGCCGTTTCCCGATGCGTCAGCTTTCAATGCTCCGATCAACAGGTCGTCGAATCCGTCCCCGTTCACGTCCCCCGCACCACTCACCGAAGCGCCGCAATAATCGCTCGAATCCACACCTAAGATCGTGATTCCAGTCGTCCCTATTCTGCTCAGATCGACAGTCGACGTTTGCAGCATTCCCCCGAATATCACATAGCTTTCACCAGCTCTCGTTCTCGCGTTGCTCAAAGCACCTGCATGCAGGGCCCCGATCAGTAGGTCGTCAAACCCGTCGCCATTAATGTCCCCCGCGCCGCTTACTGAGAAACCGCTGCGGTCCCCTTCGTCTGCTCCGAAGAAGGTGGTTCCGGCGGCCCCAAGATTGGTGAGGTCGATTGTGATTGGAAGTGCTTCCAGCAGAAGTTTCGTCACACCGCTCTGAAAGGCGTTGTATGTCACGCCGTCGATGATTGTGTTGGGTTTACGAGTCCAGCCGATACCCGTGTTGATGGTGTCTTCGGCGTCTCGGCGAACTGTCAGGGTGTTGACGGTGCGAGATGGATTGGAATTCGACGACAGGTTAAACACTTCCAGCGCATTTAGCACGAGCGAATTCGCACCACTGCCGCGCAGATCGATCGTCTCGATGCTGGTAAGTTTGTGGCCAGCCACAGTCGTCAGATTCAGCGCAACGCTAGCACCATCAATTCGCAGCGTGTCCGAGCCATTACCGCCGTCGAGTCGCTGAAACAAGATATCCGAAATCGCAACGACATCATTGCCTTCGCCACCGTAAATAACATCGGCCCCTCCGTTACCAATTAAAGTGTCGTTGCCGCCAGCACCATTAATCACATTGGCGGTAGTTGTTCCCCCAAGTATCTCATCGACCTCGGTTCCGAGGTGTGTAACTGAGTTGGTGAAGTGATCGCCGCCCAGTAGCAGATATGTCTGGCCAGCGAACGATTTGGCATCGCCGGGCGGGGTGGCTAAGCAGGCACCTATCAGCAGATCACTGAAGCCGTCCCCATTGACATCGCCCGTGCCGCTCACCGCATGGCCAGTATGGTCGCCTGGGTTTGCGCCGAAGATGGTGATTCCAGCCGCACCTAGCTGCGCCAAGTCAATTGTTCCTGGGAGCGTTGAGCCGCCGAAGACGAGATGAGTGGCACCTGCGGCAGTACCGATAAAGACGTCGTCGAAGCCGTCGCCGTTGACGTCGCCAGCGCCGCTGATAGAGCGACCGCTCCCATCAAGCTGCTTAGCGCCGAAGATTGTGATCCCAAGTCCGCCCAGGTTCCCGAGATTGATTGTTGATGGGAGTGTCGAACCACCAAAAACCACGTAACTTTGTCCGCTGTTTATCATGCTCCCGGAGGGGCCGTCAGAGGCAGGTGCACTGATCAATATGTCGCCGAAACCATCCCCGTTGACGTCGCCAGCGCTAGCTACAACTACGCCACTGGAGCCATTCCAGTCGGCGCCTAGAATGGCAATCCCGTTGGTACTCAAACTGTCTAGATCAATCACTGCGGGAAGTGATGAGGCGCCGAAGATCACATAACTCTTCCCAGTTCTCGAAGCGGCCCCGGGGGCTCCCACGATGAGGTCACCAAAGCCATCGCCGTTCACGTCACCCACACCGCTGACGGAAGTCCCGCTTCCTTCGTCGGCGTTTTCCCCATTTATCGTGATTCCCCGATTGCCCAGATTCACCAGCAGAATTGTCTCGGGCAATGAAGACCCACCGAAGACCACATAGCTCTCCCCGGATGAGAGTCGGCTATTGTTTGCGCCGTCCGCGGCCATTGCACCGAGAATGACGTCGTCGAAGCCATCGCCGTTCACGTCCCCCGCGCCGCCAACTGAGAATCCCAGGCTGTCATACCGATCGATCCCCACGATCGTGACTCCGGCCTTCCCGAGGTCTTCGAGATCGATTGTCTCAGGCAATGTAGACCCACCGAAGACAATGTAACCTTCACCGGTTGAGTCTTCGCGGTTGGTAATTCCATCCGCCCGAAAAGCTCCAATTAACACGTCGTCAAATCCGTCTCCGTTTACATCACCGGCCCCGCTCACTGAGAACCCACTCTCGTCACCTCCGTCCACGCCGAAAATCGTGATTCCATCTTGACCGAGGTTGGCAAGGTCGACGGTCGCAGGGGGCGACGAGGTCCCGAAGACCACATAAGTTTCGCCTGCTAACATGTTGGCGTTACCGAACCTGTTAGCCCACTGCGCTCCAATGAGCACGTCGTCAAAGCCATCCCCATTGACGTCACCAACTTTGCTCACCGAGTACCCACTCTGATCACCAAATTTGGCGCCGAAGATCACAGTCCCGGCATTGCCGGGATTCGCGAGGTCAATCGTTGTTAAGACAACACGTGGTTCTAGAAATTCGACGTACGCAGCGGCGTTCGATCGACTTTGACGAGCAGCGTTGAGAGTCCTGAGTGCGCAGTAGGGGAGCACGGTTGAGCGGAGAGAAGCCAGCCAGCTTTGGAAGATCATGGTGCTTTGTCTGTCGGGTCTATTTCTTACCGCTGGGGCAGCGGCTTGTTTGGATGCGGGATGCAACGCTAAGACCCACGACCTCGTGATCTTCAGCTACGAATGCTGATCACGAACATCTGGAAACAGAGTTGGTCTGCGATCCCGTAGTCTGATCACACGAATCGTGGGCATTCACGCGGCGAAGATTCTGAGCGGGATTACGGGCTTACGCAACGTACATACATTGGCCAGATTATCAATTTCGAGGAGCGATCTGATGCGCAGACACGTTTGGCTGAGTTCGCTGATGTTGGCAACGCTCGTGAGCACCGCTCCGGCTGAGGAGCCCTCGGGCGTCATCCGGCGGTTGGAAGAGTTTGGGCCGGTCGTGAAGCCCGAAGAGGCGAAGCAGACCTATGCGGCGGCCATCGAAAAGCTCAGGCAGACGGGTGGAGTGCTGGAAGTTCCTCCGAGCGTTTGGAAGGTTTTGAAGCCAGCGGTGCTGCAAGGTTCGACGCGGATTCCGGAGCCTCCGGGGGAGACGAAGCAGTGGCGGGATGCTCCCGGCGTGACGGTGATCTCGGCGGATCAGAAGCAGGTAATTTTGCAGGTGCCACCGATCTCGGGCATGCGCATCGAGCGAACGCTCAATCTGGCTGATCGTGACAGCCTGCCGCATTGGAGTACCAACCCGATGCTGACGCTCGACAGCCATCTGGTTTACGGATCGAACAGCTATCTGGACTGGCTGCAGGAACCTGTCGAGAAGGGCAATGACCGGCGCTTCTATCTGGCGACGGTGCGCGGCATTCGACCGGGGCAGTTTCTCAATCTGCATGGCGGGCCGGGATATGGCGGCGGGGTGACTCGCGGACTGGTCAAGGACATCGGCTGGGATGCTGAGAAGCAGATGCACTACTTCGTGGCGGACACCAGCCTCGATCACAAAGTCGGTGCAATAATGCACAACAAGAACAATACCGGCATCCTGCACATGCTGCAGACGAGCAATAACGACAACCAGACATACGACGTGAAGGTGATTCGCAACCAGTACGCTCACGGCGATACTTATATGTATTACTGTGATTTTAATTACATGAGTAATATTCACTCGGCGGCGGGTGATGAGATGGGGAACTGTTTCGCGGCGTTTACGAGATCACTGGATAACAACTTTCGCGGAACCGTCGGGGCGATGGATTGGGATGCTCAAAGGCTGACGTTTGCGAGCGGCAGCAATGTCGAGACGCTCGGCGATTCACGACCGCTGATCAACTTGAATCCGCAGAAGCAGATCACTGCCGGTAAGGTGTTCATCATCAGCCCGGACGAAGAGTTTCAGGGGAAGCGGTATCCGTCGAAGTTGATCAAGAACGCTCGTCACGGAAACACGGAACGCTACTTTGGCGGCGTGATTCGCGGCGACAAGGACTGTCCGTGGACGGCGGAGGTCGTCGGAAAGTTCTTTGCTGTGGCGACCAAGGGCGAGAAAACACCTAAAGGCAACTTTCGCTGGTATGAGATCGCTTCGTTCAAAGCCAATGACGACGGTACCAAGGACATTGAGATCCGTCGCTTCTGGTGGGGAGCCAAGAACGCGGGTGGCCCGCATCTCTACCGCAAAGAGAATTACACGTGGGATAATCACGAGCGACCGCTGGAATACATCATCGCTCCAGGCACGTATGTGAACGATGTCTCCCGTGCGGTTACTGGCGGAGATCGTGGCGGACAGAAGCAGATCGGCCTGGCTCCGTATCGAGATCAGGGCTCCGAAGTGGACTTCGCCAAGGGCGATGCCATTGAGCAGGCGATCGGGCCTGATCCTGTGCGGCCTCAGATTTTCCGCGCCTGGATGTGGGACGACGTGCCCGGGCCGTTCCCGTCGACCGTGTTCGATCTCTACAACCACGGTGCCGCCTCGCGATACTCGGCGATGCATGTTCGCAGCGGTCAGACCACTCTGGAGCAGGTCGAGGCTAACTACGAACAGAAGCCATCCTGGGACAATATTATTATTGTCGATACTGCCGTGGGGGTGGGTATCAAGTTCAACGCTGATGTTTCGGATGCGGCGATCCTGTTTGCGCAACCGAACCACGAGCAGCCCATCAAGTGGAACTACCAGCACGCGCCAGACTCGGATGCCAAGCCGAAGACCGCAACGCTCACGGTGTCGAAAGACACGGGCGAACTGAACTTTGAAGGCGGCGGTGTGCGAGCCAACGGCTCAGTGAATGCGGTGCAAGGCATCTCGGGAGATAAGACCCCTGCCAAGAACCTGCGCGGCAAGAATGTAGCGGTGGCAGCGAAGTCTGACTCGATCCGTATCAAGTTCCCGCGACCGGAAGTCGACGCCGACTATGCCGTGTTTATTGAGCAATCCTGGCTGTCCAACCGAGCGATATCAGAGAAGACAGCCGACGGGTTTACGATCACTTTTGAGAAGACCGCGCCCGAGAAGGCAGCGCTGGACTGGATGCTGGTGCGATAGCGCGCTGCGAGCGCGGCGTTGATCGTTCAACCCGCGCTCGGTGTTTTCGGTCGAATCCGTCTCAACTGGTCAAGCGTCCGACGCTTTCGGCGGCTTTCCAGAGGGCTTGAGGCGCCACAAAGAGCGCCAGGGTGGCAACGGCGCACAGCGCGCTGCCGACAAGGGCCGGGATCTGAACCTTGCTCTCTCCTGAGTGTGAACTCGGATGCAGAAACATCACAGCAACCAATCGCAGGTAGTACCAGGCTGAGATCGCGGCGTTCATCGCAATCGCGACGGCGAGAATCTCTCCCAGAACATTTCCTTGCGACCAGGCCGCAAGAAAGAGATTCAGCTTGCCCAGAAAACCTGCCGTTGGTGGAAGTCCCGTCAGGCCGAAGAGGACGATCGCCAGCAACATAGCAGTCAACGGATGAGCTCGGCTGAGGCCCGAGAAGTCATCCAGCGTTTGGGCCTGCTTGTGCGAATCGCTGACAGCGACCAGCACGCCGAAGACGCCAATTGTTGCGATGCCGTAGATCGCCAGATAGAACAGCAGCGCGCTCCAGCCGTTGACGATGGCTCCCTGAGCAATGACAGCGAAACCGGCCAGCATGTAACCCGCGTGAGCGATGCTGGAGTACGCCATCATGCGGGCGACATTGCGTTGCCGCAGAGCCATCAGATTGCCCAGGAACATCGTGATGATGGCCATGCCGGAGATCAGCGTCACTTCCAGCGATGACAACGCGGCATTCTTCGCGGTCAGAATGGAGAGCGCCTGAACAACTCGAAACAGAGCGACAAATCCGACGACTTTCGGAATAAACGACAGCATCGCCGCTCCTGATGGAGCGACACCTTGAAAGACGTCCGGCGCGTAAAAGTGGAACGGCACCGCTGTGATGCGGAAGCTCAATCCGGCCAGCAGCATGGTGAAGGCCAGCGCGGCAATCGGCAGGCTGCCTGACGAAATGGCTGTCTTCAATGCTTCATGCACACCCGGCAGGCTCGTGGTTCCTGCGAGACCGTAGAGATAGCTGAGACCAAACAGCACTAGGGCTGAGGAAAAGATACTCAGCAAGAAGTACTTGATGGTGGCTTCACGCGAAGCTGTTCCTTTTCCGGGCAGGTAGAGCAGCACATACGTAGGAATGCTGACCAGTTCCAGAGCCAGAAATAGAGTGATGAGATCATTCGCTGCGGCGACCAGATTGGATCCCGCCAGGATCGCGAGCAGGCACGCCTGACATTCCGCAGAGACCCGGTCTTCAACCTGTCCCCACAAGACCAGGACCAGCACACTGCCGAGAGAAAACGACAGCAAGCGGGTGAACCAGACGAGTTCATCAATGCGAAACGGCCCGGTCGTGACCGATTCCATCGATCCGTTTTGCCACGCGATGGCCGCCGACACAATGCCGATCAGCGCGATGATACCCCAGCGATGCCGCACACCGGTGGAATGACCGTGCCGGTCGCTGACCAGGAACGGACCGATTGCGAACGTCACACAGACCGTCGCAAGCAGTATCAATTCCGGGACGACGTGTTGCACCGCCCCGTTCAACGCTTGAATCGCAGCATCCACTGTTCAACTCCAACTCTATTCGTTCGCAGCACCCTGCTGGGCGATTGCGTTGTGTCTTACTGATGACTTCCTGCAGCCGGCGCGACGGTCTCTGCGGCGGTAATCCTGAATTCGGCGTCAGCAGGTTTCACGGCTCGCGGCGGGCCTTGGGTGTATAGCTTCGCGACGGCTTCGATATCCGGTCGCATGAGATCCAGCGTCGGTTGAGGTGTCACGCCAATCCACAGGCAGAGTGCCATCAACGGAGCCAACGCGACCATTTCGCGCGGGGTGATATCCGTCACAGGCTCGTGATGATCACCGTGTCCATGCTTGGGTTCACGCAACGGACCAAAGAATCCGTGCTGCACCATGGTCAGCAGGTACCACGCGCCGAGGACAACGCCAGAAGCACCAATCACTGCGTAAATCGGTCCCGCCTTGAACATGCCGATTAACGACAGCACTTCGCCCACGAAGCCGTTCAACATCGGCAGCCCGATGCTGGACATCGCCACAAAGACCATCGCACAAGACATCAGCGGCAAGCGATTCGCCAGGCCGCCCAGGTCATCCAACTGACGCGTGTGATAACGTTCGTAAATCATGCCGACGATCAAGAACAAGGCACCGGTCGATAGGCCGTGATTGATCATCTGCAGCACGCCGCCAGCGATGCCCTCGGTATTCAGAGCGAACAAGCCCAGCATGCAGAAACCCAGGTGGGCCACGGAACTGTAAGCCACCAACTTCTTAATATCGCGTTGAGCCAACGCGCACAGCGAACCGTAAACGATGCCAATCACCGACATGGTCCCGATCAGAGGGAGGCCGGTTTCCAGACAGGCCACCGGAACGATTGGCAAAAGCAGCCTGAGGAAACCGTAAGTTCCCAATTTCAACAGCACACCAGCCAGCATGACTGAGCCAGCAGTCGGTGCCTCAACGTGAGCCAGCGGCAACCACGTATGAAACGGGAACAGCGGCACCTTCACCATGAAACCGGCAGCAATGGCCAGGAACAGCCAGAACTGCACTTCGTCGCTGAGCGGGAAGCGTGTCAGGTGTCTGGCCAGATCCGGAATCGAGAACGCGGTTTGACTGATGGCGACGCCGGGCGTCGAGGCCACAGCAGTGACCAGATAAACCAGTCCCAGCAGCGTGATCAAACCGCCCACCAGCGTGTAGAGGAAGAACTTGACCGCGGCATAGCGTCGTTGCGGACCGCCCCAGATGCCCACCATAAAGAACAGTGGCAACAGGGTGAACTCAAAGAACACGTAGAACAGCACCAAGTCGAACGCACAGAACACACCGATAAGGCCAGCCTCGAGGAACAGCAGGCAGGCGTAGAACTCGGCCGCCCGGTCCTTAATTGACTCCCACGAGATCAACACTGATGAGATCGTCAGCACGGTCGTCAGCAGAATCATGGCAACGCTGATGCCATCCAGTCCCAGGAAGAACTCCAGCTCAACCGTCTTGCCGCTGTCCTGCCCGAACGACATCCAGGTATGTCGCAACACAGTGACTGGATTGACTGGCGCCAATTGGTCGCTGCTAGCGGCAAAGCGATCCTTCACGCCCGTGGCTTGAAAATCACTCGCAACGACCAGCGACAGCAGCAACGTCAGAATCGCTCCCATCAGCGCGATCCAGCGGGACGTGGTGTGTTCGGACGATGACCGAAACAACAGCACCAGCAGCGCCGTAGCAACAGGACACAACAGAAGCATCAGCAGAGAAACAGTCATGGAGTTCACTTACTCCGAACAATGTTCGAATCGAGTCTTCAACGGACAAGCCTGAATCAACTGGAAACAACTTGCAGTGCAAACAGCACAATCACAATCAAGCCTGCGAACATGATGTATGCGTAGGATGAAACCAGTCCGTTATGCATCACCTTCGGGATCGAGCTGAACCAGCGCGGAATCGCTCCGCACAGGTCAACCAGCGGATCGATCACGAGTTGATCAATCGCAAACGACAACTTCGCAATGCCACGCAACGGCAGCACGATCAGGCCCAGAAACAGTTCATCGAAGTAGAACTTGTTGAGCGACAGCTTGTAGAGCGGGCCGAACTTAGCGGGCAGAGACTCGACCTTCTCGCGCCCGCTGCCGTACATCAGATAAGCAATACCAACCCCGACCACGGCAACGATCGCACTCATCAACATGAGGCCGATGTGGAAACCGTGAGATTCCGCATGCAGCAGTCCGGGCGTTCCGCCCATCGTATTGGCGAAACCATGCGTGATCGGTCCAACCACCAGGCCGATTCCCAAAGCACACACCGCCAGAATCCGCAGCGGCCAGGCCATCGCTGGCGGTGCGTCGTGCGGATGATGTCCAGCTTCCTCGGGAAACACTTCCTTACCGTGGAAGGTCAGGAAGTAAGCCCGGAACGTATAGAACGCCGTCAGCAGAGCCGTCAGCGTCGCGACACCAAAGATAATCTGAAACGCCTGCTGATGAGGCCCATGACTGCCCGCAGTCTGCAACGCGGCGAGGATGTCATCCTTACTCCAGAAGCCTGAGAGTACCGGCAAACCAGCCAGAGCAGCCGCACCGCAGGCGAACGTCCAGTGAGTGATCGGCAACGCATGTTTCAAACCACTGAAGCGTCGCATGTCGATCACGTCCCCCATCGAGTGCATCACGCTGCCAGACGCCAGGAACAGCAACGCCTTGAAGTATGCGTGCGTGAAGAGATGGAACATCGCGGCAGTGACTGCGAAGGTTGCGTGTTCAGGTCCTGCGACTGCAGCACCCAAGCCCATGAACATGTAGCCGAGTTGGCTGACCGTCGAATACGCCATCACGCGCTTGAGGTCGGTTTGAGTGAGTGCAGTCAGAGCCGCAATCAGCGCGGTCGCTGCTCCAATCGAGCCGACCACAAGCTGAGCATCTGGAGCCAAAACGAACAGCGGCGTGCAGCGGGCGACCATGTAGACGCCCGCCGTAACCATCGTCGCAGCGTGAATCAGCGCACTGACGGGCGTGGGACCTTCCATCGCGTCCGGCAGCCAGACATGCAGCGGAAACTGGGCTGACTTACCCATCGCTCCCAGGAACAGCAGCAGGCAGATGGTCGTAATCAAGCTCGGGTTGTCGGTGGCGATTTGCTGCAGACGAGCTGGATTGCCCAGCACCGTCGAGAAGTCGAGCGCACCGAACGTCGTCCAGATCAGGAAGATGCCGAGGATGAAACCGAAGTCACCAATGCGGTTAACAACAAACGCCTTCTTCGCCGCGGCAGCCGCAGAAGGCTTCTTGAACCAGAAGCCAATCAGCAGATAGCTGCACAAACCCACGGCTTCCCAGAAAACGAACAACATCAGGAAGCTGGGAGCGAGCACCAGCATGCACATCGAAAACACGAACAGAGACACTGCACCGAAGAACCGCGGATAGCCGGGATCGCCGTGCATGTAACCACTGGCGAAGATCGCTACGAGCAGACTGACACCCGTCACCATCGCCAGCATGATGGCTGAGATCGCGTCGGCTCGCAGAGCTACCTGAACGTTGATGTTTCCAATCGCGACCCACTGAAACAGTGGAGTCACGATCTCAGGCCCATAACCCAGCGATTCGCCAGCGCTCGCAGCCGCATGTGGCAGGTCCTGAAACAACAGCACCAGCGACATCAGGAACGACACCGCCAAAGCCGCCACGGTGACGATATGGCTACGTTCCTTGAGGAACGGCTTGCCAAACAACGCGATCGTGATGGCCGCAATTAAGGGCGCTGCGGGAATGAGTGTCAGCACGTCGGCTGAACTCAGAAACCCGCTCGCAGCCACTGCGGCGTCATTCGCAAGTAAAGATAAATTCAGGAGGTCCAAGTGCGGGCTCCGCTAACGATCAAATCAGTTTGAGACATCACAGCCAGACGCGTCGGTTTCACCCGTCGCACCGGCTCACGCGCCTTTGCTCGAGCCTGCATGAGTCTTGACACGACCAAGGTCGGGTTCTGCACCAGCAGGAGTGAGTTTGGGGAATTCTTGAGGAGCGGCTTGATCCGGCGGCGCGACAGAACCACCCGCATCGATCGGCGGTGGCAAGTCAGGCTCACGGAGTTCAGTCCACAACGTAATGTCGAGCGACTTCTTGGCCTGATAGGCCGCTAACACCAGCGACAGCGCGAGGCCAGCTTCGCAAGCCGCGACCGTCAGAACAAATACAGTGAAGGCTTGGCCTTCGAGGTTGTGGTGAAAGCGCGAGAACGTCACCAAGGTCAGCGCGATCCCGTGCAGCATCATCTCGGCTGAGAGGACGATGAGAATCAGATTGCGGCGGGTGAGAAAGCCAATCGCACCCAACGCGAATAAAGCCGCTCCCACAATCAGGAAGCGTTCGTAATCAGGAGTCATAGCGTTCCTTGTGACCTCCGCGGAGCAATCGCGATCGCGCCAATCGTAGCGACGAGCAACAGAGTGCCCGCCAATTCGACTGCGAAGAGGTAGTCACCAAACAGCGATCGGCCCAATTGATGCAATGTGCCGAAGTCTTCGTTAAGAGGCTTGCTGAGGGGATTTGAAACCAGCGGCGCCTTTTTCCTCGCAACGTTTGTTTCAACGACTGCATCCGCCGCCTTGGCTTTTTCTGCAGCCAATTTGTCAGGCCCCCAAGCGTTCAACGCTACGATCACCGCACCCAGCAACAACGTGGCGGTAACCGTTGCCAGCAACGGATGCTGCGGACGTTGGTCGTATCCTCCAGCACCCGACTGCGAAGCCAACATCAACACGAACATGAACGTCACGATGATCGCGCCGGCGTAGACAATCACGCTGGCTGCTGCCAGGAACGGAGCGGACTGCAAGAAGAATAGCCCGCAGAGTGACAACGTCACCAAAGCGAACCACAAGGCTGAGTAAGCAGGGTTCCGGGCAGTGATCATCATACCGGCTGACGCCAGAGTGATTCCTGCAAACAGGTCGAACATCACGTCGGTTTCAAGGCTGCCCGAGGTGCCTCGCGCCCGGCCTACCAGCAGAAAGATCGCCACCACTCCCAGAATCACCCCCACGATGCGCGGCTTCTTGC
The DNA here is from genome assembly GCA_021732995.1 of Planctomycetaceae bacterium. GTDB lineage: Bacteria > Planctomycetota > Planctomycetia > Planctomycetales > Planctomycetaceae > AM-0621. The sequence goes on along the minus strand of JAKFWA010000074.1, from coordinate 78,954 downwards.
GATTGGAAGGCATCAGCCAGCCAATCGCTCCGGCACCCAGTATCAAGGGCACGAGGAGTTGTAGTATTTCCGGATTCATCAACAATTTCCTGTCGCGTATTTATTTCAGCAGTCTGTGCTGATTACTTCTTAATCACACCCGAAGTCGGCGCTTGCGCCGCTCGATCGTTACCCGCCACCGAAGTTGCCGGAGCCAGTGTGGGCAGGTCGGCAAAATCGGAAGCCACACCCAGCTTGCCGCGATGAGTTCGCACAGGGTCTTTGGGGTCGTTCTTGGTCTGCTCAAAAACTTCCAGGAGCTTGATCTTGTCGAACCGCATGTCGTCGCGAGTAAAGCCCGTGTGGTCGTAAATGTGAGTCAGCTCAATCGCATCGCACGGACAGGCTTCTTCGCACATGCCGCAGTAGATGCAACGCAACTCGTCGATCACAAAGGTCTTCGGGAACTTGTCGCGATCCGGCCAGTCTGGCGGAGCGTCCTGAGCGACAATGTCGATGCAATTCGCGGGGCAAGCTGTCGAACACATGAAGCAGGCCACACAGCGCACACGCCCCTGCTCGTCCTTGTTGAGGCGATGCAGTCCGCGATAGTGCAGCGGTAGGTTTGGTTTCTGTTCCGGATACTGTTCAGTAACGGACTTATAATTGACGACGTGGCCGATGGTCGTTTTTAAACCTTCCACAATGGCTGGCAGGAAGCTCGCTTCCCAGAAGCCAATGGTCGGTTCTTCGACCCAGGTGACGTCTTCTTTCTTGATCGGCATAGCTATATCAATCTCGCAAATACTGCGACCGTTGAATCCTGACCACGACTAATGACTTGCCACTGGCTCTCGACTGTTGAGTTCTGCTTGCTTGGCGGCGACTCCAATCGCCCCCGCCGCACCGAACATCGCCGCCGAAATCGGTAACAGCCACCACAGGCTGAATTGAAATTGTTTGATCGTCATCACGGCCACGACGTTGACAAGCGATAGTGGGATCATGACCTTCCAGGCCAATCCCATGAGCTGGTCAAACCGGAAGCGTGGAATCGTCCAACGCAACAGCATGATGAAGATGACCACGGAGAGAACCTTCGCCATCAGGACTGCCAGCTTGACGAAAGTCACACCAGGGTAAGCCGAATTGACTTCAGCAATGCCAGGGAAATGCCAGCCACCGAAGAACAGGATGGCTGTCAGGAAGCTGACCGTAATCACGTGCGTGTATTCGCCCAGGAAGAACAGCGCGAACTTCAACGCCGAGTATTCCGTGTGATAACCGCCAACGAGTTCCTGCTCACATTCCGGCAAGTCGAACGGCATACGATTGGATTCAGCCAAAGCTGCAGTGAAGAAGATCAAACAGGCCAGCGGCTGATACCAGATATTCCAGTCGAGGATGCTGACCGCCTGCTTCAGCAGAATCGTTTCGAGATTGAGCGAACCGGTCATCAAGGCGATGCCCAGCACCGACATGCCTAACGGGATTTCGTAACTGACAACCTGAGCACTCGCTCGCAACGATCCCAATGCGCTGTACTTATTGTTCGAGGCCCAACCACCGAGAATCACACCGTAAACGGCGAGACTCGTGACGGCGAAAATGAAGACGATACCGATATCAATTCCGGGGGCGATGATGAACCGCAGCGCCTTGTATCCGCCGATTTCCAAATCCGCGGCCACGTCACCAAACGGCACCACCGAAAACGCCAGCAGCGTCGTGAACACCGAGATCGTCGGGGCGATGAGAAACATCACCTTGTCGACGTGATCCGGGATGATGTCCTCTTTGAGCAGGAACTTCAGACCGTCCGCCAAAGGCTGAAACAGGCCATATGGACCGACGCGATTCGGACCGACGCGGTCCTGCATAAACGCCGACAGCTTGCGCTCGACATAAATCAGATACGAGCACGCACCGAGAGTTCCTCCCAGCACGACCGCGATCGTGATGACTGTAGTGATGAGTTCCGCCATGGATTCTACATGTGCCTTTTATGACTACGTGGCTGCCACAGGTTCAGGCTGTGCAGCCGTCGAAACGCCGAATTCGCCCAAGTCCCCGCAGCTCAAGGCTGCAAGGCTCGGAATGGTCTGACCGATTTCTTTTCGCAAGTTGTTCGCATTGAAGAGACCGCGCCGCTCAGCGAGATCCCATAGGATTCGTCCGTCCGGGCGAGCATCGTCGGGACCGTGAATGGACCGGCGAACCGCCTGAGCCAAACCCGAATGATTGACGAAGGTGCCATCCTTCTCGGCGAAGGAAGTTCCCGCGAGCACGATCTGTGCGGCTTGAGTCAGCGGACTGGCCAGCAGGTCTTGCACGATCAGCAGCTTCAGAGATTTGAACGCAGCCAGATCGCTATCGTTCCATGTCGCTTCGGGATCGCCACCAACCAGATAAACGGTATCAATCGCCCCTGACTGGATGGCCGACAGCACGTCCGCGTAAGGCACTACGTCGCCTTGGAAGTGCTGCAGGACGCGTTCGACGCCAGCGCGATTCGGAGCCTTCTCAGCGCGAATGGTAAACTTCGGATTGCCATCCGCATTGCCGCGCACATCTTTCGGGTAATGATCGTCTTCGCCGACGGTTCGAGTGGGCCCGATCGCCAGCGAAACGTGCTCTGACATCTTCTTCAGATAGCTGCACAGCAAGTAGGCCTCTTCCACAGTGGCCCACGGTGAAATAATCGCGGCGACTGCGTGCGGCTGACTGCTGACTCGATCGTCGAGAGCTTTGCGAACTGCCGGCAGGATGACATCCCAGTCACGCGAGGCCAGAGTCCCCTTCTGACGCAATTCGGGCATCTGCAGGCGCTTGTCGGAATGGATATATTTCCAGCCGAAGCGGCCTTCGTCGCACATGAAGTGACCTTGCGCCTGCGGATTCACTCGCGGCTTCAAGCGATGCACGACGTCTTTGTTCTGATCAACCGTAATACTGCAACCAGTGCTGCAGCCGGGACACACAGACTTCGTATTCTGCAGGAACCAGACGCGCTGCTGGTACAAAAAGTCCTTACTGCAGAGCGCACCGACGGGGCAGATATCAACCACATTACCGGCGAGTTTGTTGTTGCACGGAATGCCGGGGAAGATATCGATTTCTTCATGCGTGCCGCGGCTGGTTACCTGCATCTCCGCAGTGCCGCTGATCTCGCGAGTGAACCGGACACACCGCGTGCACATGATGCAGCGATCGGTGAACAACGTGATCTGATCGCCGATGTAGTCTTTGTCCGGCTTGATATTCTTCGGCTCTTGTAACCGGCTGTAACCGCGCCCGTAGCCGTAGCTGTAATCCTGCAATCCGCACTCACCGGCCTGATCGCAGACGGGGCAGTCCAGCGGGTGATTCAGCAGCAGATACTCCAAAGTCGCCTTTTGAGCGTCCTTCACCTTCGGACTGTTGGTGATAATGACGGTGCCGTCTTTGACCGGCGTCTGGCAACCAGGCACCAGCTTCGGCTGCATGGCAATGGTGCCATCCGGCTTCTTGTCACCTACTTCGACCAGGCACATGCGACAACTGGCGACGACCGACAACTGAGGATGCCAGCAATAATGCGGAATCTCTTCGTTCAGTCGAGCTGCCGCTTGAATGCAATTCAATCGCTCGCTGTCACCGATCGTGACTGGTTCGTTATTGACGTAAACAGTGGCCATAAGCGTGCTTTGTTGTCGTAATCTTCCAGAGCGGATGCTCCGAAGAATGTTCTTCATTGAACGGTGACGATGAATCCATCGCCGCCGAGTCTGTATCTCAAATAAACTGCAACACCGCTAACGAATGATCAATCTGCCTAGTGAGCACCCGCCGGAATCGGATCCACCGACTTGCGACCGCTCTTGATGTAGTCTTCAAACTCGCTTCGGAACTTCTTGATCGCATTCTTGATGGGCCAGGCCGCACCGTCGGACAGACCGCAAATCGTCGTGCCCGGAATGATGCCCATCGAACTCGCAACTTCGACCAGCAGGTCGAGATCGCGAAGTTCACCATGACCTGCTCGTACGCGATTGAGAATCTTGTGCATCCACGCCGTGCCTTCGCGGCAGGGAGTGCACTGACCACAGGACTCGTGAGCGAAGAACCGGGCACAGTTGAAGAGCACATCCACCATGCTGGTCTGATCGTCGATAACCGTGACGGCTGCCGTTCCCAGACCGAGGCATCCGACTTTACCGGGGCCATTGAAGTCAAGCGGGGTATCAAGTTCGCTGGCCGACATGAAGCCCATGCTGATACCACCAGGCACGACGGCTTTCGCCTGGCGTCCCTTCCAGACTCCGCCGCCGTGTTCTTCAATCAACTGCCGGGCAGTAATACCCATCGGCAATTCCACACAGCACGGGTTATTGACATGCCCGCTGATGCAGTACAGCTTCGGACCGTAGCTACCAGCATCGCGCGGATTGTTCGGATCGGGCGGCACACCCATCGACTTAAACCAGTCGCCGCCGCGTTGCAGAATCTGTTTCACGCAGCAGAGAGTCTCGACGTTATTCACAATCGTTGGCTTGCGGAACAGACCCTCGATCGCCGGAAACGGCGGCTTGATACGCGGCCAGGCTCGCTTGCCTTCGAGGCTTTCGATAAGACCAGTTTCCTCGCCACAGATGTAAGCGGCAGCACCGCGATGCAGCCGGATATCGAGCGAGAAATCAGACCCCAGCACGCTCTTGCCGAGGATGCCGTTGGCGTAACATTCATCAATCGCGGCCTGCATGGCTCGATAGCTGCGACCGTATTCGTATCGAACGTAGATATAGGCCGAGTTCGACTTGATCGCGTGGCACGCAATCGCAATTCCTTCGAGGAGTTGGTGCGGGTCCTTCTCCATCAGGATGCGGTTGTTGAATGTGGCTGGCTCGGATTCGTCAGCGTTGACGGCGAGATAAATCGGTCCGGGGTGATCCTTTGGCAGGAACGTCCACTTCAGGCCGCAAGGGAAGCCTGCACCGCCACGACCGCGCAGGCCGGAATTTTTGACTTCATTGATGACATCCACGGGAGCCATGCCCAGCGCCTTCTTCAGCGCCTCGTAGCCTCCATCCGCACGATAGCTGGCAAGTGCCGGGCTATCGGGTTTGTGAATGCGAGCGAGCAGTGTTGGTTCGAATTGGGCCACGGTGTTGAGTCAGTCTAAGAGGCCAGGAAATTGTTCGTGTCGTTCTTATTAAATGTATCAGTCAGGCTCAGTTGTTAGCTTTTTGCTCGCAACCCATCGATCAGGGTCATGGCCGAGTCCGGTGTCATATTCATTTCACATTCGTCGTTGACCAGCAGGCAGGGAGCACCATCGCAACCGCCGAGGCACTCCGCAAACTCCAGTGTGACCTTGCCATCTGAGGTCGTCTCGCCAGGCTTGACGTGCAATCGATTGCACAACTCGCCCAACAGTTCCTCGCCACCGCGCAACATGCAGGAAATGCTGCGACAAACCCACACGCGGTGATTGCCGAGCGGATCCTTCTCGGTCCGGAAGAACTGATAGAAGCTCATCGTGTCGTGCACTTCGGACGGGTGCAGTTCCAGCAGCTCCGCGATTTCCCGAATGGCGTCCAATGAGACCTGGCGATACTCGTCATGCACGATGTGCAGAGCGGGCAGCGTCACAGCTCGCTTGTTCGGGTATTTCGGAAACTGCTCGCGGATCTTTTCGCGAATGGCTTCAGATAAAACGGGCATATCAATTCTCTAAAGAAGCTGAATCGTTGATTGGCGCGTGATAACTATCGATCCAACTCGGCTGCAATAATATTTAAGGACCCCAGAATCGCGACGACGTCGCTCAACATGTGGCCGCGAATCAAGTGCGGGAAAACGGCAAAATGGATATATGACGGTGGTCGCGTGCGAGCACGATAGGCGGTCTTCGTTCCGTTGCTCGCAATGTAGAAACCGAGTTCGCCATTCGGGGCTTCCACTGCTGCGTAAATCTCTTCCTTCGGAGTCTCAAAGCCGCGGTTCGGCATGATGACTTCGAAGTGCTGAATCAGACCTTCAATGCTGCGATAAACCGCCGGCTTGGCGGGCAGAACAGCTCGACTGCCGCCATCAACTTCGACGTTCACCGGACCTGCAGGCAGGTTCTCCAGCGTCTGCTCGATGATCTTCAGGCTCTCGGCCATTTCCTGCATACGCACTAGATAGCGAGCGTAGCAGTCGCCGCCCTGTGAGCAGCAAACCTTGAAGTCCAGATCGCCATAAGCGAGATATGGCTCGTCTTTGCGGAGATCGCGAACGACGCCGCTGGCTCGTGCTACCGGACCGGCGCAACTGAAATTAATCGCGTCTTCTTTGGTCAAGACGCCCACGCCCTTGATACGGTCGATGAAGATTCGATTGCGTGTCAGCAGGCGGTGCGTTTCCGCATGTGTCTTGGGGAAGTCGCGCACAAACTCGCGGACCTTGTTTACCCACTCGAGATTCACGTCGAACAGCACGCCGCCGACGCGTGTATAGCTCGTGTGAAAGCGCTGCCCGGAAGCGAATTCGACAATGTCGTAAATCCGCTCGCGCATCGTGAAGCAGTACAGGAACGCGGTAAACGCGCCCAAGTCCAGAGCCGACGTGCCCACGTTCAGCAGGTGATCCTGAATGCGCATCAACTCGGACAGCAGCGTGCGGAGATACTTGCAGCGGGGAGTTAGTTCGATCCCCATCAGCTTTTCGACCGCGTGGTGCCAGGCGATTTCGTTGGCCAGCGGTGACAGATAATTCATCCGGTCGACGATAGTCACATACTGGTTGAAATCCAGATGCTCGGCGAGCTTCTCAAATCCCGAATGCAGATACCCAATATGCGGAATAGCGTTAATGACCTTCTCACCGTCCAGGGTGAGAATCAGACGCAGAGTGGTATGCGTCGCTGGATGCTGCGGACCAAAGTTCAGAGTCCAGAGGTACTCTTTATCTGGTGCGTCCGTGGCTTCGAGATCAGCAAGTGTCAGAGGCATAGGAGAAAGTCACATTAGGGAAAACGGATCTCGTCGCGTTAGCTGTCAGCCCGAGTGATGACAGGGAAGTTGTGCCGCTCGCCACGGCCCTTCAACGGATAGTCTTTTCGCAGCGGGAACGCGGTGAACTCATCAGGACTCAGGATGCGTCGCAGGTCAGGATGTCCAGCGAAAGTGATACCGAACATGTCGTAGACTTCGCGTTCCATCCAGTCCGCTCCTCGCCACAGGTTGTATACCGTCGGCAGTGTCGGATGGGGGTCGTTCACGAAAACTTTGACGTACAAACGCTCTCCGGCTTCCATATTCAACAGCGCGTAGATCACGCCGAAGCGGTCAGTTGCATTCTCCCACTCCAGATAATCCACAGCCGTGATATCAACCAGATAATTGAAACCCGCAGCGTGATACAGATGCGAGAGCAGCGCATGCGCCTTTTCCGCCGGGCAGATGACCCGGCGATTGTCTCTGAACTCAGACAGGCTGAGCTCCGAGCCAAATTGAGCCTGCAGTGCGGTGATGTCGATCATTGAGTCTCTCGTGAAACAAGGACGCGTGAGAAAACCGACTGCTTAAGTCTTCAAATCCGGTGCGTGGAAAATCGGCAGGCCCTCAACAGGTGTGGCCTGGCGGAGACGACGCAGCTCTTCGAGTTCCAAGGGTTCAGGTCCTGTCGCTTCGGTCCGTTGAATGAACTCGCGCCCGTTCAATGTTCCCGTTTGTTTGATCCGGTTCTGAAGTTCAATAATTCCGGCAATGAGTTGTTCAGGTCGCGGCGGACAACCAGGCACGTACAGGTCGACCGGAATGAAGCGGTCAACGCCTTGAACCACGGCGTACGTGTCAAAGACACCGCCCGAGCAGGCACAGGCTCCCATCGAGATGCACCACTTCGGTTCCGGCATCTGCAACCAGATCCGCTGTAAGACGGGCAACATCTTCGTGACAACGCGTCCGGCCACGATCAGCAGGTCGCATTGTCGCGGGCTGAACCGCATGACTTCGGCGCCGAAGCGAGCCAAGTCGAAGCGGGATGAAGCCGTCGCCATCAATTCGATGCCACAGCAGGCCGTCGCGAACGGCATCGGCCACAAACTGTTGGAGCGAACCCAGTTAGCTGCGACGTCCAACTTCGTCAGAAAGACGTTTTCCGGTAGTCCTACCGCCATCGGAACACCCCTTTCCGCCATGCGTAAACGAAGGCAATGGCCAGAGTTGCCATAAACACCAGCATCACGCCGAAAACTGTTGAACTGAGTCCGGGATCAATTCCTTTACCGCCTTCGACGTAAGCACTTACTGCCCAAGGATAAAGGAAGAGCAGTTCCACGTCGAAAACGAGGAACAGGATCGCCACCAAGTAGAACTTCACGTCGAACGGCTGGCGAGCGTCTCCGACGGGATCCATGCCCGATTCATAGGGCATCTGCTTAACCGACGTCTTCTTACGCGGACCGATCACGTGCGCCAGGATCAGGTTCGTAACAACGAACCCGACCAGGATGAGCACGTAGACCACGATCGGGTGATAGTTCATGGCTCAGCTTTAGACGGTATTGGAGATCCAAACGCCTTGACCCCCTTGGTGAGGCAGGTCATGTCGATGTCCCACAAGGACTTACGTGTTTGATTCTCTTCGACACAACACCCGTGAGCGCCACCCAAACAGCATCCAGATTGCTTCATTCAAACGTGACCAACCGGTCATGAACTCCATCGAGATGCTGACTGATGAGTCAAGCAGTTCGGATGCTAGGCAAAGCCCATAGGGGCTGCAAGCCGCCCGTTTTGTGCCCATGCAAGGGCACGAGCAGTGCGATACTTCAAGCGGTATGGGCAGTAGAGGGAACTCGACTTTAGTCAGGAATCTTGCGGACGCTTGTCCGCCAGCGAAGCGTGGTGAAGCCTCGACGAAGCGGGCACTAACACCCCTCGGACCCTTGGATCGAATGGACGCCTGCGGCGATGTAAACACCTTTTAAGAAAAGGTTTCGGTCGTGGGGACCAGTCCGCGACAAGAGTGACTCAGTCGCGGCGTTTGATCAATCATGCAGGAGCGAGCCGGAGGCAGAAGCGGGCTTGCCGACGACTCGCTAGGGCTCCAAGAACCCTGTTTCCCACAGATAGGAAACAACTCATGATGCTTCGACTCTCAGTCGGCTATTCGCCGCACGAGAGATGACTTCGTCCGTAGTCAGAGGATTGATTGGGTGCTGGCTAAGGCACATGGGGACCATGACTTTGGCAGGTGAAGCGAGTCCGGCGTCAGCGTTGTAGACATAGAAGCGACCACTTGTGAGTTTCGCGATGTCGCTGCCATCTCCTCCCTTGGCTCGAATCTGATCCTTGATCACATCAATTGCTTGAGGTGAATTCGCCTTTCCGTAGTAATGCGTAGAGCAATTGCCGACGACAGCACTTTCTATCTCCTTCGGATTCTGGGTAGCAAACACGACCCCCAAATGATACTTACGTGCTTGCGCGGTCAGCCGCATGAGGCTGGACTTGCAGGCTGAGCCACCTCGAGACGGAATGAAGTCCTTTGCCTCGTCGATCACCAGCAAGCCCCGCAGCGAGCGATTTGGGGGACTGGGATTTCGCTTGATCCACGAAAAGAGAGTCATGGCTAATTGATTGAGGAATTGACGCTGAGCTTCCAAGCTAGGTAACCCAATCAAGCTGATCACAGAAACTCGTGTCTTGCCCGAATTGGCAACGTCCCCGAACAGGAGTGCGGGATTGAGCCCCTTGCCGCAACTGTTGAGCAACGGGTTCTGCGCGATCTCCGCCTTGATTCGATCAGCCATCTCGGCTGCGAGTTTCGTTTCCTTACTGATACCAATGCCGGCGTCATCCGGCAGGGCAGCCAGTAGTGCTACGAACTGTTGCAGTGAGCCACCCCCTTGCTGCGCGAAGTAGCGAAGTGCTGCGGCAAGAATGCCGGCTTTGTTTTTCGCCGCCGCACCCGAACCGGGCGCAACGATCGTCCGTAGTGTTTCGCAAACCATCTCCACGGCCGTTTCCAGTTCGTCGCGATCATCGGCGACTGCTCCAAGATCAGGCAACGGTTCGAGGTTCAATGGATTACCGCCCTCTCGACCCGGCGTCCAAATGATGACATCAGAACGATCAAAGAAGTCGCGGGAGCGCGCTTCATCTCCGGGAACCCAACCCTTCGGCGGTTCAGCCCAGCGATCACCGAGGGCCGCCAAGTCGTTGGCACAATCCACCACTACAGACGGCACTCCTTCGAGTGCAGCTTGCTCAATGAGACGTCTCAACAAGACCGTTTTGCCTGAGCCAGCTCCAGCCAATACCACCGCGTGCTTCTCGAGCCCAACGAGCGGCATGGTCAATTCCTGACCTGGCATCTCACCGACCAGTCGATTGCCGAGGACAAACTGGCCCGTCCGAAGCGATGTCGGTGTTTGCGAAGAAGCGGCTTCGACGACGACGCTTGGAATTGGCGGCTTGCCCTCTGTTCGGCTCGGAACTGCGGTTGAACTCCCGAATGGCGTTGCCTCCCCAGTTTCAGTTACCAAAGGCGGTTGTGATGTTGAATGCGTTGAAACACTTTTTGGCTCGGCGGACGAACCAGAGATGATCACTGAGCGTCGCTTGCCGTTGGCGGCATTGGCGACTTCCGCAATGAACGCTGTCGACACTTCAGTGAGTGCTGCAAGCTGAGAAGCGGGTTTACGGGTCACCAACCAATCTACGAAATCGGGATCGCTCTCTTTCTCCATTTGAGCGAGCGCAAACAGCACCCGTGCATCGGTCTCGGTCAGAGATTGAAACTGACCGCCCAGTGACTTGAAGTCGGTCGTGAGTTTTTCGGTTGCCGGTCCTGTTGGAAGGGATGCTGAACGCAGTACCGACAGGCTACGGAAGCTGAGCCGTCGATCGATTCCTGATGCGGTCATCGCTGCTTTGAGCCTGCTTTGGAACGAACTCGCATGACGCCGCTCAATTGCTCTGACGCAGAAATGGCGTTCTCGGCTCCGTTGTTCGACGAAGATCAGCCTCATACGTGCGTGAAGCGAGGGCTGCGATTTGTCTCCGAAATCGACATCCACCACACCATCAACGCCGAAAGGCAGCGGGTTTTCTTTCAGCAAGCAACGGCAGGCAGCCTGAAGGAGTGCTGCGACTCGGTGGTCGTCGTTCTTCTCGTCGAGTATCGCCCCGACATCGGCTTTGCTTTGCAACAGGCTGAACGTGGCGTCCAGCGCTTCAATACCATTCGGGGTACCGACTGAAGTCGTCGCTGCTGCAGGAACGGGGGCAGAATGAAATGATTCCAACTCAACGACACGGCCGAGTTGGAGACACTCACGCTGGTGCTGGTGGCACAACTTCAACATCTGGCGCGGCGATAAACCCGCCAGTGCTTTAAACGATTCGGACGCAAATGGCCATGTGGAGTAAGGCGGCTGGAAGCTCACGTGTTCGTAGATTGGAGCTAACCGAGATCGAACAACTTCCCGTGATATCTCGCCCGGCGGCACGGAAGAGAGCATTCGAGGAGGTTCAAAGCGGTCCATGTCCTGTTTCAGCGCCAGCTTGCGCAGCAGTTCAAGCGTGCCCTCGACGCAGGATAAGACCGACATTGTCCTCCGTGTAACGTCGCGAAGAGCGCTGAGTCCGCTACCAATGCGTTCGACAATCGCACGTCCCGTGCGCTGTTCATCGCTCTCAGCGTCATCTGTTGTATTCAACGCAGCGGTGCTGAACTGCGTGACGACCGGATCAAGTTGATCGAAAGCTAAGACCGTTGGAGAACAGAGACTCATCATCCAAGAGAGTCCTCTCACGATGTTGATCGGCTTGTCTTGAGGCTTTTGAAGCCCCAATCGTCGTCGATCTGTCTCGTCGAGCGCAACGCCTTGCAGCCATGTCAGAGCGTTGCCAGATACGACGAAGTCTTGGGAATGAAGTGCAATGATCGCGCGAATCACATCTTGATGCTGCATCGCATCGACGGGGAATGTGTGCCGAAGTTGGGTCAGAATGAGATTCATGCCCTTAACGAGCGTTTCGCAATCTGCAGCCGCCATTTGCTCCAAGAGCGACTTAGCCTTGATTTGTGTTTGTAGTTGCTCAATGAACCGCTCCAGCAACCGGCTGTGTTGCGATTCTACCCAACCGATTTGCTGTTGCAGCGACCCGAGATAGCCTTGCAGCACCGTGTCCCAGAAGTCGTGCACGTCGGTCATGTCGACAAGCACGAACATGATGCCGCGAGCCATGGCCTCGCGGCGCAAGATGGACAGTAAATGCGTCTTTCCGGTGCCGCCACTTCCCACCAGCAGCCACCCGAGAGGTGACGCCGTTGTCTTAGCATTCAATAGATCTTCAAACTTGTGAACAAACTCCGCACGAAGGTCAGAGTGAAGCTCGGGAACGTCAAACGGCGGGTCAACCCACATACTCGCGAGATGCATTGTCCAGTCGAAGTTCACCGCGCGCAGGATCTCAAGTTCGGTCATGTCGGTCATGAATGCAGCCTTTGGATGCACGAACTGCTCACACTGATATTTGGCCGTGAGTAGCTCGTGGAGAGATTTCAATTTGTTTGGTAACTGCTGAAGACAACTACGCGGAAACGCTCTTCAAATAGATGATGTGTCGCGGCTGTCCTGCGCCGTTGGCGAATGCGGCCGCGTGATCCTCCGCACGAATTTCGCGAGGGTTGTCGAGCGGATAAAGGACCGCCCAGCCATGTACCTCCATGAAGTGCAGAGCGTCGTCGAATTGCGTTCGCGAGAGGGTTGGCAACGCACGGCGTATGTCAGCAAGATAAACCCGCACCCCTGTTCGCCCCTCAGCTTGCAAGAGGCATGCGTCACGGATCTCACGGCTTGATTCTTCAAGCTCTGGTGTCGTCGAAGAATGCTCCGCAGGGTCACCTCGGCTCAGCAAATTGCCCTCAGCGACGGAACGGGGGGCCTCGGAGAACACCGTCGTCTCTTCGTTGAAGAACGATGCCAACGAGTCTCCAGAACACGAGAGATGAGCTTTCAACTTGGTCATCATCCGACGCAGGATCGGCGCGCTCGCTGGCGATCGAGCCGAGATCTCAGCATCCAAGTTCTCATGAGCCCACATCCATCCGAAGTCGCTGAGTTCTGCGTACATGGATTGTGACGCTCTTTTTGCACCGCGCTTCTGATAAAGCCGCTTCTCAATACGCAGCAATCCTGCAGCTTCCAACGCGCGCCGATCCTTGGCGTCTAAATTGGGCTTGATTTCACCGACAAATGCGCCACCGCCTGCCGAGAGCAGCCACCACAGAATTAACGTTTGTTTGGGAGATGAAACGAATGGCATTGGAACCTCGCTAGGATGCCAATTCATATCTCCGGCTTTGAACGACTTCAGACGGCTTCAGGAAACTGCGACGAGATTGAACCGCGACAAGATGTCGCAACTCTCACATTCGGAGTATTCAGTACGTGAACCAATAGTGCAGATAGTCACGGCGGCTTTGGATCTCAACTCGTTCAGCGGCATACTAAGACGCACCGAGACTGGGGCTCGACTTCCCTGATTGGTCAATCCAACTTCTCCTCCGACGATCCTTAGTCGGGATTAATTTCGGGACAGAATCTGCGTCACTGCACCGCACTTCCTTGAAGAACCCTCGAGCTTCTGTGAGAACACTAGCTTGAAGACCCGGGTGGCTGCGACTTGCAGTGCTAATGGCCGATCAGAGCAGGGTTTGTTAAGAGAGGCGAGCAAGAGCCTGGTGCTATGGATTATTCAACCCGACTGAATATCGTAACGAAGTACGTGCCAATAATTCTCAGCAGAGAAGTCCTCGGGTATGTCGTGCTTGCCGGGCTCGCCTGGGGGCTGTTCGATCATCTGCTCCGTCGCTGGACGGCTCGGCGGAAGATCAATCAGAGAGCTCCCGAAGCGGCTCAGATGCGCCGCGAGTTCTTCTACTCGCTGCGCAGCGTCTGCATCTTTGCCGTGGTGGGCGGCTTCATGGTGTTTGCCATCGCGTCGGGATGGACCAAGTTCTACATGGATTTCGAGAAGCACGGTCCAGGCTGGTTCCTGATCAGCATCGTGCTGCTGACGGTGGCTCACGACACCTGGTTCTATTGGACGCATCGGTTGATGCACCATCCGTTCTTCTTCAAGTGGATTCATCGGCTGCATCATCAGTCGATCAATACAACTCCGTGGGCGACGTATTCCTTCACTGCGACTGAGGCGGTGATTCAGGCCATCAGTACACCGTTGATGATTTTCCTGATCCCGATTCATCCGGGCGCGTTGGCGATTTTTGCGCTCTGGCGTCACGTCTTCAGTGTGATGGGACACGCTGGCTATGAGATCTTCCCGTCAGGCTTCTTTCGCTGGGGGTTTGGTCGCATTCTCAACACTCCGACACATCACGTTCAGCACCACACAGCGTTTCGGTCCAACTTCGGTCTGTACTTCAATGTGTGGGATCGGTTGATGGGCACCAATCATCCCGACTACGAAGCCGTCTTTGAGGAAGTGACCAATCGCCCCAAGTCCAATCCGCCGATAGTCGAACCGGGGCTATTGCCGATTACTTGCGACGTCGAAGCCTGAGCACCTCTTGAAGAACGCTGCCGATGCCTGCTGTCATTGGAATGGACGAAGCCGGATACGGTCCGAACCTCGGTCCGCTGGTGGTTACATCCACCGTGTGGGAAATTCCCGGTGATCCAAAGCGCTGCGACTTCTGGTCGGAATTGGCCGATGCGGTGACTCAAGGACCATCGGCCGATGGCCGCTTGCGAGTCGCGGATTCAAAGCAGGTTTATTCGCCGGACCGCGGTTTGCGAGACTTGGAACTCGGCGTACTGGCGCTGCTTAGTCAACTTGGTCCGCGCCCGAAGACATTTCGTGAGCTGATTGAGTTGATCACAGCGGGCAGCACATCGCTGGACGTCGAGCCCTGGTTCGTCAGCGCTGACATCTCGCTGCCCTTAGCCTGTTCTGCTGAGCATGCTGACCGCGCTGCAGAAGAACTGCGGGTGTCGCTTGCTAAGGCCCAGATTCGCTGCCGCACGATTCGCAGCGACGTGATTCTCACGGAGCGTTTCAACCGGCTCGTTCGCGAACAAGACAACAAGGCGGCAGCGCTCTCAAGAGCCAGCATGCAATTGTTGCGTTCCGTCTGGGATCATGCGGCTGATGAGGTGACGCTGGTGATTGGTGATAAGCACGGCGGACGAGATCGCTATGCGGATCTGCTGATTGATGTGCTCGATGGTCGCATGGTCTTCGTGCTGGAAGAGGGCAGCCTGCGCAGTCGCTACAAACTCGGTCCCAGCGAACTGCGTTTTCAGCAGAAGGCGGAAGCTCATTTCCCGGTCGCTGTCGCCTCCATGGTGTGCAAGTACGCTCGCGAAGTGGCGTTGGAACTCTTCAATTCCTTCTGGCAGAAGCATCTGCCGGACCTGCGTCCCACGAAGGGCTACCCGCAGGACGCCAAACGCTTTCATGCCGAGACGAAAGCCACTCGGCAGAAGCTCGGCATCGTTGACGACGTCTTCTGGCGCGAGCGTTAATGTCCCGTCGGCACTACCGGTTTCTCCCGAAGACACGAGAAGGATGTTGAGACATGTCTCACCCGAATCCGCTGGTGCAGGCGGTCATTGATGCGGCTCAGGTCGATCGTGGAGACGGTTTTTGCGAAGAACTGCGCGAGGCCTTGAATGCCTTGCCTTCCTCGGATGATTTCAAAGCGGCGCGGCAGCAGGTGGCGGAGCACATTCCGTTGCTGGAGTCAGCCATCGGTGCTGGATCGCTGGCTGTGTGGTTGGGTGCTGGCGTCGAACAGGGAGCGAACCCAGAGCCAACAGCTCTGCCGTTGATTGATGCCTTGCTGCGCTGGTGTCGCACGATCGAAACCGCCCCTGAAGACAGCGAGGCCGACGATCCCGAGGTGGATGAGGACGTTCTGCGAGGCATGGAACGCATCGGGCAGGGGCTGGTTGCTCACCTGTCACGAACTGAGTCAGTCCGGCAGCAACTCGCCGCTCGACAGGAAGTTGTTGCCGAGTTCGAACGCGTGGCGCATCTTTCCGTTGGCGTGCACTGGGTCATGGAGTTGTTGCGCAAGTGCAGTGGCGAGTTGCTGGTGATTCACGTGCCTAGCCACAAGGCCGTGCGTGTGACCTACGCCAACCTGTCGAACTGTTTTCATCTTTTCACTCTGCTGCAGCACGAGCTGGCAGGCGTCATCCCGGGTGCGAAGCTAGCGCCCGCAGATGTGATAGCAACGGCTACAGGTAAAGCTCAGGAGATGGTCAGCGATCAGTCGCTTTGGCACTTTGGCCGAGGCGATGTCCCCGAAGCGAACGTTGCTGCCTCGGTGTGGGGCGAGGCCACGCCTGCTTCGATCCCCGAAATTAACGGTGTGCAAGTCCTGCTGCTTTGGCCTTCCATTCTGGGATCCCGCAGTTGGGATGGTGGCTTCTTCGGCTCCATTCTGGAAAGCAACCCGCCCAGCGTGCGAGTTGTCGCTGAACTCACTTCAGAGGCAGTCAACGAGTGGTGGCAACGTTTGAAATTGCCCGACGCCAGCATCGAGCAGAAGAAACCGTGGTGGAAATTCTGGTGATAGCTCTGAGGAATTGTGGAGGCTCAGCAGTTACATCATTTGGTACCCGCGAGTCGCCGCATCGCGATGAGTGATTATTGATCTCCCGCTCTCTTGGGCGGAGGCGGGTTCACATCACTCTTCCAGTCTGGCAAGGGCGTTTCGCGCAGGGATGGCACTTGTTCTTCCAGCGACAGATAGCGATGTGCGTGGTATGCCTCTTTGTCGCACACGTAGATGCCTCGCTGGTGGTCATACCGCATGTAGGGATGGAAGGCCGCGATCATAGCCTGCAAGCAATAATACTCCTCATCCATGTTATCCCAGGATAAGGAGTTCGGGCTCGGGAATGCTGGCCAGGTGAGTTCTTCGTGTTCGACCAGACCACAGCAACCACAACGGGAACTTGTCGCCTTCCGCTTGTACGCAGGAACCCATGCTGCAGAAGGGTTCTGATCGCACCAGCTACGGCAGGCTGCTGGGGCCGCTTTGCCATTGCCGGTACCAGGCAACTTGATGGCAGAGTTCGGGCTTTGAAGTCAGACGCTCGCGAGCGATGTCGAACAGTCGGTGCGCGTCCAGCTTGTCTGCGTGTGGGGAGCGCGCTCCGGGCTAGTAGTCCTGCAGAAACATCACCACGGAAAGGTCAAACCAGGAACCGTGGCGTCCCCATCCATTCAGCAAAACTTCCGCTTGTTCTTGAGCATTCGGGGCGGCGACCAACTCATCCAGGCGGTTCTTGACCTCGTCGAGCGACGTCACCCCGCGAAATTCGATCACGAGTGTCTGGGCTTCGTTTGTCGGCAAGCGATGCAGGCTCGTAGCAGGCACAGTCCACAGCCCGCACCCGGCAGTCACCATCCATAGGCTCAAGCACACAATCACGCGCAGATTCATCGGTCACTCCCTTGATCGATGCGAGATTACCGCTGGATTTCTCGATCGATCAAGACGTTTAACGCGGAGCGGCCTGGCAAACTGTGCGGGTTAGGCAGAGTTTTCCGGTTAGCCCAAGTCTGCCGAATTCGACGTCCTTGTCGACCAGAACCGGTTGGTACGGCTTTAACGAATTGTCCGGCCGATACAGATGAAGCGATTTCTCCGCTTCTGCGGGAAACAGGGGTTTTGGCGAGTGGTGAAGGGTTCTGGCGGACTCAAGGAATGAGCCCCGACCTGATTCCTCTCATGCAATCACGATGCACAGGATGGCATCCAGTAACCGGGCAAGGATGAGAACATGCCGAAGGCGACATGGCTTCAGAAGTTTCGTCAAAGACTCGCTTCACCGTCGCGACGCAAGGGGCGTGATGCCTTCCACCAGCCAGCGGAGCGTCTGGAACAGCGTTCTCTGCTTACGGCGACTTCGCTGGTCGCGAACAACACTTTGTCGATTTTCGCCAATGCGAATGAATCGATTGAAGTTGGCCTCAATCCGCAGAACACAGCGCGAGTGCAGGTGCTGATCAACGGAGTGCCTGACAATTCGCTACCCGCCGTGCAGGCCAGTCAGTTGCAACAGATTCAAATCTTCGCCGGGCAGGGCAATAACCGGATTGATGTTTCCGATGTCACCGCCGCAGGCTTCAGCTACTTCAATCCCGTCACGAACGAACGGCTGAAGATCACCATCGACGCCGGTAATGGCGACGACACCATCGTCGGCAGCGCCGATTTCGGCGACAGCATCATCGGCGGACACGGTAACGACTCGATCCAGTCCGACGCTGGCGATGACACGATTTTGGCGGGTGATGGTGCGGACCAGGTGGATTCCGGCACCGGCAATGACTCGGTGTCCGCAGGTAACGGCGATGATACTGTCACGGGCGGTGACGGGGACGACACCATCACGGCAGGCGACGGTATCGACTCCGTCAATGGCAATCTGGGCAACGACAGCATTCTGGGCGGTGATGGCGAGGACTTGCTGAGCGGTGATGAAGGCAGTGACGTTCTCGATGGCCAGAACGGCAATGACTCCGTGGTTGGCGGACTCGACGTGGACGTGTTGCTGGGTGGTGTGGGCAACGACACGCTCGAAGGCAATGAAGGCGCCGACACGCTCAGCGGTCAGGCCGGACAAGATAGTCTCATCGGAGGCACCGAAGACGACTCATTGAATGGCCAGGCCGGCAACGACACCGTGGTGGGATCGGCGGGCAATGACGTCCTGCTGGGAGATCTCGGCGTCGACGTACTGGATGGCGAAGGTGACAACGATTCCATCTACGGTGGTGCTGGCAACGACATCATCATCGGAGGCAGTGGCAACGACTTCCTGCGTGGTCAAGCCGGCAATGATAATGTTTCGGACCTGGACGGAGCTGACACACTGCAAGGAGATGCCGGCAACGACATCATCTCTTCGGCAGGTGTCGACGTTCCCGTCCTGGTGTCGATCGGCAACGCTGGTGGCGTCGCGGAAGGCAATGCCGGTCCAATCAACGCAGTGTTTACTGTCGTCCTGTCGGCGCCTTCCGCGAACGCAATTACGGTGACGTACGCGATTGGCTCGACCAATGCGACTCCTGGCGTGGACTTCACTCCTGTATCTGGTTCGCTGATTATCAACCCCGGCTCGACGTCACAGACAATTCTGGTGCCGGTGATCGGTGATACGATCGACGAACCTAATGAATCCTTTGCCGTGCAGTTGACGTCGGCAGTCGGCGCGACGATCGAGGATGCGATCGGCGTGGCGACCATCACGGATGACGACGCTCCGTCAACTGTTGTTTCCCCCAGTGTTGCATTGGCGAATGCGCTGAGCTACTTGAGGGTGCATGCGAGCGACTATGGTGTAACTCAGGCGGATCTCGCCAACTACGTCGTGACGGATCAGTATACGACGCAGCATAACGGTGTGACTCAGATCTACCTGCAGCAGACGTATCGTGACATTCCGATTGTCGACGCGAATATCAATGTGAACGTTGCCGCGGACGGGTCCGTCATCAACGCGTACAGTTCATTCGCCGGTAATCTCTCGAGCCTCAATCTGTCGACGACGCCGGCGCTGACTACGACACAGGCTCTGACGCGTCTGCGAACGGAACTCGCTGCTTCGCTGATCGAAGAGGCGAAGCAGGACGTCAGTAACCTGACGGGCGCTCCCCACAAGGACCTCGTGCAGCTTGATACATCGGACACGACCGAAAGCGACAACGACTCCGCGCCGACTATTAATGTGCAACTGACAACAATTGCTCCGAAGCTGCAGTGGGTGAAAACCAGCGGCGGCGGATTGGAACTGGCGTGGACTCTCAATGTTGCGACGCCGACGAACGATGGTTGGTGGGATGCTTCGGTAAGTGCGACGACGGGTAACCTGCTGCACAACTCGTCCTGGATCGATTACGCGACCTACAACGTCTTCAACTATAATCTTGAAGGACCGCTGGATGGTGCGCGGACTGTCGAAGTTGATCCTCAGGATCCCATTGCCTCACCGCTCGGGTGGCACGACTCGGACGGGTTCTTCGGCGCGGACTTCACGGATACTCGTGGTAACAACGTGTTCGCTCAGGGCGGACGCAACGATCTTGGTCTGTTCCTGGGGACAACTCCCTTCGGAACCGATCCGCGCCCAAGTGGCGGGCCGTTGCTGGACTTCAACTTCCCGTTCAACGACACCACCACTCAGCCTGTGACAACGTTGGATGCTGCGACTACCAACCTCTTTTATACCGTGAATATCCTGCACGACCTGCACTATCAGTACGGGTTTGATGAGGCGTCAGGCAACTTCCAGTTGAACAACTACGGTCGTGGCGGCACGGAAGGCGACCAGGTTGGCGCGAATGCTCAGGCGTTGGCGACACTGGGCTTCTTCAACAATGCTTTCATGGCAACGCCGCCGGATGGTTTCTCGCCGACGATCGCCATGTTTGAGTTCAATCTGACAAATCCCAACCGCGACGGCGATTATGAAAATACGATTATCATTCACGAGTTCGGTCATGGTATTTCCAATCGTCTGACCGGCGGTCCAGCCAATTCGAATGCCTTGAATGCATTGCAGAGCGGCGGCATGGGTGAGGGTTGGAGCGACTTCTGGTCGCTGATGTTGACTCAGAAGTCGGGAGATCTGGCGACGGATCGGCGGACGGTTGGTAACTATGTCCTCGGTCAAGGTCCTGGTGGAACGGGTATTCGCCGCTTCCCGTACAGCTTTGACATGAGTATCAATCCACAGACACTGGGCGACTTCAACGGCGGATTCCCAAACAACGAAGTTCACAATGCGGGCGAACTCTGGACCACGGTCCTCTGGGATATGAACTGGCTGTTGATCAACGGTCTTCCGACCGAAGATCCCAACGGGATTATCAGTCCCGCCTATGGCTTCGATTCAGATATGTATAACGGCGCCGGTGGTAACAATATCGCCCTGCAGCTTGTGATGGATGGATTGAAATTGCAGCCAGCCAATCCGACCTTCCTGGATGCCCGAGACGCGATCCTGCAGGCGGATATGATCAATTATGGTGGGGCGAACCAGCGAGCGCTCTGGACTGCGTTTGCCCGCCGAGGATTTGGATTCAGTGCCGATGCCGGGCCAAATGCGGACTCGACGTTCGTCGTTGAGGCGTTTGACATGCCGCCGGAACTTGGAGCCATCCACTTCGATCAACTGACGTATCAACCCGGTGATCAAGTGACGATTGAAGTCATCGATGGAGATCGCGCCGTCAGCAACACCTTATCTGTCAACGTGACGATGACGGGTGGCGACAGCGAGCAGGTGGTACTCAATAAAGTGCTTGGCGGCACGTTCCGCGGCTCGATTCCGCTTCGTCGGGCAGCAGCCGGCGCCAGCAACGGTTTCCTGGACATTGCCTCTGAAGCCTCAGTTATTACCGCGACCTATGTGGACACAAACGACGGGGTAGGGGGAACGGTCACGCTGCAAGCCCTGTCCGTGGTGAATTCGCCGATTGGTGACAGCCTCTACGGCGGTGACGGTGAAGATCTCATCTCAGGTGGTGATGGTGCGGACCTGGTGTCCGGAGACCTGGGCAACGACGTGATGTTCGGCAACGGCGGCAACGATTCGATGTACGGTGGCAGCGGCAACGACACGATCAATTCCGGCGAAGGCAATGACCTATTGATTGGTAACGCCGGCAGCGACGTGCTGGACGGCTCCGCCAACGACGACACCTTCGTGTGGCGCGGAGCTGTTGACGGCAATGATTCCGTGTTGTCCGGTGAAGGCGTGGACGAAGTGAGCGTTCGCGGCAGTGCTGCGGGCGACACGTTCTCGGTCGGGCAGTCAGGTAGTTCTGTCGTCGTTGGTTCCGGCGGGGCGTCGATTACGCTGCCAATTACCGAAGAACTTGCGGCCGGAGTTGATCGCGTACTCATCGCCGCAGGCAGCGGCAACGATACGGTCACGATCGGAAATCTGAACCTGGTTGGCGCTCTGGTCCTGAGTGTGAACGGCGAAGATGGCAACGATATCCTGAATGCGAGCGGCGCGTTGACGGGCTCGGTCTTGATGCTTCTTGATGGTGGCCTGGGTAACGACATCATCACCGGCGGCAATGGTGCCGATTCTCTCGTGGGTGGTGAGGGCGCCGACGTGCTGAATGGCGGAGCTGGCAACGACAGCGCCGATGGCGGCAATGGCTCTGACACGATGAACGGCGGGGCTGGCAACGACTCGCTGCTGGGTGGTGATGGCGTGGACATGATCGCCGGCGCCGCAGGTCGTGACTCATTGAATGGCGGTTTTGGCAACGACATGCTGAATGGCGGCACCGAGAACGACACGCTCGCTGGCGACTTTGGCGATGATTTGCTGAACGGCGACTTCGGCGACGACCTGCTGCTCGGTGAAGGTGGAGTTGACTCGTTAATCGGAGCGGCCGGTAATGACACGCTGGATGGAGGTCGCAACAACGACTTCCTGTTCGGCAACGCAGGCAATGACAAGTTACGAGGCGATCACGGCGACGATTCGATTCAAGGCGGAGAAGGTGACGACACGATCGATGGTGGCGATGGCAGTGACACGATCGACGCCGGTGACGGCAACGACGGCATCGTCGCTGGAGACGGCAACGACTTCGTGGTGGGTGGCCTCGGCAACGACACTGTGCGTGGCGGCGATGGGCATGACACGCTGATCGGTGGCGGGGGCAATGACATCCTGCTGGGCGAGGATGGTGACGATGTCATCGGCGGTGGCGGCGGCAGTGACACCGTTGCGGGCGGTCAGGGCAACAACACGATTGCCAACGATCCTGCTGACGTTCGGGACGAAGCCTTCGTTCTGACATTGCCTCAGTTGGCCAAGCTCGATGCCAGCAACTGATTTATGGAGAGGCCCGTCGAAATCTGTCGACGGGTTCTGGCAGCGCGGCAACGCTGCGAAGTGCAGTATGCCGCAGCTTCATCCGCGAACCGAGCTTTCGGCGGCGGATTGAAAAATCATCGGCTCGTGCGACTGGCATCTATCCGCAGATCGCTTGTGGTCTGTCACAGCTCGATTCCGTGGCACCCCAATTCCTCGCTGCGAAAAGCATTAGTGCGGTGACGCGGTGACACGTTGCCGCCACAATCCGGGAATGAATCATCCCTATTCAGCTCCGACGACCATCAAGCTCAGCCGACTGCGCGTTGGCCTGGTTGCGCTGGGATGTCTCGCATTGGCTGGGATTCTGAAGTTCGGGACAGATCCAACCGAACGCAACGAACTCTGGACTGCGGCGTTTGCCCGCGTGGGTTTGGTGATGACTGCTTTGTGGGTCGCGCTGCCAACCAAAAGACGGCCAGCCGCCTGGGCGGATGTCTCGCCCAGCACGCTCATTGGCTTCGCACTGGCTCTGCTGGTGTTTGCGCGCAGTCCCAGAATGCTGCTGTATGCGCTGCCGTTTATGGCTGCACTGGCAGTCTTGAATTTTCTCCTGAAGCGCCGCCCCACCAGCCGCGATCAGCGTCCCGACCGCGACAGTTGGCGCTGAAGTGGCGACCGATTGAAGCGCGGTATCCTCAAAGTTATCTTGTGAAGAATTCGCGATGGCTCGCGGATTGATTTCGCTGCCACACTTCTGAGGCCCTCAATGTCTCTCCAGAGTTCGCCGGAGACGAAGGCGAGTCCGCAGTGGACCCGCAAGCACTTGCTTGGTTTGCAAGAATTATCCGCCGAAGAGATCACGCTGATTCTCGACAAAGCCGCTGAATTCAAGCGGCTGGCAGCCTCCGGTGAAACGAAGCTGAAGGCGCTGTCTGGCACTGTTGTCGCTAATCTGTTCTTCGAGCCTTCGACGCGCACCCGCACGAGTTTCAGCCTCGCCGCCAAACGCCTGAGTGCCGATACCGTCGACTTCAGTTCCTCGGGCAGCAGCGTTTCTAAAGGCGAGACATTCATCGATACGGCCCGCAACATCGAAGCCATGGGTGTTGATCAAGTGGTCGTGCGGCACAGCAGTTCGGGTGCCCCGCATCTGCTGGCGAAGTACCTCAAGGCGAGCGTCGTCAACGCGGGCGACGGCAAGCACGAACATCCGACGCAAGGCCTGCTCGACATCTTCACGATTCGAGAACATCGCGGCAGTCTGGCCGGCCAGACGGTCACCTTGGTCGGTGACATCCTGCACTCGCGTGTTGCGCGCTCGAACATCTGGGGACTGAAGAAGCTCGGAGCCCGAGTCATCGTCTGCGGGCCGTCAACCTTGATCCCTCCGCACATCGAAGAACTGGGTGTGGAGGTTTCTAACAGCCTCGACGAAGTGCTCTCGGAGACCGATTGCATCAACCTGCTGCGAATTCAGTTCGAGCGGCAACGCAGCGCTTACTTCCCGTCGATCCGCGAATACGCACACTTCTTCGGCATGAACGGTGACCGCATCCGCAAAGCCAAGAAAGACGTTTTGATACTTGCCCCCGGTCCGATCAATCGTGGAGTGGAACTCACTCCCGAAGTCGCGGATGGCAAGCACTCAGTCATTCTGGATCAGGTCACGAACGGCCTGCTCATTCGCATGGCCGTGCTGTTCCTCATCCAACAACGACGGCAACAACTCGGAACTGATTAAGACCACAGCGGGTTTGGCGTCCCTGAAACATCCCTCCAACACACTTTGGCCCGCGCGGCCGGCAACAAGAAGCTCTCCGGAATACTCGCATGACGACGACACTGATTCGCGGCGGCCGCATCATCGACCCGAGCCAGAACCTGGACCGGATTGGCAACTTGTTGCTACGCGATGATCGCATCGTCGGAATCGATTCAGCAGCGGTCGCGGATCGACTGATCGACGCGACGGGCTTGATCGTCTGCCCCGGCCTGATCGATGTACACGTCGCGCTGCGTGAACCCGGTAACGAAGAAGATGAAACGGTGGCAACGGCAACCGCTGCTGCCATCGCGGGTGGCTTCACCAGCATCGCATCAATGCCGGACACGAACCCGCCGATCGATAATCGCAGTGATGCCGAGTTCGTGTTGCTGATGGCGAAGCGCGCCGGCAACTGCAACGTCTTCCCGCTGGGCTCGGTCACGAAAGGCAACAAGGGCGAGGAACTGGCTGAGATCGGTCAGTTGGTGGAAGGTGGCGCTGTCGCTCTGACGGATGGCAAGCACCCGATCGCCAATGCTGAGATCATGTGGCGCGCCCTGGAATACGCCCGCATGTTCAATGTGCCGGTGCTGAATTCGCCGCAAGTGCCGGAACTCGTCGGCAACGGCGTGATGCATGAAGGCAAGTATTCAACGGTGCTAGGGCTCGCGGGCATTCCGTCAGCCGCCGAAAGCATCATGGTGAGCCGCGACATCGCGCTGGCGGCTCGCAACAACAACTGCCGTCTGCATCTGATGTGCGTCTCAACGACAGTCAGCGTGGACCTGATCCGCCGGGCTCGCGAGAAAGGTGTGCAGGTTTCTTGCGACGTGACGCCGCATCATCTGGCGCTCACGGACGCCGAATTGCAGAGCTTCGATTCGAACTTCAAGACTCAGCCGCCGCTGCGCGGTCTCAATCACGTGCGGTCGCTGATCGAAGGTTTGAAAGACGGCACGATCGAGATCATCAGTTCGGACCATCAACCCTACGCCGAGGAAGAGAAAGACATCGAGCTCGATCTGGCTCCGTTTGGGATTGTGGGACTCGAAACGCTGCTGCCGATCTGCATTAAGACGTTGATCGAACCGAAGCATCTGACCTGGCCGCAGTTGATCGCGAAGTTGACAACCGGCCCGGCGAAGTTACTTGGCTTGCAGAAGGGTACTCTGCAAGCCGGCGCGGATGCGGACATCACGCTGATCGACCCGACGGTGGAATGGACGATCGATCCGGGTGAGTTCCGATCGAAGAGCCGCAATACGCCGTTCGGAGGGTGGAAGGTTCGTGGTCGCGCCAGCATGACCATCGTTGGCGGACAGACTCGCTACATGCTGGTGCGATAGCGCAGCAATCAGGCAAAGGACCCACTGTGGGACTCGGCGACTTCTCCGGACAGGCTGATGCTTATCAACGGGCGCGGCCAACGTATTCTCAGAAGTTGCTCGGGCTGCTGATCGCGGACGCACAGGTCGTTGCTGGTGATCCTGTCGCTGATTTCGGAGCGGGCACGGGCATCATGACCCGCTTGCTGGTCGATCGAGGTTTTCGCGTAGCGGCACTGGAACCAAACGAAGCCATGCGCTCCAAAGTGGATGTCCCGGAAGCTCGCTGGAACAGCGGCACGTTCGAGCACAGCCAACTCGCCGACGGGTCGCAACGGTGGGCCGTGGCCGCTCAGGCTTTTCATTGGGCTGATCCGCCACGCGCGATGCCCGAATTGCGACGGATCCTGCAGCCCGGTTGTCTCTTCACGGCGATCTGGAACAACCGAGCCAATCGCGACAGCGAAGTTCTGGGTTGGACCGAGGACGCGATCCGTCGGCACGCCCCGGATTTCGACGAAGCCTATCGCAATCGATCGTGGGGCGAGATTCTGGAATCAACGGGCGGCTTTGCGTTCCTCAACCATCGCACGGAACGTCACATGATCTCGATGCCGCGGGAACGCTATCTCGATCTGTGGCGTAGCCATAACCGCCTCAACACCATCGCCGGTCCGCAACGCTTTGCGGCTTTCATGACGGAACTTGTGGCGTATCTCGACCAGCACGATCTGCAGGTCATCGACGTACCCTACAACTGCGAAGCGTGGTCTGCCCGCCGCAAAGACTGATCGATTTGAACGTCGTCCGCCCTCATGGCGGCCTGCTTCCTGCCGAGCGACCTTCGTCGTCTGAAAATAGAAACTTGTGTGATTTCCGCTTGATGACCGCACTCTCTGCGTCTACTGTACTATCAACATAGAACAGTAGAGAGGTTCAATCATGCTGATTCATGTGGATCCCGGCGACGAACTGGCCATCTACGACCAGATTGTCCGACAGATCAAGTTTGCGATTGCGAACGGTATTGTGCTGCCAGGCGAACTGGTGCCCTCGGTTCGCGAACTGGCTAAGCAGGCGGCCGTGAATCCGAACACCGTCGCGCGAGCGTTTCGAGAATTGCAGATCGAAGGTGTGCTCGAAACGGTCCGCGGCACTGGATTGGCCGTGACGAAGGCCGCGCCGAAACGCTGTCGCAGTGATCGGTTGGAACTGATTCGCGTTCGGCTGCGAGCCGTGCTGCATGAGGCTCTGCAGAGTCAGCTTGAGACTGCAGAGATCCGGCAGATTACCGACGAAGAATTGAGTCGGCTGCATGAACTGGCAACTCACACGC
The DNA here is from genome assembly GCA_021732995.1 of Planctomycetaceae bacterium. Taxonomy (GTDB): domain Bacteria; phylum Planctomycetota; class Planctomycetia; order Planctomycetales; family Planctomycetaceae; genus AM-0621. The sequence continues at coordinate 51,685 of JAKFWA010000074.1, read as the reverse complement.
CGCGCAACGGCAGTCGCGAGTGATGTGTTCCGTCGTCTTGCTCCCTTCTGCGTCGGTGCAATCGCACGCCTTAAGACCTGAATGAAATCAACAACTCAGAGGGTCATGTCATGAATCCCATGTTCGAATTCCGCAAAGTCTCGCGATCGTTCGGGCGGCAGCTCGTTCTGGACGACGTCTCATTCGTCGGCGAGCCTGGTTCGGTCATCGCACTGCTCGGCGAAAACGGCGCGGGCAAGACGACGACGATTCGCATCCTGCTGGGCCTGCTGGAGCCGGATGGCGGTACGGCCCGCGTCTTCGGGCTCGACAGTTGGGAGCACGGTGACCAGATCCGTCGGCGCGTGGGATATGTCCCCGACCGCCCGGCGCTTTACGACTGGATGACGGTCGATGAAATCGGCTGGTTTTGCGCGGGTTTCTACACGCGTGACTTCATTCCGAGTTATCGCAAGCTGGTGTCTCAGTTTGGCCTGCCGCTGGAGAAACGCATTGGTTCGATGTCCAAAGGCATGAAGGCGAAGGTCAATCTGGCTTTGGCGATTGCTCACGAACCGGACTTGCTGGTGATGGATGAGCCCACTTCGGGGCTGGACCCGATCGTGCGGCGCGAGTTCCTGGAGAGCATGGTTGATATCGCGGCTCAGGGACGCACCGTGCTGCTCTCCAGTCATCAGATCGTTGAGGTTGAACGCGTTGCCGACGTGATCGCGATTATCAAAAACGGAAAGGTCGCCGTGTGGGAGCCGCTGGAAGACCTCAAGTCCCGTACGCGGGTCATCACCTTGCACTCGGTGAATGGAACGACTGCTACGCCGCCGATCGCGGGGCAAATCATTCACGCCGGCAAGCACGACCGGCAGTGGAAGTTCATGGTCCGCGACTGGCCCGAAGATGGCCCGAATCGGTTGCAGGACAACGAGTCGTTCACTGGTCTCGAAGTCCGCCAGCCGACGCTCGAAGAGATCTACGTGGGCTACATGCAGGGCATTGAAACACCGGTCAACAACTAGACCGACAGCGTCGTTTGCCGTCCGAGATCGCAACTCATCACCCGATGAATGTGGGAGGCCTCAATCATGAGCACCCGAGTATTGCAGCGGCTGGTCTGGAAAGAATATCGCACGCAGCGGTCCTTGTGGCTGGCGCTCTTGGTTGCAGCCGTTGGTATTCAACTATTGATGCTGATGGTTTCTACGGGCCCCAGCGGCGACTTGGACGGGGCCATGTTTGCCGTTGGCATCCTGATGGCCGGATTCTTTGCGTTGGGCAGCGGCGCTATCAGCTTCGCATCAGAGCGAGAGGATGATACCCACATTCGGCTGGTGTCGATGACAGCTCCCGCGGGGATGACACTGATTAGCAAGTTCGCGACGAGTCTATTTGCGACGCTCTGTTTCGTGATCGTCGCGACCTGTTCTGCTCGGCTGCTGACTGGCGATTCTCCGCTGTCGCATGTGAGTGATCCCAATGTTCCCGCGTTGCTGGCGTTCTTAGGCGCGAATTGCCTCTACGCGTTGTCTTGTGGAGTCCTGTGCTCACTCTTTTTTCGGCGAGTGATTACTGCTTTGGTCGTCGGTGGCATTCTGCACGCCGTCACGAGTTCGATAATCTTCAGTGCAAGCCACGCAGGAGGAGGGGACAGCAGCAGTGTGCCGAAGGCCAGTATTGCGATGTGTATTGTGTGCCTCGCGATCTGGGGCGTGAATTACCTTATTGCATTGGGTTGGCTGCGCCGGGATTTTGTAGCGGGTCCGATGATCAAGCCTCGCTGGCGCTTTCCGCGGATACGGTTCGTGCAGATTCAACGCGATGGCACCATTATCGTGCCGATTGAATCCTCGACCCTTGAGGAACTGCCGGTACTCAACCCGGAATTTGCGGCGTCGCGACCGGCACCGCGAGCCTTTCGTCGCTGGCGGTGGTGGCTCTTTGGAGTCCGAGGTCAGCAGCTCTTCCGTTTTCTGATCTGGCGTGAGTTGGTTGAAACACGGCTCTGGTTCTGGGTGGGTCTGGCGTTCATCCTGATTACGAACGGGACACTGTATGGAGGTATTGGAGGCCTGCTTGACGGTCACATTGTCATGCCTGTCATGGTGCGAGAGTGGGTCGTCACTCACGGGTGGTTCGCTCACTGGCTAATCGCGTTGGCATGTGGTTGGATGACGTTTCGCCGAGAACAGACGGATCATCACTACCTGCTCCTTACGTATCGCGGTACGCCCGCACGCACGGTGTGGACGAGTAAGCTGTTGGTTTGGTTGATGCGCATGTGCGTGGCGGTTGTGGTCTTGCACGCGATCGCGATTCTTGGCAGTTCGAATCCACATCCGATCGGCGAGCACTTTCTGAGTGTGTCGACGTTCTTTGATCAGTGGCCTTATCCCCCTTCGAGCTACGACTCATACGTGAGAACTCCGATCAGCGTTCGCGGGCTGTTTGACGTGGCGATTGCCCTGCTAGGCGTGTTTGCTATCGGACAGGCATTTTCTTTGTTTGTTCGTAAGGCCGTCGTTTCCGCCTTCTTCGCCTGGATCGCCGCGATGCTGCTGGCGTTCTGGATCGCGACGACTGGGGCACTCGGCGTTTCGCTGATCGTGACGACGCTGCCACTCGCACTGGCACTGTTTGCCGCCACGTCCAGTTATTGCCGCGCCTGGATGATGGAACGCAAGGGCGTTCGGGTTGTTGCTATCCCTGCTGGCCTCGCGATCATTGGTTTCGGCCTTAGTCTGGCAGCCACAGGCCTGTTTCGGATGACTGAGATTCCGGCCATTGAGCCATTTAAAGACCAGGCGCGACTCTTCAATTCACCGCTGACTGCCGGGGATTCTCCGGCGACGCAGGCCGCGCGTCTGCTGGAGCCGTTGACCGCATCGGAGAAGGAAACGGCGGCGCGTTATCGTCAGGCGATCTCAGATTTCAAAGCGAAATCGGCGAACAACAACGATCCAACGGCTGCGGCGAATGGGCAGGCGCCCGCTGGCGTTTCGCTTGATCCGAAGTTGCTCCAGTTCCTTATCGAGACTGCCGAGCGACCGGACTGTGCATTCTGGCATCCGTTGGAGCAGTCGTTTGAGCTACCGGATACGAAACTGGTTAGTGACTTTTCTGTGCTCATCCAGCAACTGCTGGATTCCGCGAATCAATCGTTGAAAGCGGACGCGAAGGACGAGGACGTTCGATCGGCCCTAAGAACGCAGCTCGCGGCATTCTCGATGTGTCGTCATCTGATGGGGCGAGCTCCGAGGTTAGGGCTGCACGGTTTTCTCTACTCGCACAATGTCTTGAAGGCATTACGCGGGTGGGCTGCTCATCCAGCCGTGACGCGTGAACATGTTGATGATGCGGTCGCTCGGCTGAAGAAGATCCGGCAGGACATGCCCACCGCCGAGGCCTTCCGCGTGGCGCGTGAAGCCTACGTCGGCAAATTGCTGAATGGAGATCCTGAAGATTGGATCCATGGATCGAGTGCGCCTTATTCCAGATTGCGAAACTCGAATCCATTCGGGTTCGTCGCCTTGCAGCTGGGGGTCGGCCTACCCGGCGAACGCGCACGTATGAAGCGGTTATTTGCGTACGGAGAACGTATGCAGGCGTTGATGAACTTTGATGCGGAGAAACGCAATGGAGCTCCGCAGGCATATCGTCAAGACGGTGGATGGCAACGGCAAATGGAACAAGATCAGAGCCGCTGGTGGCGGACAACTCCGCTCATGAACGCCCTGCTGAGTTTTTCTGAGGAGACTCCAACCATAAGCCAAGCTTCCCCGTTATGGATGGAATTGAACTTCGAGACGGAGTTCCGAGCAACCATCATCGCGGTACATCTCGTCTCCGACTATCGAGGCAAAGAAGCTCCACTGACCTTGGTCAGTCGCGATCCGTGGGGGGCTTCCTTCGATTGGTTTCCAGACGGAGTTCCGGGCAAACTGTTAGACGCCAATTCGATGGAGATCGCACCAGGAACACCTTTCCTTTTTAGTGGTGGCGCCGATCAATCCGCCCTGCTGATCGTGAGGGAAGCGTTTGCGGAAGGCGGCGGTGCCGGTGCAACTGTACTTGGTATGATGGCGGGCGCTCCAACGGTCGCCGCCAGTCCCGCCCCGCCGGGACGGGCAGAGGAGGTCGCTCCTCCCGCCGTTGCCGCTGATGTTCCCGTGGCGGACCCGAAGGTTTCGTACTCAGTTCGTTTTGTAAGCAGGTGGCACGCTCCGACCAATAGGGTTCAATCGGCGATCATCCCGTTGCCGACAGGAGTCTTTAAGTCGCGCGAGACTCCGGCTTGGAAGTCGCGAGTTGTCGGGCAGTGAATCGACTCGACCGATGGAAAACTTGGCTGGAATGATTCACAACTCGGATGTGTGGATCGGTTTGAAGTCTCGTTTTCGATAGGTCTTTATGATTCCGTTTCGTATTGCTGCGGTGACTCGACACTTTGGACAGCCGCTGGCGGTGGCGTTGAGGACTGCGGCCGAGTTCGGTGCTCGCGGTGTGCAGTTGGAAGTTCGCAGCGAGTTTCGTCCGTCCGACTTGTCGGAAACGGGACGCCGGCAGTTCTCGCATCAGTTGTCTGAGCAACTGCTGGCGATCTCGGCGTTCGAATTCCCGACGCGGCGCGCGTTCTACGACCAGGATTCGCTCGACTCGCGTGTGGCTGGGCTGAAGGCCGCGCTGGAGTTCGCCTTCCAGTTGAAGACGTCCGTGGTCGTGGGCCGCATCGGTCGAATTCCTGAAGACCCCGCTTCGCCGAACTTCGAACTGCTGGTAGACGTGCTCAACGACATTGCGAGGCAATCCAATCGAGTCGGCAGCACCTTCGCGATTACTCCGACGGTCGATTCCGCCGAGACGATCACGCGGTTGCTCGATCGCGTTGTCGATGGCCCGATCGGTATCAACCTTGATATCGGTGGCATCGTGATGGCAGGCGGTGATCCCGTCAGCATCTTCCGCGCGGTGCATGATCGAGTCCTCGCCGTGCAGATCCGCGACGGCCTGCGCGACATCGACGGCCAGGGCCAGGAAGTCCCCGTCGGCCGAGGTGAAGTCGCCTGGGATGAAATGCTCGCGCTGCTGCACGAAGGCGGTTACCGCAACTGGCTCACCGTGAGCCGCTCAGTCGGCGACGACCGCATCGGAGACATGATCCGCGCCGTGAAGTTCATCCGTAATGTGTTGGGTGGGTAGCATTGTGCTACACCCAGATCGCAAGAATGAATGATTAATTTCGAGATCACCCTTGAATCGGTACGGCCAGCTACTGCACGCGCTGAAGTCATTCTGGAAAGGGCTTCGCCGACGCTCCGAAGGTTCAAGATCTGCGAACCACGAGCAGATTGCGCGGTCTCGCATTGCTGAGGCCAAGGCGAACAATGCGGTCGCGTTAGACCTTGGCGATTTGGAGATCGAACGTCTTCCACGCGAAATCTCCACACTGCATAAGTTGTCGATTCTTGCGCTGGGAAGTCATGTGCATTGTTTCGCCGGCCAGGGCAATGACCTCGCCACGAACCTGCGTTGGCAAGCTCGGACGGAGCGTCCGGGTCGTCGTCTTAAGAACATTTCGGCGCTGGCAGCGCTGGAGAACCTCCAAGCGCTCAGCCTTGCTGGTTGTGTCAACCTGAGCCACTTTGATGTGCTCCAGCGTCTCCCAAAGTTGCGCAGTTTGGACCTCTGCGGAGTTCAAATTGGATCGGCACCGTGGCTCGCCAAAATTAGCTGCCTGGAAGCGTTGAATCTCGATTGTGCCAAGTTCGACTGCCCCGAGTCGTTTAATGAGTTGCCCCATCTGAAGCGCTTACAGATCTCCAATAATGACCGGTTAAAAGACCTCTCGTTCCTGGGGTCGAATTCGAATTTGGAATGGCTCAATCTGTGGGCTTGTTGGGAACTTAGTGACGTCTCGCATCTGCGCCGCGTCAAGAATCTGCGAGGCCTCGTTCTAGATCAATGCCACTCACTGATAGATACCACTCCGGTTTCAGAGTGCACGGAACTGGAGAGGCTCAGCTTCTGCATGTGCCTGCGGACATTCGAACGCCTTCCCGATTTCGCCGAACTCCACAAGTTGCGACAATTGAATTTGTACGGCTGCCCCGCGCTGAAAGATTTCGAAGGCATTCGAAACACGATTTCGCTGAACTGGCTGAATATCGAAATGAGTCAAATGCCTACATCAGTTCTGGAAAGGCTGACCAATCTCAATTCACTGTTTATGGATCGACGAACTGAATTCGAGGTGGTCGCCGAGATGACTCGACTGCAAGAGTTGAGCGTTCATCGAAGTCCAGAATTGGGACGCATCAGTCCCGTCAAATCGCTGACCGAAATTCGCCGGCTCGATCTGTCTGGGAACACGGGTGTGAATGACTGGTCGCCGCTGAGAGAATTGACCGCACTTGAATCTCTCGACGTTTCAAACTCATCGTTCAAAGACCTATCGATCGTGGATGCACTTCGATGTCTCCGACGGCTCAACCTTCAAGGTTGCGACAGCCTCGAACGCGTTGATCTGCTCGCGCCGATGTTAACTGGTCTGCTGGAGCTAGGAATCACTGACCAGTCTTGGAGACGCGATCTTAGTGACTCCCCAATTGCTGAAATTGATAGCGTTTTCCACTGGTGATGTATCGGTGTGCTTATCTCAGACGGTCAATAAGCACATACCTGCTTCTCGTTTTCGGATTGGATACTGCTCGTCCGCTCAGCGACTCTCCGCGATGCACCTCAGATGCTTGAAGGTGCGCAGGAAGATTTGGCCGTTCGACATGGCGAGCGAGGAGTTGGTCGAGTCGCCGTTGGCCAGCTTGTTTACGGCCAGAAGTTCATAGGCTGGCTTGGCGGCGAACACGAGCGTTTCACCTGTCCTCATCAGCACATAGAGGCGACCATCGGCATGAACCATCGAGCCCCATGTTGAAGCGCCGCTGCCGGGTCGCTTGTCGACTTTCCACTGTTCGGCCCCGGTCATGGAGTCGTAGCAGTGTGGCACGCCATTCTCGTCGACAATGTAAACATAGCCGTTCAGGATCACTCCAGAACCGACTCGTTGAGTGTTTCGGGGATGCAACCACAATCGCTTGGATGTGATATCGCCCGTGCCGTCGACTTTCACGGCGAGAGCCGATCCGCCATAGCCTGACATGCCGACCGCGACTCCATCGCCAAACAGCGGCGACGTGTAGCAGTAGCTATTCAGACCCTGGCACTTCCAGATTTCCTTGCCGTTGCTGGGATCGAAGCCGTAGAGAAACCCGGTCTTGTCATCGGGAGCACCTTTGACGTCCTTCGAGTAACCCAAGAGCAATTGGTCCTGTCCATTCACTTTCGTGATGAGCGGCGTTGACCATGAACCGTAGCTGTGGTCCTGCTCCCAAACGGTTTTGCCGGTCTTCTTATCAACAGCCAGCAGGAAGTTGCGTCCCGCAGTCTCGTTCGGTCCGCACCAGAGGATCGCCAGATCGCCGTACAGAATCGGGGATGAACCGTTGCCGAACGCATGCTCCCATGTGCCGAGGTCCGTTCGCTTCCAGACCTCTTTACCGTTGAAGTCGTAGCAGTACATCCCGGCCGAACCGAAGCTCACGATCGCGCGTTCGCCATCGAGTACCGGTGAGGCGTTGCCGTACCAGCTCTGGTTCCAGTTCTTCTCTTTCTCCCCATAGGCGACATCCTGTTGCCAGAGCAGCTTGCCATCTTCACGAGAGAGGCAAAGCAGGCTGCGCTGCGAACCTCCGGTGTTCGCTTGAGTGAGGAAGATTTTGTCGCCCCAGATAACAGGCGTTGAATTTCCCTGAACCTCCAGCGGTATCTTCCACTTCACGTTCTCGGTATCGCTCCACGTGACGGGAATGCCTTTCTCGTCGCAATGCCCTTGTCCATAAGGCCCGCGCCAAGCTGGCCAGTCTCCAGCGGGTGCGGATGAGCTGACAAGCATCAGGACGAGCAATGCTGCGAACCTCGACATGGCGTTCCCTTTCAGAGATGCGGGAGGCAGCCGAGTCTGGTCGTAATGCCTGATACCCAGTCACAAGCATTTCGCCCTTTGGCCGCGACGGATCTCTCCGAGTGCATGAGCAGGATGAGTCCCCCTTATACACAACGCTGGCTGGCTGACCATCGTTCGCGTGCATGCTGAAAATGCTGAGAATCTCGATCAAATCTGCGTTTGATCGTTTTGAGGGTCAGAGTCGTGAGCAGGTTCTGTCAGGCGTCTGGTGGGGCACGGATGATATCCACAGCGATTCATGTGAGTTCCGCGGGCAGATACGACAGAAGCTGTCCGCGACAATGACTGTCCCGGACGGCTTCTGGAATCTTCGCGTTCGCTAACTGGCCCAGTCCCTGTTCGTCTTCAGACTGCCCTTGTGGAATCCATAGAGCACGCCAAGGTGAACGCTTGGCATTCGCTGCAGAGCACAAGGGCCAGTTGCATGAACTTCCTGTGGCCTCGCAGGGGATCAGACTTTGAACCGGGCAACGAGATCTTGTAGTTCTTCGGTGAGGTCCACGAGTGCCGTGCCAGTGTCGCGCGTCTTGGCCGCACCTTCGGAACTGCGACGAGCGTTGGTATCGACGGCTGTCATGTTGCGAGTGATCTCCAGCGTCGCTGCTGCCGACTCACGCACTGACCCAGCCACGAGTGCGACAGCCGTGTTGGTCTTCGACATGTTCTCACTGATGGAATCGGTGGCCTGCTGCTGCTGCTCGACGGCCGCCGAAATTGATCGGAAGGAATTGTTCAGCTCGTTGATGACGCTTCCGAATCCCTCGATGGAACGAACAGTCAAGGCACTCGAGTTCTGGATGGCGTCGACACGGCGCTGGATGTCGGAGGTCGCACCGCTAGTCTGGCTGGCCAACTGCTTGACTTCACCGGCCACAATGGCGAACCCTCGACCGGCGTCGCCAGCACGGGCGGCTTCGATCGTCGCGTTCAGAGCCAGCAGGTTGGTCTGCTCGGCGATGTCCTGAATGAGTTCGACCACTCGACCAATTTCCTGAGCTGCGACGTTGAGTTCATCCATCGTTGACGCGCTCGACTTCGCCAGGCCGCTGGCGCGGTCCACGGTGGACGCGGTCAATTCGGCATGTCGCACGACTTCGCGAATGCTGCCGCTCATCTGTTCGACCGCAGCCGTAGCCGACTGCACGCCGCTCGAAACTTCGTTCGCCTTCTCTGAGACCTGCGACATACTGGTTGACACTTCGACGGCCGCGGCTGCGACGATCGCGGATTGCTGATTCGTTTCGCTGGCACCCGCCGCGAGTTCGTCCGAGATCGCAGCCAGCGCTGCCGACGAGCCATTGATGGCTTGGGCTCTGGAGCGGATTCCAATCACTGTCTGCTGAATGTTCTCGACGAAGTGGTTGAAGTTGCCAGCCAACGTTCCGACTTCATCCCGCACAGAGACGTCGAGCCGCTGCGTGAGGTCTCCTTCACCTTCAGCGATGGACTGCAAGCGCCCTGAGACGGCGAGGATTCGATTGGAGAGACGTCGTCCGAACAGAACTCCGGTGCCGACCGCGACTGTCAGTCCGAAGGCCATCGCGAGCCAGATATCTCGGCTGGCATTCGCCTGTGTGGCCTTGAGACCGGCTGCAATAGCTTCCGCTTTGGCCAGTGGAACGGTTGTCACGACCGCACCCATCAGGTCTCCCAGTTGAAACTGCTTAACGGGAGCAGTGCCGCGCATCGCTCGAATTTCGGCGGTCTGCTCAAGCTGGTTGTGGCATGTGACGCAGCTTTCGGCACTCGCCAGGTCTGCGGTCATGACGAGCATCGCTGGACGACCATCTTCCAGAACCGTACGACGATAGAACGGGTTCAAGCGTGCCATTCGTTCGGCAACCGGCACCTTTTGAAGTTGTTCGTGCTGCCGTTGCAGATCCGCCCAGCCATCGGTTTCAAACTCGGTCTTGATGCCTTGCTCGCCGTTGATGTTCCAGCCACTGCGGAGAGCGAACGACACGCTGTTGTTGCCGCCGGCTGTCTTGAGATGCTGTGCGATACGGGAAATCAAAACTGCTGGCAGAGGTGCCTGGCCGCTTTCGGGAGCACGATTGAACGCAACGCCGTGAGGCTTCAGGCTGCCCACAACACTGCCCGTATAGACCGAACGCGTCGCCGCAACTTGCTCCGATGTGTTCACGCCGATCGCCACAGCCTGGCTGGTCACCAGTTCGTCCTGTTGGGCACTCATGGCCTTATTGGTGGAGTACCACACGGCGGATACTGCTGCGCCGAGTGCCGCCACTGTCAGGAACGAATAGACGGCTGCCTGTGTTTTGATCTGCATGAGGCTCTTTCATCACGCCAAGAGTAGGGGCTGTTTGGTCGCTCGAATTCACATCGAGTTGGCGTGAATCTGTCATGTCGGGCTGACACGAAGCTGGCGGTTCATACGCATTCTGGAGAACGGACTCCTTTTAAGGAGTTCCATGCCGGGGCGGCGGTGTTCGCCTCAAGTCTCGGCGGAAAGGATTACCGCAGCCGCATAAACTGACGGAGTAATGCTCAATAATTCATAACACGAGGTAAATCGCAGGTCGCTTTGTTCATAGGCGATGAGCTCATCGCAAGCCTCGATGGCACGCCTGACGGTGTCGTTCATGCCGACAACACATCACTGATCGGCTGGCCATACTGGGCGATAGGAATCGGACGCCCCAACTTGTCCCGGACCAGCGTGTGCGGGTCGATACCCAAGGCGGCGTAAATCGTCGCGCAGATATCGGCCGTACTGACGGGACGGTCCTTGATCCACGCGGCGTGTTCGTCAGTGGCTCCGTAGATGCTGCCGCCGCGAATGCCGGCTCCCGCGAGCAGCACCGAGTAGGCGTGGATCCAGTGATCGCGTCCGGCGTCCTTGTTGAGTCTGGGCGTGCGACCGAAGTCGCTCATCACCACCACGAGCGTTTCATCCAGCAACCCGCGCTGGTCGAGGTCTTCCATCAGCGAGCCGAAGGCCATGTCTAACTGCGGCAGGTACTTCTTCAGGATCTGGAAGTTCCACATGTGCGTGTCCCAGCCAAAGTCCTGCAGATTGCTGATGCGGCCGTTGTACCAGTCCCAGAGGACCGTCACGAACTTCACGCCGCATTCGACCAGGTTTGCTCCGATGAAGGCGCTATTACCGAACAGAGTGTCGCCGTAACGGGCTCGTACCGATGCATCAATTCGTTCGGGATCAAACGCAGCTTTGAGCTTGTTTGATGTCAGGACATCGAACGCTTTCTGCTGATAGCGGTCGAAGCCTTCCAGCGCAGCTTGCATGCGAGGTGATCGCAGTTGTTGATCCAACTGAGTCAACAGAGTCTTGCGTTGGCTGAGCCGGTCAATCGTCACACCTTGAGCCAGGACGTTGTCCGGCAGTCGAGGAACGCCACGCATCACAGCTGGGTCTTCTCGTACGTCGGTTCGAACTCCGGGATCGACCAGTGGTGTGCACATCGCTTCCAGCGGGTCATATCGCTTGCCGAGGAATCCGGCGTAAGGGCCAGCTTTGATCGGTCCGCCACCCCAACCGAGCGGCGCGGGCAAGTGGACGTAGGCGGGCAGGTCGTCGACGGGTTCACCAGGTTCGACCTGAGTTTGCTTCAGGTACTCGCAGACCGAGCCCATGCTGGGTGGGTAGGAGTCCTTGAGGATCGTCAGGTCGTCCAGCGGCTGCTCCCAACCGGTGAAGCTGGGCATGGTGTTGTGGCAGTTCGACTTGTTGGACACCGACCGGATGATTGCCGCCTTGTGCATCCAGCGAGCCGACCGCGGCAGATGCTCACAGATACTGACGCCCGGAGCTGTGGTCTGCATCGGCATGAATTCACCGCGCACCTCGACGGGCGCACTGGGCTTCATGTCGTACATGTCCTGAGTGGGTGCTCCACCGTGCAGGTAGAGCAGCACGACGCTCTTGGCGCGGCCGGGACGTGTTGCAGCCGTCTCGGCCTTCAATGCGGTCGAGAGTGATAAACCACCAAGCAGTCCCAAAGTCCCCACCTGCAGGGTTTCTCGCCGGGTAATTCCGTCGCAGAACCTGCGGGCGCCGCCGAGCATCGTGAGCATCGCTCTGTCTCCTCGATCCGCGTCGAACTCTCACAGGAGGATTGTGAGGCCAGTTGACTGAATCACGCCAGTGCGAAAGTCGTTCGCTGGATATCGAGCAGCTGCGCCACTTGAGCGGACACAGACGCGACCGAGTGTTGCGGAGTTGAAATGGGAAAGATGGGTGGGGCAGTGGTTCGGTTTCGAGCGTCGACTGCGTGAAACTTTTCCGGTTAGTCCGATCGTGCTGAATATTCGGGTGGTGACGGGCTGATCTAAGAGGAGAACGCGCAGAGTGTCTGCCGCGCCTGAGGTCTTTTTCGAAAGACACCGCAACCCACGGATGGGACCTATGTACTTCCACAAGTGGCTGGACCAAGTCCGACAACGAGTTCAAAGCAACGCCGGAAAAACCGCAGCTCAGCGGCGACGTCCGGCTACGACTCCGAACCAACCCACCGAGCTGCTGGAAGCTCGCGCGGTGCTCTCGGTCAGCACCCTGTTTGTGGCTGGGGAATTAAGCATCATCATCGACGGCGCCGATTCCGTCGTGGTACGCCCCAATCCGGCAGACACCAATCCGCAGGATGGTGCTCCGCTGCAGGTGCTGCAGAACGGCGTGGCCGCGACGACGGTCAGCTCAGTGCAGGTGCAGAACATTCAATCCATCAAGATTCGCGGGGGTGGCAGTGCGAACCTGATCGATCTCAGCGCGGTGCAGGCAGACACCTTCACCAGCCTCGTCAGCATTCGCGTCGAGGGTGGGGATGGAAACGACACGATCCTGGGATCGGCCGACCTGAACGACACCATCATCGGCAGTGATGGCGACGATTCGATTGTTGGTGGATCAGGCAACAACACGATCGATGCGGGCGATGGCAACGACACCATCGAAGCGAACGCAGGCGTCGACACCGTTGACGCGGGCGATGGCAACGACCTCGTGACGGCTGGTGACGGCAGCGACAACGTGCGCGCCGGTGACGGCAACGACATCGTCAGCGGCGAAGACGGCGATGACACGATCGACGCAGGCGATGGCGCGGACCTCATTAACGGCAATGCTGGCAATGATTCGGTCAGCGGCGACTTCGGTCCAGATACTCTCAACGGCGACGCTGGCGATGACTTCGTGATCGGCGGCGAGGGCCGAGATTCGGTTAGCGGCGGCGATGACAACGACACGCTCTACGGCCTCGCGGGCAACGACACGATCAGCGGCGATGATGGCGATGATCAGCTCTACGGCGGCACGCTGCACGATATTCTGAACGGCGGCGGTGGCGCTGACCTGATCAATGGCGGCATTGCGAACGATACGGCCGACGGTGGCGACGGCAGCGACTTCATCTTCGGTGGCGGCGGTAATGACTCACTGACCGGCGGCCTGGGTGGCGACACCGTCTACGGCAATGCGGGCAATGACTCTCTGCAGGGCAGCGATGGTCAGGACCTGCTGCGCGGTGGTGCGGACGACGACGTGATCTTGTCGACCGACGTCGCTGTGACTCCGCCCCCAAGCCAGCTTGCTCGGCTCTTCGCGATCGCGATCGACAACACGAATTCCATCGTGGAACTGGACCCGGTTACCGGCAATGAAATTCGCCGCTTCCCGGCTCCGGAAGCAATTAGCTCCGGCGGCGACGGACTGGCGTTCGACGGCAATCATCTCTTCTTCATGAACGGCTTCGGCACGGACATGATGTATGAGATCGATCCCGATTCCGGCACGGTTGTCGATCAGGATCCGATCACTATCGGGTCACGCAACTACGAAGGTCTCGCGGTGCTCGGCGGCCTGGTCTATTTCCTGGACGTCTCGGCCGGTGACATTCACGTCTACGATCCTTCGACCGACACGGTGATCGACACGCTGGATATCAACGGCACGAATCCGACGGTCTCGCTGCTGCAAGGCGGTCTGGCCGGCATCGGTAATCCGGATCAGCTAGTGGTGGTGGAAGCGGGCGGCAACCGAGTGCTCTACGTGAGTGCCGCAACGGGGCAGGTTGTTTCGGCCTTCACGCCGAACACTCCTTCCGCTGGTGCCTACTTCGGAGCCGGTGCGCTGAACGGTGAAGTCTATCTCGGCTCCAGCACGAGCGGCACAATCGACGTGTTCTCGCGCAGCGGCATCCTGCAGCGATCGGTCCCGGTGCCGTACCCGGTCTCGGCGATTGGTGCGGACGACATCGGCACCTCAACGGTACCACCAGGTTCGAATCCGATCAGCACCTTCGATATCGATCTGGTCTTTGACTCATCGATCACGAACGCTCAGCAAGCCATCTTCCGTCAGGCGGCGGATCGTTGGGAACAGATCATCGTCGGTGACCTGCCGGACGTGATCGTGCCGGGTATCGGTCAGGTCGACGATATCTCGATCGACATCTCGGCGATCACCATCGATACCGTCGGCAATATCCTGGCGAACACGCAACTCATCGCGGCTCGGGCGGGTTCCTTCCTGCCGTCTGCGGCAGACATCCAGGTTGACTCGCTCGACATCAACGCGTTGCAAACGAGCGGTCAGCTCCTCACCGTCGCCTTGCACGAAATCGCTCACTGCCTCGGTTTCGGCACGGTCTGGAGTGACCTTGGTCTGATCAGCGGCCTGGGCGGTCAGGATCCGCAGTTCCGCGGACCGAACGCGATTGCGGAGTATAACGCCCGGTTTGGCGGCAACGCTCTGGGAGTCCCAGTGGAGAACACTGGTGGTCCCGGTACGACGGGCACGCACTGGCGTGAGACCACGTTGACCAACGAACTGATGACGAGTGTCACGAATCCGGGTGCGAATCCGCTGACGAGACTGACCGTCGCCCAGTTCCAGGATCTGGGTTACCAGGTTGACTACAGCCAGGCTGACGCCATCGACCTGACGAACTTCTCCAGCGTCGATTTGCGAACCGGCGGAAATCTTCGCACTCCGTACGGTTTCCAGGGGATCTTCCTGCCGGTGGGATCTGGCGGATCTGACAGCGCGGGCAGCGTTGGATACGGCGCAGCCAAAGAGAATGTGACGCAGTTCGTGAGCGGCACCACGACGGTCGGCTCACTGAAGCCCATGATCGTGTTCCCCGGCCTATCCGCATCAAAGGCTCAGACTCCGTCCTACGGCCCGACAGCGGTGAATCTGCAGCAGTTGGCGGACTTGCAGCAGATCAACGCTCGCCTGCAGGTTCCTGAAGTGGAAGGCAATGACTCCATCGCGACGGCGATGAATGTGGATGCGTCGTTCTCGCAGGAGTTCGATCCGAACATCGGCAGCACGGCGGCGAACACCTCGACGACGCTGCCGCACGCATCCATTCAGGGCACTGGCGACGGTACCTACGACTTCTATGCCTTCACGGTTACCAACGCGGGTGATCGCGGTATTTTCGATATGGACTTCACGTCCGGTCCCGGTGGCTTCACTTATGACACCGTGTTCGTTGTCTATGACTCACTGGGCCAGGTTGTGGCGTTCGATGACGATTCCAGCACCAGCGACGGGCAGGGCGGCAGCACGTCGAACTTCGATTCGTTCCTGGACATCGTGTTCACGAATCCCGGAACCTATTACATCGGAATCGGCGAGTTCGACGGATTCAGCAACCAAGGGTCTGTGGTGCCTAGCGGGGCGATCTACACCCTGCAGATCTCCATTCAGAATCATCAACTGGCAGGCACACCCACCACTCCGAACACGCCCACGAATGGTGACACCGTCTTCGGTGACGATGGCAACGATACGATGTTCGGCTCACCGGGCGATGACTTGCTGACCGGCGGCTTCGGAAACGACGTCATCAATGGTGATGCCGGTAACGACATGGTTTATGGCGGCGCCGGTGGCGATGTGATTGATGCTGGCGATGGGGATGACTTCATCCGTGGCAACGCGGGTAACGACACGATCAACAACGGTGCCGGTGACGATGCCATCCAGTGGCGTATCGGTGACAACAACGATCTGGTGCTGGACGCTGATGGTGCGGACACCGTCGACATCTGGGGCGGCAATCTCAACGACGTCTTCACTGTGGGACAGAATGCCGACAGGCTGGTTGTGTCACGCAGCGGGGAGACGGTGACCGTCGAGAGCGGTTCCACAACCGTCAACGTCAATGGCTTTGGTGGCAATGATACTTTCAACGTGGGCGATCTCGACACATTGACCGGCTTGGCAATCAACCTCCTCGGCGGTGCCGGGACAGATACCTTCAACGCGGCCGGGTCGGTGATCGGCTCGGTGCGTCTGACAATGGATGGCGGTGAGGGCGGCGACGCCATCAACGGCACCAACGAGAACGAAACCATCATCGGTGGTGACGGCAACGACACGATCAATGGTGGCGGTGGTCAGGACACGATCTTCGGTTCCGCTGGCAACGACATCCTGAGCGGGGGCTTTGGTGATGACGTGCTCGATGGCGGTACCGGACTCGACACGCTGCTGGGAGGGGCTGGTAACGACAGCCTGAACGGCGGCACGAATCACGACTCACTTCTGGGCGGCGATGGCAATGACACCCTGTCGGGGGATTCCGGTGACGACACCGCGTTTGGTGAAGCCGGAAACGACTCGATCCTGGGTGTGGCGGGTAACGACGCTTTGAATGGTGGCATCGGTGATGACGTCATCAGTGGTGGCACCGAGAACGATGTGATCTTCGGTCTGGATGGGGCGGATTCGATTCTGGGCGGCGATGGAGAAGATCGCATCGATGCAGGCGCCGGTAACGATGTCGTGGATGCTGGCGATGGAGATGACTCCGTCGACGGCAACCTCGGCAACGACACGCTGGATGGTGGTGATGGCAACGACACGGTCGCTGGCGGCTTCGGCAACGACTTCATCTTCGGCGGTGACGGCAACGACACGTTGCTCGGTCAGGCCGACGATGACACCGTGCTGGGTGGCGACGGTGACGACGCCATCAACGGCAACGGCGGTCAGGACACGCTCGCCGGTAATGAGGGCTTCGACACAATCAAGAACACTGACAACGATCGCATCGATGAGAATTTTGTTCTGCCAGACAGCATCAAGGCATTGCTGGCGGGATTGGGTAAGTAGTCTTCGACCAGAGCGTCATTAACTGTCAAACCCGCATTTCCTGACAAAGCCATGCCAGTTTGTTGTGTTGCATCCTGGGGTGGCTGTGTCACAAACTGAAAAGTCACCAAGTTCCACATTGAGTTCTCCGGTCGAGCACTCCAATGTGATCCGACAATCTTCGCAAACTGAGTTCGCGCCCGGAGTCGTTCATGACGAGGGGCATGTAACTTCGCACCTAGAATCAACCATCTCGACGACACGGAGCATCCGAATGCGTCGCTGGGTTCCAGCTTTCGTCACGACGCTTGTGGCACTGACGTGCCTTGCAGCGCCCGTGTGCGCACAAGTCGCACCGAAGGCCAAGGACAAGGATGCGTCCGTCTTGCTGGCCGAACCAAAGACGCCGACTGCGCTCTTTGATGCCGTAGTGTTGATGTCAGATCTCGAGCGGCCCAATCTGGCGCTGCAGTATCTTGAGCAGTTGCTGACTCAGGATCTGGACGACCAGACCCTGCTGAAGATTCGCGACAAACACGGCCCCGGGCAGTTCCTGCGCCTGGCAAATGACCGTCGCCTGCATCCGTTCTCGGTTGATCTGCTCGACAAGATGAACGCGGCTTTCCGCCGCTATGCCGGAGATCCGGCGCGGATGGACGCACTGATTGCTCAATTGAAGGGCACTCCGGAACAGCGTGAAGTCGCGATCATTCAACTGCGTAGCACGGGTTCAGTCGCCGTGCCCCGCATGCTGACGACCATTGCGGCAACTGCCAGTCCTAACGAACGCGATTCGCTGATCTACGCGCTGACTCGTCTCGGCAAGCCGATTGTCCCAGCCTTGATTGGCGCGCTGGATTCGCCCTCGGAACAGATTCGATCGGTTGGCCTGGAAGCATTGGGCGGGCTCGGTTCAGACAGCACTCAGCCGTATCTCTACTACTTCGCGTTTTCCGAAAAGCAGCCGCCGGGGATTCGTCAAGTAGCCAAGCAGGCTTTGGCTCGTTTGCAGCGTGGGGACGCCAAGAAGGCTCACGAAGTCACCAGCTTCGGCGCTTCAACCCAGTTGGAGAAGCTGGCCATTTTGCACTTCCGGAATGAATACGAATGGTTGCTGGATGACAACGGCAAGGTGGAACTGTGGTCGTGGGATCGCAAGGCCAACAAGCTGACGTCATGGATTGTCGATCCCAAGACGGCCTCGCTGATGACGGGTAGCCAGTTGGCACGACAGGCTCTGGAACTGTCCCCGGAACGCGAACGTCTGCAGGGGCTGTATCTGGCTCTGCGACTCGCGTTCGATGCGCATCTGGCTGGTCCCGGAAACCCATTGCCTGCGGAACCGGGATCAACGTACGCCACGGCCGTTGAAGCCGGTCCTGAAGTCACGCTGTCGGCTCTCGAAGTGTCCTTAAAGCACCACAATGCAATCGCTGCTTTGGCGGCGCTGGAGATTCTGTCGCAGACCGGTTCTCGCAGGTTGCTCGACAATCGCAATGGTCAAGCCTCGCCTCTGATGATGGCTCTGAACTCACCCAGCTTCGCAGTTCAGTTTGCAGCGGCCTCGGCCATTCTGCAATTTGACCCCGAGACGTCGTTCCGAGGTTCTCAGCGAGTTGTCGACATCTTGAAGCGTGCCCTGAACGACAGCGGCTCGCGGCAGGCGCTGGCGATTGACCCGAACGGTGAACGTGGTGCGACAACGGGCAGCTATCTGGCGACGATCGGCTACGAGCCTCTGACCGCCGAGAGTGGTCAGGATGGCTTTAAGCTCGCCGTGGATCGAGGCGACATTGCTCTCATTATCGTGCATGCCGCCTGCATCAACTGGAGTCTGACACAAACGATTGCCAACATCCGAGCTGACGCGCGCACTGCTGGCATTCCGATCGTGATCTACGGTCCTGAAAACATTGAGCCGAAGGTGGCTCGCCTGTTGATGGATTATCCGCTGGTGGCGTTTACCACCGAAGGCGACGTCAGCATCAAGCGGGGCGTAGAGCAGTTCCTGGCCCGCATCGAAGTTCCTACCGCAGCCGCCGAGAATCGTGGCGAACGCATTCGCTCGGCCGGGTTCTGGTTCGCGCACATTGCTTCCGGACGTCGCACTGAAGTCTTCGACATTTCGTCCGCAGAGGACGTCTTGTTCGAATCAACTGCAGCGGCCGAGGTGGGCATCAACGGAGTCATCGGACTCGGAGCGATTGCTACTCCCGGTGCTCAGGAACGCCTGCAAGAAATCGCGACGACGGTTTCACGTCCGCCAAAGCTGCGTGAGGCTGCAGCATTGCAACTGGCGTTGCACATCCAGAAGCACGGCGTCCTGTTGTCAAAGGACAAAGTTGTGGCCTTGAAGTCGGCCAGCGATGCCGCCCAGGAGCCAGACGTCCGCCGGGCGCTGACCGCAGTCGTGGGATCGTTTAAGCCGGTTCCGCAACGCGTGACCGAGCTGCTGAACTCGATCCCTGAACCGACCCTGGCGAAGCCGGAAGAGTAGTCGGCTCGGATGCCTGAGTGCCGAGTCATCGCTCTCAAGACTTCGAGAAGCAGATCTCGACTTCCAGGAACTTGTGCGGGTTGGCTTTGCGTTCCCGGGCAAGCTGCTTGAGCGTCTCCCAGCGCGTGATGTGGTGCGGGCTTTCGAGTTTTGGCTGCTCTGCAGGCAAATTGTCCAGCAGCCGCGTCTGCACGAGCATCGCGCGCACCTTACGGGTGCGCAGGTCACCAGCGTTCTCGTTGGTTAGGCAGATCGCGTAACGCTCAGTCTGCACGGGCAGCCCCATGTCACGCCGCACGGTGCCCTCGGAAAATTTCTCGGCGACTTCGTTGAGCACCGAGTTCAGGTAGTACCAGTAGTCATCTTTCGGTAGCGGCAGTATGGGATCGTTCGCAGTCGTGAGCTTGGCGCACTCGACGACTTTCTCCGACGCAACGACATTCAAGAACACGTCTTGGCAGCTCTTCTCGAGCACGGTGCGAATCTGCAGAGTGCCCGAGGTCATGGAGTTCAACGAAACGTTCAGCCGGTCGTAGAACTCTTTGCGACGCCAGTCAGCAGCGGCCTTGCGACGGCCAAAGTACCAGCCCACGGCCATCATGATGAGGGCCGTGACGAGTTTGCTCCAGTTGCCTTCCAACAGATCCGTAACGCCTTCGATCAGCTTTTCCATGTCGCAAAGTCTCTCACTCGGTAGTCAGCGGAATTATTTGGTAGCGGCAGTGGCGGGCGCGAGAACTGTCAGCCAGATCGGCGGACTGGCGTAAGGTCGCTTCTGCACAAAGCTGATAGACACGTTCGCGTTGATTGAGATCGGTACTTTCTCGAACGGTTTCGCGTCGGCAGCGGCTTCGATGATGATCTTGCCCTTGGTTTCGTTGGACGCCAGCGATGTTTTGGCTCCAGAGTCGACCAGCTTCACTCCCGGCGGTAGCGGGTTGCCAAAGATGGAGCCCAGGTGCTGCAGCAGCACATCCAGCGTGACGGGGCCGGTATAGCCTTCGCGCCGCACGACTTCGACTTCCACTTCGGCTTTCTGACCGGGCTGCAAAGTGATCTCGGTGGGCGAGACTTTCACGGCCGCGATGTCGAACTTGGAGCACACACTGACCGCATGCGTCGTCACCGGCCAGATCATGCGACCGCCGCCCGGCATCTCCATTTCGGTAAGCGGCTCGGCGCGATGCTCGATCAGCTTCGTCTGATTGTCGGGTAGCGAGAGTTTGGCTGAGCCAATCACGTTCACCAGGCCGGCAACCGGCTTTGCATCCGCGGCTGCCTGCAGGATCAGCACGCCATCATTCGCGTGAGCCGGAATCGTCAGCGTGTTGACCGAGATACCGGCAGGCAGACCTTCTACGCGGACGTCGATCGGTCCCGCGAAGTTACCAGTCCGAGTTGCCCTCACATACCACGGCATCGCCGTGCCCGGACCGATGCCCGCCCGGCATTCATCCACCTGCAGCGTGAAATCCGGCTCGTCGAGCTGCACGGTCAGCGAGTACGGAAACATCGAACCGCCGCGATACAGCAGGTCGCGAATCTTCAGCGTGAAGACGCCGTCAGCCGGCGCCGTGAAGATGATCCGCGAGTCCTTCGTCGAGGGATGAATGTCGTCGTTAGCCGTGACAACGCCACCCTGAGCGTTCAACAACTGCAGATTGGAATCGAGCAGTGAACCCAGCCGCCGCGCTTTGACCTCGCAGCGAATCGCCTGCCCGGCCTTCAAAGTCAGCGCGTAGTGATCGACGTCATTCGGCGCGTCCATCCGGGCATTGATCACCGCTGGCAGCGTCACCGCTTGAGCCTGATCGGGCTTCTCATTGGGTTCAACTTCCGCGACGACAGGATGGGAGGTGACTTCCAGTGAAGCGGGGTTTGTTCCAACTCCACCCGACTGCAACTGAATCGAATGACGTCCGACTGGAGCAGGCAACGCGAAGGAATTCAGTGCCAGATCCGCATCGGCACTTGCGAGCTGAAAGCCATCGACCTTGAACTTCGGCGGATCTGTCGGAGCGATCGTCAGCGGAAAGATCGACGTCACGAACGGACGATCGGTCAACTGCAGGACATAGCTGAAGGCAGCAGTGCCGTTGAAATCGACATCGCGCACGGTGATGTAGTAGTCACCGGCCTGCTCGCACTTGTAATGCAGCAGCGAATCCGCGAACTGAAAGTCATCGTTGGCGGCCAGTTCACGGCCGGATGCATCGCTCAGCGAGACGATCGGATCGAGCACGTCGAACTGGTTATGGCGTTTGAAGAAGAAGCGGTAGGAGTAGAGGCTCACCGTGACGGCTTGTCCCGCCGTCGCCGTGAACTTGAAGACATCAACCTGCTCTTTGGCTGTCAGCATGCCGCCAAGCGTCTGGCCTACCTGCAGAGCTTGAGCCTTGTCGCGCGTGGGATGGGGTTCGGTCTGTTCGATCACGACCGCTGAGTCGACAACCAGCAACTGCCCGACGGTCGAAATGCCGCTGGCGGCGGCGACTCGAAACTCGCGCACGCCGAGAGCCGCATTCGGGTCCACGGTGACTTTCAAACGCAGTTGATCGACGGATTCCTTTTCACCTTTCGGCAGCGGTTCCGCCGCCAGCCCCGTGCCTTCAAACAAAACCGCGAAGGCTCCTTCGTACCCCTTCTTCTGATTGGGGTAAGTATGCACGGTGATTTCACTGGTCTTGCCGCGTTCTACGGCCATCGGCACTGCGTGCGTGAATTCCGGATTCGGAGTTTGAGCGACCGCGCAAGGCACACTGCACATGCAGATCAAGGCGGCGGCGATAAGTGTTCTCATAACGAGGTCTCGTACTAAACCGATCAGTTCGCGAAACGTCGGCTAACCATCGCGACTTGTGGCGGCTCATTCAATAACGGGCCAAGGTTTCGTCGGATCAGCGTGGATGGTCACGCCGGAGTTATTCGCGGCGACTCTCAAAATCGCGGGGCTGACGGCGCTACGAAGTCGCCGCAACGCGAAACCAATCCGTCCATACTGCGGGGATCGGCGACTCCACGGTGATGGGCTGCTTCAGCGTCGGGTGCTGGAAGGTCAGCGAACGGGCGTGCAACGCGATGACTCCGCCGCGTTGGCCTACTTGTCCGCCGTACTTCACATCGCCGAGAATCGACCAGCCGCGCGACGAAAGTTGCACTCGAATCTGATGCGGGCGCCCCGTCTTCAGATGGACTTCCAGCAACGCTTTCGAGCCTTGAGTTTTCAGCACCTGATAGTCCAGTTCGGCATCCAGCGCGCCCGGTGTCGTCGGACGAACAACGGACACGACGTTGCGCTGCTCGTCCTTCAGCAACCAGTCTTTTAATGTGCCGCTGCGCGGCGAGGGAACTCCGTTGACCCACGCCACGTAGACCTTCTGAGTCGTGCTGCTGCGAAACTGTTCGGACAGCCGACTGGCTGCTTTGCTGGTGCGAGCAAACAAGCTCACGCCCGACACCGGCCGATCCAGGCGATGCACCAGTCCAATGTAGACATCGCCCGGCTTGGCGTACTTCACCTTGATGTAATCACGCACCTGGTCCAGCAGCGATTCGTCGCCAGTGCGGTCACCGACCATCAGCAGGCCCGCAGGCTTCTCCACGACTAGGCAGTGATTGTCTTCAAAGAGCGGTAACAGTTTCGCATCCCATCAAGGAACCGGCTTGGTGGTTGACTGACTCAACGAGCCGTCCAGCCACCGTCCACCATCAGCAGACTGCCGGTGGTGTAACTCGATGCGTCGCTGGACAGGTAGATCGCGGCGCCCTGAATCTCTTCCATGCGTCCCCAGCGGTTCAATGCGACCGCGCCGACGATGAACTTCTTCGTGTTCTCCTGATCGGCGATCGGCACATTCATCGGCGTGAGGAACGGGCCGGGGCAGATGGCGTTGCAGGTGATGCCGAACGGCGCGAGTTCCAGACCCAGCGCTTTCGTCATCATCACGGTCGCACCTTTGCTCGTGGCATAAGGCGTGCGATCCGCCAACCCGACGACGCCCAGCGTGCTAGCCAGAATGATGATGCGTCCGTACTTCTGTTGCTTCATGTGCGGAACGACGGCTCGAGTCGTCAGCCACACGCCATTCACGTTGACGTTCTGCACCTGCTGGAACTGCTCGAAGGTGAGTTCATCAATCGGTCCGCGAATGTTGATACCCGCGTTGTTGATGAGGATGTCGATCTTGCCGAACTCTTTTAGGCAGCGAGCAACCATCGCGTTGACCTGATCGGGGTTGGACACGTCCGCCTCATGACCGATCACGCGGCGACCGTGATCCTTCGCAATCTGCTGAGCGGTGGCGTCCACTTCATCCTGATGTCGGCTGGTGAGAAACAGGTCCGCACCGGCTGACGCCAGCCCCTCGGCCATCGCGGCGCCGAGACCCTTCGAACCGCCCGTTACCAGTGCCACTTTGCCCGTCAGATCAAACAGTTTAATACCGGGAAGCATGAGGTCGCCTTGCTTTCAAACAGAGGGGGAGTTTCAGAGTTGAAGCCATCGCACGCCGTCTGCGCAGGATGACGCATGGCACTCAGAACTCAAAGCGAGGGGGCGCCACTGCGGCGGGCTTGGGCC
Organism: Planctomycetaceae bacterium; assembly: GCA_021732995.1. Lineage (GTDB taxonomy): Bacteria > Planctomycetota > Planctomycetia > Planctomycetales > Planctomycetaceae > AM-0621. The sequence goes on along the minus strand of JAKFWA010000074.1, from coordinate 27,516 downwards.
TTCAGGCTTGGGACCGTGCGGGTGCTCCGGTCAGTGATCCTGACGCCTGCCTCAGATCATCTGGAATTCGGGCTCGAGCAGTGTCATCAGGAGTTCGTCGCGGTTGCGCGGGACGCTCTCGGACGTTGGCTGCAGCAGGGCGCGGGTGAGGTCGGCGTCAGCAAAGAGGGCTCGCAAGCCATCGTCTTCAACGCGACCGTAGCGGGCGCCAGAGACGAGTTCTGTCAGGAAGTTCATGCGGGCGATGAGCGACGCCGAATTGATCCACAAGGCTCCACCTTCCCAGCCCTTCACCGTCGGCGGTTCGAAGATGTCCTGGCCGAGTCCTGCTAACGGAGCCAGGCAATTCTGGAAGTGTGGACGGACTCCCAGCAGCGTGAGGGTGCCCATCACCAGTTCCAGCGGGCTCTTGATGATCGCGCGCCGCGACTCTCCAGCAAAGAATGCTTCGGAGGCGAAGAGTTCCCGCAGCGCGGCTGTCATCTGGAAGTTGCGTTCCCGAATGCGAGCGGCGAAGGCATCGACCAGAGCGACTGACGGACGCGGTCGCACGAAGGTTTGCAGCAGCTTTGTCGCGAGGAATTTTGCACACGCAGGCAACCCCAGACAGAGGTCCACAACTTCGCCGCCATCGAAGTTGGCTGATTTGCCGAATACGGTTTTTGAGCCGTCATCATGCTGCAGGCGGTTGAACCAGAATTCGTCGTCGCGCACGTGCCAGCCGCTGAACGCTCGGGCCGCTTCTTGGATATCTCGCTCGGTGTAGTTGCCGACACCGAGGCTGAAGAGTTCCATCAGTTCGCGGGCGAAGTTCTCGTTCGGATGCCGCTTGCGGTTCGAGTTGCTGTCGAGCCAGACCAGCATCGCGACGTCTTTCGACATGCCGTGCAGCAACTCGCGGAAGTTGCCCATGCCGTGCTGCCGGATGAGATCGTGCTGCGTCAGCATGTGCCGGACAGACTGCACCTTGCCGTTCGACGTCGCAAAGTGGTTGTGCCAGAACAGCGTCAGTTTCTCGGCCAGCGGGTGCTGCGAGTACCGCATGCGATACAGCCACCAGGCCTTCAACTGGTTGACGTCACCCGAACTCAGAGCCGCACGGCGCAAGACCGGCTCCGTCGCCAGAAACTCGGCAGACTCTGCAGGGCGAGCCCCGTTCGCGGGGATGTACTTGTCCAACGCGGCGGACAGCCCCAGCTTGGTCACGTCGGCAACGTCCCTCGCTGACGCCCCAAAACCCAGCCGCCACAGCAGATGAGCCGCATCGGCGGACGACCAGCCTCCATGAGCGTCCGGTCGATAGGCAGCTAACGAATCCGAAGTTTGCAAAGTAGTCGGCATGGTATCGTCACAGGCGAGGGAGGTGCTGTTCGGTCGAAAACCTAACCAAGACCTCGCCGGGCGGCAAAAAGTTTCAGCAGCGCCTACGCGGCGATGTTACTGAGCCAAACGCTGCACAAGTTCTGCCGCAACAGCTTGCGGGGTTTCCGAGCGGCAAATTGCTCCGGTCACGGCCACGCGGCTGGCTCCGGCAGTGACGACCTGCGACACGTTGGTGGCGTCGATGCCACCAATCGCGAACCACGGCAAGGAGATTTCCGCCGAGACGGCGCGCACGTAGTCCAGTCCGGCGAACTCATTGAAGTTCTTGGTGCCGGACTGAAACGTCGGGCCGACGCCGAGATAGCTGGCCCCGTCCAGAACCGCCTGGCGGGCTTGTTCGATGCTGTGAGTGGACACTCCCACCAGCCGATTCGGCCCGACAATGCGTCGCGCGTCACGCACGCTGAGTTCTTCCTGACCGACGTGAACGCCATCGGCTTCGGCGAGCACTGCCAAGTCCGGGCGGTCGTTCATGATTAGCAGCACGTTCGTTTCTGCCGTGATGGCTCGCACGCGGCGGACATGGGTAAGCAGGTCACGATCGCTGAGTTCCTTCTCGCGAATCTGGACGACCCGCACGCCACCCGCGATGGCCTGTCGCAGGACGGTTTCCCAATCCAGCCGACAGAGCGATTGCGTCAGCAGCATGTAGAGCGACGCCCCCTCCAGTCGGCTGCGGCCGTCGATTGAGGTGAGGATCGCCTTTTCGAGCGTGTAGAGGTTGTAGCGCACCTGTCCCAACCGCGCGGGTAAGTCTCGCAGATGCGTTGCCGACGGGTCGAACGCGACGGCCACCTTCGAAAACTCTTCGAGTGTGCGCGTTGCCTCCTCAATACGCTTTAGATTCGCCCGCGCGACATCCAGCAACGAGACGCGCGACATCTCGCTGTCGGTGTGAATTGTCGTGCCGACGTCTCCCACCGTGTCACGCGACGAGATCAACGCGGCATCATTAAGTCCGCGCAGCGCCCCGCTGAGCGAGTGGCGGAGTTCCTTGAGCTGCCGCGACAGGAAGGCGTCGTCCAGCGTGAAACGCACGAAGTCTTCGACGACACGAATGCCCTCGCGAGCCCGATTCGCGGCGGCGTCGAGAATCCGGAACGCCGCTGTTCGCTCTGATTCCTGTGGGTCGCGCCAGGCGATTTCAAACGGTGCGTCAACGGGATCAGCGAGCCGCTCTTGCACGGATCGCTGTGGCAAAAAGTTGTCGCTCAAGCCGTTCTGGGCGAGCCGCTGCTGCACGATCGAAGGCACAGCCAGCAGCGCGGCCAGCAGATGCTCGGTCGCCACTTCGGGCTGACCGGTTTCTCCGCGCGCTCGCTGTTTCGCCACCAGCAGAACTTCACGCCAGGCATCGGACGTTGCGCCCGTCGACGGCGCCGCTTTCTCCTGACCAAACAGTTGACGCATATCGCGCGACAGCCGGTCAACGATCTCTTCCGTCGATGTGGAGTCATCAACCGGCAGCTCGTTCCGGATCTCGCCACGGTGCACGATCGACTTTGTGCTGACGGTCGTCACGGTCAGACCATGTCGATTGAGCAGCTCGAAAGCCTGCGACTCATCAGACATCAGAGCCCAGAGCAGATGTCCGGGTTGCACGTCCTTATCGCCCCAATCGCGAGCCAGTTGCTGGGCGAGATCGATCGCGCGGCGGGCACCTTCAGTGAAGCTCTGCTCCCTCATGGCGTGAACTCGTTACCAACCTTGCGGGCTCGTTGCGGCTTGTCGAGGTTGATGCCGAGCGAGAGCCCGACCTCGATCAACACGTTCCAGCCGGCGGCGAGTTGCACGAAGCAACCGAGATCGCCCCCGTCCGGAATCGTGACGGTCGGGAACATGGTTGGCCGTGATGAGATCGCGATGATCTGCATGCCGACGCCCTTGCCAAGGCATTCCTGGAACTTCGCTTCTGACTCTTCGTAAGGATCAACCCACAGCAGCACGTCCTCGGGGTTCATGACCTCTTCGATGCCGTGCACGGCATAGGTGCCTTCGAGGAAGTCGGATTTCTTGCGGGTGATCTCATTGGTCTTCAGGGCGAGCTCTTCAGCAACGCCGTCGTTGCGTCCGGCCCAATAGATGGTTCCGGCTCGCGCAATTCGCTGAACCAGAGTCTGGTCGAACGGCGTTGTCAGCGCGGCTTCGACATGCTGGCCGAGTTGAGCCAGCCGACCGGCCAATGTTGACTGCCCCGAAATGTGTTCGAGCAGCGAGCGATAGAAGAGAGCCTGTTCCACCACGCTCTTCGTTGCGGCGACAGCTTCTTCCTTGCCGCAGGTCAGCACGAAACCCTGATTCGCCAGTTCCTGGAGTTTTGAGTTCGGTGTCGCGCTCAAACTGAACCGCAGGCTGTGCCGTTGTTCGCGCAGCTTCTGGTAAAGGCGAATGACTTCCGCAGTCTTGCCCGAGTTCGAGGCCGCGAAGACGGCCCAGCCACTGAGGTCGTATTCGGAAGACTGACGTCCGGCGTCGGTGTGCAGCACCAGCGGCCAGCCGTTGCGGCGGGCGTGAGCAATGGAACTCTTGGCCGGGAAAAGACGGCTGGAACCTTCACCCGTCAGCAGCAAGCGACCGGCTGCAGCGATATCACTGGCCACGGACTTGGAAGTGGACGCGTCAAAGCTGCTGATAATGCGGGGCGTTTCCAGCATCTCGCGTGTCAGAGAGAACTGGCGATAACGGTCATCGGTGAGATTCATGAACGACGCTTTCAAAGGACGACGAAGACAAAGCGCAGGGCGACTCTAAATTAACGCGTCGCGTCGGTCGCTCAAACCGGGCGGCATCAGACGAGCGGATCGCGTTGTCGCCGGACACCGTTCTGCCAGTGCAGGCGATCATCGGTGAGATGTCCAAAACGGTACGCACAGTTCAGACAGAGCTTGGCTGTGCCGAACTGTACATAGATCTCTCCGGGCAGTAGCAAATGAAAGTAGTCCTGCCCCGGAGTCTTGTGGTGGCAGTACTCGCGCGGCCCGTTGTCCTGAATGTGCACTTCCCAGTTCTGTGGGTACGGCAGGTACAGCCGCAGGTCCTCCGCAAGGTCCTTGAGGACCATCGGCGTCTGCAGTTCAGGAGGTTTGCCGGCGTCGGACATGTCGGTGCTCAGTCGTCAAGTTGCCTCGAGTCAGACGCTGATTCTGAGGACCACAGAGGCCACAGTCTACGAATGCCTGCACCAAGAGACGGTGTCCGAAACACGAAGATCCAATCGGGAACATCCCTTCGATGGAGCGTGTCAACTCACCTTCAACTGGAGATTGCCGCCAGCGTGGAATACCCGCGGATGCAGACAGAACGGTCGGCACAATTGCGCTACCCGGAAACTCTTCGTGATCGGTGCGATTTCACTTGCCATTCCAATTTAGCAAAGCACGAGTGTCCGCCGATAAATCCTCGCGGACTTACCCAAAGTCTCCCGCTAACAGCCAGGAATCGGGTGCTCTTGTGAAATACAGGAGCGACAACGTCTCAGGCTGGCTCGGAGCGAGAAACTGAGTTGCACAACAGATGATTCACTGAGAGAGCAGTTTGACGGATTCGACCAGATAGCGCGGTTGCATAGGACGCAAAGTCGTTACCGCAGGCATTGTCGGATCCTTTTCCTCTGTTGATGGAACTCTGGTTCGGGAGCGGATCGCCAACTCTTGGATGGCAACGTATCGGAAGCGCCCTTGGTCGCTTCGCACCATCATTGCGACTCCAGACGAATCAGCAGGAAATTTATGGAAACTACCACGCGACGCCGTAGCGGATCCCGAGTTCAAAACCCGTTGGAGACCTACCTGCGTGAAATCAATGAGACAGCACTCCTGACTGCGGAAGAGGAGAAAGAACTCTCTTACCGCATCTCCGGGGGAGACGGAGCTGCTCGTGACCGCATGGTACGAGCGAATCTGAGACTGGTTGTGAACATTGCCCGAGCCTACACCGGCAAGGGACTTCCCCTGCAAGACCTGATCGAGGAAGGCAACCTCGGTCTGTTGCGAGCCGTGGAAGGCTTCGATCCCACGATGAATACGCGCTTCAGCACGTATGCGAGCTACTGGATCAAGCAGTCCATCAAGCGAGCACTGGTGAACTCGGCCAAGACCATTCGCATTCCGGCGTACATGGTGGAACTGCTCACCAAGTGGCGTCGAGCGACCGCGAAGCTGACCGAATCACTTGATCGCACGCCGACTCCGGAAGAGGTGGCCGCGGAACTCGGTCTGCCGAAGAAGAAGCTGCGAATCGTGAAGAAGGCGATCCAGCTCTACAACTCGACTCCTCAGACGGAGCAACCGGAAAGCAACTGGACTCTGGGTGAAGTTGTCGCCGACGAACGCCAGAAAGGTCCCGACAACGAGTTGCTCGATACCGATAACCTCACTCACGTGATGAAGATGCTCGAAACGATGGACGAGCGCGAGGCCATGATCTTGCGATTGCGTTTCGGGCTGGACGACTCAGAGCCCAAGACGTTGAAGGAAATCGGTGAAGCGCTCGGACTGACTCGTGAACGAGTTCGTCAAATTGAGTGTGATGCCTTAAACAAGCTGAACCGCGGACTCTGCGGCGAATAACGATCGCTCAGATTCCGACCAACGAATCATCCCCTGTGGAAAGAGCCCGACCAATGATTGGCCGGGCTCTTTCCTTTTTCCCTTTGATCGGCAGAGTCCAAGGCGGAATCTGACGGCTTAACCCCAGATTGTTGTCGCTGGATTGGATACACCTGCCATCATATTGACACGCTGAAACATCCTCTGCGATGGCCCGTTTTCTTCGGCACTGCAATTGCTTATCTGCTGCCACCCACAGGGAAGTTGCTGACTCTGCCATTGCACTGAAACTATCTACGGCATGACGCCTTACGAGGAGGACCGTTATGAAACTTACGGCATCGATACTGAGCGTCGCGCTGCTGGGAGCATCAATTTGCGCCTATGAGTCCGGAATTCTGCGACAGGCGGGAGCTCAAGATGCTCCACCCCCACCGAGCTTCGATCCGGACAATGCGCCACGGGGCGAGGTGCCTCCGCCAGTTCCGGACGAAGAAATCGAAGTCATGACACGTGGCCCCGTCCACGAGGCTTTCGCGACTCCGGTGATTTTCAATCCGAAGCCGGGTCAGAAGGTTCCCGAAGCACCACCGGCTCCTATTGACGAGCAGCCACCAGTCTCGCGACCGGTCGGCGACAACGTCACCTGGATTCCCGGCTACTGGAACTGGGATGACGAGCGTGACCGTTTCATCTGGATCACAGGTATCTGGCGTGCGATTCCACCAGATCTGGAATGGGTCCCCGGTTACTGGTTTGACGATAAGGCCGGTAACTACCAGTGGGTTGCGGGCTTCTGGAAGAAGGACAGCGATGACGACATCGTCTACTTGCCGCCTCCACCAGAACCGCGCGATGAAGGTCCCATTGGAGTGGCGCCTCAGGACAATCAAACGTGGGTGCCCGGAGCCTGGGTTTGGCGTCAGGATCAATACGCCTGGCGTCCAGGTTATTGGCTGGACGCTCAGCCCGGCTGGATGTGGGTGCCACCATGCTACAACTGGACGCCCAGCGGCTACATCTTCGTCCGCGGCTACTGGGATTATCCCGTCTACAACCGCGGTCTGATGTTTGCCCCGATCTATCCAGTGCGACGTGGCCCGTTCAACTGGAGCTACACGCCATCTGTCGTGATCAACACGGGGGTCTTCGGAACGCACCTGTTCATCAATAGCGGCTACAACCGCTACTACTACGGTGACTACTACGGTGGTGGGTATCGCAATCGAGGTTTCACGCCCTGGTTCGCGTTTAACTCGACCCGTCGTGGCTACGATCCCATTTATTCCCACAGTCACTGGCAACATCGCAATGATCGTGACTGGGACCGTAACCTGCGGCGCGATTTCGACCGCTTTGATAACGACGATAACGTCAATGACCGTCCGGGCCGGCGCTTTACCGGAACGGATATCGGTCTGGCAGCCGGTGGTGGAGCACTTGGCGGAGCAGTGCTGGCCACGACGTTACAGAGGATGTCATCGAACCGGGACAGGGATCGGAACCCGAACAGTCTCCAGTTGCAGAATGTGTCCAACGATCGTCGCGACTTCTTCCGCTCGCACTCGAGGGACCTGCAGAAAATGCAGGCTCAGCGAGTGGAAGTGGAACGGACCGGCAGGCCCCAACTGGCAGTAACGCCAACTCCGGGACAGCCGAATCCGAATCCGGACGTGAAAGCGACTCCTGCAGTGACCGAACCCAGGACGGTCAAGCTGCCGAAGTCGCCCATCACCGCCAAAAAGGTGGAAGAGAACGCTCAGCGTTTCGGACCTAACCCGGCTGGGAGTGGTCGCGGTCGTGACAACAATCCGCTGGTGAATCCAGGCGCGACCAGCAAGCCGTTTGAAGCTGGCAAGCCGGTGATTCCAAACACGACTGCTCAGCCCAATCAGCCGCAGGTTCAACCTCAGACGCCCACTCAAAGGCCAGATCGCGGCTTCAATCCGAAGCTCGATCCGATCACGAAGGCTCCGAGGAACCCGCAGCCGCAAGTTCAGCCGAATGTGCCGCAACCTCAGGTCCAGCCCACGGTTCCTCAACCCAAGGTACAACCTCAGGTTCAACCAACGGTTCCTCAACCCAAGCCTGTGGTGCCGAATCCGGTTGTGCCGCAGCCACCAAAGGTGCAACCACAGCCTCAACCAGTGATTCCAGCGGCTCCTAAGGTACAGCCTCAACCGCAGCCGCGACCGCAACCGGTGATCCCGGCTGCACCGAAGGTTCAGCCTCAACCACAACCACAGCCGCGACCGCAACCAGTGATCCCGGCTGCACCGAAGGTTCAACCTCAGCCTCAACCACGACCTCAGCCGGTTGTGCCAGCGGCTCCGAAGGTACAACCTCAACCGCAGCCGAAACCACAACCTGCCCCGCAGCCCAAGCTGCAACCGCAGAAGGTGCCGGGTAAGAACAAAAACTGAGGTTCGTTTCCCGTGTGAAGTGTGAAGCAGGGAGGCCTGAGCTGAATAAGCTCAGGCCTTTCTTTTTTTTCACAACCTAGACTTCGCACGACTCATACGGACGGGAGGGCGAGGCTCCTGCCGAGCCGCGTCGCGCTCCTTGAAACGGCTCGGCAGGAGCCTCGCCCTCCCTTGCGCACCGCGTGGTTTGCTCAAGCCGCAGCGCTCCTCGTGTTGACGAAATTCAACATGTGCCGATTATGCCGGACGAATTGAGACGCTGTGTTGGCAGTTGGTAGGGATTTGCTCCGTCGAGGTCCCTCACCGTGATCTATGTTTCTTAGAAGACAAACTGCGCATTCCTTGTGTTGTTTTCGGAAACAGTTCATGCGTGCTGCGAGGCATTATCATCACAACCGCTCCATTGCGAGCAGCTCGACCCGGCGAGGCAGCTTTGCCCCCGCCGTGATCGTCGCGCTGGTCGCTGTGGTGTCGTGCGTTGCGCTGGTGCTCGACAAGTTGTGGCTCGAGGCCGCACGCTCGGAACTGCAGACCGGAGTCGAAGCGGCAGCGCTCGGTGCTGGCCGATTCCTGGCGACCGATGATCTGCTGCGAGCTAACTCCGACAACCTGCTACGAGTCGAGAAAGCCCGTCAGGCAGCTCTTCAAGTGGCGACACGCAACACGATCGCGGGTCGCGCCGTGGAACTGGACTTCGGCCCCGAGGGTAGCATTCGCTTCGGCAAGCTGATTCAGAATGAATCCGATGGCGAGACACTGTTTATTGAAACGGACGAGAATCCGACCAGCGTTGTCGTACTCGGCGAGCACACGCGAGCCAAAGACAATCCGGTGGCCATGTTCTGGCAGGGTGTCGGCGGAGTGAACAGCGCCGATGTGGCGGCTCGCGCGGAAGCGACTGTTGATAACCGCATCGTCGCGTTTCGTCCGTTGCAGGGCGTGCCCATTCCGATTCTGCCGATGGCGATTCTGAAGGATGATTCGAAACGCGAACGTCCCTCATGGAAGCAAGACATTGAACTGCGCAAGGGACGTGATGAAAACGGCTACGACGAAGCCACGAATACTGTCACTCAACAGCCTGACGGCATCCCCGAGATCCTGCTGACCAGCACCGCTTATCAGGGGAACCCGGCGAAGGCCAACGTCCACATTTTCAGTCTCAACATGAACACGCTGCAGTCTGACATGTTGCGGCATGTGCAGTCTGGCTGGTCGCTGCAGGACTTCCCCGCTGATGAGCCCGAGTTCCGTCTGGATCGCGGGCCGATGTCATTTCCTGCCGTTCCGGACTGGTCCGGCACGATGCCGAACGAACTGCACAATCTCATTGGCCAGTGCCGGATTGTGTTGCTCTACGAAGCGTATTCAGGTGGCGACGTGACGTGCCGTGAAGCCGTGGCCGGTCGCATTCTCAATGTCAGTGTTGGCCAGGACGGATCCTGCAAGATGGTGTTCCAGCCGGGAGTCCTCACGACTCGTACCGGTGTATTGGCTCAAGAAACATTGGTCCCTCTGACCGCGCAAGTTGGACCAAACAAGTACGTCTACAAGTTGCAATTGACCTTCTGATGAGATCGGAAGTGACTCGCCGCGGTTCCCCGGTGAGTCAACGAAAGTGAGATCACGATGATTGCGGACTCTCCCGTTCAATCCAGCAATGAAGCTCGTCAGCAGTTCCAGAGGCTGAAGACGCACCTGCATCGCCGCATGATCGACGCCATCGATCTGTCGAAGGCGGGCAAGGTGCCGGAAGCCGAACTGCGTCAGCAATTGCGGGCATTGGCTCAGCACCTCTGTTCGATGGATGAAGTCGCGCTGCCGACTGATCATCGCGAGCAGATGGTCAAAGAGATCCTCGACGAAATCTACGGCTTCGGTCCGCTGGAACCGTTGATGAACGACCCGGATGTGTCCGACGTGCTCGTGAACGGCCCGGACCGAGTCTTCATCGAACGCAACGGTCTGCTGCAGCCGACGAGCATTCGTTTTGCCGATGACGCGCACCTGTTGCGCTTGATTCACCGTCTGGTCGGTCGTGCCGGTCGTCGTATCGACGAAGTGTCGCCGATGGTCGACGCCAAGCTGCCGGATGGTTCACGTCTTAACGCCGTGATTCCGCCGATCGCGCTGAAAGGACCGACGGTTTCCATTCGTCGTTTCAAGTCGCGAGCCCTGTTGTTCGAAGACATGGTGGCCCGCAACACGCTGGCGCCGGAAATGGCCGACTTCTTGGTCATGGCCGTGCGCGGTCGCCTGAACATGATCATCTCGGGCGGTACGGGTTCCGGTAAAACGACGATGCTCAACAACCTGAGCCGTTTCATTCCGGTGACAGAACGCGTCATCACGATCGAGCAGACGGCAGAACTTCAGTTGCAACAGCCCGACGTTGTGTCGATGGAAATGCGACCCGCGAACATCGAAGGCACCGGTGAAATCTCCCAACGCGACCTGTTGAAGAACAGCCTGCGAATGCGTCCTGACCGCATCATCGTGGGTGAGTGTCGTGGCGGCGAAGTGCTGGAAATGCTGCAAGCCATGAATACGGGCCACGATGGCTCGATGAGTACGCTGCACTCCAACGACACGCGTGACGCTCTCGATCGTCTGGAAATGATGATCGCGTTGTCCGGTGTGGAACTGCCGACGCAGGTTTCTCGCCAATACATCTCCACCGCCGTGCAGTTGATGGTGCACTTGACGCGTCTCAGTACCGGTGAGCGTAAAGTGACTCGTATCTCGGAACTGTGTGGCGTGCGTAACGGCGTCTACATCACTGAAGACGTGTTTGTGTACCGCATGCAGGGTATCGATCAGGAAGGTCGCGCGATTGGTTCGTTCTTCGCGACGGGTCACGAGCCCACCGTGCTGAAGCGTCTCGCTGCCGCCGGCTTCGAAGCTCCGACCAGCATGTTCGAAGCCCGCGAACTCAAGGCCAGCAGCTAAGCCGTCTTGAGCCTCGCGTGCAGTCAGTTCCTCTTTGCTAATTCACTTTTCGTTCGGAGCCGCCCATGTCCGCGGACATCCTGTCCAAACCAATCGATAGCCTGCCGGACTTTGCTGGCATCCTGCGCGACCAGGAAACATTCGGGTCGGGCAAGGATGAACCCACAGATTTCAGCGACAGTATCAACAGTGCGTTCGATCGGTTGATGATTCAATCCGGCATGCAGATCGCGCCGTCGTTGCTGCTGTTCCTCAGCTTCTTCGCGGCGCTGGTCGTGGGCGGCCTCGCGTTCATCGCTCAGGAAAACCCCCTGACGGCGAGCATGATGGCGGGCTTTGGCGGAGTTGGTCCGATTCTCGCGGCGATCATTATTCGTAGTAACCGCCAGCGCAAGATGCAGCAGCAGTTGCCCTCCATGATCGACGAACTGGCTCGTGCGGCGAAAACCGGACGGAGTATTCAGCAGTGCTGGGAAATCGTCGCCAACGATACGGCAGAACCACTCGGCAGCGAACTGCAGGACTGTGCCCGTCGCATGCGCATGGGTGAAGACTTGCCTCAAGCCATTCAGGACCTGCCGTATCGCACGGGTATTGTGACGCTCAATATTCTGGTCACGGCGTTGTCGGTTCACCATCAGACAGGTGGTGACCTTGTTAGCGTGTTGACCCGCCTGTCCGAAACGATCCGCGATCGCCTGCTGTTCCTGGGTCGGTTGCGAGCTGCCACAACCGGTAGCCGTGCGACCGCAGTGCTGATGCTCGTGCTGCCGCTCGCCATCGTCGCGTTCTTCACGATGCGTGACGCGGAGTACTTCCCGCGCCTGATGCGTTCTGACATGGGCCGCAACATCACGTTGATTGCGATCGCCATGCAGATCATCGGCACCAGCATCATCATGAACATTCTGCGAAACAGCCAACGGAGCTAACTAAGCTCGAGGTCATACGATGAATCCCACTACGGTGAGCTATTACGTCTTCGGCGGTCTGTTTCTCTGTGCGATCCTGTGGATCGTGCGGAAGCGGTACGTCGCGCGGCAGGAGCAGCAAGAGCTGGAAGCCCGGCTCGGCGTGAATCCATCTGCCGAGCCTGCGCCAGTTGAGCCTGCGGCTGCTACCCCCGTCGCTGCGAATGCCACAGAGCCTGCACTTCCACCATCGCCGTGGGACAAGCTGGTTCAAAGCCAGCCTGTTCCCCGAGAAGTTCCGCCCGTCGAGGCTGACGCTTCGATTGCCGCGAAGACCACCATCAACGCCGACAAGTTGACTCCGTGGACGCCGCCAGAACCCAAAGTCTGGCAGCCCACGCCTGAGACGATCTACCGAGTGTCCTGGTCCAACCACGCGCTCTTCGGCAAAGAGGTGAACGACTTCGACGAAGGCAACACAATCCCGAAGGTGACTCCGGATCAGGTGCCCTCGGCCGATACGAGCGACTACGCATTCGGAACGCTGACACCTGCGATGGCGGGTGTGATTCCGACCTCGGACGCGGTTCGTGTCGAGAAAGAATTGCGAGCTGCGGGCTACTTCCAGCCGCACGCCATGCAGAACCTGGCGGCGACGCGTTTCGCCATCGCGTTCGTTGCTTTTTTACTTTGCGGAGTTGTGTTGCTACTGGTGCCGCGCCAGCTCGAAGTCTTCGCGATGGGCGCCATGCTGCTGGTCCCCAGCACGCTATGGGCGGCACCGCGTATTCTAGTTCAGAACAAGGCCACTTCTCGCAAGAGCGAACTCGAACGCTCCATGCCCGACATGCTCGACATGCTCAACATGTGCGTGAGCCAGGGCCTCACGATTCCTCAGTCTCTGAAACGCATTTCGAAAGACCTCAAGCCCGTGTACCCCGTGCTGGCCGCTGAACTGGGGATCGTCGTGCATCAGGCCGAAGTCGGAAATCTGCGTGTCGCACTGGATAACTTCTCGGAACGCGTTGACGTGCCGGAAGTGGATTCCTTCACCACTCTGATGAATCAGTCCGAACGCATGGGAACCAGCATTTCGGACGCGTTGACCGAATACTCCAACACCATGCGTGAGAGCTTGCGTCAGCGAACGGACGAGAAAGCCAACAAGGCCTCATTCAAGCTGATGTTCCCGACGGTGCTCTTCATGATGCCCGCCGTGTTCATGTTCCTCATGGGCCCCGCCATTCTGGAACTGCAGACGTTCTTCGATAACGGCGGTATGAATACCGTGACTCAGGGCGCGGAAACGATGGGTAACGTCAACAACCTTACGCGGTAGTGTTTTTTGGCCGTGACCTGATGTGACGCGATTACGCCATGTGGTTAACAGAGGCCTGACAGTGAACCTGCCGGGCCTCTACCTTTTGATACGGCACAATCGTTACCACCTTGCAAATCTGTCGATTGGCGTGCCGCGAATCTTCCTCTGTTGCAGAATTCGCGCGAGTCTTTGGCGACATGGCCCCTGTCTGTCGTGTTAGATTCTCGTTTCCCGCCTTGCTCATCACTCTCGCTATCAGCTTTGCCCTATGTCCTTCATTGAATGGTTCGTCAGCAATCCGGTTAAGGTTTCTGTCGGCGTGATCATGCTCGCGATGTTCGGGTCGATCGCGATGTATCGCATGCCCATGCAACTTACGCCGGAAGTTGAGGTCCCCGCGATCACGGTCATGACCACTTGGCCGGGCGCCAGTCCTCAAGAAGTCGAAACCGAAATCGTTCAAGAGCAGGAAGAGCAACTGCAGAGCGTCGAGGGCCTGCAAAAGATGAGTTCTGAGAGTTCAGACTCGAACGGCAAGATCACGCTCGAATTTGCAATCGGCACACCGAACAGCGAAGCGCTGCTCAACGTCAACACGCGTTTGGGACAGGTCCGCGAGTACCCTGAGAATGCTGATCAGCCTATCGTGGCGTCGGCCAATGCGAATGATAAGTGGATTGCCTGGTTCGCTCTCAGTCCGCTTAGCCCTCAGCCGGAAAAGCTCGACGAGGCGATTCAAAAGTTTCCGCAGTTCAAGGCAGAGATTGAACACGTCAAGCGCGCGTTAAACTCCGGTCTGGCCATCTTGCGGATGCGCGAGTTGGCGGACAAGCATTCGGAACTGGCTTACCTGCGCCCCAACGAAGAAGACCTGACAAAGCTCCGACGCTTCTGCGAAGAAGTGATTGAGCCACGACTGGAACGCGTTCCTGGAGTTTCGAATTCCGATGTCTTCGGCGGTCGCGAAGAGGAGCTGCAGGTCGTTGTCGACCCACATCAGCTTGCAGCCCGGCAATTGACGATTGCCGATATGCGCGAAGCGCTCCGCAAGAAGAACAGAGACACATCGGCTGGCGACGTGGCGGAAGGCAAACGCCGCTGGGTCGTGCGGACGATTGGCAAGTTCACGACCAAGGAAGAAGTGGAGCACACGATCCTGGCGCATCGAGACGGAGATCCGGTCTATGTGCGCGACGTGGCGGAAGTTCGGATTGGCTACAAAAAAGCCGCTGGAATCGTGCGTCGCTACGGAACTTCGGTGATCGCGTTGAATGCCCAGCGCAAGACCGGCTCCAACGTGCTGGAAGTCATGCAGGGCCTCCAGCAGACGGTTAAGGAACTTAACGCCGGAGTCCTCAAACAACGCGGCCTCGAATTGACGCAGGTGTATGACGAAACCGAGTACATCAATTCGTCAATCGGCGTTGTGAAGGACGACATTCTATTGGGTTCGGTGCTGACGTTTATCGTGCTGCTCGTCTTCCTCCGCAGCGTGCGATCATCATTCGTCATTCTGCTGGCCATTGCCACCAGCATGATTGGCATGTTCTTGATGCTCAGCTTTATGGGTCGCACACTCAACGTGCTGACACTCGCCGGTATCTCATTCGCCGTTGGTATGCTCGTCGACAATTTTATCGTCGTGTTGGAAAGCATCTTTCGACACCGTGCCGAAGGCGATGACATCCTCACGGCGACGGTCAAAGGGACCAATGAAGTCTGGGGCGCGATCATCGCCTCGACGCTGGCGAACCTGGCCGTTTTCGTTCCCATCCTCTTCGTGCAGGATCAAGTTGGGCAGCTGTTCCGCGATCTCGCTTTGGCTGTGAGTAGCGCTCTGATGCTGTCGCTGCTGGTGGCGTTGATCGTTGTTCCTACGGCAGCCGGTCGCCTCTTAAAGAGTGCAACTCAACCTGCAGCGGGGGAAACCGGTGAAGGGGCCGGGGCGGAACCTTCCCGACTGCACACCGTGTTCGGTTTGTTGCCTCTCCTCGACAGCTTCGGTCGACGGTTTGTGGAACTCGTTGTCCGTATCAATGAAGCATTGCAAGCGAGTCTGCGCTTGCGGCTCATCACAGTGCTGGGATTTCTGGGGGCCTCAATCGGGCTGAGCTATGTCCTGATGCCCGGTGTCGAGTACCTCCCCGGTGGGAATCGCAACTTCGTGATTGCCGTTTTGCTGCCGCCGCCGGGATACAATATCGACCACGTGCAAACGATGGCCCAACGTGTTGAAGCGATCGCGCGTCCTTATTGGGATATCGACCTCGATGATCCCAAAATCAAGGATCTGGATTATCCACCTTTGGCAGACTTCTTCTTCGTGGCCCAGGGCAAGATGCTGTTCTTGGGCGCGAGTTCGCTGGACCCACTGCAGGCACACCGCGACGTGCCGCTCTTGCAACAATGGGTGTCTGTCTTTCCCGGTACGTTTGGCTTTGCCAGCCAGATGAGCTTGTTTGAATCGGGACTGACTGCCGGACGCTCCATTGATATCGAGATCACCGGGCCGGAGCTGACGAAACTCGTTGGACTCGGTGGGCGAATCTTTGGACAAGCGATGCAGGTCGTACCAGGGTGCCAGGCCGTGCCCGTTCCGAGCCTGGATCTGTCCTCTCCCGAAGTGCACGCCCTCCCTCGCTGGGAACAGGCGGCTGACCTGGGCTTGGGGGCCGATGAAATCGGCTACGCCGTGGATGCGCTGGTGGATGGTGCCTACGCGACAGATTTCTACATCGGTGGTGACAAGATCGATCTGTCGATTATGGGTCAGGAACAGTTCGCGCTGCGGACTCAGGATCTGGAGAGCCTGCCGATCGCAACCCGTACCGGCCAGGTTGTCTCGCTGGGCGCTGTGGCTGACCTCCCCTTAAGGAGTGGTCCTGAACAGATCAATCGGCGTGAGCGCCAGCGCGCGATCACGATTCGAGTGACACCACCGGCTGAGACTCCCATTGAACTCGCAATGGCAAACATTCAATCCGAGATCGTCCAGCCGCTGATCAACGAAGGGACTATCGGAACCGACTACCAGATCAACCTTTCAGGAACTGCGGACAAGCTGCGCACGACCTGGTTGGCCATCCGCTGGAATCTTCTGTTGGCAGTCGTCATTACATACCTCGTGATCGCCGCCCTGTTTGAATCGTGGATCTACCCCTTCATCGTCATGATGAGCGTTCCGCTCGGTGCTGTGGGTGGCTTTGCCGGTCTGGCCTTGTTGAACCTGCTGCTGGCCCCGCAAGGGCTGTATCAACCGCTGGACATGTTGACGATGGTCGGTTTCATCATCCTGGTTGGTACCGTCGTGAATAACCCGATTCTGATCGTTGAGCAGGCGCTGGTTCACATTCGCGAAGACGGCATGGATCACCGCTCCGCGATTGTTGAAAGTGTCCGCACGCGTATCCGTCCGATCTTCATGACGGCGTTGATTGGCCTGTTTGGGTTGCTGCCACTGGTCCTCGCACCCGGTGCTGGCAGTGAACTTTATCGCGGTCTGGGTAGCGTCACGCTGGGCGGTCTGGTGGCTTCAACTGTCTTCACATTGATCTTTGTTCCGGCTCTGTTCAGCCTGGCATTGGAGACTCGAGAAGCAGTCGTTCAGCGTCTGTGGCGGAGACGTGTCGCAGAGCCCTCAACCGATTTGACAGCGCCTCACTCGCCTCTTAGTTTCCCACCCGAATTGTGAGCGCGCCGTTTTGGTATCATGGCCGGCATTATCAATCTCAAGCGGCGCAGCATTGGTCCCCGGATGACAGGAGTTGTCCGGGGACTTTTCTTTTGTCGCTCCGCTCTTCAACCTGTATCCGTCGCGCTCACGCCTCCGCGAGCCCGCAACTCATTCAGGTGACTTCATGAGCTGGTCTGCCTCCCGCGAGCCTGTATCTGACGATCTTGTTACTCGGCGAGTCGCTCTGCAAACGGTGGGCAGCGGCTTCGCATCCTTGGGACTGGCGTCGGCATTCGGGACTGAGGTCGCGCCGCGTCAGCAGACTCATTTCGCACCTCGAGCCAAACGCGTCATTCATCTTTTTATGAATGGCGGTCCGTTTCAAGGAGACTTCTTCGACGAGAAGCCAGCGATCAACAAATACGTGGGCCAGCGTCCGGCGGAAGTGCAGTTGCGCACGGAGAACGCGACGAGCGGTCTGTTGCCAGTGCCTTTTGGCTTTCGTCAGAACGGCGAAAGCGGACTGTCGGTCAGCAGGTTGCTGCCGAAGTTCGGCGAGTTCATGGACGACATCTGCGTCTTGAAGGGGTGTTACACCGACAACCCCAATCACGGCCCGGCGTTGTTCTTGATGAACAACGGCACGATTACGCCGACACGCCCTAGCATGGGCTCATGGATGCTCTACGGACTCGGCAGCGAGAACCAAAACCTGCCGGGTTACATCGTGCTGTGTCCCGGTCGTCCGGTGCGTTTTGCGGAACTGTGGAGCAGCTCGTTTCTGCCGGGTGAGTTTCAGGGCTCGTACATCAATCACTCGGAACTGAATCCGCAGAAGATGATCCCCTTCCTGCGGCATGCATCTCGCGACGCGGCGACGCAGCGACGGCAACTCGATTTGCTGCGCGACTTTGATCGCGAACACGCGGCCGCTCGCGACAACGATCCGGCTCTGGAAGCTCGCATCAAGGCGATGGAGACCGCGTTCCGCATGCAGTTCGCTGCGACTGATGCCTTCGACATCAACCGCGAGCCCGCCGACATCCGTGCCGAGTACGGGACATCTCACTTTGCGAACGGCTGCCTGATGGCTCGCCGCCTGGCAGAACGTGGCGTGCGTTTCATTCAGGTCTACTACGGCAACGGTCAGCCGTGGGACACGCACTCCAATCACAACGATGCCACCGTCAAGCTGGCGGCCGACATCGATCAGCCAATGGCAGCTTTGCTGAGAGACCTCAAGCGCCGCGGCATGTTGGAAGACACGCTGGTGATGTGGGGTGGCGAGTTCGGACGGACCCCCACGACGGAGGGTTCCAATGGCCGAGATCACAATCATTACGGCTATTGCATGTGGCTGGCCGGAGCGGGCATTCGTGGCGGCACCGCTTACGGTGCGACGGACGAGTTCGGCTTTCGAGCCGTCCAAGGCCGCGTCCACGTTCACGACTTGCACGCCACCGTACTGCACCTGCTGGGGCTCGATCATGAACGCCTCACCTACCGCTACGCTGGCCGTGACTTCCGCCTGACTGATGTATCCGGCCGAGTCGTCCGCGAAGCCCTCAGTTGAAAAGCTGTCCTTCCTCAATCACCGCCTAGAGAACTCCTCATGACTAGCCGCGCTGCGACCGAGTACCGCTACGAGAAACTCACCTGGCCTGAGATCAACGAGGCAATCGAACTCAACAAGGTGTGCATCATTCCGTGCGGCGCTGTCGAGCAGCACGGCCCCCACCTGCCGCTGGATGTGGATCTTGTCTGTCCCGGTGGTATTGCTCGAGGCGCCGGTCTGGCGATACCGGACAAGATCCTCGTGCTGCCGCATATCGCCTATGGCTACACCGGGCACGTAATGGACTTTCCGGGCACCATCAACACGCACTACGAAACCTTCATCAAGCAGGTTTTGGACGTGACGAAGTCGCTCGCTTATCACGGCTTCAAGAAGATTATTCTGCTCAACGGTCACGGTTCGAACATGCCGAACCTGGACCTCGCCGCCCGTCGCACCAATCTGGAAACCGATGCCGAGTGTGTTGTCACCGCCTGGTGGAATCTGCTCACGGTCGACAAAGACTTTCTGCCGAGCTGGCGTGAAAGCAAATTTCCCGGCGGCTGTTCGCATGCCTGCGAACTGGAGACATCGCTCTATCTGTATCTCGACGAAGACAATGTCCGCAAAGACAAGATCAAGAGCGGCACCATCAAGATGAACGACGAGGACAACCCCTTCAATTGGGTGGACCTCTTCGGTGCCGGGCCTGGCGCGTTGATCTCCTGGACGAGCAGCTACTCCGAAACTGGAGTCCTCGGAGACGCCGAGAAAGCCACCAAAGAAAAAGGCGAACGCGCCTACAACGAAGCCGTGAAGCAACTCGTCCGCTTCGTCGAATACTTCCGCGCCCGCCCGCGTGACGTCCGCCATCGCCATCAAGCGCGTCCAACAACCTTCCCCATTCCCTGGGACCAAACCGACTCTGCGGAGTCGCTGTAGAGATGAGACTTCAGGCTTCGGGAACATGATGAACGAAAACGGACCAACTGCTCCAAGTCTCAAGTTGTCCTCGACTCAGGCGGACAAGCTTGGTTTTCGAGCACGACTGTTTCGTCCGCGGGTCGTCCTTCTGCTGTTAGCAACATTATTGATCGCCGTTGCTCCATTGGCGCATCGAGGTTGGAAGATCAGTCAGGTTCCAGACATAGAATTGCCGTACGCCCCGCAGCCAATTCTCGATCTGGTTGTACCCGATGAGAACAACGCCTGGGTCGAGTTTCGTAAAGCGGCGACTTTAGTTGTGCCGATGGACACCGCGTTGCACAACGACTTCTCCAGAGCATGGAAAGAAGGATGGGCGTCCATTCCGCCCTCGCTTCTAAAGTGGAGCACGACGAGCCATGCCGCGTTAGAAGTCTGGAAGCAGGGTGTGCAGAAACCAGATGCACTTTATATCCAAGCGAAAGATATTGATCCCTATCGTGCTCAGCCAAATCTGTCCACGGAAATGCGACTGATTCATTTTGCTGCGGAGATCGAAACGATGCGACTCCTGGACCAAGATCGATTTGATGAAGCTTGGGATCTCTGCCGCATGCAGTTTCGATCAGCCAATCTCATTCGAAGACATGGCCCGTACGATCAAGGTCTTACAGGGGTGGGGTTGTCCAACTTGCCTCGAAGGTGTGCCACGCGATGGATCCAGTCGGAGCAACTTTCTATTGAAGACCTACAACAGGCCTTCGATGAACTCCAGAATAACCTTCGCCCAGAGGCGTGGCTTGCAGATGCTATTCGCCTTTATGGAATCAAACTGCATTTGCTTGATGCAGCAGTCCATGCGTCGCCGAGGAACTGGGTTAATCCTTACTTTCGTGGCCCAGTCCGCATGACATTGTTTCTAAGCGGTGAGCCAGTTGTCGGCAGGCGCGTGCAGAAGTTGGAGATCGCCAACTTTCTGCAATGTTGTGAACTGCCTCTGCGCTCTCGTCCGAGGTTCACAAAGTGGCCACACATTTTCGACGTTGCCGTGGAAACGGGCACCAAACGCATCACTGCCGTGGAACTTGGCGAGTGGACCCAGTCGTCAATTATTGAGGTAAGCAGTCATGTTAGAAGTGCTCAGTATGGCCTTGACTTGAGTGATCGTGAAAAGTTAGCCCACGAATTGTTGATCACCGCGGTCGCGACAGAAATCTTCAAACGCAAGAACGGTGACTATCCCGAATCTTTGAGCCAGCTTGTTCCGGAGTTCCTGGCCGATATACCCGACAATACCTTTGCCGCCGCCCCTACGCCTGTCAGTTACCTGCGAGACCCACCTGACATGGAATTCAGAGTTGAACTCCGTGCCCCAAATCCAAAGGGGGCCATTCATGATCTGGTCATTCCTCTGGGCAAGAACCCTCGCCGGCGCGACTAGAGTTTATGCATTCCCAATGAGACAGGTGCGCCTCGTTGATTCCCTGTGCCGGAGCCTGACTGTTGCCGACATCTAGGTCGTTCGATTGTTATTCACTGATATGACTATTCCGTTTGAATCTGCTGATGCCGTGATGAAACATGCGATTGAACTCGCGTGGCTCGGGCAGGGATACGTCGAACCCAATCCGATGGTGGGTTCTGTGCTGGTCGATGAACGATTGCGGTTGCTGGGCGAAGGATTTCACCAGCGGTTTGGGGGGCCTCATGCGGAGGTAAATGCGCTCGCGGACTTTGCGATTCGCTATCCCGATGAGGCGGAACGTCGACGATTGTTGGAGTCGGCCACGCTGTATGTGACGCTTGAACCGTGTTGCCATCACGGTAAGACGCCGCCGTGTTCTCAGTTGCTGATTCGATCGGGTGTGCGTCGAGTGGTCGTGGCGTTGCAGGATCCGTTTCCGCGAGTGAGTGGCGGCGGACTGCGTGAACTACTTGAGGCGGGCATTGAAGTGTCGGTCGGTTTGCTTGCGGATGAAGTGGCACGACTCAACGCGCCGTTTGTTACGCTGATGACAAAGCGTCGGCCGTATGTGCATGCCAAGTGGGCGATGACACTGGATGGCAAACTGGCGACTCGTGAGCGTGATTCAAAATGGATTTCATCCGAGGCATCGCGTGCGATTGTGCATCAGTTGCGCGGCCGCATGGATGCCATCCTGGTCGGTTCCGGGACTGCCGCAGCCGATGATCCGTTGCTGACGGCTCGGCCTCCCGGACCTCGCACTCCGCTGCGCATCGTGCTGGATTCACGCGGTGAGTTAACCTTGAGTTCTCAACTCGTGCGCACCGCGCGGGAGATCCCGCTGCTGGTTGCTGTCTCGCAGAACGCATCCGAAGCCAACATCGCCAATCTGCGAGCTGCCGGCGCCGAAGTACTCGTTCTTTGCAGTGGAGACCGCTCATCCAACGCCACTCCGAACCAGCCTGATGTCGCCGAGTTGCTCGCAGAACTGGGACGACGCTCGCTGACGAACTTGCTCGTCGAGGGCGGTTCCGAGGTGCTGGGGTCTTTTTGCGATGTTCAGCTGATCGACGAAGCGCACGTCTTCATCGCATCCAAGATCGCCGGCGGGCGGGACGCCATTTCTCCAGTCGGAGGACACGGCGTAGCCTTGATGTCGCTCGCGCAGCGTTTGAGCAACCCGGAGATTCAGATCATCGAACACGACGTCTACGTTCGCGGCATGATCGAAAGACGCTGACCACTTCACGAACGCGGTTTCGCCGTGCCGGTTTTGGGGTCGATAGCGAGTTGCAGATCTTCATTGGCGTCGATGTAGAACATGAAGCCGTTGATCATCTCGTGGAAGGATTGAGGTCCTTCTCGCACGACGACTTTGGGGTCGGGATTGAACGGGTTGAACTCTGAGTTGTCATAGTGAGCGATGCATTCAATACGCGTGCCTTTGGGGAATCGCACTTTAGACGACTCCCATTGATAGCCGTGTTGCCAGCCGAAGTTGAAGTTGGGAATGACCAGTAGTTTCTCAGGCGGTTGCTCGGGACGATGGGCAACAAAGGTCATATCACGACCCCGCAGATGCATGTGGCTGAACAGTCCCACGCCGATCGCGTCGTACTTCAAGGTGCGTGACGTCACCACCGGATGCATGGCAGCCCCAGCGGGAATTTGAAAGCGGTGGTCGTCCATGAGTTCGAACCGCAATTGCTGCTTCACAACAGACCGCGCGAATCGAAAAGCGATCGACATGCGGCACTTTTCAGGCTTGCCGGTAGTCACGAAGTGAATCTGCACACCAATCACCGATCCGGCGGGGATGCGCACTGCGACGCCTTCGGGCAACTCCATCGGCTGTCCACCGGGAACGTAGCCGGTGATGAAATTCTGCTCGGTAACCTTCTCGCCTAACCGCATGAAACCCGAATTGCAGTGATGCACGACCGCCGGATTGTCCGGCAGGATCTGAATCGATTCGAGCCACGTCTCCTGCAAGAACACATGTGGAAACACTGTGTACTCATAAGGTAGAACTCCCTCGGCCGGCAGGTTGTGTGCAACAAGTTCGGTAAGCAGCAGGTCCGGTTTCCCGATCAACCATTTCCCGTCGGCTTTGACTGATGGCTCGATGGGCGGTGCTTCTGTTTCGGTCCCGCGTTGCTTCCCGGATCGCACCCACTGCGCAATGGTCGCGCGCTCATCGGCCGACATACCGCGACGATTGATGAACTCACGATGCTTCGGACTTCCGTACCACGGCGGCATGCGTTGCTCGCGGACAACTTCGGCAACCATGTCCGCATGGCTGGCGGCATCCTGATAGTTCAGCAGCGAGAACGGCGCGGGAGTGTTCGGTCTGTGGCATGTCGCACAGTGCTTAGCCAACAACGGAGCAACATGCTCGGCGTAAGTCACTTCCTTCCTGGCCGGCGCAGGCTCATCCACTGTGACCAGGCAACCTTCAGCGGGCGCTTCCGCGATGGCAACAGTTCTTCCGGACAGAACTGCATCCAGCGCGTCTTTGAGTTCGTTACGTACGCCCGAAGACTGAGTCCCTCCAAAGCGGTACTGGCTATCGATGCGGCCGCGATAGGCGAGCGTCAATCGTTTTGAAGAGTCTTGTTTCTCGGCGCTTTGCAGCACGACCACTTCAGGGACGCGAGTGATTCCCAGCGACCGTGCCGCTACGGCGTCGAAATCTTTCAGCAGGGGAAAGGTGATCTCGTAGTCGAGCGCCTGCTCGGCCATGTCCATGATCGAGTCTTCGGCTCCCACGTTGACGAGCGCAAACTGCACTCCGCGCGGCCGATACTCAGCTTCCAGCCGCTTCAGCACGGGCAGGTAGCGCTTTGAAATCGGGCAATCGATTTTCACAAAGGCCAGCACGACAGCTTTGCTCTCGGGCAAATCATCCAGCGTGCGACGCAGAAAGCGGATGTCTTTGAAGTCGAGCTTCGGAACTGCGTCGCCAACGGCAATAGGTTTGATTTCGCGAGCGACTGCGGGCTGCAGCATCAAAGCGCACAGGCCGAAGATCAGCAGATGCGTCAACCACGAGTTTGCTGTTCGCGATATCATGTTCGTTCCGTTCCTGATTCAACGAAGTTCCGACGGAACAAGCTACACCCTACTCGTACTCTGCGTCACGAGTTTCGCGACCTTCGCCCTACCAGTGATCGACGGGACCGGCCGGAACCGGAATGTGCATGTCGGGCAAAATCCCCGTGCGATGTCCGGTCGTCGGCCCGGCTTCCACCACATCCTGCAATGCCCGGTAGAACGCTTCGCGAGTCGGAGCCATCTGCACGGCCTGTCGCAGCGTGGCTGGCACTCGCATGGACTTCAGATACCAGTGAGCCATCTTGCGGAACCGCGTCAGGGCACGGTCGCCCCATTGATCTTCCAGATAGCCAAACTGCCGCGTCAGCAAGTCGAGGCGATCGTCGAAGCCGCCCGGCGGATCCCAACTGCCCGTCTCTTCCCACTGGCTGAGCTGTCGGAAGATCCACGGATTTGCCAAGGCGCCTCGGCCTATCGAAACTCCCGCGCACCCGGTCGTCGTCAGCATGCGAGAGGCATCAGCAATCGTTCGCACATCGCCATTGCCAATCACAGGCACACGTTCGACGGCTTCGACGACTTTACGAATGCCTTCGAGGTTCACGACTCCGCTGAAGCCTTGGGCCCGCGTGCGTCCATGAATCGCGATGGCCGCCACGCCGATCTGCTCGAACTCGCGCGCGAACTGCGGCGCCGTGAGTTGCTTGTCATCCCACCCCAGCCGCATCTTGACGGTTACTGGAATGCGCACCGCTTCCACCACTCGCTGCACCAGCGAAAGCGTGCCATCGCGGTTGCACATCATGCCTGCGCCAGCACCCTGGCCAGCCACGCGCTGCACCGGGCAGCCCATGTTGATATCGATGGTGTCGACGCCGCGTTCGGTCAGCATCTGAGCGGCATCGATCATCTGTTGAGCGTCGTGCCCGAAGATCTGCACGGCGAACGGACTATCTTCTGCGTGAGTCTCGATCAGCCTTTCAGTTTTCTCATTGAGATGCACCAACGCCGCCGCGCTGATGAGATCGGTCGTCGCCAGTCCCACGCCGCCAATCTGCCGCACAACGCGTCGGAACGACAGGTTCGTAAATCCAGCCAGCGGCGACAGCAGATACCGTGAAGGCAACCGTAACGCCCCATAACTCACCGGCGGCGGAAATGACGGACGCGGATACTGGTAGGTGAGATCGGTTCCAGACATGTCACACATTCGGTCACAGACGACAAAGTAAGCCAGTTCGGCCAAACTCGCATTGTGTTCCAGATGCCGCCGCGAAGCGAGTGTTGATGGCCGCCAGTTTGCGGTTCAGTACAACCACAGTTCGTGATTGTTGAGCCGCGCTACCGGCTGCTCGGCATGCAGCTCCTTCGTGCCTTCCCAGTGTAACGCTGGCGGAAGACTCCACGTCGCGAAGCTGTTTTTCAGCGAGGGTTTGACAATCTGCAAGTCAGGTCCGAGCAACTGCAGGCATTGCTGCCAGACTCGAATGCGTCGTCGGCCTCGGACGTGAATCGGGTCGAAGCCGTACCAGTTGGCTTGAGGCACAATCGGCGTCGCTTGGAACTCATGTGCGAGTGCCTGCACTGACGCATTAAGTTCCGTGCCGAAGCTCAGTGCGTCCTCGTAGCTCAATTGAGATTTGGGAAAGAGCACTCGCCGGAACAGCCGGAACCGCCAACGCGACAATGTGGCCAATGAACAGAGTGGCAACTCGGTGAGTGCGATCTGGTTTGTGAACACTTGAAGTTGGGTCAGAACCTCACGTACCCAGGATGCGATCTGCTTCGGTTTCATGCCGTAGAGGATGTCATTGCCGACATCGGTGATGAGCGCCCGCACGTCGGAGCCCGGCTCGACGACCTGCGGCAGCCGCTCCCAGAACTCGGACTGCAAGATGCCCGGCAGGGTGCGGCCCAACACTGAGCTTGGTTTGCCGTACGATCGACCGTGGCCGGCGACGATGAAGACGCGGCTTGGCTCAGGAGACGCCGCGAGGGAATACCACAGCAGCGGCAGGCTGATGGTGACGTTGCTGGCTCCAATCAGGATGTAAGTACGCATGCCGTCTCACTAGCGGTCGCTTGATTCTCGATACGATGAGGCACGACCATACAGGCAGTTTATTGAGACCGACCTGCTGTAGGAGGAGTTCGCAGTTGCCGATCATTCCCGGATTGGTCGCGACCTTCGTTCTACGTTCGATTCTGGAGATTCACATGCGGAAGTGGTGCTTACATCTGACGATTTTCGTTTTGGTCACCGCGCTGCCGGCCGTCGTTCGCGCTGATGGACTGTTTCCCGACAAGGCTCTGGAAACAACCATCAAGGAAATCCTGAAGAAGCAGGGCAAAGACGAACTGAAGGAAGAGGACCTGAAAAATGTCTATCAGGTGGCCGCGAAGAAAAAGGGCATCAAGGACCTGAAGGGGCTGGAGAAGTGCACTAATCTGCTGCTGATCGATCTGGCCGGCAACGAAGTCGCGGATCTGGCCCCGGTGGCTGAACTGACGAATCTGCAATCGCTGGACCTGTCGACCAACAAGATTACGGACATCAAACCGCTCGCGAAGCTCGTCAAGCTGCAGTACCTGCAACTGGAACACAACCAGATTGCGGATATCAGCGTGGTGAAGGACATGAAGAAGCTGGCGGCGCTGTACCTGTCCGACAACAAGATCGAATCAGTGGCCCCGCTGGAGGGATTGCCGAAGGTGGCGTCTTTGTACCTGGGCAAGAACCAGATCAAAGACCTGAAGCCCGTCGGAACTTTGAAGTGGGTGGCGAATCTCGACCTGCGCGATAACAAGATCGAAGACGTTGCTCCGCTGGCACCGCTCACCGAATTGCGGTTTACGTTCCTCGAAGGAAATCAGATCAAGGATTTTGGGCCGCTTGTTGAGATGGCCAAGAAGGATGCCGCTGGCGAGAAGCGATTCGTTCCGTACTGGAAGCTGTATCTGGACAACAATCCGATCGAAGCTGCCAAGCGAGACGCGCAGATCGAAGAACTCAAGAAAGCCGGCGCTCGCATCAACTGGAAGCCGAACAACTGAGGTCGATCTCAATTGAACGTTGTGAAAAGCTCAGGGGCGATACTCACACCTGCTTCGGTGGAGTATCGCCCCTGATGACTTAATCAGCGATTACCCTGCGCATAAACATCGGGCAATCAGCTAACGATCCAGAGAACCGAATTAGTTCGTTCCCTCGGTCTTGGCTGGTTCTTCTTTCTTGTCGTCAGCCTTGGCCGGAGCTGCTGGCTCTTCCTTCTTGTCGTCGGTTTTGGCCGGAGCTGGCTCTTCAGTCG
>JAKFWA010000077.1 GCA_021732995.1 Planctomycetaceae bacterium | reverse complement strand
TTCGCATCGCCGGACAAGATTGTCCGCGCGATTGACATCGCTCCCCTCGCCCCGCGTTGCGGGGAGAGGGGTTGGGGGTGAGGGGCGATCGCTACCCTTCGGCAAACTCTGCTTTCCAGACATCAGGAAAGTTCAGGCACAGAACCAAACTGCGTGGTGCCCGCCATCATCGTGGCGATGAACTTGAAGCGGCTGCCTTTGCCCGCGTAGTTGAACACGACCAGATCCGCGCGTGAGCCACGCCGCAGCGAGATGTCGTCGATGCCCAGCAAGCGGGCGGGTATGCGGCCTGCCATGTCGAACGCCTCGCGCATGGAGATGCCCGCGACATCCATTGCGTGGGCTACGCACATGTCGGTTTCCATCGCAGAACCAGCCAGCAACTGCTGGCCTGAAACGACGATCTTGCCTTCGGGCAACACTTCCACTTCGCCGGTTTCAATGCGGTAACGCCCCGGTGGGCAACCCGCCAAGCCCGCGGCGTCGCACGTGATGACCACTCTGGATGCACCCTTGGTGCGAATCACCGATCGAATCACCGAGGCCGGTAGATGATGCCCGTCGGTAATGATGCTGGCGGTGAGTCGCGGATCGGCGAGTTGCTCCCAGATGTAGTTCGGATGCCGCCGAATCATGCCGTGGGCACCGTTGCCCAGATGTGTGCTGAGCGTCGCTCCGGCATCAATCGCCGCCTGCACTTGCTCGGGAGTGGCACCCGTATGGCCGATCGCAATCGTGATCTTCTGAGCGACCGCCTTGCGGATGAACTCCACCGCGCCGTCGGCTTCAGGAGCCAGCGTGAGCAATTTGATGCGGCCGCCCGAGGCTTCATTCAAACGGCAGAACTCCGACCAGTCACAACCGCGCACATGTTGCAGCGGGTGTGCTCCGCGCGGACCATCTTCTTTCGAGATATACGGTCCCTCCATGTGGCAGCCGGGAACCATCTGTTCGACCCACGGCTCGCTTTCGCAGGCTTCGCGGATCGCGCTGAAACCGCGGAAAAAAGTTTCGTAAGACGTCGTGATCAGCGTCGGAAGGATGCGCGTGATGCCGAAGGCGAAGTGCGGCTTCAGCGTCGCGATGACCTCGGCTGCGGTCAGATCCGGCTTGGCGAACCAGGTGCCTCCAAAGCCATTGATCTGCAGATCGAACAGCGCCGGCGCAACGAAGGGCCAGTCGACGATCGAACCTTTCGGTGTCACAGGCTCGACAGCTGTGATGCGGCCGTTGGAAACGGAGATCGAAACCGGTTCGCCGGTGTCGTAACGTCGTCCGCGCACTTGCTGCATGGTTCATCACTCACGGAAGGATGTCGGTCGAGCGCAGTTACTGGCTGTCAGAAGCGTCGTCATTCTGATGTTCCAACCCCAGGACTTCCATCCGGCGGTACAGGCTGTGCCGGGTGATGCCCAGCAACTTCGCCGCTTTGGCCTTGTTTGACCCCGCTTGCCGCAATGCTGCTTCGATCTGCTCGCGCTCAACGCGTTCTAGCAGCGTGCTGAGCGGCTCGAACACTTGCGACGGTCCCGGCGCCAACGATTGCGCGTCCAGCCCCGTGCGAAACCGGAACGGCAAGTGGGCCGCTGTGACCTGAGTCAGTGGCGCGCAAGCCGAGTGAGCATCAGTAATCACCTGCCTCAATTCATCAAGATTGCCCGGCCAGTTGTAGGCTTCGAGCAGCGGGCAGACGTCTGCGGCAAGGCCTGACACCTGCTGCTTGCGGCTGCGATTACATTCTTCGACGAAGAGCTGCGCGAACAGCCGCAACTCTCCCAATCGCTGACGCAACGGCGGCAATTCGATCTGCAAACCCGACACAAGAAAGAAGAACTCTTCTGAAATTTGATCCTGGTCGAGACGGCTCTGCAGGCTGTCGTTGGACGAGACAATCAGTCTGGCCCGCTGGCGGAATGCGGCGCCCCGTTCGGAATGAGTGAAATCGACGAAGCGTTGTTGCAGGTCGCGCGGCAGATGGTCAACAGCCCGCAGGTAGATGCAGCCTGGATGCATCGCGGCGATCGGCGTCATCTCGTTCCAATCGCTTTCGACCAGTCGAGCAACCGCATCGCGAACTTCCCTCGCGGGCAGGCGTTCGCAGTCGATCGGCACGAAGGTCTTCGCCGCGAACTCGCTTTCGTAGTGAATCGCCCTTGCGACTTGCTCCTTTCCCGTGCCGGGTTCGCCACTGATCGCAACGGCCACCATAGAACGGCGCGCGGCGTTGATCTGGTCGACAACGCGCTGCATCGGCAGCGACTTGGCAATCAGCGACTTGAGTCCCGATCGCATGCGTAGTTCCTGACGCAGCGCGGCGAGTTCGGCGTGCACTTGCGTAATCAGGCTGGTGTCGGCAGTCGGCTTGGGACGCGGCACCTCGGTAATCACGCCGATGATGGATGTAACTTCGTTGCTCGTAACAAGCGGAAAGTAATGCACCATCCGGGCGGCGTTCTGGCCGGTCTCTTTATGAGCGAAGAACTTGGCAACGGGATGATGTTCGCCGCGCAGGACTTCCGGCGGCGGACAAAGTGCTCCCGTCAGAGCCTCAAGCGAGGCCCGGTCCGGCGACGTGGCGAAGACGCACTCACGTCCCAGCACGTCATGAGCCGACCAGCCGGTGAGTTGCTCGCACCCGGCGTTGAAGAACACCAGCACGCGCGCCGGATTGAGGACGAAGACGGGAGTTGCGAGCGATTCCAGAACCGTCTCGATGCGGAAACGCCGCAGACTCTTTGACACGCGAGCAACTCCCCGACGGCAAACCTCAGTCGTTTCAACGCTCCGCGAAGCCTGTCATTTTACAAGTTCGGCAACACTGGCTTCGGCGGTGGAGCGGGCTTCGGCTGCGGAGCCGGTCGCTTTGTTTCTTCGGGAGCGAACAACACCTGCTTTGGCGGAGGTCCTGGTGGTCGCGGCGGGGCTGGTGGAGGCGGCGGAATGAACCGCTGCTCGATCCGGATACCGAACGGGTCTTTCAGCTCGCGAGCTGCCAGAACCGCCCAAGGCGTTCCAGGGGCTTCCTTAACAACTCTCTGCAACAGTTCCTCTGCCTTCTGAGCCGTCTTGCGCAGGTTGCCAGCGTAGTTGATGGACTTGTCCGACCGCACAATCCAGTGGTTCGACTTTTTGTTGATGTCGTCGGCGGTGAGGTCGTTCTTCAACCAGGCGAACGCCGCGTTGTATTCCATGCAGCGGACTCGATGAGCGAGCAGCCGCCCGTACGTCAGGCAGAAGTTCATCCGCCAGCGCGCGGATGGTTCGCGATCCAGCTGCTTCTCCAAACTGTCTGGAATGGCCTGCAGGATCATTTCGACCATCAGCTGGCTTTCGGCGACAGACTTCTGAGCATCCGACGCAGCCTGCTTGAAGTTGCCAGCAGTGACTCGCAGATCCAGAGTGGGAGTACCCTTCGCGGTGAAGCGTCGGCTGCGGGCCGCGGCATCAACCAGAGCCAGTCGCAGCGGGTGCTTCTTGAGGTCCTTCTCGTAGGCGTCCAGTGAGCCGAAGTTGTAGTCCGGCTGGAAGGGGCGCATGACATCCGGCTCAAAGACGCCGAGCGGTGTGAGGCCGCTCATCGTCGTCATGTTGGTCATGAAGTACACGCCGCCCGTTTCATGCACCAGCCGAGCCAGCGCATAGGGGGCAAAGCCCGACGACAAGTATTCATACTGCGAACCACCAAACCAGAACGGCAGGTCGAGTGCTTCGAAGACCGGGACTTCCGGACCAATCGCCACCGGCAGCTTGTAGGTCTTGCCGTCTTCTTTCGCGACGTACGGAATGAACCCGTCACGGCGACCAAACACGGCGGAAGGGCCGACGACGTATGCCTTCGCTCCATACTTCTGACACTGCACGATGGCCTTCTCCAGCGAGTTGCTGAAGTCGTCACCGGCTTCGTCGGTCAGGGTGATCAGCATGATGCGGCGCTGTTGAGCCGTTCGATAGCTGCCCCAGCGACTCAATACATCGGCGACGGCGTTGAAGGTGTTCTCCACCCCGGAAGGATCTGTCGGAGCCGAACGCAGTGCGTCCAGAATCTCCTGAAAGTTCTCGGTTGGAGCCTGTGTGATGAAGTTGGTCTTGTTGCCGAACGTGACCACACCGCTGAGCACCGGCAGTTCGTGCTTCGGTACTTGATTGGCGTTCTGCAGGGCGTTGAGTTCGCCATACACGCGTTGCAGACGGTTGGCGACGATGGCTCGTTGATCGAGCAAACTGCCCGACGCATCGACCAGCCAGACGACCAGAACTTTCTGCTCCTGCAGGTTCTTGGCGATCTCCCAGGTCACGAGATCCATTGCGGACTCGATATGCACGAGCGAATCGCCGGTGGTCCCGTTCACGACCAACTGGCTATCGATCTCGACGCCAGCGGGAATGTCATAGACGGCCGTCGAAGCCAGCGGCACGTCCGGCTCTTTAACGATGAGGCGCGGATCGGCCTTCATCTGCGGAGCTGTCGAGTACACGACGCCCACGCTGGTGGCAGAGAGTGCCTGAGTTACCTGGCTCTCTTGCTCGCTGGGTTCGGCCAGAGTGAATTCGGTCGGAGTCGGTTCGACAACCTGCGGCTCAGGTTCCGGCTCGCTCTCGACGACGTAGTTCTCAAACGGCAACTCGTGATAGTTGTCGCTTTGAGTGAACCCCATCTCTGCCAGACTGCCGAGTATCCATACGTGGACCAGAACGCTCACGATGGTGGCAGCAATCTTGCCGCGCTGCCCGATGCGGCGGGTGATCGCACTGACCGGCTGCGTTGTCGGCGTGTCTTCGGCGATATCGACCACAACAACGGACGGCGCGACTTCAGCGACCGGAATAGCATCGTCGTGCGATGCAACTCCCGCCGGATCGAAATCGAAACTGTTCGATGTCCATGACATGATTCAGCCTCGCGGTCGTCCTCAGTAGGCAGCCGGACTGGATTCGGAAACCCGATTTAAGCTCTGACGCTACTCGATCTTACATAACTCGGCTATCGCTGACTTCGAAAAACCTCAAACTGCATCAACTTGTTGACCCGGAAAACTTGAGGAGCAATCTCATGTGTGCTCAGGAACGACGCGGAGCGAGGCTTCCCGCAACGAAATTACCGAA
This sequence comes from Planctomycetaceae bacterium, assembly GCA_021732995.1. Classification (GTDB taxonomy): domain Bacteria; phylum Planctomycetota; class Planctomycetia; order Planctomycetales; family Planctomycetaceae; genus AM-0621. The sequence continues at coordinate 114,298 of JAKFWA010000077.1, read as the reverse complement.
CTTGCAGAAGAAGCTGTTGAAGCAGAAACCCGTTCCGAAACCGCAGCCGAAGAAAGGGTGAGGTTGGGAATTTCGCTGTCTACTCTGTATCTGGCCGGGGCGGATTGGCCCAGTTTCCGGAGAAATCACGACCCGCAACGACGACGCCCTTGGAGTGCCAGTTGATCCCCGCTCGGACGTCGGGCGTGCAGTAACGGAGGGTCAGTCCGCAGCGCCGACGATCGGACTCGTTGGCCTCGGAAGAGTGCAGCAGCAGGTCCGAGTGCAGCGAAATTTCTCCAGCCAGCAGGTCATCAACGACGGGCGTGCCGTATTGCTCAGGGTTGTCGATGGTCTGGTTGAGCACGTTGTGGTCGGCTTCGCTGCTCGGGCGATAGGTCATGTGCCCGAAGTTTTGCGATCCCGAAATGAACCGCATGCAGCCGTTCCCGAGATCGGCTTTGTCGATGGCGAGCCACACGGTCACAGTCTTGGAGGGCGTGAGTGGCCAGTAGCTGGCATCCTGATGCCACGCCACCGCCTTACCGTCGCGCGGCATCTTGCAGAAGAAATGCGAGCCCCAACCGATCACGTCTTCGCCGAGGATATCCTTCACCACGGCGACGATCTTGGGATTAGAGATGATGTCGTACACCGGGCCGTACTTCAGATGTGCGGTGCTGATCGAATAGCTATCGCCACCGGCCGCCACCACTCGAGCCAGCAGTCCGTCAAAGTAAGTTCGAACCTTGGTGATCTCTTCGTCTGAGTAGATGCGAACGGGTTTCAGATAGCCGTGCTTGTTGTAGCTCTGAACCTGCTCAGCACTGAGAGCCTTTGGAGTGGCGACGGTGCTCGGGTAGAAGCGCAGGTCGCGCTCCATGCTGTCGAGCTCGTTCTGCGTGGGGATGATGTTGAAGGTGGTCTGCGTGGCCATGTCGGTTTCTCAAATCACGTTCGATGATTACTTCGCGGCGAGTTTCTTGGCTTCGCCGATGCGGTAGAGGTTCTTTTCGGTGCGGATGAGCAACGTCGAATCCGCTACGGCATAGGACGCGAAGGTGCGGCCTTCGAGTTTGTTGCGACCAACTTCTGTGAATTCGGTCCCGGGCTTAATGATGATTCCTTCGCCCTCTTCCGCCTGAAAATAGATCAGGCCGTTGGCGAAGAGGGGAGAAGCCGAGTACTTGCCACCGAGTCGTTCCTGCCAGTGAGTTTTCCCGGTCTTGCTATCGATGCACGTCGCGATTCCACCATCACTGACAACGTAAACTTCATCGCCCACGACGAGCGGCGATGGGGTGTGCGGCGCGCCGCGAGTCAACGTCCAGCGGATGTGAGTACTGGTGACATCGCCCTGACCGGTTGGATCAACCGCGATGAGTTTCGCCTGATCGTAGCCCGTTCCGACAAACAGCAGTCCGTTGGCGAAGACCGGTCGCGGAATCACGGAATAGCCGTCTCCGTATCCGGCACGCCAGATCTCTTTACCGGTCTTCGGATCATAGCCATAGACCGCTCCCGCTCCCTGAGAGATCACCTGCGACTGGCCGTTCACTTCGATCAGCAACGGTGTTCCGAAAGCGAACGTCTTCTTCATGTCCGGAAGAGACCGCGGAGTCTGCCAGCGGACCTTGCCGTTCGTCTTATCCAGAGCCGCGATGAAACCCTTGTCGCCACCATCGCAGGAGACGATCAGCAAGTCATCAACGAGGATCGGCGACCCGCCGTTTCCGTGCACCGGGGCGTACTTCAACTCCTGATTCGTCCAGACCACATCTCCGCTCAAGGTCAGGCAGGCGGTGCCGCGAGTCCCGAAATGCACATAGACAAACTTGCCGTCGGTGATCGGTGTGGGGCTGGCTTGGCTGTTCTTGTTATGAACGCGATCTGTGGAACCACCGCCGGAAGTTTGCTGGAAGACTTCCTTGTCCCACTGGATTGCGCCCGTCTTCAGATCAAATGACAGCACTCGCAGCGACTGCTCAGGGGCGAAGGCATTGCCCTCTTTCTGCGAGACGGCGGTGGTTAAGAAAACCTGCTGTCCCAGCACGATCGGCGACGACCAGCCCAAGCCTTCGATGGGCGTCTTCCAGAGGACGTTCTTTTCCTGATCCCATTCAACGGGCAACTCTTTCGCGTCGGAATGACCTTGGCCGTTTGTGCCTCGGAATTCGCGCCAATCCGCCGCGATCACATCAGAAGAAACAGAGAACAGGCAAAGACTGACGGCCAGCAATCCAATTCGTCGCATGTGATCGGGCTCCGTTATCTGCGGCTGAGTGTGTGCGAGCGCGTAGCGATGATGAGAGCTACTCGATAGCCACCACTTCAAGCTTCATGACTCCGCGCGGTATGGTGACCTCCGCTTTATCACCGACCTTCTTGCCAGTGAGCGCCTGGCCGATCGGGCTGGAAGTGAGGATCTTCATCACGTCGCCTGAGTAATCCTCTTCGCCCGGGCCGACGAACTCGTACTGCTCGGTCGAGCCATCAGCGAGGTCCTTGACGGTGACCTTCGCACCAAAGGCCACGATGCCTTTTGGCACATCCGACTTGTCCACAATGGTGCACTCAGCCAGCCGCGATTTGAGCTGATTGATCTTCGCCTGCATCATGCCTTGAGATTCACGCTGGCCGTGGTACTCGGCGTTTTCGCGCAAGTCGCCCTCAGCTCGCGCTTCGGCGATCTTCTCCGCGATCTTCGGCATCTCGACATCTTCGAGACGACGGATTTCTTCGCGAAGCTTGTCGTAGCCCTCTTGCGAGATCGGGTTACCCATCTCGACTCTCCTCAATCAGTAAAACAGACAACTGGACTTTGAACAGTGATCGCGAGTCCGCGACGCGGTCGTTCTCGCAACATGGAATAGGAACTGGCGGTCGAAATCTGGTTTCCACCAAACTTCGACCGCCAGCTCGTGAGCATTGGTTGGCCGACTTTGACATCAGCCTAAGCGACAGACTAGACCTTTTGCCATTGCTTGCTGGCCGCACTCGCCAAAACGGCGTCGCAAACCCGCTGAGTTTCCAAGGCATCGCGGAAGGTCGGTCCGACGGATTCTCCCTTGGCGTAGCCCGCCAGGAAGTCGGCAACCTGATGTACGAAACTGTGTTCGTAACCAATCTGCAAGCCTGGAACCCACCACTTATCGGTGTAGGGCTGTTCGCCGCTGTGATCCGAAACGTGGATGGAACGCCAGCCTCGGAGCTTGCCTTCGTCCTTGTAATCGAACCACTGCAGACGGTGCAGGTCGTGCAGGTCCCACTTGGCCGAGGCACGCTCGCCGTTGATTTCCAGCGTGTAAAGCGCCTTATGGCCGCGAGCGTAGCGGGTGGATTCGAACAGACCGAGCGAGCCGTTCTGGAAGTGGCAGAGGAACGCACACGCATCGTCGATGCCAACCTTCTCTACCTTGCCTGTCAGCGTGTGCTTACGTTCTTTGATAAAGGTTTCTGTCATCGCGTTGACGTCAGCAATGCTGCCGTTCAACCACAGAGCCGTGTCGATGCAGTGAGCCAGCAGGTCGCCAGTCACGCCCGAACCAGCCGCCGCAGCGTCCAGACGCCACAGAGCCGTACCGCCTTGCGGCAGGTCTTCCGAAATCGTCCAGTCCTGCAGGAAGTTGGCGCGATAGTGGAAGATGCGGCCAAAGCGGCCTTCTTCGATCAACTGCTTGATGAACGTCACGGCGGGTACACGGCGGTAGTTGTACCACACCATGTTGGGCACGCCGGCCTTCTCAATGGCTTCGCACATCTCTTCGCCTTCAGCCACGTTCATGGCGAGCGGCTTTTCGCAAAGCACTGCTTTGCCCGCTTTGGCACAGGCGATGGAGATCTCCTTATGGAGATTGTTCGGCACGCAGATGTCGATGGCGTCGATGTCTTTGCGTTCAACCAGCTTGCGCCAGTCGGTTTCGACCGAGGCATAGCCCCACTTGTCAGCAAAGGCTTTGGCGTTGGCTTCGCTACGAGCACACACCGCCTGCAGCACGACTTCGTGCTCCAGATCAAAGAAGTTGCCCACCTTGCGGTAAGCGTTGGAGTGGGCTCGGCCCATGAAGCCATAGCCGATCATGCCGACGCGAAACGGTTTCTTTGCCACGAAGTATCTCCTCAGTCTGGGCTGAGCCTGTGCGGTTGAACGGCACAGTCATGAGTGATGGGGGTAGGTCGGACAATCCTGTCCGACAGCCGGACAAGATTGTCCGGCCTACTTGTCATTCCAGTTTCGGTCGTCCGCTAGTTCCAGCCGTGCGCGTCTCGAACCTTCAGCATGGCGGACAGAATCGCATTCCATGTGGCCGGATTCTCCAGCGTGGCGTTCGGGAACATGCAGCCGTCCCAGCACAGGTGCTGAATGCCGCGATCCTTGGCGTTCTTGAGCCAGTAGCCAGCCGTCTTGGTGATATCCAACTTGCCGTTGGGGTCATCCGCCTGGCAGTGACGGCCAGTCTTGTCATGTGAACCAGTGCCGTGCACGGTGCCGTCGTTCTGAGCGACGTGGAAGTCGATCGTCCACGGACGAAGAGCGTCGGTCATCGTCGTGTAGGCAGCATCGAAGTCAGCCTGAGAATAGCCTGGCTTTAACAAAGCGTGCTCAGGTGCGTTGTAGCCCAGCAGGTAGAGATACGTATGAGCCTGATCGGCCTGGAACCCGACCGTGCCCGGCATGTCAACCGTCTCCAGCAGATTGACCATGTTCTTCCAGGAGTGCATACCGGCCCAGCAGATCTCGCCTTCAGCAGCGAGTCGTTCACCATGAGCAGCCGCAACAACGCCCGCTTCACGGAACGTCGCAGCGATCTTCTTCGTGTTACCAACCGGATCGGCTTGCCAGTGAGCGGGCCCATCCGCAGCGTCGATGCGAATGACTCCGTACTTACGCACGCCATGCTCATTGAGAATCTTGGCGATCCGGCACGCCTTCTTCACGGCCAGAATGAACTTGGCACGCTGCTCGGGGTTACCCATCGAGCTGTCACCGACCGTGCCCGGCCAGACTGGAGCCACGACCGAACCCACATTCAAACCCTTAGCCGCGATCTTGTCGGCGATGCGGCGTATCTCGTCTTCGCTCAGGTCGATGTTGATATGCGAATCGAACAGGAAGAGATCGACGCCCTCAAACTTCTGGCCGTTCACGCTGGCGTTCGCGGTCAGTTCCAACATCCGATCAAGGCTGATCGGAGGATGGTCTGTGCCCGGTTCCTTACCAACGAGACCCGGCCACATGGCGTTATGAAGCTTCGGAAACTGGTTAGCCATCGTTGAAAGTCCTTGAGTCCGACAAAGCGAGTGGGGGGAAAGTACGTTCGGTCCGGGGAGGGACAACAACTACTTCTTCTTGTGGGCTTCAACGGCCGGGGCGTTTGGTTGAGCGTCCGGGCTGAAGGAACGAACGTGGCACCCTCGTTGGAGAGAGTCGAAAGATACCTTTGGAATCAGATAGAGCATTCGACGCGAGGCTTTTGACGTTGGCCATCAAACCTTCCTCAGAACCAATGGACGAGCGACACCCTGTGACCTTCTGCAGTTGTTCGACAGCATGCTGAGCGGCACGCAGGTTGCCGGAAACTGAGTCGCGAAAGCCGCCTGAGACGGGTTGTGCGACGTACTGCAAAGACAGGCACGTGGCAGGTTACAGCCTCCGAAATGCGGCAGCAACGAAGCCGGGACACTCGATTTTGCAGGCCGTCATTGATTAACTGTGGCACGACTTGTAACGGCAATTCCTGACAGAATGGGGCAGCAAACTCCTATGAAGATTACCCAGATCACAAGCTATGCCGTCGAGATCCCTCTCAAGCCCGAACGCCGCATGATCTCGGCTTTGGGACAACACACGGTGTCGCGATATGTCGTCGTGAGAATCGAGACAGATGCAGGTGTGAACGGGGTGGGCGAAGCGACGGTGATGCCGCGTTGGAGCGGTGAAAGTGTCTGGGGCACGAAGGCCATGATTGATCATGTGCTGGCTCCCCTCTTAGTCGGACGCGACCCGCATGATATTACCGGAATCGACCAATTGATGGATCGCGCGACCGTTCACAACTGGTTCACGAAGTCCGCGATCGAAATGGCCTGCTGGGACATCATCGGCAAGGAGGCAGGCAAACCGGTTTACGAATTGCTGGGCGGTGCGGTTCGACCGCGTGCGATTCGCTGCCGGTTCTCGATGGGAGCCTATCCACCGGAACGAGCACGCAACCGGGCCGCTCAACTGGTGCAGGAAGGCTTCACGACGATCAAGGTCAAGGTCGGCACGGTGCCGCACGAAGATGTCGAACGCGTTCGCATCGTCCGAGAAGTGATCGGACCGAAGCTGGATATGGTGATTGACGCCAACACGGGCTTCGACGCCGATACCGCAGTCGCCGTGTTCGACCAGATCCGCGACTGCAACATCGGTCTCTTCGAACAGCCGACTCCCGATGGTGACTATGCAGCGCTAGCCAAAGTGCGAGCAGCCATTCGCCCCACCAAAACGATGGCCGACGATATGGCCTTCAATCTGATCCACGCTCAGGAGTGTATCCGCAACAACGCGGTGGATGTGGTCAGCGTCTACCCCGGCAAGAACGGCGGTATTCGTAAGTGCAAAGAGATCGTCGAGTACGCGGCCACTCACGAAGTGGCATGCAGCATGGGTTCAAATCTCGAATGGGATATTGCGACGGCAGCGATGTGCCATCTGGTCGTGGCGTGCCCGAACCTCAAGATCGAAGAATTCCCCGGCGACATCCTGGGACCTGAGTATCACGAGATCCGCATCGTCAAAGAACCGCTGAAGATCAGCGGTCCGATCGTTGAGGTTTCTGACCGACCGGGCTTGGGCGTTGATGTTGACTGGGCGCTGGTTGAAAAGCTGAAGATGCCGGGTATTTGATAACACCCTGTTGAATGGCAAAAAGCCGCAGTTCTGGTGAACTGCGGCTCTTGAACTCTCAGCGAATCAGGTCGAGCCTGAATCGCGACTAGTTGTTGTTGGGACGAGTGCCTGGACGCCGACCGCCACCGAAGGTGATCTCGCCTTCGAACTTCTTACCGACGAGACCTTCCCAGGTCTTCTTCTGCTCATCGGTCAGCAGAGCGACGACTTTGTCGGTCGCGTCCTTGCGAAGGGCTCGCATCTTGTCGCGGTTATCCTGCCCGCCACCGCCGCCGGGTTGGAACAGCTTACGAGTCTCGCTGTTCAGGTTGTCGCTGACTTCCTTCAGCTTGGTCTTCTGGTCGTCGGTGATACCAACGGCCTTCTGAGTCTCTTCGTGGCTGGCCAGAATCATCGGACCAGCTTGTTGAAGGGCGATTTCCTTGACGCGCTTGGCTTGCTCGGGCGTCAGGATGTCGGCGACAGCTTTCTCGCCGGCCTGACGGGCTTCAGCCGCCTTCTTGCGAGCTTCTTCGCGTTCGGCTTCTGTGCGGTTGTTATTCCCGCCACCAAAGCCACCGAAGGCAGCGCGAGCCTTTTCACCGGCTTCTTTCAATTTGGTCTTCTGATCGTCCGTCAGCTTCAGCTCAGCCTGCACGGACTCTTGCTGCGCCAGCATTGATGTGGGCATCAATCCGCCGCCAAAACCACCGCCAAAGCCGCGACCACCACCGCCACCCTGTTGAGCGAACGCGGCCGTCATGGATGCTTGAATAACCAGACCCGCCAGCGCCAAACGAACCAACTTCAACATGACACTCTCCTGCAGAAATATGAACCAACCCTGTCTTCGGCCATTGATAGCCCGCGAGTATGAGAATCGCGGCGCCCTTAACTCTGCATGAAGTCAGACCTCTTTATCCCAAGTTGTGCCGCAATCCGCCAATGCCGCCGTGGGACGCAGATAGAAGTAAGCCTCCACAAGCTGCCGGTCGAAAGGCGCTTGTAAGGCAATGCCTCGCCGCTCGTACTCACCTTCGCTAACGGCTTCCACCACATCCAGACGCTGCAGACAGGCGTCGTCGACATCCCAGACTTCACCTTGAATGGCCAAACCTTCCGCTGACTCGATCAGCCCCGGATAGGTACCGATGTCACGCATCCGGTATCGGGGAGCGGTTTCGGCTGTTCCGACGAAGCGTTGTCCGGCGAGATTCGAGGCCCGACAGTGGCCCCGCTTCAGAGTTCCATACACGAACACCAGCATCGAGTGCCTCAGTTTCACAGCGGGGCAATGATCTTCCGCGTCGAACGCCCGACACTGCTTCGATCTGCAGAGTCTGTTTGCGACGAGACCATGCTGCTTTTCGACAACAATCTTGCATATTCGGCGCAACCGAACCAACTGATTCCAACGACAAAACAATTCAGTTCGCGAATGCCAGAGGAAAACCCTGCAGCATTCCCACAATGCAGGCAATTCTGCGCGGCGAAGGGCGGGTCTTGTTGGTTGAATAGGTTGTGCCGACACATCGGGCCCGTGTCGGACGCTAGAGACGGGCTACCATGTTCAACCCCTTCAAAAAAACTGTTGATCGAAACCGCAGCTTCCTGTCGTCGCTGGGGATGGAGCGCAGCCAGATGTATATGCTGGCCGGCTTCGTTCTCGCGGTGTTTGCGCTCATCACCATTCTGGGACGCGAACCAGCCGAGGATGCGACCGCAGCCGGAGTCGTCGCGCCCGCAGAGACCGATGCGGTGCCTCACGATCCCAAGATCACAGTGGGCGGCATGCAGGAGAATGTTGGCGAGGTGCCGGACAGGGAGTCCGGCGGCTGAAGGCTGCCCGAGTCAAAACACTCAACTCGAGCAGACCTCTAAACTCAGACTACTTGCCAACCCAAAAGTCGAACACCACGACCTTTTCAACGCGTGGTCCGACCAGCTTCACGAACTCCTGATGTGCCGGGTGCAGCAGGTAGGTGTCGCGACCTTGCGCGTCCTTGAAGGTGACTACGAAGCCGTGAGTCAGACCTTCAGACTTGTTCTCGACGCTGACATCGGTGCCCCATTCAAAGTCGACAATTTCCGGAATCTTGCCGGGCAACGCACCGAAAGCGGCAACGACTTCGTCAACCTGTTCCTTCGTGACTTCGGCCTTGAACTTGAACAGCACGACGTGACGCAGGACTTGTGCTTTCACCGGATGAACTCCCAATGCTGCGAGCATGCTGGAGGCGAGGAACTGATTACCGGCCTGGTTCAGATGCACGGTGTCAGAGGTGAGGATGCCCTTGTCGATATTGTTCTTGTTGGCCTTCTTCAGGTGGTCGACGAACTGCTTGCGCAGGTCGTTCATGTGTGACTTGGTGTCCGTGGCCACCTTGCGGCTGATCTCGCAGTATTCCTCGAGCATTTCGTCGAGCTTGTTGCTGCCATCGATCTTCTCGCCAATCACAGTCGGAGTGCAGAGGATGACTCGTGCGCCGGCTTCCTTGATCTTCGCGACGATGCGTTTCAGGCCGCCTTCGAAATCTTCCTTCGACGTGCCCCGGCCGTTCACCGAGTGCCAGACATCGTTGATACCGATGTAGATGACGACGACCGTCGGTTTCTTGCTGAGGACATCTTTCTCAAGTCGCTTTTCGAGATCGGGGACACGGTTGCCGCTGATGCCAGCACCGATCACCTCGACCTTCAGATCAGGACGCACCTTCTCGAGTTCCTGTCGCACCAGTGTCACATACCCGTTCGGGCCAGCGCCGGCTTGAGTGATGGAATCTCCCAGGAAGACGATGCGATCACCCGCCTTCAGCGCTTCTTCCGCCGAGGCGGTGGCGAGCGCGAAGGGGCTCAAGAGTGCGGCAAGCATGACAACAACCGAAGCAATACGACTCATCCAGATGCTCCTCAACAAAGATGACGTTTGCCGTCGCGATCGCAGCTTGCGATTCACTCCGGCGGCTTTTCAGGCAACGCCGTCTTGTAAGTTGAGGCCCCCACACCGTCCAGTTGCCGCGTCACTTTGAGAGATGAGCTCAAACCCACCTCGAAAACAGAACAAGCTCGCTGACCACTGAGGGACAACGAGCTTGTGCAGCATTCAACATTGGTGGGCGATTTAGCTCGCCGCGACGATCAACTCATGCGAGCGAAGTGATCACGCAACTTCTGGATTGCCTTGTACTTTTCATCGCTCACGCGTTGAGGCAGCAGCTTCAGGTCGTGGGCGATGTCAGCCACGCTGGCCCCTTCGCTGGACCGGCGAATGATGTCGCGCTGTGTGGGAGTCAACCGGGCGTTATCGCTCGTGGCAGCCTTTTGAACTCGCTGCAGGTCACTCATCACCTCCGGCCATGAATCGGAACGGCCAGCGGTTGTGTACTCGTCCGTCAGTTGCTGATGGCGATGTTGCCGTCGCCAGCGCTGCGATGTCGCCCAGACGGCTCGGTTGAGTTCCCGGCGTTCCGGAGAATCTGGATTGTTCAGAGCGATACCGAGCTGTTCTCGAGTCAATGAAGAGTAGAGCCTGAGAAGCACGTCCTGCGTGCAGTCATCCCAGTCGGTTTGTCGAACCTTGCTGTTCTTCCAACTGGTGCGGCAGTAGGCCTGAATGCGCCGATGCTCTTCAGATTCTTCCTCATGCGTCACCATCTGCCCGGTAAGGTTCGCCGCTTCTTCCGGGGCGAACACTGGTCCGAGGCAGGTGGCAGCCAGGATGACCGCGCAGACCGCGCCGCTCAAATAGGCTCCGACCGAGTTCAGTTTTTTGTCTTCAGGCATGGGCACCAACTCCTCTAGGACAGGTGGCTGATCAAATCTTGAACATTGATCCGCCATAACTGGCTGCCAAGGGCGCTGAGCCGTGCTTTTGGCAACCTCTGTGCCATGTGCCCAATTTCTTTTTTCTGAGACTCGCCCGCCTCGCGAGCGAACAGGCTCGGCATCGCGGCAGACATGGCCCACATGTGATAAGTCGCCAGCGGGAATTCAGAACAATGCCGCGTTCAAGCTCAGCATCGCATGGCGCAAGAGTCGCGACGCATCCCTGCGGCATTCATTGAACCCGCGCAGCAGCGTTCCCCTCCCCAGTAGCAGTATGCTCCGCATGCAGGGCGGATTTCGCGCCCAGAATGGAACTCGATCAGTTGGTGCTCACCCTCGATACCGTCCTGCTCCGACTGCTCCATTCTGATAGCGGAGCAATCAGCCGCGCTCGTGGGATGTTTCAGCTACTGATCTCACGACTTCGTCAGGCGACGCAGTACCTCGACTCCGCGTTCCAGCATGGCATCTGGTTGGGCGTACGAAATGCGGAAATGCGTGTCGCGCGTGCTGAAGACATTGCCGGGGATGATCAGCAGGTTGTTCTCAATCGCCTTCTTCACGAACTCAGTGCCCGAACCATACGGGGCTTTGCAGAACAGGTAGAACGCACCGCCGGCGGGAGCGATGTCGTAGAGCCCGCCGAGTTCCTTGACCATGAAGTCACGCTTCTTGCGGTACTCATCGACAAACGGGCTGATGTCGTAATCCAGGGCAGACAGGCCCGCCCACTGCATCGGGTGCGGCGCACAGACGAAGGTAAACTGCTGCAGCTTGATCATCTGCTGCATGATCTGCTGAGGACCGTGCACGAAACCCAGGCGCCAGCCCGTCATCGAATGTGACTTGCTGAAACCATCGATCACGATGGTATCCGGGTTCCACTTCGCCGGGCTGATGAACGGCCCGTCGTAGCAAAACGAGCGATAGATCTCGTCGCTGATGAGCGCGATGTCTTTTTCGCGAGCCAGTTCGGCAATCGCTTTCATCTCTGCTTCGGTGGCCACAACGCCCGTCGGGTTGCTGGGGCTGTTGAAGAGGATGACTTTCGTGTGATCGGTGATCGCCGCGCGGACTTTTTCGACGTCCACGCGAAAGTCCGGATAGGTATCGATGAAGACCGTCTTACCTCCGGCCAGCGTCGTGAGGTGCTTGTACATCACGAAGTACGGGTCGAAAGCAATGACTTCATCGCCCGGATTCACCAGGGACATCAGCGCCAGCATCAAACCGCCGCTCGTGCCGCTGCTGATGAAGACTTCACGGTCTTCATGACCGAGTTCGTCCTTGACCTGCTTCTGCAAAGCTTCGCGCAGAGGAGCGATACCCTGCGACTGGCTGTAGGCGTTGCGGCCTTGATTGACGGCGTCAAACAGCGCCTGTTTGATGACTTCGGGAGTATCGAAGTGCGGCTGACCGATACTGAGGTTGATCGGATCCTTCATCTTCGCGGCGAGATCAAAGACTTTGCGAATGCCTGAGGCATCAATCCGATGCATGCGGTCGGCAATCCAACGTTCGCTCATGATTCTGCTTTGTAAGTTCGTGATGACGTAAATCGAAAGGGACGGACAAGTCGTCCGTCCCTTGAGTTCAGAGGCCGCTCCCTCACGGTCGCGGTACTGAGGTCTTACAAGCCCTCAAGGCTGACTAGCCCTTGGCCAGTGCCTTGACGGCAGCTTGGATGCCATCGCTGTCGAGGCCCTGGTAGCCCATCTGTTGCCACAAGCCGCCGGAACCTTCGCGGTTGGTTCCGATGTTGTTGTAGCGGCCCTTGAAGCCTCGCTTCAGCAGTTCGCTGCCGAAGCGTGAACCCAGGCCCGTGTTGACGTTGAAGCCTTCCGCCACCAGCACGAACGGAGCCTTCGCGAGCTTGGCCATCATCGCTTCGTCGTAGACGTTGAGCGTCGACTTGTTGATGAGGCCAACCTCCAGCCCCGCTTCCTTCAGGCCGATTACGGCGTCCAGCGAGCGATAGAGCGTCTCGCCAAACGACACGATGTAACCTGCCGAACCTTCGCGGATGATGTCGTCCTTGCCGGGCTGGAACTCGTACGACCCGCCAAAGATCGGCTGCTCGTTCGCATCAATGATGTCCGGCACTTCGGAGCGCGTGGTGAACACGAACCTTAAACCGGATTCGTTGAAGATCTTGTACATGCACGCACGCAGCTGATGCTGGTCGGCCGGGAAGTACAACCGCGTGTGATCCTTCCCACCGTCCGGCAGGCCGTTGGCCGCGAACATGTTGTTGATGCCAAAGTGGCACGTGTTATCGGCCATGTCATCGCAGCCGGCATGCGAGAAGTGAGCCAGCACGTTCGCATGGTTCAGGCGAGCCATGGTGATTTCGGACACCAGCATTTCGAGGAATGCCGAGAACGTCGCAAACACACCCTGACGAGACGGTTCATAACCAAAGCCTGCCGCGGCGGAAAAGTTGCCACGCTCCATGATGCCGCCGCGAACGAAGCATTCCGGATGTGCCTTGCGGACGGAATCCAGACCGCAGGAGCCTTCCAGATCGCTGTCGAACACGCGCACGCGAGCAACTCGTTGCTCGGGAGTCATCTTGTCGAGCAGTTCGTTCAGCAACGTGCCAAACGCAACACGGTTCTTGCCGGCGCCTTTGGAACCACGCATCACCGGCTTGCCGGGACCCTTCTTGACGCCCTTCAGGAACTCAACGGCTGCGGTGTAGCCGCGTTGTTCCAGATACTTGATCGCGGTTGCGACCTTGATGACGTCGTGTCCGTGATTTGAACCTTCCAGACCTTCGATGCCAGGGCACATCTTGCGTTTGTTGATCAGCGCCACCGGGCCAGGCGTCGCCACCGCTTGAGCCATGCGTGCGTAGAGCCCTTCAATGTCTTCACCATCGCCCGTGTTGACGGACAGGCCATGACCTTCGAGCGTCTTCGCCACGCAGTAACCGGGCAGGTACTCGGACGGATAACCAGCAATCGTGACGTCGTTATCGTCAACCAAGAGCTTGATGTTCAGCTTCTGAGCGACGCACAGCCGCGCGGCTTCAGCGTCGTTGCCTTCCATCTGCGAGCCATCAGAACCGAGCATGAAGACCGTTCTGCCGGGATTGGAAATCGCGACGCCGTTGACGTAGGGCCACATGTGCCCGAGGCGTCCCGACGAAAACTTCACACCGGGAGTGAATCCACGCTCGGGGTGGCCGGGCATGTGGCTCATGTATTCGCGATAGTGCAGCAGCTTTTCGGCAGGCATGTGGCCTTCGATCACCGACATCAGATACTGAGTCGCGACGCGATGGCCGGCTTCATCAAAGAAGGTGTGCACAAAGCCGTGGCCACTATTCTGGTGGTCGTGCAGAAAGAAGCCGTAGGCAATCATAACTTCAGGCATGGTGTCGTACGGACCACCGGTGTGCCCACCCAGCCCCTTGGCATCCGCCACCGCCGTAAAGAACACAGTGGCGTCACGGCAGAGTTGAATGTTCGCTTTCAGCGTCGTGAGTTGCTCAGCGGTGAGCTTCGAATTCTTCGGATCAAGAGCCAGTGGTTTGAACTTAGACAGGTCGATTGGGAAGTGAGTGGCGTCCATGAAGGGTGATCTTCCGATATTCGAGACAGGTGACTGACACAGTCCGCGCGGTCGTGCCGACGCACCGACCAGCCGGTACTCCAAGTCTTCCAACCCGCTGCCCGAGCGGACCGGACTGGCGCGGGTTCTAATGCATCCTTAGAGCCATCGAAAGCAAGCTAAGGCCAGTCCTGTGCGACAGATCGCTCAAACGACTTCGAAGCCCTTCCGCTGCTCCCGCCGCAGCAACTTCGTCGCTTCCGGAGAATTCGCGAATTGCTCGGTTTCTGGATTCCAGGTCAGTTTTGCCCCGACTCGCATCGCGATGTTGCCGAGATGGCACAGGCTGACCGATCGATGCTGGCTGATGACGTCCGAAATGGGCGTCTGACGACTGATGGTGCAGTCGTAGAAGTTGCCCATGTGGTTCTTGATCGCGTCAATTTTCCCCATGCGTTCAGGGCGGGACTGATTGTCGTTCGCGTAGATGCGGAAGTCGCCCCGGCCGAACGGTTTCTTGGCCAGTTCTTCGACAGGCTTGCCGACGATGGTGCCACGATTCACGAAGATCCGCCCGGTGTCGCCTTCAAACATGATGCCATCGCGGTTGTAGTCGCCGCGCGGTGAATCCAGGACTTCCAGTTCCACGCCGTTCGCGTAGCGGTACTTCGCGTGATAATCGACAGCGACGTTGTACGAATTTTCGGCGGTCGGATACTTCGCCGTGCCTTCGATCTCCACCGGGCCAGAATGCTGCAAGCCAGCTCCCCACTGAGCGATGTCTAAGTGGTGGGCTCCGGTGTCGGTCATCTCGCCGCCGGAATACTCGTACCACCAGCGGAACGTGTAGTGACTACGCTCGGCCAGATACGGCACGTCCGGCGTCTGCCCCTGCCAGAGATTCCAGTTGAAGTGACTTGGTACGGGAGTCGGTGTGAACGGGCCGCCCTGCTTGTTCTTGCCCATCACCACAACCATGCGCTGCAGCTTGCCGATGCGTCCCGCCTGCACCATTTCCACCGCTAAGCGAAATCGCGCGTCGCTGCGTTGCCACGTGCCGACCTGCACGACTCGGCCGGTTTCCTTGACGACTTCACAGACGCGCTGCCCTTCCGCGACGGTGAGCGTGAGTGGCTTCTCGCAGTAGACATCTTTCTTGGCGCGGCAGGCGTCCATCAGCATCTTCGAGTGCCAGTGGTCCGGAGCACCGATCAGCACAACATCAATGTCCTTCTTCGCCAGCATGTCGGTGTAGTTCTCAAAGATCTGAGCCGTGCTGCCAAAGCTCGCTCGAGCCTGCTCACGCACGTGACGATCCACGTCACAAATCGCAACGACGTCTCCAAACGGCAAGGCTTCACGAGTGATCACCGACCCCTGATACCGCATGCCGATGCAGCCAATCCGCCAGCGATCATTCGGAGACTTCGGCGCCGCCTTCTCCTGAGCGTTCGCGGTCCACGTGTAAGGCGTGACGGCCCACGCGGCGATTCCCACAGCCGTTGTTTTCAGAAACTGACGTCGCGAGGCAGAAGTCGGGAGAGAGCGAGTTCGCGTCATGATATTGAAGATTTCCGATGTCGAGCGCTGGCAGAGCAAAACAAAACGCAATCGGCCGATGTGTGCGAGTCGGAGGTTAGTGATTCGATCCTGCCGCGAGAAACTCCTCAACCAGTCTGTCTCGCCACGATTCAAGAAATCACCGAATGGACGACGCAGACGTAAGCCAGTCAAGATGGGAGTCGTCGTCGCGGACTTGAGTCAAAATGCCGGGAAATGGCCGCAAAGGAGATCAAGATTCACCGCGTGCGGATTCGATCTGGAATGTCGAGCCGCTGCACGCCCGCAGTGCGCCTTCATTCGGTTCCAGACTGGCCTGTCGGACGTCGCATCGGATCTCGCGACCTCCTCAAGAGTTATCTGGCATGTACGAGTCCGCCTATCACCTCTGCCACCGACCGTTCGCCGCAACTCCGGATGCGGCCTGCTTCTTTGCGTGTGAAACCAACAGCGAGGTCTTCCACGAACTGGTCGTGTGTCTGGAACGAGGTCAGGGCATCGGCATCCTGACGGGAGCCGCCGGTGTCGGCAAAACGCTGCTCTGTCGCCGCGTACTCAAAGAGGTCGCCGACAGCTTCCAGACAGTCTTCATTGGAAATTCCAACTTCGCGACGCGCCGGGCGTTCCTGCAGGCCATCGCCTACGAACTGGGTGACGACTACAGCCACAAAGAGGATCAGGAACTGCGGTTGGATCTGCGTCGCCATCTCCAGCAGCTTCGCCCTGAACGCCAGGCGTTGGCTCTGGTGATCGACGAAGCACACCTGTTCCCGGACGACATCCTTGAGGAAATCCGCGTCCTCGCCGACCTTTCGGACGACGATTCACCGCTGGTCCGAGTCATCCTCAGCGGTCAGTTGAACCTCGAAGAACGCCTGACAGAACGAGCCTTCGATGCGCTCAATCAGCGAATTGCTACGCATGTCACGCTGGAACCGCTGTCGCATGCCGAGGCCATGAATTACGTCGAACACCGTTTGCAGTGGGCGGGTGCGGAACCTGCCGCACTGATGACAACTCAAGCGATCCGCAATATCGCCCGCGCCAGTGGCGGCGTGCCGCGCTGCATTCATCAGTTGGCCGATCACAGCCTGATGCTCGCTCACTCGCGAGATGAGTGCCCCGTTCAAGCCAACACCATCGTCGAAGCCCTGCAGCATCTGAAGCGGCTGCCGTTGCAGTGGAACGATCTCAATGACTTGAGTTCGTTCTCATCAACCGGCCATTCGTCGCACGTGGAGCAACACATCGATGACGTCGTGCTGCATTTCGATGAAGCGGACGAACTCCTTGAGGAACTCGAATTAGAAGAATCGGGACTCTCGAACATTCCAGAGCCGGATCGAGTTCCAGCATCTCAGGCATCCGCCGAAACTGCGACGTTTGAGTTTGGCAGCGACAACGATCTGGTTGAGCCATCCCTTGAGCAACCAGCGGCGCCTGCGGCTTTCGAGACATCAGCAGAAATCGAAACGGCAGAGCCAGACGAAATTGCCTGTGAAGATCCGACAGCGATTGATATCCGTAGTCGCCATCAAACAATCGAAGCAGCAGACAACGACTCCGACGAAGGCTTCTGTCTGACATTAGCCTCGCCGCGTCATCGGGCTGCGCGACCCGTCGACCCAAGCGTTGAAGCGCAAGTCGAGCGTGCGGTCGCAACGCCCTCACCTTCACCGATTCAGCACGAGTCATCAGCGACCGAATGGAACTTCGATCGCGACGACTCATACGTCGAAACGCTGAGCCGCTCACGTTCCAGCGTTACGCCGCACAGGTCATCAAAGGACCGTATCACAGAGGATTTTGCAGTGGTCCATTTTGAAGAAGAAATCGTTGTCGATCATTACGCCGCTCTGCAGGAACCTGAATTCAGCGGCATCATCTGGAACCTGGCTCGCAAGACCGAGACCAGCTTTGAACCGCGCTTGATGGTCGAGCCTGTGTGCGAGCCCTGCCACTCTTCCACCGTTGAGGAGCAGGCAGATCACATGGACGCGCCGGCCTGCGAAGCCGCCGAGTGCGTACATTTCGACGCCAACGAAGCTCACGCAGCCAGCGCGCACGCGGCTCCGCACTTCGAGGTCGAGTACGTCGACGAACCTGAGCCGGTTGAATCCGAGGACGATGTCGTCGCTGAGGAGTGTGAAGGTTACGTCGAAGACATTCGGCCGGTGCACCCAGAACGCTACATCGACGCGATCATGCCGATGCTGGAAGAACTCCTTGAAGAGGACGGCATCGACCTCTCCGCTCGACCTGAAGCGAAGACAATCGAGGACGTTGAAGCAGACATGTTTGATGCGATTTCGATTGAGAATCCGGAGATCGAGGACCGCATCGGCACCGACGTACTCGATCTGGTGTTCGACACTCAGGCAGCCCTGAGAAGCTCGCAGGACACATTGGCGAAGACGCTCGAACGGCAGTTGGAAGACCTCAACGACGAAGACGAAATCGAAGAAAAACTGACCTACAAACTGGGCCAGTTCGATGTCGTGCTGCCTGAGGACGATTTCGAGGCCGCCAAAGAAACTCCGGTTCGCGACGCGGCTCCTCAGCAGCGGCTACCCGAACTTGATCAAGTCGAGGAATCGGCCGCCCGCAAGCGTCCCTACGGACGTCTCTTTACCGATCTTCGTCGCCGACATCCACGTGCGGGTTAACGTCAAAAATTAACGAGCCAAAAGGACCGTAGGGTGGGACCAGCGATCGGAGCTCGCCGGTGGGCCTGCGCATTCGGCGAAAACTGGCCTCGACCGTCTGTCTGCGCGTACAACAGGGCTCGATCGCGCCGGCCCACCATGTGACGGCCTCGAATGCTGGTCCCACCCTACGTCAGAGGTGACGCAGCCTAAGCCGGGGCTGGAGATCAAAACATCCCAGGCAAAAAGAAACGCGAGCCTGCCTCCACATGTACCTGGTGCTCTTGCTTAGGGCTGCTTGGTTTCCCACCTGACCCGGTTCACATAGCTACCATCACACATGGAGACAGGCTCGCGTTTCCTGAGAATCTGCGAGCCGCTCAAAGCGGGGGGGAGATTATTGGGCTGCAGGCAGTGACCGTCAAGGAACTGCCGGATGGAGTTCCGGTTTGAGCCAGATGAAGCTCTTACCCAGGCGCCCGCCATAATTGCCGGCAGTGATGCGTATCAGCCCCGGCGTTGAAACTGACGCGGCAATCGCGGCCTGAGTTGCCTGCGAGATCACGTCCAGATTACGACCGTTGATCACGATTTCCATGATCGAATTCACGCCAGGCGGCAATTTGGACGCACCGCCCAGCTTTTCACGCAGCGTCGGGCAGTATTCGGCGTAGGTGCTGGCAATCAGGAACTTGTACTTGCTGCCCGCTTTGGACGCGCTCGACGCGATACCGCCAGGAAAGGCCATGATCGTTCCCGGCACCTTGTTGATCGCCTCAACGCCACGTTCGGTCGCTTCGATCGCCGCGTCCTCGGTCGCACCCATGAACCACAAGTTGCCGCCCATGATGCCGTCGGTGAAGCCGAAGCGGCGATCCACGACGAACTCGCCGCCCATGATCGGAACGACCCAGACTTTGCGACCAAAGCGGGTCTCGCGCGTCTGGTGGCCGTCGCCGAAGAACGCGATCTTGCGCCCTAGCTTGAAGTAGGGATCGGTATCCAGCAGGTTGAAACAGCGAGCGGTCGGGCAAGTCAGCACGTTCTGGCTGAGGCGTACCAGCAACGATCGCTCCAGAGCTTCGACGCGATCTTTGCGAAAGCGCGGCAGATGAAACTGCACGATCGCTCCAGGACGACCGTCCGGCGTTGCGAAACTCTCATCACCACCCGGTCCAACGTAGCGATCCAGCCCCGCTTCGCAGTCGCACAGAATGGTGCTTGTCGCATTACCCGTGGCTTCGCGTACCGCATGATCGAGCCACTTGCGATCGCGTGCCGTAATCAGCACTTCTGCGTAGATGCTGCGAAACGCTTCCGCATAGGTGTCTTCAACGTCCGCCTGATACTGAGCCGCCATGTTGCTCGCCTTCGTCTGATCCCGACATCCCGCTTGTCACATCAGCCGTGCCGCACCACTCGGCAGCGACTTGCGCGAAAGATACTAGCTGAGCGCGAAAAAAAGAGGCGACCGCATCGGGTCGCCTCTTGATTCGATCTACAGTTCGCCGCGCTGAGGGCTTATTCCTCAGCCTCTTCCGCTGGCTCTTCTTCTTCCTCTTCTTCCTCGCCTTCGTCGAAGACTTCACCATCAACGCTGATGTCAACGGCTTCTTCTTCGTCCTCAGCGGCTCCGGCTGGAACGGCATCCAAATCCATATCGACCGGAACTTCTTCCAGTTCAGGCACCACCGTCACTGGACCACCGTCGTTGGTGATCAGTTCCTTGACCATCTGCAGCCAGTACAAACGCTTGCTGCGAGCACGCAGGGCTTCCAGGCGTTCCTCGGCAGCCGCTTTCTGGTTGTAGGGATAGCGTCCCTCTTCCTTCATGCTGTTGCTGTAAATGACCCAGATGGCTCGCTTCTTGACCTCGGGCTTTTCGCGCGTGCGACGTACGGCCTTCTTCTTGGCGGCCTTAGGCTCCTTCGGCGTCTTCGCGCGCGCAGCCTTCTTCGGCTTTGCTTCCTTGTCCTTTTCGGCTGCCTCAGCGGCTTCCGCCTGCTTACGCAACTCGAGTAGCTTCTTTCCTGCCATCGCAACCCCTCATCTGGGCTTCAAGACTGCTCTATTCCCCGCTGCAAACAACTTCTGTCAGCAGCTCCCCGGTTCTTGAGGGGCGGGAAAATAGCGATTTCAAATGACGCTGCCAACCGCCTGATCGTTTCGGTCAGGCGACGCATTTCAATGCATGCTGCCGGTCTGTGGCAACAACTCAGGGCATTTCCACAAAGATTGAGGCCCAGAGAAGCCTCAATTCGTCGGCCAGGACACCCAGAAGTATTTCTGGACGAATTCAATCACGTCGCCAAAGAGCACATATCCCAACGGCTTCTTACCGCAGTTGATCTTGGCGCGAACTTCCGCACCAATCCGAGTCCCGCGACCCCCAAGCTGCTCCTTGTCGAATTTCGCGAAGACCAGGATCACACTCGACTTATCTTCCGACGGATGTACCCGCGACGCCATCTCCTCAGGCCGATCTGAAAGCGTGCCCTTGAAGGTCTTTTCAGAGTCTGTCGCCAGCACAAATTCAATGGGAAGATCAGTCTTGCCGGCTGCCTTCTGAGCGTCCAGTAGATGCCCCATGCGGTTCTCCTTGACGTTCAGTTCCAGCCGCCATTCGCCGGTGTCGTCCTTGATCTCCAGCAACATCTGACCACGTTCAACGGGACGATTTCGCAGCAACTGCTCAATCTGGAACGTCGAAACGATGCCGGAAATCGGAGCCGTTACCGTCAGCCGCTCTTTGCGTTCCGTCAGAATTTCGATCTGTTCTCTCAGACCACGCAATTCCGCCTTGGTCTGTTCCAGCTTGCCGCGCAATTCCAGTACCTGCGAACGCTGCTCAGGAATTGTCGCCAACTGCCGAATCTGCGAGAGGAGGGCGCTGCTCAACTCTTCCTTTTCGTTGGCGTCAGTGATCGCGCCGGACAGTTGCTGCTCTAACTCCTTGTTCTGGATCACCAGCAGCACGTCGTCCTTCTGAACCCGCTGACCGCTCTCAGCCTTGATTTCGATCACTTCGCCCGCCCACGGCGCGAACACGTCGGCCTGCACAACGGGCATCAGCTTGCCGTCGCCTTCCACGCGATAATCCCACGTGAAGAGGAACAGGCTGAGTATAACCAGCAACAAGGCAGCAAATCCCAAAGCCACCTTCAGACCGTTGCGGCCTTCCAGGAAGCCCAGCATCTTGCCGATCGAACGCCACAGAGGCATCAGAAAGATGCGGTGATAGCGTTTCGCATTCGTGATCGCGGCACCGACGTGCTCGCCGATAAGTTCTGACTTCTCCTGCACGCCGGGTTTGGGCTGACTTTCCGAAACCTGCTCGACAATCAAACCGCCGACCGGCTTCCTGATTTTCTCTTTCTCGCGCAGGCCTTCATCGTCCTTTTTGACGAGCGGATCCGGCTCGAAGACCGGGATCACCAGCACCATGCGCGATCCGCTTTCCTGCACGAAGTCGCCCAGCGACTTTTCAATCTTTGGCGGCAGGGAATCGATCTTGCCCGTGTATGTCAGGTTCTCTTTACTGGAGATGACATCGTGAGCCAGGTCAGTCATCTTGCGCACCAGATTGGCTCGCTGATTGACTGACTCCTGCCCGCTGATGGCGCGAATCACCGTCTTCTTGCCGTCCAGCACGGCCACACTCAGGCGGTCCGCACCAACCAGCAATCGTCCGTCATTGGCAGCCGTGAACGCGACATCCTTGAAATCCAGCGTCTTGTGCAGTTGCAGCACGAACTGCTCGAACTCCTCGGCCACCTGCCCGACAGCCATGTTGTGGGCTTGCTGCTGATTGGCCTGGCGGTCCAGATAGCGGCACGCGTAGCCGGTCATCTGCTCGACGAACTGCAGGAATCCGGGCCTCGCCTGCTTCGGAGTATCAGACCGCTGGAAAATCTGCACGACACCGACAACGTCTTTGTTCTGCTGCAGTGCCGCCAGCACCAGCATGTCTTCGGTTGGTAGTTCCGCCGTCGTCTCGCCGGGCTGATGAGTGCACGCCTGGCCGTTCGACAGAACGTCGGTCAGCAGCTTCTGGTTGGCGGCGAGTGCTCGCGGATTGTTGTTGAAGCCGATCTTGTCGAGATTCTGTTCGACGAGCAGTTCCAGCCGGTTGGCGTCGCTCCGCAACCAGATGGCGCCGGCGCGGGCTCCCACAGCCCCAACAACACGCTTCAAGAACTCGGTAAAAAAAGTCTTCGGCGGGGCACCGGACTTCGACAGCTCTTCGATCTCGCGGGCTAACTGAATGATCCGTTCGCGGACTGCCTTGATGGGATCTTCATCGCCCGGCGCGTTGGAGGAGTCTTTGTTCATAGGCGTGGTCGACATTGCTGACTCGCGAGTGCGATATGTGTGAGAAGACGTCCTTAATAGGTAGCCACTTTTGAGTTAGCCGAAGCGACCACCTGCGCATTCACGGTTTGTATTGGGTGACCAATACGTCCGGAAGACCATTCAGGAAAACGATTTCGAGTGAGCAAGAATCGGGCCTTCACAAGGCTCCTCAAGCCCCCAGATTCTCGGCTTGAGTCAGATGCTCGTGATTCTGGATGTGCACCTCACAGTAACACGCCGAGCCTTCACACTTTGAGCAATAGCGAAACTCCATCGTCGGGTCGGACTTGTCGGTTACTCCGCACGCGACGCACTCATGCAGAGGCTTCCAAGCCTCGGCTCGAGCGGCCGCTTGAGCCTGCATGTGCTTCGCGCGCTGATTGAACCGCCGCAGAGCCGTTGAGCCGAAGAACAACAGGTAGTTGGCGATAGTCGCTAGCACGGTCGCCTTCTGACTGGGTCCACCTTGCACGAAGGTCCATGACAACCCAACCCAGGTCAGCAGCGCCAGCCACCGCGCCTGCACCGGAATCACAAAGTACAGCATGAATCGAACATCAGGATACAACGTGGCAAACGCCAGGAATGTGCTCGCATCCAGAAACCAGTTCGAAGCGTGCATGTCCGGATAAAAGGCAGCAGCCGCCACCGTCGCGAACCAGCCAGCCAGAATATAAATGTTGAATCGCAGCACTCCCCAGGTCTGCTCCAGCGTGCCGCAGATAAAGTTGAACGCCATGACGTGCAGGATAAAGAAGACCACATTGGTGATCGGCGGCAGGATCAAGAACGTGATCCAACGCCAGTAGTCACCGGCCAGCGCCAGCCTTGGCACGAGGTACCAGTGATCGAACGAGCCCGGCGCAATCTCCATCCCGATGTAGGTAAAGATCTGACCGGACAGGATGATTTGATGCAGCCGGGGGATAGCGTAGCCGCCGAACTTGCGCTCAAATCGTTCGAACGGAGTCATCGTGCATGCCTCAGGCGTCTCAGTTGGGTTGCGCTGCTCTGCGTGGAGAATTCGTGGCAACGCACTGTGAAGCATCCCGGCGCAGAGAACATCCATCAAGGGTCAACCGGTTACGATCACCAACAAGATTAGTCACCTCAGAATCCGGTGAGATCGCTAATCTCCGCAACCGCAATTGCCGCCCTGCCCCAGATGGAGCCAGCTTGTGCCGCCCGTTGTGTATGAGTTCCCCTCGCCTCCCCTTGTCGAAGATGCGCTCGCAGCGTTTTCTTCGTGGCCGGACGTCATCCTGTTTGAGAGCGTGGCACGGAGACCCGAGCGCGGTCGCTACTCCTTCCTGGCCGCCGACCCCGTGGAGTCAGAATGTCTCATCACACCCATCTACCGCCAGGATCCATTTGGGATCGCGCGGCAGTGGACGCAGAACTTTCGTGAAGAGACCGTCCCCGGACTGCCTCCCTTTCAAGGCGGTGTCGCGGGCATGCTGTCCTATGAACTCGGGCACTGCTTCGAAAGTCTGCCGAACGCCCATAACGACGAATTCCAGCTGCCAGCGGCCTTCCTGGGCTTCTATGACTGGGTGATTGCGTGGGACCATCTTGAATCGCGAGCATGGGTGATCTCGCAAGGCTTCCCCGAGTTGGCTCCGGAAAGGCGAACCGCGCGAGCAACTCAGCGCCTGCAGGATGTGCTGCAACAACTCGCGTCTCCGCAGCGCGAAACATTGCCGCTGCCGCAGACGAAGTCCGCAGCAGACCTGCAACTGACCCCTCAGTTCGAACTCGATGCGCAGCACGGCATCACCAGCAACTTCTCTCGTGATGACTACCTGAAGGCGACGGCACGCGTCATTGAATACATCTACGCGGGCGACATCTTTCAGGCCAATCTGTCGCAGAGGTTGCTGGCGCAATGGCCGCACTCTCCACTCGATCTTTATTTGAAACTGCGGACGAAGAACCCTGCGCCATTCGCGGGCTATCTCGCTCACGATGACTGGGCCATCGTCAGCGCCTCTCCCGAACGCTTCGTCAAAGTACAAGATCGAATCGTTGAAACGCGCCCCATCAAAGGCACTCGACAGCGACGCGCGGCTCCCGAAGCCGACCTCTTCACACGCGACGAATTGCGAGAAAGCGAAAAGGACGTCGCCGAGAATGTGATGATTGTTGATCTGCTGCGCAACGATCTGTCGCGCGTCTGTGATCCCGGTTCAATCTCGGTTCCGCAACTGTGCACCGTCGAGACGTACGAAACTGTGCAGCATCTGGTCTCGGAGATTCGCGGTACGCTTTCAGGTGACGCCCACGCAGATGTCTGGACGCTGCTGGCCGCAACGTTTCCCGGCGGCTCGATTACCGGAGCACCGAAGGTTCGAGCGATGGAGATCATTGCGGAGCTGGAACCAACCGCCCGCGGCCCATATTGCGGCAGTCTGTTCTACGTAAGCTGCGATGGTTCAATGGACAGTAACATCCTGATTCGCACGTTCGTCGTACGACATGGCTGGGCTCAATGTTGCGTCGGCGGCGGGATCGTCGCACAGTCTGATCCGGTCGCGGAATACGAAGAAACACTGCATAAAGCGGAAGGTATGTTGCGCGTATTTCGCTGAGCCCGCGTATGACAGACGGGCTATCACCTCGCAGAGAGACGAAAGCAGGCGGCATGAACCCGGTGCATGTCATTACGCGCAAACGCGATGGCCAGGAACTCGACCGCGCTGAAATCGCAGACTTCATTCGCGGCTTCGTGGATGGATCAATTCCCAATCATCAGATGTCCGCACTGGCGATGGCGATCTACTTTCGCGGCATGACGGACCTGGAAATCGCCAGCCTCACACAAGAGATGGTGGCATCTGGAGTCCGCTTGCAGTGGTCCGCTGGCGCAACGGTCGTTGATAAACACTCGACCGGCGGCGTCGGTGACAAGACGTCACTGATCCTCGCGCCGCTGCTGGCTGAATGCGGCCTGCGCGTGCCCAAGATCTCCGGCCGAGGTCTCGGTCCCACCGGCGGGACGCTCGACAAGCTGGAAGCGATTCCCGGCTTTCGCACCAGCCTGAGCATCCAGGAAATGCAGGCGATCGTCGATGATGTCGGCTGCGTCATCAACGGCGCCACCAAAGACCTCGTGCCTGCAGATCGCAAGCTCTATGCGCTGCGAGACGTCACCGGCACCGTGCCTTCGATTCCGCTACTCACCTCCAGCATCATGTGCAAGAAGTTGGCCGAGTCTCTGGAAGCTCTGGTGCTGGACGTAAAGTGGGGCAACGGGGCATTCATGACAACGCCCACTCAGGCAGAGGAACTCGCGCGGTCCATGGTCCGCGTGGGTAACCTGATGGGCGTCAAGACCTCGGCACTCATCACCGACATGAACCAGCCGCTCGGCCGCATGTGCGGCAACACTGTCGAGGTTAAAGAGTCACTGGAGTGCCTCGCCGGAGAAGGCCCGGCAGATCTGAAGCAACTGGTGGTCGAACTCGCCAGTGAGATGATGCTGGCAACCAAGCTGGCGACCGATCTCCCGACCGCGCGCGAACGAATTCTCTCACTCTTGAGTTCTGGTAAAGCGCGGGAGCGATTTGAGCGGATGGTTGCAGCTCAAGGAGGCAAGCTCTCAGAGCTAACGCCAACAGCCCCCGAGACCATGCTGATCGCGAAGCAGGCCGGCTACATTCGATCGATTGATACTGCGACACTCGGTCGAGCGATCATCGATCTCGGTGGCGGTCGGCAACAGTTGGGAGACTCCATCGATCACAGCGTCGGCATCGAGATGCTGGTCCGCAAAGGCGGCGAGGTGCAGACTGGTGATCCCATCGTGAGAGTGTTCGCCCGTAGCGGCGGCGACGCGGCCATCGAACAGATTCGCGAAGCCATCATGATCGCCGACGAGCGGCCCCGCGACCTACCCCTCATCGCGGAGCGCATCAATTCCTTTGCGTGAACCCGTTTGCTCAAGCCGCCTCATTGGTCTTTCGAGCGACCGCCTGCCTAAGATCCGTCCGACTGCCATTCACGAGTGGCAAGCGCGGCCGAGTGGTCGCGCCGCAACATTTCAACCGAGGAGTGCTCCATGATCCGAACCAGTTGGCGTGCGGTAGTGTGGACAGCACTCGTGGCGCTGAGCATACCGCTCGCCGCGAGGGCTCAAGATGACGGCTTCGTCTCCATCTTCGATGGCAAGTCGCTCGAAAAGTGGGACGGCAACCCAGAGTTCTGGACCGTCGAAGACGGCGCCCTCACCGGCACCACCACCAAAGACAAGCCCACCAAGGGCAACACCTTCATCATCTGGCGTGGTGGCGAAGTAGCCGACTTCGAACTGACCCTCGACTACAAAATCGTCGGTGGCAACTCCGGAATTCAGTACCGCAGCTTTGAAGTGCCCAACGAAAAATGGGTGATCGGCGGCTACCAGGGCGACTTCGAAGCCGGCGATACGTACTCGGGTATTCTCTACGGCGAGCGTTATCGCGGCATCCTGGCCAACCGCGGCCAGAAGACGGTGCTCAAGAAGGAAAACGGCAAGTTCAAGGTCGAAGTCGCGGGTTCCGTCGGTGACACCAAGGAAATCCAGGCGAAGATCAAGAAGGAAGACTGGAACAGCTACCGCATCGTCGCGAAGGGCAACCACTTCAAGCACTTCATCAACGACGTCGCCACGATCGAGTGCACCGATGAAGACGATGCGGCTCGCGCCAAGGGTGTGCTCGCGCTGCAACTGCATGCTGGTCCTCCGATGAAGGTCCAGTTCAAGAACATCAAGCTGAAGCAAGCGAAGACGGAAGGAGGTGCCAAATCCGCCAGCGCGGCCCCAGCAGCTCTCCCCACCTTACGGACGGCGCTGGCAGCCAGCGTCGTCGGTCAAGCTGATGCTAAGAAGAAGGTCCTGCTGCTCGCCGGAAACCCCAGCCACGGCTTTGGTGCTCACGACCACCTCTCGGGGTGCTCGCTGCTCGCTCGACTGCTGAACCAGAGCGGCCAACCGGTCGAAGCCACCGTGCATTCGTTGCAGAAGCAAGGCTGGCCCAAGCCGGAAGAACTCGCGGCCGCCAACACCATCGTGATCTATTCCGATGGCGGCGGCGGACATCCCTTCAATGCTCATGTGAAGGAACTGGCGGAGCTGACCAAGAAGGGCACCGGCATCGTCTGCATTCACTACGGAGTCGAAGTTCCCAAGGGCGATTCCGGCAACGCGTTCCTCGATTGGACCGGTGGGTACTTTGAAACCAACTGGTCGGTGAACCCGCACTGGGTCGCGAACTACACCAAATTCCCGGACCACCCGGTCGCTCGCGGTGTCAAGCCGTTCAAGACGAACGATGAGTGGTACTACCACATGCGTTTTCGCGACAACATGGAAGGTGTGACGCCTATCCTCACTGACATGCCGCCGAAGGAAACGCTGAGTCGCGGCGACGGCCCTCACAGCGGCAACCCCGCCGTACGCAAGGCTGTTCTGGAAGACAAGGAGCCTCAGCACATGGCCTGGGCTCGCCAACGACCAGACGGCGGTCGCGGCTTCGGCTGCAGCGGTGGCCACGTGCACTGGAACTGGGGCAATGACAGCTTCCGTCGATTGATCATGAATGCCATCGTCTGGACCGCTGGTCTCGACGTTCCGTCGGAAGGCGTGAAAGCCGGCAAGGTCACCGTTGATGACCTGCTACAGGATCACGACGAGCCTGTTCCGGCAGACTTCAACAAAGCGCGGTATCAGGCCATGATCGATGCGAGCAACTCAGGCAACTGATTGATCGTTCGGCAGCCGGATTCGCTGCACCGAAGGCCCGTCCTGATCCCCTCAAGGCGGGCCTTTTTCGTTTCCAGATTTCAGTCCACCACCCGAAAGAAACCATGAGCCAAATTCAACGTCTGGGAGTCACTCGCCGCTGGTCCGACGCCGTCATTCACAACGGCACCGCGTACTTTGTCGAAGTGCCCGGCAACGTCGAGCAGGATGCACGCGGCCAGATTGCCGAGACTCTTCAGCTCGTTGATGAGCGACTGACTCAGATCGGCAGTGATCGCACTCAGTTGCTGCAGGTGACGATCTACCTGCGAGACCTCAACGATGCCCCCATCCTCAACGAATTGTGGGACGCCTGGGTGCCCTTCGGACATGCCCCAGCTCGAGCCTGCGTTCAAGCCACACTCGGAAACCCTGCGATGCGCGTCGAAATGGTGCTTACTGCAGCCTGCGTTCAATGAGTTTCGCGAACTTTCGCCCCGTCACAGACAGCGGGAACGACTCAAACTCGGCGGGCGACACCCAGCGCAGGGATTCGGTTTCCTGACAAGCGGTTGACGCAGTCGCGACCAGGCACTGCAGCCGGATGCGATAGCGAGTCACACTGTGCGTGAGCTGAGTCACAAAGCGAAAATCGTTCCCTCCAACCGACACTCGCTCACGAGCAACCGAGCTCAACCGCGACGCGAGTTTCGCTGGAACTGAGTCTTCCGCATGCAGCCCCCTCTTCGGAAGCAACGCGGCAGCAGCGTCATCTTCGAACCGGACAAAATCCCACAACCCAGCCCAACGTTCCCCTTCGGGATTCTTGCGGAGCAGGTACTTGCCGTCCTGCTCCAGCGCAACCGAGAACGCCACGACCTGGGTGACTTCCGCTCGAGCCGCCTGCACGGGAATCTCCGCCTGCTTTCCGAGATGGCTCGCACAACACGCGAACTGCACGGGGCAGTCCGCGCATTTGGGTTCAGTCGGAGTACAAACCAAGGCTCCCAGCTCCATCAGCGCCTGATTGAACGCACCGGGGCTCTTCGGATTCACGACCTGTTCTGCAAACGCCCACAACTCCCGTTGCCCACCAGTGCTGCGAGCGTTCTCAGTCAGCCCGATCAGCCGCGCGTACAGTCGCAGCGTGTTCGCTTCGACAATCGCCGCCGGTCGATTAAACGCGAACGACACGATCGCCCCGGCCGTGTACCGCCCGATTCCCGGTAACTCCAGCAGTTCGTCCACTGTCTGGGGAAACACGCCCTGATACTGACTGGTAATTATCTGAGCAGTCTTATGAATATTTCTCGCGCGGCTGTAGTACCCTAAGCCCTCCCAGTATCGGAGGACTTCATCCTGCTCGGCGGCAGCCAGTTCAGCAACCGACGGAAAACGCGTGATGAATCGATCAAAGAACGGCACAACTGCTGTCACCGTCGTCTGTTGCAGCATGATCTCGCTGATCCAGATGCGGTACGGATCGCCCGTCCGCCGCCACGGCAGATCCCGCGCATGCTGTTGATACCATGCATTTAATCGCTGACGGAGTTTCGTCAGATTCGCAAAATCAAACGCCATCGAGTTTCCTGAAATCACACATCACTCGTCGATGAGCACAGCACGCCTGCAACACTGCAGTTCGGTCTGTAGAGCCATGATGACAGATCAGCCGGGGTGCGCAGAAGGCTCGAATGAACAGTATGTGAAATCCAACGGGGACAGTTCGAACCTGAACATCTCGATTTGCAGCAGCGGCGGCAGATGGACTAACTTCCCGCAAAAGGGATGCAGCGCGGCTGCACGGAATGTGGTTTCCTGAGGAATCAGAATCGAATGGCTACCGAACGAACACTAGTTTTATTCAAACCGGACGCAGTCCAACGTCGTCTTGTCGGCGAGCTGTATAGCCGCTTCGAGCGAAAAGGCCTGAAAATCATCGGCCTGAAATTGCTGCGAGTCACCCCTGAACTGTCGAAGCAACACTACGCCGAACACGTCAACAAGGGCTTCTACCCCCTGCTGGAATCTTTTATTACCTCCGGCCCGGTAGTCGCGCTCGCATTGGAAGGTCCGGAAGCGGTTGCGGTTGTCCGCGGCATGATGGGACCCACCAATGGTCGCCAAGCTGCTCCTGGAACAATTCGTGGTGATTACGGTGTCAGCCGCCAGATGAATCTCGTTCACGGCAGCGACAGCACTGATGCCGCCGCGAAAGAACTCGCTGTCTATTTCCGTCCGGAAGAACTGCTCAGCTACGACACATCCTTGGCTGAATGGGTCTGTGCGGACGACGAGAAGTAGAATTCACCTGCGTTTTCGACCGCTAAATGACGCAAGGCACGTTCTCAACGTGCCTTGGATGAATGCATTTCGAGCACGATGAAATCGTGCTCCACGTAACAAAAAAACGACCGGCACCAATGATGCCGGTCGTTTTTATTTCACTATCTCACTCAGCAACTGCTTAGGAAAGTTGTTCCAGCAGAGCCAGAGCTTGCTTCATACGGTCAACGCCACCAATCTGATCGACCAGACGCTTCGCGCTGATCAGGTCAGACGCACTGAGCGAAGAACCCGAAGCCTTGGGAGCGGCTGGAGCCGCACTGGCTGCAGGGCGACCAACCGGACGGCCAGCCGGGCGACCGGCAGGACGGCCAGCCTTCGCCTTATTCTTGCTGCCAGCCGGACGACCACGACGAGCGGCTGCGATTGGCTTGCCAGCGGCGCTCTGAACCTTCATGTAAACCGCGTTGACCAGCGACGTCGAAACGTTGTGGCCCTGAGCTCGCAGAGCGTCGCGGATCTCAGGACGGGTCGCATTGGGATTGCTCTGAATGTAAGAGCGAATCGTTCCGCTCATGTTGCCACCGCGACCGGCGGGACGACCACGACGACCGGTACCGGCTGGCTTCTTCTCGCCGCCTTCTGGCTTCGCGTACTTGATCTTGTTGATCAACGGAATCGAGACCTCAATTCCTTGATCCTTCAAGGCGGCCTGAGCGACTTTCGCTCCTGCCTTCGGATTAGCAGACAAGTACTTGCGAACGGCGTCGCTCTTACTTGCTCCACTTGCTTCTTGCTTTGCCATGACTCAAGCCTCCTCGGTAATTGATTTAAGCCCGCAGTTTTTCTGCGAAATACGTTGGTAAAACAGCGTGTCCAGAACTTTGCCCCGCCGCTGGCGGAATACTTGCCACATCCACCGATAATTACAATTCAAATGCCAAGTAAATTTCTTATTTCGCAGAAATACACCATCAATATCCCACGAAAACCGGGCTGATTTGACGGCGAAAACAAGCACAACGCGGCCCTCACACCTACTCTAAAAGTGCATTTCTGGCAGCGCGCACCACCTGTTCCGCCAGGCCAATCGAATCCTGTAAAGTCGTAATGTGTCCCATCTTACGACCATTGCGAGCATCCGATTTACCGTACAAATGCAAGTGCACATCCGGGATAGCCAGCAATTTCTCCCAGCGTGGTACTCCACCGGCCCACAAATCACCGAGGATATTTGCCATAGCAGCCGGCCGCAGTTGTCGCGTGCTCGCCAGAGGCAGCCCACAGATCGCTCGCACCTGTTGCTCGAACTGGCAGGAAGTGTGAGCGTCGATCGTCAAGTGGCCTGAATTGTGAGGCCGCGGAGCCAGCTCATTTATCAAAATTTTACCAGATCTGGTCACAAACATTTCCACACACAGGACGCCGACGACGTCCAGTGCATCAAAAACTGTTCGCGCAATCTCGATCGACTCATCCTCAATTTGAGGGCTTAACCCCGACGGGCAGACGGTGACGTCGAGAATATGATTCCAATGTGCATTCCGAAAAGGACCATAGTACGCGAAATCCCCCTGCGGATTGCGCGCACCGACAACGGAAACTTCACACTCAAAATCAACGAAAGCCTCCAGAATCGCTTCGTCTGTGCTCAATTGAGACCAGGCATCAGTCGCGGAAATGGAATCCCTGATCAGTAATTGGCCTTTTCCGTCATATCCGGACGATGCCGTTTTCAACACAGCGGGACGGCCCAACTCGCTCAACGCGGTTTCTAATTCCTCAACATTGGTCACTCGCCGGAAGTCAGGCACCGGTAATCCAGCCTGCCGCAGAGTCGTTTTTTCACGCAATCGGTGCTGAGAGATGTTCAACACCTTACCTGATGGACGCACCAGAGTGTGCTTGCCAATCAGATCCGTGACCTCTGAGGGCACATTCTCAAACTCGAAAGTGACCACATCCACGCCGCGAGCAAAAGCAGCTAATTGCTCATGATCTGTATAGGCAGCGGTATATTCTACATCCGCCACCTGACCTGTCGGGGTGTCTTTGTCCGGCGAGTACACATGCACATAATAACCCAACCGACGAGCCGCTATTGCGAACATGCGACCAAGCTGGCCGCTCCCCAGCACACCAAGCGTCGCGCCCGGTAAAATTGGCTTGCTCATAGGACGGACTCTGCGAGCACTTTCTCTGTTTGTTCGCGTAGAAATGCGTCCATGCGGTCCCTCAAAGCTGTGTCAGACGCGCCCAGAATCCGGACGGCCAGCAGCCCTGCGTTCTTTGCACCAGCGGTTCCAATCGCCAGCGTCGCCACGGGAATTCCCGCGGGCATTTGCACAATCGAGAGTAGCGAATCCAGCCCCTGCAGAGCTTTACTCTGTACAGGTACTCCCAATACCGGCAACGAAGTCTGGGAGGCGACCATTCCCGGCAGGTGCGCAGCTCCACCTGCTCCCGCGATAATCACTTTCAGTCCCCGACCGGCGGCGGATTTCGCATATTCACCCATCCAATCGGGCGTCCGGTGAGCGGAGACGACTCGACACTCATGCGCAACTCCAAACTGGGTGAGCACTTCAGACGCGTGCTGCATCGTGTCCCAATCGGACTTGCTGCCCATGATGACACCCACAAGGGGTGTCTTTTCTGAATCATTAGCCATGAAGAGCCGTAGCGAAACGGGTAAAAATCACGGCGCTAATAAGCAAGTTTGCTATCGCCGATCGCTTTCGCGCCGCGAACTGTAGAACCTCCGGCGCGATTCTCAAGTGTGTTCATTCTTCACAACTGGCGTTGCCGCTTCGCTTTCGCCAACAGGCGTTTCCGGCGGCAGCACCCAGATTTCCCCGAAATCCTGATCTTGGACCGCTCGAAACGAGTGATGTCGCAGCAGTTCCAGGATCGCCAGAAAGATACCAACAATTTTGCTGCGCTGGTGAGCGTCGTCAAAAAGGGTAGTAAATGCCACTCGGCCTTCTTGACGAACCTGCGTCCCAATCCGTTCCACGTAAACCGAAATCGGCGTGTCATCGTCGCGAATTTTCGCTTCTTTTTCGATGACTTTCTTCTCCAGCACGCGAGCGAGGGCGCTCACCAGGTCCCAAAGTTCGACCTCTTTGATCAGATCGTTCGACGGGTCATTTTCCACATCGGGGCGATCATTTGTCAGTCGCGGATAGCGTTCCTGCCACTCATCAGCTCGATCCTCGAGCTCAACAGCCGCCTGTTTATATTTCCGATATTCCAGCAGTTGTTTGATCAGATCTGTCCGTGGATCAGCTTCGGTCGGCTCTTCGGAATTTGCGATTTCTTCCTCTGGATTGGGTAAAACCAGCCGACTTTTGATCTCCACCAGCGTGCTGGCCATCAGAACGAAGTCGCCCACGAGTTCCAGATCGATGAATTCCAGCACCCCAAGAAATACTTCGAATTGGCGTGCGATGCGTGCGATCGGCAAATCGCACACGTTGAGTTCGTCTCGCCGCACCAGATAGAGCAGGAGGTCCATCGGCCCCTTGAAGAATTCCAGCTCTACGTTGTAGGTCGCCATGACGAAGCCAACTTTCAAAGACCCGCGTTCAACGGTTGCAGATCCGCCGGCACGAAGAAGCCATCCTTTCGTACCAGTTCGTCGTCAAACCACACTTCCCCGCCGCCGTAAGCCTTTGTTTGAATGAGAACAATGTCCCAGTGCACCTTACTGCGGTTGCCGTTGTCCGCTGTCTCATAGGCATTGCCCGGAGTGAAATGCAGCGAACCGCCAATCTTCTCATCGAACAAGGTATCGAGCATTGGCTCGCGAACTTCGTTGTTCAGGCCCAGTGACCATTCACCGATGTACCGCGCGCCTTCGTCGGAATCGAGAATTTCGTTCAGCCGCTTATCCTGCCCGTTGGCGCACGTTGCTTTGATGATCCGCCCGTCCTTGAACTCAAAGCGGATACGATCAAACACCACGCCTTGATAGAGCGTCTTCGTGTTGTAGGTAATCACGCCGTTGACGCTGTCCTTTACAGGGGCGGTGAAGCATTCGCCGTCGGGAATATTGCGGCGGCCGTGACAAGGAATCACCGGAATGTCCTTGATCGAGAACCTCAGGTCCGTGTCCGGCGCGGTAATGTGAATGCGTTCGGCCTTCTGCATGCGAGCGACCAGCGGTTCCTGATTTTGAGCCATACGCACATAGTCCGCCGTGCAGACTCGAAAGTAGAAGTCTTCAAAGTCCTCGGAACTGCGTTGCGCGGCTTGAGCCATCGAAGGCGTCGGATATCGCAAGACAACCCACTTCGTTTTAGGAACTCGCAACGCCAGATGCACCGGATGCCACCAATGCTCCTGATACAAGGCCATCTGTGATGATGGCACGTCGGCGAGTTCGTTGGTGTTCGCCGCCCCGCGCACTCCGATGTAGGCCTGCATCTGGCTCATCGCGTGCGCTTCAATCTCGCCAATCTGCTTGAAGGTTTCGGCATCGCCGTGCATCAACAGACAGCGCACGATGGCGTTGCTCTTCCATGCCACAACGGGAATGCCGCCACGAGCACGAGCAAACTCAACCAGGCAGGTGACCAATGACGGGTCCGGCAGATCGAAGGCTTCGATCAACACCTTCTCGTTCGGCTGCAAACGCACGCTGTGATCAATCAGCAATTCGGCCAAACGACGGACTCGAGGGTCCAACATGAAGAGTCTCCTTACTCCGACGAATCGGCAGAGCGAACCTGCTCACTCAGCGCATTAGAATATCAATCGAGCCGACAATGAAGAGTCCGAGGCTGACAACGGCGTTCACATTGAAGAATGCCACATTGACCCGGGTGAGGTCATCCGCCCGCACCAGAGTGTGTTCGTAGATCAACAGCAACGCCACGCAACACGCTCCCACCAGGAAAACGGAGCCCAATCCCGCGAAATGCCAGAACGCGAATAACGCCGCGATCGTGAGCATGTGGCTGATAAACGCGACTCGCAGCGCCGTCTTCACTCCCCAACGAGCGGGCACGCTAAACAGTTTTTGCTCGCGATCGAAATCCGCATCCTGGCAGGCGTAGATAATGTCGAATCCGCCTACCCAGAAGAAAATCACAGCGGCCAATAACGCAGGTTCAAGTGCAATTTCGTCTCTTACAGCAATCCATGCGGCAATTGGCGACAGCATCAACGCCGCCGATAACCAATAGTGGCACCACTGAGTGAACCGCTTCGCATAGGAATATCCCAGCAGGAACAGCAGCACGGGCAGCGAAAGAATGATCGGCAATCGCTTCGGCAGGAAAATGAGGGTCGTCGCGACGAATGCCAGTGAAGTCGCCAGCGTGAAGCCGACAACGAAGCCTTTTGAAAGAATTCCCGCCGGAATATGACGCTTCGCCGTTCGGGGATTTTCGCCATCGAACTGGTGATCGACGACTCGATTGAACGCCATCGCTGCGGAACGCGCAAAAACCATGCATAGCAAAATGCCCAGCAGATCCTGCCAGCGGAATTCGGTATCTGGACGAGACCACGCCATGACCGCCGACAAGAAGGCAAACGGCAGCGCAAATACCGTGTGACTGAAGCGAATCAGCTCCAGCAAATGACGAACTCGCGACCAGAAGCCAATCGGCGAGCTCGGAACGGAGACCATGGGGTCAGACGAGCTCAAACTAAATCCCTCCGTGCAATTCGCATACAGAACAACTCACTCAATGACCGTTCAACAACCGTTTCTCTTAACGAAAACTCATTGTTGAGCAACCTTTTTCTGAGCTTCCAGGAACGGCCCATAGGCCTGGTAATACGCCTTATGGTCGCCACCGTGATCAGCTTGCGGCATGATGATGACCTTCTTCTCGCTCTGAATCTGGTTGCAAGTGGCGAAGATCCCTTCCGGCGGACAAACGGTGTCGACGAGTCCGAGCCCGACCAACGCCGGGCACTTAATGCGCGTCGCGAAATTCATCGCGTCGAAGTACGGAGCTGCGGCCAGCATTTTGGCCTCGCTCTTCCCCTGCCAAGTCCGACCGGCCCAATTGGGCCAGCCCGGAGAGCGTCCTGCTTGCTTGCCAGTGTGATCACACCCTGCCGGAACGTTCGCGGCCAAGGCCGTCACTGCTGGATGCAAACCAGCGGTCACCAAGGCCTGATAACCACCCTGGCTGCCGCCCTGCACCACCAAAGCCTGCTTGTTCCAGTCGGGATGTTGAGCCAGGTAATCCACAGCGCGGCGGCACGAGAGAAACATCCGCAGGAAATAGCTCGTATCGCGATCCTCGTTGCCGATGCCGGGATAGTCATTCAGCTCTTTACCTGCCTTCGCCTGATAGAACTCGGCGGGTTGATCAATCGGTAAATCGTGAGCGGAAATGTTCAACGCCAACCAGCCGTTCCGGGCCGGGCCGATCACCCAGTTGCGGTCCATCGGATACACGCCCGCCCATTGCACCTGCAGCAGCCCCGGCAAGGCCGACTTTCCGGCCGGCTTCGCCAACTGACCGTAGATCTTCGCCCCACGAATGTTGTCCATCGTGATTTTGAAGTATTCAACTTTCGGATCGCCGACATCCACTTTTTCCAGTTGGACATTCATCGGAACGGCGTCCAGTTCCGCGATTTTCGCCTTCCAGAACTCATCGAAATCCGCAGGCGGAATTGTCGACGCCCTGATTTTGGCCGGTTCGTAGGCCGCGCCGCCCAAGGCCGTCAGTTCCTTCGCTGCTCCTTCGGGTTTGATCTTTGCGGACAGCAGCAGAGTTCCGGGGTCGTCGCGCTTCGCGACGACCTTCGCCTTACCATCCTCAAGCTCAACCGTCCCGCTGGAGATTTCGGTCAAGCCTCCCTTGCGCACTGAGTAAGCCACCTTTCCAGACAGCGGCTTGTCGCCGTCCATCAGCAAAATTGTCCAGGTCGCATCCTTACCAGACTCGTAAACGCCGGAAGACGCATCGGGAACAACCTGCAGCTTCGGCTCGGCCTGCGCCGCCACAGAAAAACCGAAAACGAGCACGCAGCTCAGCAGGGCGCGCAGCATCGAAATGATCCTTTTTGTTCTGATGATTTCCCAGTTTGAGCAGTCAGGCAACGACCTCTCATCGTAGCTAGTCGCATCGGGCCATAGAGGAGTTAGGCGATTGTCTGCGGACTGTCGCCTGAGTTGTTTTCAACGCAATCCAGTATCAAAGGCCCACCGATTTCGACGCATCAAACAGCAAACGCTCCGGATCTGCGAGCAACAGCTCGACAAAGTCAATCGACTTGCCTCGGGAATTGAGGACAAGCTCAAGGCTGGCTGCATTCCGAACCGAATCATCAGAGCATACCGATCACTCGGAATGGTCAAGGTCCGGCTGGAGCGATTCTGCCCTGAATACGTTCGCCGAAGCGGCTGTTTTCTAGGCCGTTGACAATTCTCTGAGGAGGGGTAAATTCCGCGCAGGTACTCCGCCGATGGGCTTTCACGCTGCCTGCCGAGTACCGCTTCGCTTTCGCCTGTCGGCTGATCGCGTCATCATTCTGCGATCGTTCGAGTCACCTGCAAAGAGTTGGCACATCTGTTCTTGATGAGCCAGCCATTTTGAGATTCGTGCCGGCCCGCAGCCGAGTCGCTTGATTTGCGACCGTCCTGCCCGCTTGCCATCAGAGAGACCTCTAACATGTTGAATCGTCGTCAATTCACTGCACAGGCTGCGGCCCTCGCGCTCGCCACTGCCGGGATGTTCCAATCGCAGGCTCAAGCCCAGGATGCCGAATGGGCCAACAAGATGTTCGAGAAGAAGTCGCACGACTTCGGCGTAGTCGCCCGCGGCGCGGACACGACATATCAACTCAAGCTCAAGAACATCTACGAGCAGGAAGTTCACATCTCGTCCGTCCGCACGACCTGCGGTTGCACCGCTGGTAAGCCCAACACCGAAACTCTGAAGAGCCTCGAAGAAGCCTTTGTGACCATCACCATGGACACAAAGAAGTTCAGCCAGCGCAAGAACTCCAATGTGATCGTGGCGTTCGATCGCCCGATCTACGCTGAAGTCACGATTCCGATCACCGCTTACATCCGCCAGGACGTCGTGCTCGAGCCCGGTTCAGCACAACTCGGCTCGTTCTATCGTGATGACAAGAAGGAGCAGGTCATCAAGCTGCAGTACGCTGGTCGCGAAGACTGGAAGATCAAAGAGATCAAGACCGGCAACGACCACATCGTCGCGAAGGCCGTTGAGACCTCACGAGGCGGTGGCTACGTGAACTATGATCTGGTGATTGCGGCCAACGGATCGGTTCCTGCGGGCTCACTGCGTCAGTACATCACCTTGATTACCGACGACCAGAGCAACCCGAACGTGCCCGTTCTCGTCGAAGGCGAAGTCAAAGCAGACTTCTCCGTTGAGCCGTCACTCGTCTCGCTCGGTACCCTGCAGGCAGGCCAGTCCAAGGCGACTCAAGTCGTGATCAAGGGTCGCAAGCCGTTCGAAGTCGAAAGCGTCACCTGCGAACGAGCGAAGGACGTGTTCCAGGTGCGTCTGCCGAAGTCGGCGGCTCCAGTGCAGGTCATTCCGCTGACCGTCGTGGCTCCCAACGAAGCAGGTACGCTGGACGAAGAATTGAGCATCGCGATTCCGGGACGCAGCGAACCCGTGAAGTTCCGCGTCTACGCGAAGATTGTTGCCGCCGCGAAAGAATAGTTCCCTCTTCGTTGCAGCCCTCAAGGCTCTTCGATCAAAAGACTTTCTTCGATAACTCAACTGCCCGCGTGTGAGATTGCTCGCCCGCGGGCGTTTTCATTCCAAGACCGTGACGAATCCCAGCGATCAAGCTCCAGCGCCTGTGCCGATCACGTTTCTCATCACCGAATTGGATGATGGCGGAGCGGAGCGGGCATTAGTTCGCATCGTCACGGGTCTAGATTCCACTCGCTGGCACCGTCGCGTCATCTCGCTCAGTTCGCGCGGACCACTTGCTGCACCACTGGAAGCCGCCGGAATCGAAGTCAGCAGTTTGGGACTCGGCGGTTCGTCCAAGAATGGTACGACTGTCGTATCGGCCTTTCACAACCTGATCGGCCTGCTTCGCGGCCAGAAGCCAGCGATCCTGCAGACGTTTCTGTTTCATGCCAATCTGCTGGGACGCCTCGCTGCTCGCTTTGCGGGCGTGCCTCACGTGCTGAGCGGCATCCGGGTCGCCGAGCAACGCAGTCGCTGGCGACTGACGGCCGACCGCTGGACCGAGCGATTCGTTGAACGGCACGTCTGCGTCAGCCAAAGCGTCGCAAACTTCTCAGTCCGACATTCGGGGTTGAGTCTGTCGAAACTGGTCACCATTCCAAACGGCGTTGACTACGATCGCTGCGCGAAGGCGACGCCCGCGAATCTCGCCGAGTTCGGTATCGAACCGAACTCACCTGTGATCCTCTCCGTGGGTCGGCTCGATCCGCAGAAAGACCCGCTCACACTGCTACGAGCGTTCGCGGCCGTCACGCCTCAACATCCCGAAGCGGTGCTGTTGTACGTGGGAGCCGGCCCGTTGGAAGCTGAGCTGAAGTCAACAGCCGCGCAACTCAACATTCAGCCAGCGGTGCGGTTCGCGGGCCGACGCAGCGACATCGCTGAGATCATGAAAGCCTCCAGCGTGTTCGCTCTGGCATCCCGCTGGGAAGGCATGCCCAACGTGCTGCTCGAGGCTGGTGCTGCCGGACTGCCGATTGTCTCAACAGAGGCCGAGGGCGTCCGTGAGATCATCAATCCCGGCCAGACAGGACGACTCGTCGGCATCGAAGCAACCGACGCACTGGCTCAGGCGCTCGGTACGGCGCTGTCAGAAATGCCCGCATCCCGTCGTATGGCGGCCGAGTTGCAGAAGATCATCGCCCGAGACTTCACATGGGAGAGTGTCGTAGCGCAATACGACGCTCTTTATTCGCAGTTGCTGGCCAGCGATTCTCGTTCTGGCTGATTCTGAGACTTACGGGCTGGAGTTTCTGCCACTTGATGCGCCATGCTTTACGACGCTCACGGCAGCGATGTGCGTTCGAACCGGAAGTCGGCCACTCATCGCAGCACAGATGCGTTGGATGATCCATGAACCAAAAACGCCCCTTCGCGCTCCCTGACGACCTCGCCAGCATTCTATCCCGGCTTCGTTCGCAGATCCGGCGTTACGTGCTGCTGGAGGGCATCGCCGTCGTGGTCGCCGTGCTGGGCGGCATCTTCTGGTTTAGTTTCGGGCTCGACCATGCGTGGTTCGCGGTCAGCCGACTGGAACTTCCGGTCTGGTTCAGAGCCACCTTTGATGTACTCGTCATCGGCCTCATCGCCTTCTTGGTGACAACCTGGATCGGCCTCAGGCTCTTTCGCAGTTTCCGCACCAAGGCGCTGGCACTAGTTCTCGAACGACGATTTCCGCAACTGGATGATCGACTCGTCACGGCGGTTGAATTCGCGGAGACCGCTCAAGATCCCGGCTCAGAACTGAGTCATGCTCTCTTGCAGAGAACGATTGATGACGCCGTCCGAGCGACCCGTCAGCTCAATCTGGATGAAGTCTTCAACCCGCAGCCGCTGCGCCGAGCGTTCATCTTTGCTGTCGTGTTGATCGTGTCGATCGGCGGCCTGGGGATCATCAATCAACAAGCTCTGGCGACGTGGAAGGCGAGTTTCATCAGCCTGGATGCCAAATACTGGCAGCGCGAGGTGGGCCTGACAGTGAAGGTGCTGGCTCAACCGGGCGACCTGGTCCGCGAGTTCAAGCAGCAATCCTACAAGCATGCCCGCGGCGCGGACCTCACCCTGCTGATTGAAGTCGACGAACACAAGCAAGCCCCCGAACGGGTACAACTGCGATACCGGTTTGCCGATGGTCGAGGAACCGGCACGGTGCTGTGTTCGCGAGTCGGTGAGCGGCAGTTTCGACATTCGATTCCCGGCGTTCTGGACAACATCGAGTTCTGGATCTACGGCGGCGACTTCGTGAATCCAACTCCTTATCGCGTGCAGATTGTCGATCCGCCGCGTCTGGATCGCATCGAGTTGCAGAGCCGCTATCCCGAATACACGGGGATGAATTCAACGGATTCATCCGCAAGTCCGACCGGCCGAGTCCCCGTCGCCGTGCGGGGCACTCAAGTCTCGATCCCGCTGGAGACCGATTTCCGGTTGGAAGCAGTCAGCAACAAGCCGTTGCGGCGCATCCGGCTGCAGATGGCCAACCAGGAAGTGGAACTCGACGCGGCAACTGACAACAACTTCCGCTATCGCTTGATCGATCGGCCGGAAGATCCTCAGCAGCAACCCAAGATCACCGAATACTCGGTCGCGAGTTCCGGTGAGGCACCGCTGCTGGACGCCACTCGCACGCACGTGTCGCTGCCGTTCCTGTTGAGCAACTTGCAGACAGATGCGACCAAAGCACGCCGTGATGAACTCCAACAGCAATTGAACTTGGCCGCTGGCGGTACAGTGATGCCGTTGCTGGTCTTGAAGCCGGACACGCAGATTCGCATCTTCCTCGAAGACTCGGACGAGATCCTCACCGCCGAGCCTGCTCGCGTCATGGTGAATGGCGTTGTCGATCAAACACCTGTTGTCGAAACCAAGTTGCGTGGCATCGGTACGTCGATCACCCGCAAGGCATCGATTCCAATTCTTGGCCGGGTCAGCGATGACTATGGCATAGCCGATGTGCGGTTTGAGTTTCAGGTCAACGATGCCGCCGACTGGACTGCCCGGCCGCTGGAGGTCGCTCTCGATCCGGCGAAGAACCTGGTGCGCGAGTTCAAGCTACAACGCAACAAAGACGAAGAGCTCGAGCGTTTTGAAGTCGTGCCGCTCGATCTGTCACTGAATCAGAAACTGGTCGTCACGCTCGTCGCCACTGATCGCGATCATCTCAATGGCCCACACCTGACGCGCGGCGAGCGTTACACATTCAAGGTCGTCACCAACGAAGAATTGCTGTCGCAGCTTTATCAGCGGGAACTCAATCTGCGCCGCCGGTTTGAACAAATCATTTCGGAGAGCAAAGAGACTCAGCAGGACCTGATCCGGCATCGAGCCCGTGTCGATGAACGCGCTAGGTTGAACGGGCAACCGGAAGACAATGACTCCAAACAGAAGCTGACGACACTCAGCAACGCGATCGTCGCCTGTGCCGAGCGGTCACTGCACGCGGTGCGGAAGAGTGCCAATGAGAACGCCGCTCTGGAACTCTCGTTCCGGGACATCCGCGAGGAGCTCGTCAACAACGGATTGCATACACCGCAAACGCTGGAACGACTCGACGACCGCATCGTGAAGCCGCTGCATGCGATCAATGAGAAAGACTATCCGGCAGTGGATGAAGCTCTCGGTCTCTATCGTCTAGCGAACAACAAGGGCCAGGATCCAACACCAGCCATTGATGCGAGTGTCCAATCTCTCGGCCTGCTGATCGCCAACATGGAACGCATCCTCGGAGAAATGCGGAAGTTGGAAACATTCCAGGAAGCGCTGGAGCAACTGAAAGCCATCATCGAGCAGCAGGAGCAATTGACCGATAAGGTGAAGAAGCAACAGAAGCGTGAACTATTGAAGGATGCGTTGAAGGATTAACCGGGCGCCTCGACACGATGGGCTGCTCCGGGCTTGGATGCCCGCTCTTTGGGCAGCGTTCCCTGTTGGCAGAATGGCGAAATCGACCGCGTAAAACTCGAATTCCTCTATGCACACAGGGCTCCAAGGCCGGATGGCAGACATCTCAGTGTCGTGGCATTCGATTTGCTTTGCGTCATTTCTGGCATTGACTGCGCGAAGTATTGGCTTCGACAGATCAGCCGAGATAGAGGAGCGCGCTCATGCTCGAAGGCTATCAACGCAATGGTGCGTTCGATGAATTGATCGATGGATCGGGAGTCCCGCGATATCGCGGCTTGGCATCCCGACTGAACACCTTGAACTTCACAGACCTCGCCGTCCGACAGAAGACG
Organism: Planctomycetaceae bacterium; assembly: GCA_021732995.1. Classification (GTDB taxonomy): domain Bacteria; phylum Planctomycetota; class Planctomycetia; order Planctomycetales; family Planctomycetaceae; genus AM-0621. The sequence continues at coordinate 70,559 of JAKFWA010000077.1, read as the reverse complement.
GCTGAGGAGCATCTGCGCGAAAAGGGCATTACCTTCGCGGTTTATGGACACAGCGACGGCACCGAGAAAGTGTGGCCGTTCGATGTGGTGCCAAGGGCGATTCCGTCCGCTGAATGGAACCAGGTTGAACGCGGCCTGCAGCAACGCATCCGCGCTCTGAACTTGTTCCTGGATGACGTCTATGGTCCGAAGCACATCCTCAACGATGGCACCGTGCCGCGTGAGCTGGTGCTGACCGCCAAGACCTATCGACCCGTCTGTGAGGGCTTTCGTCCTCCTAAGGGCGTCTGGACCCATATCACGGGAACGGACTTGGTCCGCGACAAAGACGGCGCCATCTATGTGCTGGAAGACAATCTGCGTTGCCCGTCTGGCGTCTCCTACGTGCTGGAGAACCGCGAACTGATGAAACGCGTGCTGCCGGAAGTGTTCTTAGGAGCGTCCATCGCCCCCGTTGAGCATTATCCCGAGCAGTTGCTAAAGACCTTGGTACAAACCGCACCGCAGACGGCCGATCGCCCTACCGCCGTGTTGTTGAGCCCCGGTATCTACAACTCGGCTTACTTTGAACACTCCTTCCTCGCCCAGCAGATGGGCATCGAACTGGTGTTCGGACCGGACCTGGTCGTTGCCGATGGTTACGTTCAAATGCGAACGACCACCGGCCTGCAACGCGTTGATGTGATCTATCGCCGCATTGATGACGATTTCCTCGATCCGAAGTGCTTCCGCGAGGACTCGGTGCTGGGCGTACCGGGTTTGATGGAAGTCTACAAAGCGGGTCGAGTGACCTTGGCCAACGCACCTGGTACCGGCGTGGCGGACGACAAAGCTGTTTATGCCTATGTGCCGAAGATCATTAAGTACTACCTCGGCGAAGACGCCATCCTGCCGAACGTGCCGACTTACATTTGCGACGAACCAGCCGAGTGCGATTACGTGCTGTCTCACCTGCACGAGCTGGTCGTGAAGCCCACGAACGAGTCCGGCGGCTACGGATTGCTGATGGGACCGACCGCGTCGCAGGCTGAGCGCGATGCGTGTGCGGCTGCCATTCGGGCGAATCCGCGTAACTGGATCGGCCAGCCAATGCTGACACTCTCAACCGTCCCAACCGTCATAGGCGATGGACTCGTGCCGCGCCATGTCGATTTACGGCCATTCATTCTGTACGGCGATGACATTTTTGTGTTACCAGGAGGCCTGACTCGCGTCGCACTCCGCGAAGGTTCCATGATCGTCAATTCGTCGCAAGGCGGTGGCAGTAAAGACACTTGGGTTATGCTCAATGAACTTGCGACTTAGACGGCCACGCATACGACGGAACTTACTCCGTCAGGAATGAAGACGGGCAAATCGACCTGTCAGGCAGATTAGGATTGCGCTCATGTTGAGTCGGGTTGCGAACTGTATCTATTGGATGAACCGTTACATCGAACGGGCTGAGAACGTCGCGCGCTTTGTGGACGTCAATCAGTCGATTTCGCTGGGCGGTACTCCACAATGGGCTCCACTGGTTTATGCCAGCGGCGACGAAGAACTCTTTTCTAAGCATTACGGCGAGTTCTCCACGGAGAACGTGCTGCGGTTCCTGCTCTTTGATGAGCAGAACCCCAATTCGATCTTGTCGTGCGCCAAGTACGCTCGTGAGAACGCCCGCACGATTCGCGAAATCCTTAGCGTCTCGTTGTGGGAATCCATCAACCGGTTCTATCTGCGAGTCCGCGACGGCATGGCACACAGCGATGCCGTTCTGCAGAACCCGCATCAGTTTCTTGAGCGTGTGAAACGATCCAGCCATCAAGTTATCGGCGTCACCGAAGCGACGTTGTCGCACGGCGAAGCCTGGCACTTCGCAAGAGTCGGCCAGTTGCTCGAGCGAGCCGACAAGACATCGCGCATTCTCGACGTCAAATACTTCATCCTGTTGCCTGCGGCGTCGCATGTGGGATCAACACTGGACGTCGTGCAATGGTCCGCGCTGCTGGAATCCACCAGCGCCCTGCACGCGTATCGCAAGACTTTCGGTCGCATCGAACCTAAGTCCGTCGCGCAGTTCCTGATTCTGGATCGCAACTTCCCGCGCGCGTTGCGGTTTTGCGTGGTGCAGGCGCAGGCGTCACTGCACGAGATCACCGGCACGCCCATTGGTGAGATCACCAGCCCGGTCACAGAGCGTTTTGCGGCGCTGCGTACTCAGCTCAGGCAAACGACCATCAATGACATCTTCAATCAAGGACTGCACGAGTTCATTGATGGATTCCAAGACAGTGTGAACGGACTCGGCAGCGAGATCTTCAGCGCGTTCTTTGACACGAAGCCGATCGAAACAACTGACGTGGCGAGTGATCAAAAAATTTCGGAGAGCAGCTTCTCCCAAACGCAGACTCAATCCTAAGTTTCTACAACAGTGTGTTAGCAGCGGAGATCAAACTCGATGGCTATCCGTGTGGCATTGCGCCATGTCACGCAATACAGCTACGACCGTGACGTGTCTTTGGGACCGCATGTCGTCCGACTCAAACCAGCTCCACAGTGCCGTACGCCCGTGTTGAGCTACTCGCTGCAGATCACGCCGTCCAAACACTTCATCAACTGGCAGCAAGATCCGCACGGTAACTTTCTGGCACGCCTGGTGTTCCAGGAGAAGACTCGCGAATTCAAAGTCGCAGTCGATCTGACGGTCGATTTGAGCGTCATCAATCCCTTTGATTTCTTCATCGAAGAGGCCGCCGAGCAGTTTCCGTTCAAGTACGACGATGATCTCGCTCGCGAACTCCGCCCTTACCTCGAACTGCTCTCCAGCGGGCCGAAAGGTGTGAAGGTTGTTTCAGACTTGAAACAGCCAGCTTTCGACGCATATCTGAAAACGATTGACTGCAAGCCGCGCAAGACCATCTTCTTCCTGGTGGAACTCAACCAGAAGCTGTGGCGCGACATCAGCTATTTGATCCGTATGGAACCCGGCGTTCAATCGCCGGAAGAGACGCTGACAAAGCGGTCGGGATCGTGCCGTGACTCGGCATGGTTGCTCGTGCAATTACTGCGGAGCATGGGCATCGCCGCGCGGTTTGTGTCGGGCTATCTGATTCAACTCGTCGCCGATGAAAAATCGCTCGACGGTCCGTCCGGTCCCGAAAAGGACTTCACCGATCTGCATGCCTGGTGCGAGGTCTTTCTTCCCGGTGCGGGCTGGGTGGGACTCGATCCGACTTCGGGACTGCTCACCGGCGAAGGCCACATTCCCCTTGCGGCCAGTCCCTCTCCCGAGACGGCCGCTCCGATCAGTGGCGCGGTCGATGAAGCCGAATGCGAATTCAACGTCGAGATGTCAGTCTCGCGCGTTCACGAAGACCCGCGCGTCGCGAAGCCTTATTCGGATGAACAATGGGCTGACATCGATCGACTCGGACAACAAGTCGACGAACGACTGCAGCGCGCCGATGTGCGTTTGACGATGGGCGGTGAACCGACCTTCGTCTCGATTGACGACATGGAAGGAGCAGAATGGAACGTCGCAGCCGTCGGTCCCGAGAAGCAACGTCTGTCTTCCGTCCTCATCAAGCGACTCCGCGAACGCTTCGCGCCGGGTGCGCTGCTGCACTTCGGGCAAGGCAAATGGTACCCCGGCGAATCGCTGCCTCGTTGGGCTTACAGTTGCTTCTGGCGGACGGATGGCGAACCGATCTGGCGCAATCTGGATTTGCTGGCCGATGTCAGCGTTCCAGTCAAGACCCCTGAGGAGTCGCCTGGCGTCGATCACGCGGCTGAGTTCATCACCGAACTGACTCAGCGTCTCGAAGTCAGCACTCAATGGGTCCGTCCCGCTTACGAAGACATTTGGCACACGATCGAAGCCGAGCAGAAGTTGCCGGTTGACGTTGATCCGCGTGAGTTCGACCTGGATTCCGACGAAGACCGGCGCCGCTTAGCTCGCGTCGTCGAACAAGGTGTCAGCCGGCCGGTGGGTTATGTGCTGCCGCTTACCCGAGCCTGGTGGCAAGGTCGCGGCTGGGCCAGCGGGCCATGGCCTTTCCGATCAGAAAAGCTGTTCTTGATTCCCGGCGACTCCCCCTTGGGATTGCGTTTACCGCTGGATCGCCTGCCGATCACGGGCTCAACCGATCGTCGCATGCTCTATGCGATTGATCCGTTTGATGACCGACCGTCGCTGCCTGGCTATCAACAACTGCGCCATCGCGCACCGCAAACCAGCAATCAGGAAGCCGATCCCGTTGGCGAAGTCGTCAAGCTGCAAGTTTTCGAAGACCACGCTCAAGCCCATAAAGCGGCAGCCGCGAAAAACGCTGATCAAGAACCGCTGACTTACTCCAATGTGATCTCAACGGCGTTGTGCATTGAACTGCGCAACGGTCGGCTGCATGTCTTCATGCCGCCATTGACGCGGCTGGAGGACTACCTCGAACTACTGAGCCTCGTGGAAGACACGGCGGAAACACTGAAACGCCCCGTCGTCATCGAAGGCTACATGCCGCCGCATGACCCGCGCATTCAAGTGATTAAGGTCACTCCCGACCCCGGCGTCATTGAAGTCAACGTGCATCCCGCGCGGAACTGGGAAGAGCTGAAGGCCATTACGACCGGCGTCTATGAAGAAGCTCGCTTGTCACGATTGGGAACGGAAAAGTTCCAACTCGACGGCAAGCACACCGGTACTGGTGGCGGCAACCACATCGTGATGGGCGGAGCCACACCCGGCGATAGCCCGTTTATCCGTCGGCCTGATGTGCTGCGAAGTTTGGTCACCTATTGGAACAACCACCCTGCCCTCTCGTACTTGTTCTCCGGCCAGTTCATCGGCCCGACGAGCCAATCGCCGCGAGTCGACGAAGGTCGCCGCGATGCGCTCTTCGAACTCGAAATCGCCTGCCGCCAGATTCCCGACGGCGGCTATGTCGCGCCATGGATCGTCGACCGCGTGTTTCGCAACTTGCTCGTCGACATGACGGGCAATACGCATCGCGCGGAAATCTGCATCGACAAGCTGTATTCGCCGGACCATGCCACGGGTCGCCTCGGACTCGTCGAACTGCGCGGCTTCGAAATGCCGCCGCATGCGCGTATGAGTCTCACTCAGCAACTGCTGGTCAGGTCGCTCATCAGTTGGTTCTGGGACCAGCCGCTCCAGCAGAAACTGACTGCCTGGGGAACATCGCTGCACGATCGGTTCATGCTGCCGCACTTCTTGCGGGCGGACCTGCGAGACGTGCTAGCCGATCTGCGCGCGACCGGCATTCCCTTCAACAACGAGTGGTTTGCGCCGCACTTCGAATTCCGTTGCCCCGTCATTGGCACCGCCAACTACGACGGCATCAAACTGGAACTCCGCACGGCGATCGAGCCGTGGTATGTGTTGGGCGAGGAACCCGGATCGAGCGGCACGACGCGCTATGTGGACTCGTCAGTGGAACGCCTGCAGGTGCATGTGACGGGCTTCAACGCTGAACGATATGCCGTGGCCTGCAACAGTCGTGCGGTGCCTCTGCAATCCACTGGCGTGCCCGGTGAATACGTCGCCGGGGTGCGTTACCGGGCCTGGCAGCCGCCGAGTTGCCTGCATCCGACGATTCCCGTCCATACCCCGCTGGTGTTCGACATCGTCGATCGTTGGCGCGGCCGTTCCATCGGAGGCTGCCGCTACCACGTGGACCATGCCGGTGGTTTGAACTCCACGGTGTACCCCATCAATGCGCTGGAAGCCGAATGTCGTCGCTCGGCCCGGTTCTTCGCGATGGGCCATACAGGGGGACCAATCTGGCTGTCAGATGAAGCAATTCCGCGTGACTTTCCCTGCACGCTCGATCTGCGGTGGAGTTAAACACTCTCTGCCCGGTAGATTTCGCCAGCCAGCGAGACACCGGACAGCGTGGGGTTGGACTGGCTTCGGATTCGAGCGGCGTTTTCGATTAGGCTTGCCGCGATGAATGCCAGACCATCCAGCCGCTCACGGATCTCGCAAACACCTATGAAGACCGAGGCAGACAAGCAGCAGACTCTGCGTTTCGCGTACCACGCACCCGCAGGCTGCTACGACGAACTGCATGCCGCGGATGGTTCCATCCGTCCGCACTGGCAACTCTTCACCGAAGCACTTCACCACGTACCGGAAGTGGACTTCATTCACCGCACGGCGCAGGCCGAGCAACTGCTGAGCGAGAATGGCGTCACCTTCAACGTTTTCGGAGACGCCACGCAATCGCAGCGACCTTGGCGACTGGATCTGGTGCCGTTCATTCTTCCCGCGGACGAGTGGCGCTATCTCGAATTCGGGTTAAGCCAACGTGCCCGCCTGTTGCAAGCGATTATTCGAGATGCGTACAGCACGCAGGGCTTCATCAAAGCCGGTTTGTTGCCGGCCGAGGTGTTGTTCGCTCATCCGGGTTACGACCGGACCTTTCAAGGCATGCACCGGTCCGACGCGCCCTCAATGGTGTCCTACGCAGCCGAACTAGCCCGCGCCCCGAATGGTCGCTGGTGCGTGATGGCAGATCGAGCCGAAGCACCTGCCGGCGCAGCGTTCGCCTTGGAGAACCGCATCGTTGCTTCACGAACTCTGCCGCCGCAGATGCATCGTCAGCAGGTGCAGCGGCTGGCCCAGTTCTTCCAGCGATTGCAGAATACATTGAAGCGGTTGGGCGTTCGGCAGATTGAAAACCCGCGCATCGTGCTGCTCTCGCCCGGTCCGAAATTCCCTTACTACTTCGAAGATGTTTATCTCGCGCGATACCTCGGCTACACACTGGTCGAAGGCGGCGATCTGGCCGTTCGAGATGATCGAGTTTTTCTGAAGACCCTCGCGGGACTGGCTCCTGTCGATGTGATTCTGTCGCGCGGCACGGAGGGAGAAATCGATCCGCTGGAACTTGGTGGCGGCGCTCCTCACGGCGTGCCCGGTCTCATGCATGCCATTCGCAAAGGGCATGTCACCGTCGCCAACACCCCCGGTTGCGGACTCATCGAATCACCCGTGTTCATGGCGTTCCTACCGAGCCTCTGTCAGCAGTGCCTGGGCGAGGAACTGGCGATTCCTTCCATCGCGACGTGGTGGTGCGGACAAGCGGCTCAGCTCAACTATGTGGAAGCTCACCTGCAAGACTTGGTCATCAAGCCCGCGTTTCAGGCCAGCGGCGGCGTGGAATTCATCGGCGCGAACCTGTCAGCAACGGAACGGCGCGACCTGTGGACCCGGATTCGCAACCGTCCCTACGAGTACGTCGCTCAAGAAACGATCGCCCGTTCCGCAATCCCTGTCTGGAAGAACGACCGCGTCAGTTGCGGACATGCGGCCGTGCGGACGTTTCTGGTCGCGGACACGGATGGCTACGCACTCATGCCCGGCGGCCTGGTGCGCGTCGCGGCTACGACCGATCCGATGGAGTTGTCGATTGGTGCGGGCGAAGGCAGCAAGGATTTGTGGGTTCTGACCGACGCCCCGGTAGAGCCGATCTCTCTGCTCGGTGCCGCCGATCAACCCGTGGCACTGCGACGCACTGCAGCAACGTTCCCGAGTCGTGTGGCCGACGACCTGTTCTGGCTGGGCCAGTCACTTGATCGCGCCGACTTCCTCAGCCGCTTGCTGCGCGCCGTCTTTGAACGTCTCACATCAGAAACGGAACTGGATTGGCCTGAGTTGCCCACGCTGCTGCGGAGCCTCGCCGATCAAGGTCAACTCGAACCCGGTTTCACGCTCAGCGAGTTTCAATCCGCGTTGCCGACGATCTCTGATGCATTGCCGGGGGCCGTCGCTGATCGCAATGAAGTTCACGGCATCTCGTTCGCCGTTGCCGAACTGCTGCGGTTGGCGTCGCTCGTCCGCTTGTGGATTTCACCCGATACCTGGCGCAAGGTGCATGACACGGCAGAGACATTCCAGTCCGCGGCCAACTCATCGTGGACCGGTTTGGTGGACGTCCTGAGTTCCCTGAATCAGTTGATTCTTGACTTGGCCGCCGTTAGCGGGTTGATCCATGACGGCATGATCCGTGGGCCCGCTTGGCGACTTTTGGACATCGGCCGCCGGATCGAGCGGGCTCGCGACGTGGCCAAGCTCGTGCGATGCATGCTGGCCGATGGCGTCATCCCTCAAAAGCCGGTGCTGAAATCGCTGCTGGAAGTTGTCGACTGCCGCATGACGTATCGCTCGCGCTATCTCGAAAACGTGCAGCAGAACGCCGTGCTCGACCTCTGCTTGACCGACGAAACGAACCCCCGTTCCGTCGTGTCGCAACTGGTGCAACTGGTCGATCACGTCGAGGCACTGCCACAAGACTTCATGACACCGTTACGCACCGAGGAACAGCGGCTGGTGCTGGCGGCGTTGCACGGCATCCGTCAACTGACGCAGGAACAACTGACCGACCCTGAACCTCGAATTGTGAACTCCGTGCTGGAGATTCTGGACGAGCAGTTGCGAATTCTGGCCGATGTACTGACTCGCAAGTACCTGCTGCATTCAGGCACGCCCCGTCAGATCAACACGGAGATGGAACTCAGCTAAAGTTCGCCCCTTTGGATTCGCTGCTTGAGATTCGCCTGAGACGCCCGCCATGCAATATCGAGTCACCCACACCACAACCTACACCAGCAGCGAGGTGATCTCAGTTGGTCACAACGAGGCCTGGTTGCGTCCGCGCGAAATGCCGTCGCAGATCTGCCCGCTTTACGAACTGCGGATCGAGCCGGAACCTTCAATTCGCTCCACCCGCTACGACTACTTCGGCAACACGGTTTCGCAGTTCTCGTTCAATCAGGGCTACCGTGAGTTGAAGGTGACTTCGGTCAGTGAAGTCACCTTGCGTGAGAAGTCGATCACGAAGGAATCCTGTTCCCCCGCATGGGAACCAATTGCCTCGCTGTTGCGCGATCGCGCGACTGCGGAATCATTGAACGCCTACGAGTTTGTCTTCAATTCCCCGCGCGTGCGGCGTTCTGAAACCCTGCAGGCCTATGCCCTGCAGTCATTCACCAGCAAGCGTCCCATTATTGCCGCGCTGGCCGATCTTCTGCAGCGGTTCAAGCAGGATTTCAAGTTCGACAGCACGTCTACGAACGTCTGGACGCCACTGGAAGTCGCTTTCAAACAGCGACGCGGTGTGTGCCAGGACTTCGCCCACATGATGATCGGCATGCTGCGGTCCATCGGCTTAGCGGCTCGCTACAACAGCGGCTACATCCGCACCTATCCACCGGAGGGTAAGCCCCGACTGGTGGGAGCGGACGCATCGCACGCCTGGGTCTCGGTCTTCTGCGGTGAGCTTGGCTGGGTCGATGTCGACCCTACCAACAACTCGATTCCGAACCTCGAGCACATCACGGTCGCGTGGGGTCGAGACTACACCGACGTCGTCCCAATCAAAGGCGTTGTGATCGGCGGCGGACACACCACAATGCACGTCGGCGTGGATGTAGCCCCACTCAACGAAGAAGAGCCAACCGCCGAAGGCGTGGCCTGAAGTTCAACGCAAAAAATAAGCTCCCGAGGGCCTCGGGAGCTTATTCAGCAATCTGATAGTCAAACCGACTAAGCAAACAGCTCGGGGACTGGCTTGCCGTTGTCGACCAGCTTCATTGGGCGCTGCAGTTGGGTCATCACTTCCTTGTTTGGATCGATGCCCAGAGCCTGGCTGAAGGTCGCATGTAGGTCGGCAATCTTGACGGGGCGATCTTTCGGCTGGAATCCGTCCTCGTCGGATGAACCCAGGACGAAACCTTTCTTCAAGCCGCCACCGGCCATGAAACCGCTGAAGACGACTGGATAGTGATCGCGGCCGACGTCTTTGTTGATCTTCGGCGTACGACCGAATTCGCTGAGCATCACGACCAGCGTCTTCTCCAGCATGCCGGATTCAGCGAGGTCGTGAATCAGCGAAGCGAGCGCCGGATCCATGATTTCGCCGTGGTTGCGCATCGCATCGAAGTTGTTCGAGTGCGTATCGAAGCCACCGCGATGCATCATGACGAACCGCACGCCGGTTTCGACGAGTTGCTTCGCGACCAGGCAGCCGCGACCGAACGCATTGTCGCCGTAGCGATCCAGCACATCGTCGCGGACGTTCTCCAATTCAAAAGCCTTCAACGCGGGGCTCTGCATCAGGCGCACAGCGTCTTCAACCGACGTCTTGGTCGAGTCCAGTTCCTTGCTGGTGGTCTTGTTGGCGAAGCGATTGTTGAACTTCGCCAGCACATCCAGACGCTTGTCACCGCGCACCTGATTAATGCCTTCCGGGAATGCCAGGTAGGGGTCTTTATCGCCGGGGCTGCCAACGAAATAAGCTTCGCACTTTTGACCGAGATAAGCGGCTCGCGGAGCGCGACCGCTGATCGATACATATGCGGGTAGATCGCCGATAACGCTCTTTTCATGCACGACCACCGAACCAAAACCCGGATGGGTGATCGGACGGGCTTCGCCATAGCTGGTCTGGACTTCATAGGTCGCACGGCCGTGATCGCCGTTCGTTCCGGCGATCGAGCGGACCAGCGTGCAGTGATGCATCTCTTTGGCGAGCTGCGGGAAGATCTCCGAGATCTCAATGCCCGGCACCGATGTCTTGATCGGCTCAAACTCACCCTGAGTTGGACGACCGGGCTTCGGATCCCAGGTGTCCAGATGAGTCATACCGCCACCATTCCAGAAGAAGATGACGTGCTCGGCCTTCGCGGGAAGATCCTTACCCGCGTAAGCCAGCAATTCCCGAACGTGCATGCCCATCATCGTTGCGGCGGACGCACCGAGAAAACCTCGGCGGGAGAGACGATAACCCTCGCAAGACATCATGGTTTGGTTCCTTAACGCGGGACATCTGGTAAACGGTGTATGAAAAGCCGCAGGTCTCTGGCCCGTACAAAAATTTGAGACCTGCGGCCAAAATCGCAACACATCAATTAAGGCAGATAACGGAACTCATTCGAGTTCAGCAACACCCAACGTAAATCAGCCATGCCTTCGATCTCGGTCGCAGCCTCCTTGATAATGGCTTTGCCAACGTCGACTTCCTCAGCAGAAGCCTCACGAGTCAGAATCTCACGATAAGCCAGTTTCACTGCGGCATTCAGATCCTTACCTTCGCCAGTCAGGAGCTTATGCATCGGCTCCATCGGCCCGACGCGCGAAGCCTCGTGCGTCAATTTGCCGTTCAGCATCATCAGAGCTTGCCGCATGCTGGGGTTGTGATCGCGTTCTTCGCCGAGCGTCGCGCGATCGGTCTGACCGAAGACGCGCACGAAGTGCTCAGGATCAGCGGGTGACGCCATCCGGAACGACGAACCGAACAGCGGATTATCGTCGATGGTGCGTTCCACGATCTTTTCGACGTAGCGCATCCGACGACCAGCTCGACCTTCCATCTGCATACGCTCAGCTTCGACTTCCTCAGCGGACTTCACGGCCATCTGCTCAATCATGACTTCTTCTTTGGCCTCTTTATCGGCCTGCTTCAGAACGTCATCAAAGTTGAGTTCGATGCCCTTTTCGAGGCTGTAGCCCTTCTTACCGGGCATGCCACCGCCAGCCATCGCCATCTGATTCATGGCACCACCATCCGCCTTGCCAGACAGCAGGTTTTGAGGCTTACCTGTTTCCGCGGCCGCACCAGCAGGCACGCGAATGCGTTCACGCAACGTCTTCGTGTTGGCACCTTGCGGATGCTTGTAATCAAACAGGTGACCTGCCACGACAATGCTGTCGTACAGCACTTCGCTCAGCATGCGACGAGCTGGTACAGCCAGGAAGGCTGCTTCCAGTTCCTGCTGCTTCGTAGGCTCGACGCCAATCGCCTGACCGCGTTGATAAGCCTCACTCTGCACGATCATCCGCACCAGCGGCTTAATCTGGTAGCCACCCGCGACGAACTCATCCGCGAGGAAATCCAGCGTCTTGGGATGGCTCGCCTTGTTGTCGTCGCTCAGGTCATCCACGGGTTCCACAATCCCGCGACCCACCAGTTGAGCCCACAGTCGATTTGTGACGCACATGGAGAAGTAGCGGTTCTTCGGATTGGTGATCAGCGCGGCCAGTTCGTTGCGCAGCACACTCTGATTGTAGAGGTCCGCTTTCGTATCGATTTTGCGACGATCAGCAGTCGCCTCGGCAGTCACCGCGTCGACCTGCTTCTTGTTTTTGGCTCGCTCAACAGCCTTGTCAGCGGCGTCCAGCAGCAGATCGTCGATCGCGGCTCCTTCGGCCTTCTTTGCGATGGCAGCCTTGCGAGCTTCCTCTTGAGCCGTCCGTAGAGCGGTCAAGCGAGCGACGTATTCCGGAGTCTCCTTCGCCTCCAGCATCGCCACTAGAAACTTGGGTGTCATCGGCTTGCGATCCTTCATTTCGGCCTTGCCTTCTGGCGGCCACAGAATCGCAGTTTCTTCGACTTCACGAGTGAAAATCACCCGTGGCTTTTCGATCTCGTAACGGCGGACTTTGCCGAAGTAGGCCGCGAAGCCGTAGAAATCTTCACGCGTCCATTTGTCAAACGGGTGATCGTGGCACTGGGCGCACGCAATACGCAGTCCCATGAAGGTCTGAGCGGTCACTCCGGCCAAGGCCATCGGATCGGCGTCATCGCCGAGCACGAAGCCCACTTCTGGCGTCGCGCCAGCCTTACCGTTCGCCGAAATAAATCGGCGGACGATTTCGTCGTAGCCAACTTCATCCTTCAGAGAGCGATGCAAATAGGCCAGAGCGGCCGCTCCACCTGAAGTGTTCGCTCGCAGACGCATCATGTCAGCGAAAAAGGTCGTCCAACGATCCACGAAGCGGGGGTCATCCAGCAATTTGTTGACGACTCGATCCCGTCGCTCTTTGGCAGGCCACGCCAAGTATTCTTCAATTTCTTCGCCGGTGGGAATTCTGCCGATCAGGTCGACAGAAACTCGACGCAGGTAAGCCAGGTCATCCACCTGATCGACAGGCTTCAGCTTCACTCCCAGCGCTGCGTTCTCTGCGTTGAGAACCTTGCTCAGCGCCTTCCCATCTGCGACATCCGCCGCAAGTCCTGACAAGGTCAGGGAAACCGACAACCACAAAGCCGCGACGCCAACCAACCAGCGCCGTCCGAATGGTCTCACCATTACGACTTCTCCTGAAGTGGGCTCGAATCAACCGACGCGGAGTTTCTCAGTATCTCAGCAACCAACCCTGCGAAACGGACTCGCCAGGAAATCGTCGTACGGCTCGTCGTTAAGTCAGCAGTCAGCAAACCCTTAGGACTAAAGCACCCGCAGGATCGTATAAGCGTTCGCCCAATTATCAATCGATTGTTTCATTTTAGGACGAGAGTTCGGAAAAACGGGCAGGCAAGTTTGAACAGCATCGCCATAGAGGTTAGTTGACTAATGACTTACGAAGTTCGAGCGACCATCAGTTCATCAATCCGCAGGACACCGGAATTTCATTCCGATGCCAGCCTTTTCAATCACCAGGATTCTCGCGAAAAGTGACCTCGTTGAGGTGTTTGAGACGTCACGGGCCGACGCGCACTCTGCAATTCTTTTCGCACAGCGAACGCCTCGGTTTTCATCTACGACGAATGGCTTAATGTTCCCCGAACACTCAAGCTCTAACACATCGAGTTGATGACTCAGACTCCACTCGAAGGACCCAGCATGAAATCTGCGGTGACAATCAGCCTTGTTCGTGAAGCGACCGGCGGCCCCTTTGTCTTCTGGCACGACTTAGCTGCCGGCATGCGTGAAGCAGCTCAACTGGGCTTCGACGCCGTCGAGATCTTCCCACCCGCCGCCGAAGTCGTGAATAACGATGAAGTGGCAGCACTTCTGGCTGATCACAAATTGAAACTCGCCGCCGTCGGCACAGGAGCTGGCTGGCTAAAACACCGACTGACACTAACAAACCCTGACACAGACGCGCGCCAACGGGCAAAAGACTTCATCCGCTCGATCATTGACGCCGGCGGACGGTTTGGTGCCCCGGCCATCATCGGCTCAATGCAGGGCCGCTGGGCGGATTCCGTCGATCGAACAATGGCTCTGGAGTTCCTCTCAGAAGCTCTCAACGAACTGGGAGAGCACGCCGCAAAGTATGGAGTTCCATTACTTTACGAGCCACTGAATCGCTACGAAACCAACCTGATTACCACCATCGCGGACGGAGTGAGTTACCTGAAGCAACTCAAAACTTCGAACGTGAAACTCCTGGCGGACTTGTTTCACATGAACATTGAGGAAGTCAATGTTGCCGAAGGGCTTAAAGCAGGAGCAGGATTCATCGGTCACGTGCATTTCGTCGATTCCAACCGCCGCGCTGTCGGTAGCGGCCACACGGACTTCGCGCCGATTGTCGCAGCCCTGAAATCGATCAACTACAGCGGCTACCTCTCCGCCGAGTGCTTCGCTTATCCCGATTCGTCCACCGCCGCGCGGTTGACCATCGAGGGTATTCGCAAGCTGACGAAGTGATCTCCAACACGAAGATAACAAGCGACTGAGAAGGCCCTGCACCAATAGCTTCGGGCCATCCCGAAGCAGGAGTTTGAGAGTGTCAACGTTCGGCAGTTTGGAGGGTCTTCGAGCCCTCGTAACGGGCGCTTCCAGCGGAATTGGTCGGGCGATTTCGCTTGAATTCGCTTCGGCCGGCGCTAACGTAGTCGTGCATTGCAATACTTCAGTGGACGCGGCTAAGCAGCTTCGGGATGAGATCCAACAACTCGGACGCCGTTCAGCCGTCCTGACCTGCGACATCAGCCAACCTGCGGAAGCCGCCCCCTTCGTCGAAGCCGCCTGGTCCACGTGGGATGGCTTGGACCTCTGGGTCAACAACGCTGGCGTCGATTTGCTGACCGGTAATCGCGGAAAGCTGCCTTACGAAGAAAAGCTGCAACGCCTGCTGGACGGAGACGTTCGCTCTTCCGTGATCCTGTCAAAGTTAGTCGGCGAGCGGATGAAGAACTCCGGCGGCGGCAGCATCATCAACGTTGGCTGGGATCAGTCCGATCGAGGCATGGAAGGCGACAGTGGAGAACTGTTCTCAACCGCGAAGAATGCGGTGATGGGCTTCACCCGTTCGCTGGCAGTGAGCCTCGCCCCGCAGGTGCGTGTCAATTGTATCGCCCCAGGCTGGATCCGTACTGCATGGGGAGCCGGCGCCAGCAACCAATGGCAGGAACGCGTGCTGCGCGAAACTCCCATGGCTCGTTGGGGGCGTCCGGAAGACATCGCCAAACTGGCACGTTTCCTAGCCAGTCCTGACGCCAGTTATGTCACCGGGCAGGTCTGGAACTGCAACGGCGGCGCAATTCGCTAAGGACCTGCGACATACGATCTTCAGGCAAAACTGCGGCTTGCTCGCGTCAAAACCGCGAGCTAGATTCCCGCTCACAAGGTGCAAGCCATCATAGCTCAGTCGGTAGAGCGACGCTTTCGTAAAGCGTAGGTCCTCGGTTCAAGTCCGAGTGATGGCCCTTTTTCATTCGCACTCTCGGATGCTCGCAGATTCTCATAAGTGCTCACGAAGCGAGAATTTACCGGCTCGGTAACTAAGTTATCGCTGCCGCCGCTGCAATGGCCTGACGACTCCTGAGAACAGTTGAAGTTGCTCGCAAGCAGTGCAACTTTTGGTGCAACTAAGATTTCCCGCCCAGCCGTTCCAGTTGCGGTCATCGGGTCGCCGCCGCCAACGAGACTCGGCAGCCGGTTCAGGTCTGCCGCAACGTCCGAGATGCGCAGATTCGTATAAGTCATCATCGTCAGGTTGATATCGGAGTGTCTCATCAACTCCTGAGTTGCCTTCGGTGACACGCCCGCAAGCGCCAAATTCGTTGCGAATGTTCCTCGCAGACAATGGAAGTCGATGCGACCGTCTTCCGTCTCTACTTCCAGGCCAGCCGCTTCCAAGTCCCTTTGGAGCATCTTTGCCGCTTTTTCAAACCACGTTCCCGGCCAAAGCTTGAGTGAGGACGTACCGTCGAACTGCAGGACTTCTGCATGCCGAAGTCTCAGCCACTCCCGCAACGCATCAGACACCTCTTGGCGAATCGGCTGGACGTCCAAACGACGACGCTTGCAGTAACTTGCCGCCACAGTGATGGTCGGAATCCTCGCATCCAGATCGAGACTGCTTGTGGTCAAGCTGGCCAACTCGCTGGCCCGAAGGCCGGTTTCAACCGCGACGCGATACAAAATCGCGCGGTCGCCGCCGGTGAGTCCTCGGAAGGGCTTGCCGGTTGAAGTCACAGCCAGAAACTTGCGCAACTCATCGCCCGTCGCAGGACGTCTCACAAGCCGCACATCTTCGGCGGCGTTCAACTTGCCAAGTCCGCTAAATGGATTCTCAGGAGCACGTTTTGGGCGAGACCGGACAAGCCAGTTTCCGAAGTTCTTGGCAACGGCAATGTGATCGTTTGAGGCTGCGATCGACATCCCCTGAAGACGTCGCTCATGCAGGTAGTGTTCCAGACATCAGCCGACACGTTTGCCAAGGTTGTCCATTCGCAGGCAGTGGCAATGCGAGTCAGGTAGCTGATGAGCTTGAAGACATGCTTTTCGGCGCGCTCCCGGCTGCGGAGTGTCTTCTCCCAATCGGCAATGTGCTCGGTCAGTGGTCGCGCTCGATGAAGCTCGAACGGGTCAACCGGACGGACTACGCCCGCATGTTCTTCGCGTACCTGATGAAGGATCTCTGCCAATCGAGCTTGTGAGGCTTGTTTGTCATCGAACAGCGAAACGGTTTTCGCCTTACCTTTCGCATCGACGTATTTGGCTCGCCAAGTCTGCGACTTCTCTCGAACACGCTTCGCACCTGGAGTCCCTTTTGGAACTTGCTTGCCCGCTCGGTCGATGAATCGAATTATCGTCGGTCGAAATAGGGAGGCCATGCTTCTTACTTCCCTTCTTGCTTGTTCACAGCGTGCAGGTTCTCGTCACGGTGAACTCGAATTCCAAAGTAGTTCATCAAAGCTTCCGCCTTGTCGAGTCGGAGAGTCCGTTCCCCCCGCAGAAAGCGCAGCAGTGAGGCGTGATGAACTCCGGCCTCTCGGGACACCAAGCGGATGGACTCCGCCTTTCCCAGGGCTTCTTGAAGCATTTGAGTGAGTGTGATTTCAGGTTTTGATTTCTTGTTCGACATAGTGGTGCTAAATGTAACCATCGCTCGGGCGAGGTTCAACAAGAGCTTTTCGTGAATGTTCAATCTTCATGGCTGGCGATGCTCCAACAACCGCTGATCTTTCTTAACTCCTTACCTGTATTCAAAGGCACTGATCGTTGCGCAATCCGCCTCTAGACGGGTGCATTTGCCTTCAGACGCGTAGACGCCCAACGACAATTATCCGGTCGAGGTGCAGCCTGCGACTTGTCTGAGACCAAGCCAAGAGCCTTCTCGGTCATGCCGCGCTGATGCTTCGAATCACTGACACGTAGTTACAGTCGATCCGGCGTCATCCCTATTGGTGGTGCCGCATTTTGCGTCTGGTCACATCCGTCAACGGATGTCGTGTACGTCGGCGACCGCAATATCAACCTTGAGCAGGTCCGCGACGGTTGGGCATGGCACTACAAGCAGTTCTCGAAGGACAAGAAACTAGCCGACGCTGAAACAGTCGCCAAGAAGGCTAAGCACGGCCTTTGGTTTGATGCTCACCCGACACCACCTTGGGAGTTCCGCAAGCTACGGGCTGAAAGTGATTCAACGTCGCCACATTCAGACGTCCAAGACCAGTCGGTATTCATTTCCCTGTCGGGCAAGAAGTATCACCGACAGGATTGCCGCACGCTCAAAGGTAAAGTCAAGTGATCCCACTGGAGATAGCGAAGGGCCGTCATGAGCCGTGCTCGGTCTGCAAGCCGCCGAAGTGAGTTGCATTGGTGCCTCGGAAGTGGGTGGAACGTCCCACTTGCTGGCGGCGGGCGATGCAACGGGTCTGCGGCTACCCATGCCCGGCTTTATACCTCACTGACTGTTACCGAACCTGCAGTGCTGTCATGGTGGATTTCGTTCCGCCCGCTGACTGATAATCGAGGTTGAGCTTATCCTTGACTCTCTTGCCAATAACTGTCACAGCTACCTTAGCCCCCACGGTCTTAAACGAAACGTGGTCATCGCTGGAAATGGTGCCACTCACATCGAACACGACACCTCCAGCGGGATCTTTGTCGATGGTCACAGTAAACTTCCCTGTAAAATCGTCTTTTTCTCGTGTGGTCACCTCCAGGAACCAGTCACCCGTAGTGCCTTTGGCTGGAGCAATACTTGACCAATCACCACTGATCTTGCTCCCTGGGGCCAGAACGTCTCGAAGAGAACGAATTTTATTTGCATTCTTAGCAGGGACTCCCGCTTGTTGCTTGAGATCAGCATTCTCCTTCTTCAGGTCGACAAGCTCTTGTTCGAGGACCTTGATCTTTGCAATTAGTTCAGAATACTGCTTTTCCAGCGCATCAATACGCTTACCAGTGTCGGCATCCTGAGCAACGACGTGCTGACAAGATGTAACAAGAAGGACCAACCCCAGCGTTAAAGCACATAGCCTATTCATTTCCCAAGCTTTCTGTCTGCTGAAAGAGATTCGGCCCGCCCCTGGGCAGCAATTGTTGGAAGCCTTCGCGGCAGTTCGACGTTAACCGCAAGTGGCCAGGGGCTCAAGCAGCCACCTCTCCCGCAGCCGTAAGCTCGCCACGCCCATCGGTCGCCCACTGACCGACGCTGCGATTTGGTGCATCAGCTCTGACAGGAGCCTCATTCTTATTTTGCCGTCGTCGCCATCTCGCCGTCCTGCCAACGGACGCCGCGCGACGCTTCAAAGGCGCGGATCGCCTTGGAACTCTCGGAAGCCGATCGCTGACGAGACCTGGCGGCGTTTCATCATCTCAGATGGCATCGCTAACAACAGTCGCTTCAGTGCCGGATCAGAGTTCCAATCGAGCCATGCGTCGTAATTCTCCGGCTTCAGAACCACTGGCATGCGTTTACCTCCGATCTCGCGAACAAGTTCATTGGCTGCCGTTGTGATGAGGCTGCCTCCATCACTCGTCTCAAGTCAGGCGAGAAGGACTCGATAAGCAGCTTTTCAGCATCTTGAATTGTCATCCGTTCGCAGGCACATTCAGGACTCTGGAGTACAACTTTCGGTGCAACTGAACTCTATTCAATGTCGCAACTCTCGCTCTGGACAGGCTTTGCGGAGCCTGACAAACGCTTTCGTAAAGCGTAGGTCCTCGGTTCAAGTCCGAGTGATGGCCCTTTTTTTACGCTCGCAGCGATGAGTGCTTTTAAGCGTCACGATCGCCCACAGGCGTACCGAACGCGCACAAGTTCATGGTGAGCAAGCGATTGCGGCGTTACTGTTTCCCGACGAGCGGGCCTTTGGACTTGCCGCCGATCGACATGAGGTTCGAGAACGTGCGGAGGTACATGCTCCCCCGCGCGATCGCTGGAGTCGACCGGGAACCATCACCTAGCGTCACGCGGCCAAGCTCGCTGAACGTCTTGTTTGCTGCGAGCACAACCACTTCACCCTCGGTGCTGACGCAGTAGAACTTGTCCGCGACACGCACGGGCGAGCCTTGGAAGTTGCCGCCCAGTCGCTTGCGCCAGTGCAACTTGCCAGTGTTGATGTCGAAGCACGCCGCAATCCCGGCATCGCTGAGCAGGAACAGAATGTCCTCGTAGGCCACCACCGTCGGCACATAAGGGGCTTGAGTGTCGATCTTGTAAGCGACTTCGGTTTGCTTGCCGTCGGTTCGCACGGCGGTCACATAGCTGCCGCCGCCGCCTGAGCCCGTGCTGCCGAAGATCAGATCGCCTTTGACTAGCGGAGAACTCACGGTCCGCTTGTCGAACACGACCGTCGACCACAGCTCCTCACCCGTGCGCGGATTCAACGAGTACATGCCGCTGCCCGTACTGGTATTGATGAGCTGTGGAGGGCCATCCTTCGGCTGAAAAATCGCCGGAACTGAATAAGTAACGTTGTCTGTGCGACGCAACGTCTTCCAGCGTTCCTCGCCGGTCCGACAGTCGAAAGCCATCAGATAGCTCAGAGGCAACTTCTCAAGCATCTTCCCACCATCTTTGCCCTCCTGCGAGTTCGACAGGATCACCATGTCCTCGAACAGCATCGGAGAGGTACCGAAACCGTGCTGGCTGAACCAGGTGCCAAGGTCCTTTTCCCAGACGGTCTCGCCCTTGTGGTTGAGGGCCATGAATGTGACGCTGGCCGGCGTCGACCAGGCGACGTAGACGCGCTGAGCATCCACCGCTGGCGTGCACGACGCGTAGCTGCTCATTGTGTGCAGGTGGTGCGGCGTCGAGACGAACTCGCGCTTCCACAGCTCCTTACCCGTGTCTGCGTCGTAGCACAGAACGTAACGAGTCGCCGTTTCGGGATCGGCGCTCATGATGAAGAGCTTGTTTTCCCAGAGCACAGGCGAGGAATTTCCGACGCCCGGCAGTTTGATCTTCCAGTTGTAGTCCTCCGGCGTCCAAGTGGCCGGAATCGTGGCACTCTCGCTCTCCCCCGTCCCATTGGGACCTCGAAAGCGGGTCCATTCCTGCGCGAAAGCCGTCGCAGGTTGCATCCAGAACCAGGTCGCCAACAATGTCGCCCAACAAGCGAGACGTAGCATGCTCGTTAACTCCAACCGAGGGAGAGAATGATTCCGCCCTGAATCTAAAGATCTGAGGCAGGTCTATGAAGCCACAACAGCCGCGCGTCCTAAAGTTTGTGGCCGTCGGCAGAGTGCAAACGTCGCCCGCGGATCCAGTTCATTGTGCGTCCGAGGCGTCGTCTTGAGCATCCAAGTGGAACTTGTGCAGCAACCGGTGAATCAGAGGAGCGAGAATCACCGCCATCATCGAGAGGAAGGCCACGCCGCTGTAGAGCGCATAGAACGTGGCGAAGAGCTTGCCTTCGATCGACGTCATCGCATTGACTGGCCCCATCCCGGTAAGAATCATCGCCGCATTCAGCAACGCATCGATCCAGTCCAATTGCCCGAAGTAGCGGTATCCGAGACTGCCGACGGCTAGCGACGTAGCGACAATTAAGAGCGTTACGCCACAACTGCGTCCCAGCCGCAGAGCGAACGCCGTTCGATCCAGCAACGGCTCATGCTTCTTTTCAAACATGCCAGACCAGACGGACGAACAGAGAACGGAGCAGATCAACGCTGCCATCCTCACCGGGTTCAGAACTGCGGTCAATCAGGACGTATCTACTTGCAGAGAATCGGAACGGCGCGGGACCAGCGCAGCAGCCATAGAGGAGACCCCCATGAGCGAATACCGCATCGAACACGATTCCATGGGAGATGTGCAGGTTCCGGCCAACGCGTACTACGGTGCGCAGACGCAGCGGGCCGTACAGAACTTCCCAATCTCAGGTTGGACGCTGCCAAGAGAACTGATTCACGCCTTGGGACTGGTGAAGTACGCGGCCGGAGTAGCCAATCGCGACTTAGGCAAGCTCACCCAGACAGGAAAGAGTCGACTGAACGACGAACACGTGTCGGCCATGCTGCAGGCTGCTCGGGAAGTCGCCGCAGGCCGATTCGACGATGAGTTTCCGATCGACGTCTTTCAGACGGGCTCCGGAACATCCAGCAACATGAACGCGAACGAGGTGATCTCGAACCGCGCGATCGAATTGCTGGGCGGGAGTCGCTTCGAAGGGGCGAAGCCGGTTCATCCCAACGACCACGTCAACATGGGCCAGAGCACCAACGACATCTTTCCAACAGCAATTCACGTCGCTGCCGGTATGGAAATCCGGAAGCGGCTCATTCCGGCACTGCAAAGATTCCAGAAAGTGCTAAGCGATAAGGCCGCGGCCTGGGACAAGATCGTGAAGATCGGTCGCACTCATCTGGCGGATGCGACACCCATTCGGCTCGGCCAGGAATTCAGCGGATTCGCCCGCCAATTGGAATTGTCAGTGGCACGAGCTGAGAACGCGATTCAACCAATCCTGGAGCTAGCAGTCGGTGGCACTGCGGTTGGGACTGGAATTAATACCCATCCTGATTTCGCCCGCCGAGTTTGCGAAGTACTCGCGGCAGAAACCGATATTCCATTCCGCGAAGCCATTAACCACTTTGAAGCGAATGCACAGCGGGACGGCTTAGTCGAATGCCATAGCCAATTGCGGACTATTGCAGTAACGCTGTTTAACGTCGCTAACAGTATCCGCTGGTTGGGAAGCGGACCTCGGTGCGGGTTCTATGAAATCCAGTTACCTGATCGGCAACCCGGCAGTTCGATCATGCCGGGCAAAGTCAACCCGGTGATGTGCGAAAGCTTAATGCAAGTCGCAGCTCGGGTACTGGGAAATGATCAGTGCATCGCCTTCAGCGGAGCTACGGGGGGGCAGTTTCAACTCAATATCATGATGCCAGTCATGGGGCAGACGACCCTGGAAAGCATCGACCTGCTCACGAACGCGACCACTGCGTTTATCGATTTCTGTGCGGCCGACATCGAGCCGAATATCACGGCTTGCGAAAGCTCGGTGGAACGAAGCCTCTCCATGGTAACCAGCCTGAACCCGCTCATCGGTTACGAGAAAGCCGCAGCTCTGGCGAAGGAAGCGTTTCACACCGGAAAAACAATTCGAGAGCTGTGCATCGAACAAAACGTGCTGCCTGAGGCGCAACTCAAGGAGGCACTGGATCCATTTCGCATGACCGAACCACATGCCTGACACTCACAGGCACACGTCGGTCAGGACTTCAGAAACTCCAACAGGTCCTGATTGAGCCGCTCCTTGTGCGTATCAGCGAGGCCATGATCGCCGCCTTGGTACGTTTTCAACTTAGCGCCCTTTATCAGCTTCTCAGAACGCATCGCTGTCGTCTTGATCGGGACGATCTGATCGTCGTCGCCATGAATGATGAGCGTCGGCACGTCGAACCGCTTCAGATCAGCGGTGAAGTCGGTTTCCGAGAATGCCTTGATACAGTCCAATTCGCTTTTCAGACTGCCGGCCATTCCCTGGAGCCAGAACGAATCGCGCATGCCCTGCGAGACTTTCGAGCCATTTCTGTTAGCACCAAAGAATGTCGTTGTCAGATCCTTGAAGAACTGTGACCGGTCCGCCGTGACGCCGGCGCGAATCTTGTCGAAGACGTCCATCGGCAAACCATCCGGATTGTCGCCAGTTTTGAGCATGATGGGGGTGACCGAGCCCACCAGCACCGCCTTGCACACGCGCTGCGTACCATGCCGCCCAATATAACGTGCGACTTCACCCCCGCCGGTCGAGTGCCCCACCAGCGTCGCCCGCTTCAGATCCAATGACGCGAGCAGCCCTGCCAGATCATCAGCATAAGTATCCATGTCGTTGCCACTCCACGGCTGACTGGATCGACCGTGTCCCCGGCGATCATGAGCAATGCATCGATATCCATGAGATGCCAGGAACACCATCTGGCTTTCCCAGGCATCCGCGGTGAGAGGCCATCCATGGCTGAACACAACCGGATCGCCCTTGCCCCAATCCTTGTAGAAAATCTGCGTACCGTCCTGCGTACTGATTGTGCTCATGACACGACTCCTTCACATACCACTATCGTAAACAGACGCGAGCAGCCTCCGACACACGGAAGCTGCTCGTCATCTGATGGCGAATAATTTGACAAGTTGATCCTGCAATTCGCACCGCACTACGGAGACACCGGCGGGCGTCCCTCAATCACGCGCATCAGCATGACGGCGACCGCCACAATGAGCAGCAGGTGGATAAACCCGCCCAGAGTGTACGACGTCACCACACCCACCAGCCACAATGCCAGTAATATAACGAATAATGTTCCGAGCATTTCAATTCATCCTTCGCAGAGTCGGTGTACCCACACCGTATATTCAGTCAGTTGTCCGCTGGCGACGAGGTCGCAGAAGATTAAGAACTGCCACAAACAGTACCGCCCCAATAATTGACCAGACAATTGGGAACGTCTGGCCGTCCAATTGAATTGCCAGGATCTCGCTCAGCCCCAGCGCGGCCGCGATCCAGTTTCCGATGATCGCACCAATGAAGCCGAGCGCGATCGAGACCAGACAACCGCCATGTGAATAACCCGCGACTCCCTGCGCGATGCTCCCGCAGACTCCGGCGACCAGAAGCAGCACAATAAAGCCGGTTATTGTCATGAAAGGCTCCCCACTCAGAGATACAAATGCCGCGTCGCTGACACAGTGAATTTCACTGTCTGCAACTTGCGACCGCCGGACGAAGTTCTGACACGCTCAGTAGCTGGTGATTGCCCACGTGCCAAAGTAGGCGACATCCAAGGCTCCCAGAGACTTGGCGGTCCTGGCGACCAAATCAGCCTCACGCGGTTCAACGGCCACAGTGAAAACCAACAGGCCTTCCCGAGCGGCATTCAGGTAGCGGTGCACCATGTCCTTTTCGGTATCACCCAGGAAGCACCTGGCAACGTCGTCTTCCTCCTTGTCGAGCATCGAGACCCCAACCGAGCCTCCCATCACCTCAGTTTCTCGCGCGCCCAAGGTGGTTAAGGCTCTGAAGATGGCATTGAGTTGATCTCGATCTCTGACGATGCCGACGACTTTGCCGTACGGCACTTTGTCTGGGGGTGCTGCGGTAGTGCTGCTCACCGTGTCGTTCATGATGATCTCTCCACTATGGACGCCGACCGGACAGCCTCTCGACGAATCAATCGTACGCGGCATCGGCCAGCATGTTTTCCTCAGTTAATTCCGCGGATTGCGGGCGGGGTGGCACGTGACGCTGCCCGATATAGTCCAGCACCTGCGGTACCGCTCGCGTGGCGACGCCTTGCAGGATCCCTATGAGCGCGCCAATGGCAATACCCTTAAGCTGATTAACCGCGGTGCTTTCCTTGTTGGCTTCATAAGCGGCGTTCAGAGCAGCAGCGGCCTCGGAAGAATCCGCGGCGGAAAACGCTGCGACCGGCAAGGGCATAACTGTGGGTGCGACCGGCCGTTTCTTGGAGCCAGACAGGCCGTCGGCCATGACATAGCCCAGGAATGCCGCCCCCCCAAGCACAAGCCACGGATGGCGATCCATGTGCTTGTGCAGATCAAACGCTTCACCAACCGAGTGCACGGCGGTCTCTACGGCGCCCGTCATACTTTCCACCGTGCCTTGCACAGCTTCTACTGTTGCATTCACGACATCTCCAGTAGCCTGCACAGTCTCAGAGACCTGAAGTTCCAACGTCTCCAATTTCTCGGTAAGTTGGCACTTCGTGTCTTCCATCTGCTGACGGATCATCTCGGGAGTCTCGTCCATCGAACTCACTCCTGTTGAATATCAATGATTTTCTTCTGCAGAACGGTATGCGTGGCAAGTTTATTCTTGCCGCTTTGGATTAATACGCAGCCCAGCAGAGTCAGAACAATCGAGGTGACGCCGTAACAACCCCACAACGGCAGTGACGCTGGGTCGGTCGTTGCGGGTGAGGCGATCCAATGCAACAAATGAGCAAACGTCAAGCATCCCACGATCGCGTCGAGAAAAATTACACTGACGCCGACGGCCAAAAGTGAGACTGCAATTCCGCGCTCTCGCAGATCATCCAGAATCTCCCGACGCGCGAGTCGCAGTTGCTGTTCAACAAGCTGCTGCAAGTCGCCGAGTATTCCAGTCAACAACGACGCGGTACTTTGCTCGGGGGGAGAATCGAGGCCGGTAGACATGGATTAGTTTCCGAGCTTGCGACCAACAAACCAGCCAAGTCCCAGCGCAATCAGGACCGATGGGATGGGGTTCTGACGAATTAACTCCGCAAGGTCCGAAGACATCCCGCTGAGCTTCGCGTTCTCGATGTACTCGCCGCTGTCTTTCACGGTCCGGCCCACGGCCTGGGAGACTCCACCCTTGGGAGCCACCTTGCGAAGTCGCTCGCCCAAAGTCTGAATCCCCGCGCCAGCGCTGGCGGTGAGATCGTCGACTCGCTTGCCCATGTCGTTTGCGGCCTGACTCGCCATGGCGCCCACAGCGGCTCCGGCATGGTTCACCATTTCGCCAGCAGATGACGCCGCCTCGCGAGCGTTATCGGCTGCAATTTCCCACTCATCCTTATTTTGCTGCGATGCAACGGTTCTATTCGACATTTGAGTTTCCTTGTGTGAAATTATATCCTTAGCTCCAAGCCCGCCCGGCTTGTGCCGGACGGGCCGGATCGCATGTCACGGCTGTTTCTCTTCAGTTTGTTTTTCGGTGGTAATTGTGACCGTCCCACCGGGCGTCGTAATCTTCGTTTCGTGCTTCGACGATGCGCTGTCGTTGCATCCGCTCAAGCCAGTGAAAACCGTGGCGAGGCAGATGATTGCTGGTGCTGTCCACTCAATCCCGGAGAAGATTCTCATCACGATTCCCCCTGCTGATTTGTTCGAGGCACTGAAGCGAGGCAAGGCGGCCAAACTTGACCGCGTCGGCTGAGGCTTAGCGCTGTTTTGTGCCGGACGACAGGTTCAGTTCAGAGACATTCGGCACCTCGATACCCAGCGCGGTAGCCAGAGAAATCTGGTGATGCTGCTCCTGCACGAGGATGTCTCGGATCTGCTCAGCCAATGCGTACTCGCCGAGCGCTTCACATTGCTGGATACGTTCCCGGTAACGAGCGATGGTTTCATTCTCATTATCCAGGTCGAAACGCAGCATGTCCTCGGCCTTCTTCGATGTCTTTACGGGCTTGGGTACAGCGACTGGCATACCGCCGAGGTAGTCAATCTGTCCGGCAATCGTGATGGCATGCGCGAGTTCTTCGGATGCGTGCTGCTTCAGCTCCTCCGCAATACTCATGAACTGCGCGCCCTTCAGGACCTGCGAATAGATGACATACGAAATAATTGCTTGATACTCGCCAGCCAGATCCTCGCTCAGAAGACCGATCAAGTCTTCGCGGGAAACATCCGGTGCAGGCTGTGCAATCCGTGTTGCTTGAATCATGTTACTCTCCCTGAAGGTATCTGAGCGCGGAAGTGAGACTTCGTAGTCCCATGCCCGCGCCGGCCAGCAGGGCCAGCCGGCTGGGAACTACGAACCTGGTCGCGAAAGGCTTAATGGCACTGGCCGGAGCTTGTGGAACAGTCCTCCGACTTGGATGGGCTACAGGAACCTCCCGGGTCCATGTGGCACACGAAATCGTCGAGGGCTCGTTCGGCCTGTTCCTTTTCGTAGCCGTAGCGTTTCTGCAAGGCGCCAACCAACTGATCCTTCTTGCCGTCAATGACGGTCAGATCATTGTCAGTTAGCTTGCCCCACTTCTCCTTGATGCTGCCACGGACTTGCTTCCACTCACCTTTAACTTGATCCCAATTCATTTTCAGATACTCCGTAAACGGTGTTTATCGAGCTTACAATTCACTGCGGTAGAACGCGGTGAACGGCAATCGCCATGATTGCTCAACGATGCATACTTCCGAGATTGCATCAACTGGCAACTCGGGCTTTAGTGCGGCGAGGTTGCTGTTCAAGCCATTCCGCCAAAGGGCACTCAGAATGAATGCGGTTAATTGGCGGAGCATTACACGGTTTGAACACTTCCGGTACGTCATGCCGGAGGCATGCGACGGCCAGTAATAGCCGACACAAGGAAGAGCACCAGGAAGACCACGAACAATACGTGAGCTACCCAAGTCGCCTGTCCGGCGATGCCACCAAACCCCAGAACAGCGGCCACAAGTGCAATAATCAGAAATGTCAGCGCCCAAGATAACATGGTGTTCTCCTTGTCGTTTTCCAGCCGCGATCCGCGGACCACTCTGTCGCGCGAGACTTTTATGCGGCGTATTTGCGGTAGTTCGCAACCTGATACTCATCGCTCGAGGCAATTGATGCGAATCGGCGAGTGAGTGTGTCGAAGTGGGTTATGCAAACTGGATGCCGCGACCGTGCCGAATTCCACGTCGAAGCGGTCACAAACACCGCTGGTAAGCTATCATTGAGGAATGCCTCCCCACGCATTCACATTCCTCAATTGCGATATCAAAGATCTTTACTGCATAACAATTTGCGACGATGGTCGAGTTCCGTTCGAGAGGACTCACGGGTGCATTCGCGGGGGATCAGTGCGGGCAGCCGAAGTATGCGATGAGCGTCCATTTCTGCGGATCGACCAACTGGAGTGGATGAGGTTGGGGCTCGCAGTGTGTGGGCGCGGTTAGTTTTTGACCCATCAAGTGCTCAACGCGTGAGTTGACATCTGTGGAATTACTTAGCAGGTCGCCTGAGGAACGACTCCAGCCCGCGCCGCCCACATTGAGTCGCGCGGCACCACCTGGGCAGCGGGAAAGCGTTCGCGATGCGTCGTCAAACGCGCACGCTGCGAAGATCGCCGTGATTTTGCCGCCGGCCAATAACGACATCGCCCGCTGCCGCGGCCACGGCGAGTCAGCAGAGGTGCTGACAGGTCGCGACTGCGATCAACGGGCGTTGAAGCTCACGATAGTGTGCCGTCGAAGCGCTGCAGGCTATCAGCAACCTGCGTCAACGGATGCTCTAGTCAACCGTTCCGCGATCACGGAACACGGACTCGTCGTGCCAGGTGCTAAGGACTGTCTCCTGCTTGTGGAGTTGCATCGCGAGCTCAAGCCCGTCCTTGACGAGCTGATTCAGGTGATCTTCCAGCCGCCTCTCGTCGGGCTCGATTTTCGTTGCCAGGCCAGGCAATTGCTCAATTCGTTGCCCGAGCTTGTCAAACGCTTCGAGGTTCGCGTTGTCCCCGCGCTCGACGCCCGCGATTTGACACAGCAACTCGGGATCTTCAGCCGAGATTTGTTTGATAATCGGTCTGTGTACCGCGCGAATGTGCTCGTGCAGTATTGGCGTTAAACCACGGTAAGCAGAGCGCACGCAGTCCGCCCAGCTTTCCATCTCTCCGGAAATCACAGGGATCTCCAAGCTGATCTGAAATCGCTCGAGGGCCTCTGCGAACTCTGTATTCATTGCCAGATGAGACATAACCGTCTCCCTTTACTAGACCCTGCGAACAGGGCCGAAGCACGTGAAGGATTCGTGCTGCCCCAAGCAGTGCAGGGCGCACTGCAAATAGGACAAACGGTGCTCCTACCACCGCGCCCGCAGGGACAGTGGTGAGGAGCCCGATAAGCAGCGACAGCCTGAGACTCCGCGGCCGCATACTCAGCATGCGTCCGAGTTCTCCAACCGACGCGAGCACAGCACTACTGAGCCTTCTCTTGCTCTTTGCGCTTGGCCTCTTCGAGCTTTCGCTCTTCCTCGGCAACCTTTGCGGCGCCGTCGGCCTTGGCCTTCTCTACGTCTCTCTGCTCTTCGGCAATATCCTTGTTGCCTTCACGAACGGCTTTGCCAACATCCTTGGCTTCTTCCCTGACGTTCTTGTCGCGGTTCTCAACTTCCTTCTGGACGTCCTTCTGCTCGGCGGCGACCTTATCGTTCGCCTTCTCCTTAGCTTCCCGGACGTCTTCTCGTTTCTGCTCAACACTCTTGTTGCAGCCGCCGCAGAAGCTCAACAGGCCCAGCGCCGTAACTGCCAATGTAATCGCCTTCATTATCGACTCCTTGGAAAAAGTAGATTGGGACTTGCGCGAGTCACCAACCCCTTTTGCAAACTGGATGCCTGCGCGGCGTCGTTTTCTAGACGAATGCAGAAATCGCTATAATGAAGGCAGATTTGTTGAAAATCGCTTCGGATCTGGAGCAGATACAAACCATCCAGCCTGCCCGTCCCGAGAGTTCTTCCATCAATCCTTTGAGATATCAGGACAAGGGAGAACCACACCGATCCTTACGCTCCCTGCGTTTTGCAGCAGGACGCAAGGGGCAAGGCACAGCACGACCGCGACTGGTCAATTTAAGACCAGAGCCATCACTCCTCGACCAGCGCGAGAAATCGCCGACCGATCAGCGTTTAGGTGATAAGAAAGCTCTCAACCACGGCTGCGTAGGCGCGCATACCGCGACAGGGCCATCAGCGGGAACGAAATGCGGTAGAGGTGATACTTCAGATAGAAGACCTTCGGGAATCCAGTTCCCGTCCACCAGGGTTCATCCCACGTTCCATCGGGGTTTTGAGTGTCGATGAGGTATTGGACTCCGCGACGCACAGCGACGGAATCACCTTCGCCCGCAGCGATGAGGCCCATCAGCGCCCATGCTGTTTGAGACGCTGTTGTCGGACCTTTGCCCTTCAATGACGGATCGTCGTAGCTGCGCGGGGTCTCACCCCAACCGCCGTTCGACTGTTGCACCGACTTCAGCCAGTTGGACGCTTTGCGAATGCGAGCATCCGTTAGAGACACGCCGATCCGCGTGAGTCCCACCAGACACTGCCAGGTGCCGTAGAGGTAGTTCACGCCCCAGCGGCCATACCAGCAATGATCGCGATCCTGATCGGCCCAGATGAACGTCAGGGCTCGTTTGACCGCTGGATGGTCGATCGACACGTTGACCCACGAAAACATTTCCAGCATGCGTGACGTCAAGTCAGACGTGCTGGGATCGATCATGGCGTTGTGATCGGCAAACGGAACCTGAGTAAACAATTCGCGCGTGTTATCACGATCGAAGGCTCCCCAGCCGCCGTCTTTGGACTGCATCGCGAAGATCCAGCGGGCACCGCGATGAATCGCGCCGAGCATCGGCTTCATCTGCTCGACCTGATTCGCGGCATCCGTCTCGGAATCTGCATTTCGAGCGGCCAGCACCGCGTTAGCATCCTTGTCGGCCTCGTGCGGACTCCACTCATCCAGCAGGAAGTCGGCATCCCACTCCAAGTTGGTGGGCAGGCAGCGGGCCAGCGCCATCACCACCATGCAGGTGTCATCGACGTCAGGATAAAAATCGTTGTTGAATTCAAAGTACCAGCCGGACGGCTCACACTTGGGGTTGCGAACAGTCCAGTCACCCGGACGGCGACATTCCTTCGAGAGCAGCCACTCGACCGACCGGCGAATCGACGGATGTTCGGGCTTCACGCCCGCATCACGCAGCGCGATCGCCGCGATGGCCGTGTCCCACACTGGAGATTTACAGGGCTGCAATCGATCCGTGTGTGCATCCGAAATGACGAGATCTTTCAGCTCATCCAGTTGAGCCTGCACGATCGGCGAGTCTTCTTCGTGTCCCAGGCACCGCAGGGCGATGATGCTCCAGATGATCGGCGGGAAGATGGCTCCCAAGCCGTCGCTGGATTCGAAGCGGTCGACCATCCACTTGGTCGCACGAGCCAGCGCAACCTTGCGAAACGGACGAATGTGGCACTTCTCCAGAGCCTTCAGCCCGAAGTCGACGCCATTGAAGAACGCCTGCCAGTTAATCAGACGCTTCTTCTTGAGGGTGTCCAACGTCTCGGCGGGCGGCATGGCACTCGGCAGCTTTTCTGGCGAGTTCACGAACAGTTCGCGAATGGATGCTTCCGGAGGCAGGTTCTTCACCGGACGGAACGCCCACATGATGGCCAGCGGCACCAGAATGGTGCGCGACCACGCGGACATCTCATAGATATTGAACGGAGCCCAATCGGGGATGAGCATCAACTCGGGCGGCACTGCGGGACACTGGGCATAGGAAATCTGCCCGAGCAGCGCGAGGTAGAACCGCGTGAACGAGTTCATCTTCTCGGCACCGCCCGCCGCCAGAATGGCGTTCTTGGCGCGCACCATCTGCTCTTCATCCGCAGAGTGCCCAACAATCTTTAGTGCCCAATAGGCCTTCACTGAGGCACTGACCTCCAGCGGCCCACCGGGATAGATCGCCCAACCACCAGTCGATAGCTGTTGCTGTTCGATGTAGCGTGCAGCGCGGCGGACTTCTTCGGAGTGTTCACGTCCCATCCAGGTCAGCAGCAGGATGTACTCGGACTCCAGAATGGT
Source organism: Planctomycetaceae bacterium (assembly GCA_021732995.1). Taxonomy (GTDB): domain Bacteria; phylum Planctomycetota; class Planctomycetia; order Planctomycetales; family Planctomycetaceae; genus AM-0621. The sequence goes on along the minus strand of JAKFWA010000077.1, from coordinate 38,752 downwards.
GTCGCCTTCGAGTTCTCCCACCCAGTAACCCTCGGGAGCCTGCTGGCTGAGCAACCAGTCGCGGGTCTTGGCGATGGAATCAAACAGGGGCGCATCTTCAACCGAGCTGGCCGCTGAACCGATTTCATGATTGAGAGCAGCCGCGTCGCCCGATGTCTTCGACGACTTATCAAAACGCCTCTGTGCTCCAAGCCAACCCGAACTCATGCTGTTGTACCTTCCGTGGCGACCGAAGAATCGCGGTGCGAATCCTGACCTCGTCAGCACAGGAAGTCCTTGTGCTCAACGATGATGCCCGGAATTTACGACAGCCGTCGAAAGTGCCACAACGCCAATAATCCCGAGGCGTGGATCTCAACGTCTGAGGCCCACTTTTTCGAGGTTCCAGACACCTCAGGACATCGGTTCGGGGCTAAGAATAGTCGACCAGCCCCCGGCGTAAACACGACACGGCACCAGCGTGTGCCACGTGAGCCGGTTGGCGAGGCTCACGTGGCAGGGGCACGCAACTCATTGGCGATCAATTCAGGGAGATGTCGACCACCAATCCGGCGGCCCACTGCTTCTGCTCGGCCGTGTAGTACAGCCAAGCCTTTGACGCAGGGCCGGTGAAGTGACCGGGAATCTCCGCTGTCAGATCGAGCTTCAGGTCGATCTGCTGCTTCGCTTCCAGCGTGCGCCAGTAGCAGACCACAGATCGCGGCGTCAGTTCGTAGTAGTCAATGACGCCCTTGTCCTTGAGTTCGTCCAGTTGCGCGGTTCGAGCTTCCAGCCCGGCCGGCAAGCCCAATGACACGACCGTCATCGGCTGTCCCCGATCGGCAGTGTTCTTCAACGTCGCCGCCAAGGTCACGACCTGTCCGGCTTGAGCAGTCGTCGATGACAACGCGGTCGTCAGACGCAGTGGGCTTCGGTCGTCGCTCGCGGGCTTGTCCGTGTAGAGGTTGATGTCAAAGCTGTAAGCCATCGGCGACCCGCTGAGATTCATCACAGTGAGCGGGTTGGCCCCCGGCTTCAGGACCGAAGCCGGCACATCCAGCTCCGGCGTGGGCGAGTCGCTCAAACTGAGTCTCGCCAGTTCGAGTCCATCCTGTTGGAGCACGACAACCGGAGCCTGCGAACCTCGCTGGGTGACCGGAGTGGGGACGTTCAACATCGTCTTTAGCGCTAGCACAGTTGCTTGAGTCGAACTGAAATGACCGCGGCCACTGCGTTGCGTCCTCAGCCATTCAACCAGCTTCATGGCTTTCACCGCAAACGCGGGTCGCTTCTGGTAAGCCAGAGTCACCAGCGCGGTGGTCTCAATTCTGCGAGCGTCTCCGCGACTTTCCGTCACGGTCGTCGCACCGTCGAACGATCCATCGGATTGAGCCAGGGCTCCCAGGCGGTCGAGGATAGCGTCGGCCGCATCGAAGCGTTCGGCGTTACCCAGGCTGGCCGCACACAGAGCCAGCAGGTACGGATCCTGTGAACTGCGTGCTGCACTCTCCGCCCATGCCAGTTCATTGGAGAGCTGTAACAGCACCTGCGACTGCCTGGTCTCGGTCAGACCCCACAGAATGTAGGCACTGACGACTTCACGCGGTGCCCCCCAGCTATGCAGATAGCGAGAATTGATGTTGAACATGCCGGTGCCGTCCCGGCGGGACATCAGCCAGGCGGTCGTCCGATTGAGCATGGCCTGATCCACCGGGAAGACCGGGGCCATATCGTAGAACTGCATCAGACCAAACGCGGTCAATGCTTCGTGACCAGGATCGCTACCGAACCACTCGAAGCCGCCGCTCTTGCTCTCGTAACCCTTCAAGCGAGCGTAGCCGCGTCCCAGCAAGTCTTTCGCTCTGCGAATCGCCGCGAGCTTGGTGTCGGCGGGCGTCTTATCTTGAGGATTGCTCAACAACCGCAGCACCATCGTGTTGGGGTAGTTGGACGAAGTCGTTTGCTCGAAACAGCCATGCGGCTCCTGGAGCATTCCTGCCAGCCCCTGCAGCGCATCGGCCGTCGGAGTAGGAAAGGCCTTGAACTGCACTCGCAACGAACCCTGTTGCCACTTCTCCGGCAGGTTCAAGCTGAGCTGCGATTCGCCGGGCGAGAAGATGCCGCTCTTCGATTCATTCACCGGGAAACCTTGTGCGACCGAATTCACAACTCGTTTGACCGCATCGCTGTGCCCACCGGAACGTCCCGTCAGCAACACGCTGCCAGCTCCCAGACGATTCACCAACAAAGGAAAGACTTCGCGGCGGCGACCGTTGGCGTCCACGTTAATCGAACGCCGGGTTGTCTCGCGGGTGATGAAGAAATCATCAATCGTCAGTGCGAGGCTGGCGTCGAAGGCGTTGCTCGTGCCGTTGACGATCGCCACGGGCAGATCAATACGATCTCCCAGAGTGACTTCCAGCGGCAGCTTCGGCTCCAGGTACAGCGGACGGCGCGACATCACCTCGCCACTGCCAGTCCCCAATCCGCCCGCGTTGTCATGTGTGTGAGCCGTCACTCGGAACGTGGTGATGGAATCGCTCAGGTCAAACTGAATGCTCGCCCGACCGTTCTCATCAGCAATAAGTAGCGGATTCCAGTAAAGCGTCTCGGTGAAGTCATCCCGGACATCACTCCGCTTCTGCGGCTGACGATAGGAGTACTCGCGCACCACGAAGCGATACTTCTCAGCCTGAGCAGCCGTCATGGAAGGAATATGGAAGCGATAGAGGCCCTTGGCTGCCCCTGCATCATCGCCGTTGAAAAGAAAGTCCGCTCCGTTCTCAGCGAACCGCTCTGGATTCATAGCCCCGGCATTCGGATCAGGGGCGTTCTTCGGCACATCCGCAAAAGGCAACGGGGGAACAGCTTGATCAGCCGGCACCGCTTTCTCTTCCGGATTCTCGGCTCGGTTCGCAAGGAACATGGACGGAGCAGGAGCGGTGGCGGCGGGAGCTTCAGATGCTGCCGTGTTGGCATCAACTCGCTGAGCCGCCGTCTTCGCGTCTTCATGACCGGACCGGCCACAACCTGCAATTCCCAAAACCGTGGCTGAGCCCATGAGCAGGAAGATACCAAGCACCTGCGTCCGCTGACGGGAGAGCAGCACGAATAACAGATCCAGCAGCACAACGATCCCGAACAGGAATGACGCCGAGAACCAGACCTGACGCATGTACTGCACATCCTGCTGCGCCACGGGTGCCCCAAAAGGTGAGGACGCCGTCACGGACGCTGGCACCACATTGACGCCACCGAGCGATTGCAGACGCTCAACTTGAGCCCGCAACACCGGGTCCTGCTGCAGATTCACCAGGTGCTTTTCCACGAACCGACGCCAGCCCTGAGTTCCCAGCAGCAGATCCAGAGCACTCGCCGCATCCGGCTTCTGACTCAGGTAGAAGTCAGCATCTTCGATGTCTTCCGGCGAGGAGACTTCACTCGTCACCAGGAAGTGAGTTCGCAGCGTCGGGTACTTGTCATCGGCCAGCACCAGCACCGAATCATCGACCACTGCCACTCCCAACGCAGCGGGAACGGGTTTGCCGGTTTCGTCGGTGACGACCAGGTCCACCTTCGCACGCTCGCCCGGAGCAGAGACCAGTTCGGTCTCCATTTCGGACGACATCGCAGCCGGGTTCTTCAGGCGACCGACAGCGACGTTCAACTGTCGACCGTGCTGACGGAAGATGAGCCGCTCGGCCAACGGTCGCGGCGGCTTCACGGAGGCGTCGTGCACAGTCACTCGCAGCACACCGCCCGCTTCCTTCGGCAGATCCAGCTTGACCGCGTTCGCTCCGGCTTCAGCCATGAACGACTTTTGTCCCACCAACACGCCGCGGCAGTAAGCCGTCAGCAGCAGCGAGGGCATGGAACGGGTCGCAGAGACTGTCAGCTCGGCCTGCGTTCCCATATCGAAAACGCCCTTACCAGCATCAATCGCCACGACCTGATTGGCATTGGGAGCTGGCAGGTCAAAGGAAGCTCGCAAACCTTCCGGCTTGGTGAGTCGCAGGCGATAGGCCTCGGCCGGATCAACCGTGAACGAGAAGCGGCCCATGCCATCGTGTTCGGTTTCCGCCTTGCTCACGACACGACCGCGAGTATCCACGACCTCACCAGCGATATGCACCGGCTTGCCCTGCGGATTGCGAGCCACGAAGTACACGCGGTTATCCAAGGTCGGCACCAGATCGCCGCTGGCGGGATAGAACGTCACATCAACGCGGTCGACTTGAATCGGAATCGTCTTAGCAAGCGTCTCGCGAGTGCCACCATCGTCAATGGCCACGCTGAGCCGCCCATCGCCGACGCGGATCTCGTCCGGCAGCTTGAATTCAATGTGCGCGGCGCCGGACTCGTCGGCTTTAACTTCCTGTTGGCTGACCCGCTGACCATCAACCTCAGCAGTGATGATCAGACTGGCTCCAGAGGCAGCGCCGCCTTCGGCCTTGCTGGCGATGAAGTCAGCTATGACCGTGTCGCCTGGCCCATAACTGTCCTGTTGAAACTCCAATTCCTTGCGGATGCGGGGCACGCGATACGCCTGAATGTGGAACTTGTGAATCTCTTCCGGGAAGAAGCCTTCCGCACTCTTGACCACCAGCGAGTACTCGCCGCCAATCTGTGTCGGTGGGATCGCAAACTCACCGTTGCCAACGCCGCGTTGAGTCACCCCTTCGCGCACCGAGGTAGCGATCGCCGCGCCGCTGGGATCACGGATTTCGAAATGAATCGGAAACTCGCGATCGGCCTTCAGACTGAACCGTTCCAGGCTGAGCGACCGATAGCGAATCGTTTCACCCGGTCGGTACAGAGCCTTGTCGAGGGCCACGTGAGTGAGATACGGCGTCGGCGTCAAAGCCACTGACGCATTGGCCGACGCCGCTCCCAGTTGGCCCGCAATCTGACAGTCCGCATTCACATGCAACTTGGCGCCCGCCGGTACGCGCACATCCCTCGGTAGCACGACTTCCAGCAACCCCGCGGCATTGGCCAGACCGCTGCTGCCAAAGATGAATCGCCCATTCGCCGCGTTGACCGAGTACCGGAGATGCACTTCCGCTTGCAGGCCCTTCGGCACGTCCGCCTGAATCGCATACTTGCCGGATGACTGGAAACTCGGCGGTTCCGTCTGTTCGACGGACAACTTGAGCTGCTGCATCGCGAGTTCGCTAGCCGCGTTATCACGCGACCGCTTCAGCGTGGTCAGAGCCCAGTCGCCGCCCACGAGGAACACCAGATACATCGCGGCCAGGCACAGCGAAATCACCAGGTGCCGACGTCCCCTCACACGATTCGCGGCCAGGATCTCTTCTCGAATCGCATCAGGTCGCGCCTTCACCGTGATGGGAGGCTTCGCCGCACGCGAGAACAGTTCGCTCAACCGTGCGGAGTCGTCAGCCAGAGCGGCCAACTGCGGATTCTCCGCCAGTTCGCGCCGCAGGTCCGCCTCTTCAGCTTCTGAGAGCAGGCCGTAACGCCACTCCAGCAAGCGTTGTCGAATATCGTCAGGTTCAGTCATGGCAGGAGCTTTATGTGAAAGGCAAGTATTGGTCGGTGAGCGAGCAACGGCGACGCGTGCGGCGTCATGCGAGTCCGGCGGCAGGCGATTCTCCAACCGCCTCGCGGAGCTTGCGGAGCGCGCTGCGCATGCGTGTCTTGACCGTACCCACCGGGTGTCCGGTCGATGTTGCGATCTCTTCGTAGGTCAGGTCGCCGTTCTGCCGCAGCAGAAAGACCTCTTGTTCACCGGGGTCCAGGGTCAGAATCGCGCGGCGAATCAAACCAACTTCTTCGTCGCGCAGAATGGCTGCATCGGGGGCTTGATCGGGTGGACTGAGCATCGTGTCTGCTCCAGGTAAAGGTTCGCGGCGGCGCGACCAGGCCGCACTGCGGCGGTCGCGGGCTGTGTTCAGGGCAATGCGAAACACCCAGGCGCGAATGTTGAGAATTTCCGGCAGCTCAGCTCGGTGCTGCCAGCACTTCACGAACGCGTCCTGCAGAGCATCGCGGGCGTCTTCAACATTCCCGACCCAAAAGAACAACGTGCCCAGCAGCTCGCCCTGACAGCGGTCAAAGACCGCGCAGAGTTCAGTCTCAGCGGCATTGGACGGAATCCAATCCATGTTCGATTCGTGCTGTCGTTCGAGGCCACATCGGTTCGTCGCAACCAGCCTGATCCGTCCGTCGGAGCATGACTGCCCGGAGCGTTTCACGGCGGAGTCAGTTGGTCAATTGAGTCAGGTCGCCAGTAAGACGGACGACCCCGGTCGCGCGATTTTCAGATTTTCAAACTTTGCGACAAAAAGGTGAAAACGCAGAGGCACTGAGGTCACGGGGAACTGACCTCTGCAAACGGGCTCTTTCTCTGTGTCCTCAGTGCGGCTGTGTTTCTGTTCTCGGACGCAGTGAAGTGCAGCAACAACTTGCTGACAGCCGCCGCAGCGGCCTATCGTTTCGCACCAGTCAATATCCTCATCCACCACCACAAGCCTGCATCTTCGGATTCCAGCAGAGGTCCGCCGCCCGCCGCTCAGCAGTCGAGTGACCTTTGCCGTCAAAAAACATCTATGACCGCGATTCTTGGAATATCAGCTTTCTATCACGACTCGGCAGCGGCGTTGGTCATTGATGGGAAGATCGTCGCGGCGGCTCAGGAAGAACGCTTCACGCGTACGAAACACGATTCGCGATTCCCGACCAGCGCGATCGACTTCTGCCTGCAAACAGCCGGCATCGGACCTGAGCAACTCGACTACGTCGGCTTCTATGACAAGCCGCTCCGCAAGTTTGAGCGGCTGCTGGAAACCTATCTGGCCTTCGTCCCCGGAGGTTTCACGTCGTTTCGTCAGGCGATTCCGGTCTGGTTAAAAGAGAAATTATTTCTGCCCCGCGAAATGAGTGCCGGGCTGCGCGGCAAGTATCGCGGTAAGTACGTCTTCACCGACCATCATGAGTCGCACGCGGCCAGCGCGTTCTTCCCGTCTCCGTTTGATGAGGCAGCCATTCTAACGCTCGACGGCGTTGGGGAATGGTCAACCACCTGCTTCGGCGTCGGACGTGGGAACAAGCTGGAACTCACTCAAGAAATCCGGTTCCCGCACTCGCTCGGACTGCTGTATTCGGCCTTCACGTATTACACGGGCTTCCGAGTCAACAGCGGCGAGTACAAGGTGATGGGGCTCGCTCCATATGGCTCGCCACGATTCAAGGACCTGATCCTCAAGCACCTGATCGACCTCAAGGAAGACGGCTCATTCCGGATGGACATGAGCTACTTCAACTACTGTCAGGGTCTGACCATGACGTCGGATCGGTTCCACCATCTCTTCGGCGGACCGCCTCGACAGCCGGAATCGTTGCTGACTCAACGGGAGATGGACCTCGCAGCGTCCCTACAGGTCGTCACCGAGGAGGTCATGCTGCGGCAGGCCCGCTACGCGCATCAGCAAACCGGATTGAAGAATCTAGTTCTCGCAGGCGGCGTCGCGCTGAACTGCGTCGGAAACGGGCGAATCTTGCGCGAAGGCCCGTTTGATCAGATCTTCATCCAGCCGGCGGCCGGAGATGCCGGCGGCGCTCTGGGAACAGCCCTCTTCATCTGGCACCAGTTGCTGGACAAGCCGCGAGCGCCGAACGGCAAAGACGCGCAACGCGGCTCGCTGCTCGGCCCGGCCTATTCCGACGCCGAGATTGCGGAGTTCCTGACCAAAGCCGGAGCGGTCTACACCACCGCCGCTTCCGACGAGGATCTGGCGACTCAGGTGGCGACGATGATCGCGAATGAAAAGATCATCGGCTGGTTTCAAGGGCACATGGAGTTCGGTCCGCGAGCACTGGGAGCCCGCAGCATCATCGGCGATGCCCGTAGCACGCAGATGCAGTCGGCGATGAACCTGAAGATCAAGTTCCGCGAATCGTTCCGCCCCTTCGCGCCGATCGTGCTGCGCGAACACGTGCACGAATACTTCGAGATGCGGCCGAACGAAGAGAGTCCCTACATGCTGCAAGTGGCAGAGGTGCGCGAAGAGCATCGCAGTCCGCTGCCGCCGGAATACGACTCCAAGTTCGGCATCGAAAAGCTGAATTACGCCCGCTCGACTATTCCGGCGATCACCCACGTGGATTACTCAGCGCGCATCCAGACCGTGGACGCGGAACGCAATCCCCTGCTCCACCTGCTGATGACCAAATTCAAAGAGCAGACCGGTTGTCCGGTGCTCATCAACACCAGCTTCAACGTGCGCAGCGAGCCGATTGTGTGTACTCCGGAAGACGCCTGGCGCTGTTTTCGCATGACAGACATTGATGTGCTCGTACTAGGTCGGCACATCCTGCTGAAGGACCAGCAACCAGGCGTCAATGAATCGCAACGGCAAGCCCATCTGGCGAAGTTCCAGTTGGACTGAGCGAGCAGCAGCATCACGGAGCGGCTTCGTTCGCCACGCACAATTCGCGGCGTTCAGTCGACCGAGTGTTGCTGTTGCTCGGTCGCAATGAATGCGGCCGAGGAATCGCAAAAGGGGGCTGCACGACGGCTCCGGCGTGCTCGCTGGGCACGCGTTTGAGCAGTCCCAGAGCGCCGATCCGTATCAGTGAAGAAACAGCAAACAGAGTCAGATAGGTAGAGGGAATCTCGCCCCACATCCGGAGCATTTCCGCACCGATGATGGTGCCGGTGGCCATGGCCGCCGAATTGCCCAGGTTATAGAGCGACAACACATTCATGCGGCTGTGCCGCGGAATCGCATCGATGAACAGCAACATCATCGCCAGTTCGTGTGCCGCCCAGAACATGCCGCCGACGATCTGCAACGCGAGCAGAAAGTAAAAATTGCTGGAGACCAGCCACATCGCAGGCAATGGCATGATGCCGATGGCACCTACCCACAACAGACGGTGCGCCCCATAGCGATGAGCGAACGAGCCCAGATACGACAGGACCACGATACGGGCCGCGAACGCCGACGAGATCAGCACCACATAGTCGAAGTACGACATGTGGAGGTGCTCACGCATGTAAGCGGTGAAGAACGGACCAGACAGATACACGCCTCCCTGCATGAGGAAGACGTAACGCAGCAACCGCTTGTTCGACTTCGTCAGAATCGGGTCCCGCTTGCCAGTGACGGGATTGACCTCGCGAATGAAAGGCTGTCGCGAGAACGGAACATCGGTTTGAGCAGACAAGCACCGGGATGACCCGAATCGAGCCAGTCCGGCGAGCAACAGGATCACTCCGAAGACCGTCAGTTCGATTCCGGATTCCCGGCCCCAGTGCAGCGCTAAACCGCCACCGATGACTCCGACGAGCATGCCGAACTGCGACAACCGTGTCCGGCAGGCGAAGTAGGGAGCTCGAATCTTCGACGGGATGAGCGCCTCAACCCACGTGTTCCAGACTGGAACAGTGGCTTGCCCCGCTCCCCAATAAACAGCAGCAGCCAGAAACAGCAGGAAGGTCGGAATGCTGCCCTTGAAAGCCGCAACCGCCAACGGAATGAAGCTCAAAGCCTGCACAGTCGCACACAGCACGACCCAGCGACGATACGAGCCCAGCTTGGGGACCGCCCGCATGGCCACCAGTTGCAACAACGCTCCGGCCAGCATGGGGACGGTAGCAATGAGCCCGCTGATCCGATCGCCTTTTCCAAGTGCCAATGCGAAGGCCGGAAAGTACGTCTCGCCGAGTCCGACCATCACGTTAAACGTGGTGGCGTCAGCGGTGCTGAGATGCAGGTTGTTGCGAAGTTTGCGAGACGTGGGGGTGTCGGTGGGGTTCGATGCGGGCAAAGAAGCGGACATGTGAGTTCTGGCAGGCAGCAAAGTTGTTCTGAAGCAGACGCGAGGAAAACGAATCCCTCTCAGATCGGCAACGGTCGCACCAGTTCTTCCGAAGATTTTGATCCTGCGGAAGAAATTGAGGCAGACGATTCTTGTGGCAGCAAAAACTGCGACGGTCGCAAAGCTGGCGACAAAAATTACGTCACGCTGATCAGACAGGTGGGAACATGATCTGGTTCAATGGCCGAAGTTGTCATCATCAGGAACGTGAATAACGGACGGTGCCGAAGAAATTGGTAGAAACAACAGAGCGGCGGAACCGGGTTCAAGAACCAGGTGTCCGCAAGCATCGGCTGATGCCCTTTGATGCCGACCCCAGCGGGTCGGATTGCCGAATCGCAGCAAAATCGGACCGCCGACTCCCTGAATTACACGTACCAATTTATGATGGAGAGTGAATTCCGGAGGCGCGATTGACGACCCGGTCTTTTCCCTTCGAGGACTTGGATGACACACGAATCGTTGCACTTCGACAGTCCCGACCAGATCCGTTCCTTGCTCGGATCACACGACGAGTACCTCCGCCTGGTGCGCGATCGCATGGGCGTGCAGGTCGTAATTCGCGGGGACGAAATTCGAATCTCGGGCGATCCGTCCAAAGTCAGCGCGGGCCTGAAGGTGTTCGCGGACCTGCAATCCATCATCCGTCGGCATGGCGGACTGGAAGGCTCCGAAGTTGAACGCATCCTGTCGCGACACAGCGCGGGGAGTCATCAGAATTCTAGCCCCGAGAGCGACCATTCCGGCAGCAACGGCAAGCGGTTGCAGGCAGCACCGATAGACTTGTTCGAGCATGCCAAGCGCGTTGTCCCCCGAACCGAGGGCCAGAAGGTCTATGTCGATGCGATCCGCGAGAACGATCTAATTTTTTGCTCAGGACCGGCTGGCTGCGGAAAGACGTATCTTTCGGTCGCCATGGCCATCCACGCTCTACGATCGGAGCAGGTTCGAAAGATCGTGCTAGTCCGCCCTGCCGTCGAAGCTGGCGAGAAACTGGGTTTTCTTCCCGGCGACATGCTGGCCAAGGTCAATCCATATCTGCGTCCCCTGCTGGATGCCCTGTCTGACATCCTCAACTTCGAGCAGGTCAAGCGTTATATGGAGAACGACGTCATCGAGATCGTGCCGTTAGCGTTCATGCGTGGCCGAACTCTCAATGAAACGTTCATTATTTTGGACGAAGCCCAGAATACCACAACCACACAGATGCTCATGTTCCTGACTCGTATGGGTGAGGGATCGAAGATCGTGGTAACAGGCGATCCCACTCAGAGTGATTTGCCTCCGGGAACCCGGTCGGGACTCGGTGATGCGATCGGACGACTAAATGGCATTCCTGGAGTTGCGGTCGTTCAGTTGTCCGGTCAGGATATTGTTCGTCATCGGCTCGTCCGCGAGATAGTGCGGGCGTATGACGACGGTTCCTCAAAGGGAACCCATTCGCGAGGCAGGTAGGTCCGGTGCGAGTCGCACCCGGTAACGTTTGGTGGCTAGATGCTGCCAAAAGCCTCGTGAGTTGAAGCGTGAGGGTCACCTCCTCTCACGCGCGACTATGCGTCGGACAGACATGGCATTCTTCGGCCAAAAGAATCCGCGACGGTATCGAGCGTCGCGGGTGTCGGAAATTGGCGCCTCTCACGGCACTCTTCCTCGAATCGTTGCCGCCTTAAAGGACCGTAGCGTCCTGGCCCGGCTCAGCCTGACGCTTCTCGCGGTGCTGGTGCTGACCGTTATTGTCGAGGGCTGGAGAAATCCGTTCCGCTTCCGCATCGGTGACCGCCCGGCTCACGGTGTGCTGGCCACGGTCGACTTTCAACGAGTTGACCGCCGCGAAACCGGCCGCCGACGCGATCAGGCGGAAGCTCAGGTCCCGCTCTATTTCCGTTATCAGCATCTGCAGCGCGACACGATCACCGCTAGCCTGCGGAGTGATTTTCAGACTGTCAGCGAAGTCATGTCGGCAACCGCGCTGTCGACAAACATCCGCCGCAGCTTCGGTCTCGATCTGAGTCGTTCCGAAGAAGAAGACGAAAAGCAGCGTGCCGCGTCCGAAGCACGCTTTCAGCAGGTGCGGAACCTCGTGCTGGCCGCTGATGACAGCCAGTCACGCGACAGCGAACAGAGTCGTCTGGAACGCATCGAAGGGTTGCTCGCCGAGTTTCAACGCTTGCTGGCGACCGTCGACGAATACGGCCTGATCGATGAAGACGATGTTGGCACGTTGAAGATCCAACCTGGAAAGCGGCTGGTTCTGCTGTCGGAAAGCACTGCTGATCATGAAAAATTCGTCAGCCTGAGCGATGTCGAGTTAAAGTCGCAGTTGGAGCCCGGCGGCAGCATTGCTCGCCTGTGGCCACAGTTGCCGCTGCTCAATCAGGTTCGCCCGCAGATGGAGGCCTGGTTGCGCCGCAATCTGCCCGAAACACTGCGCCATGATCGCTCCAAGACTCAGGAAGCGCGTCGGCTGGCTCGCGAACGAATTGAAGAGGTCTATGACGACTGGTTCGAGGATCAGGTGCTCGTCGGTCCTGGCGAACTGATCGATGATGAACTGTTCGAGCTGCTGCACGACGAACACAACGCCGCCGAAGCCAAAGTTCCGGGCTACTGGCGCGCGCTGCGAGTCTTCACCTGCATCGTGATGATCGGCCTGCTGTTCGCCATCAACGGCTACTATCTGGTCGCGAACGAACCCAAGGTCGTACGTTCGTTCGGACGGCTCACGAAGGTTCTGGTTTCAGTAGTGATCGCGATCGCTGTCGGCCGCTGGCTAAGCGGGTTCTCGCTGCGGGCAGAACTCATTCCCGTCACCGTCGCCGCGATGATCTTTGCCGTCTCTTACAACCAGGTGATGGCCGCGCTGACGGCGATCACCATCAGCCTGATTCTGACCCTCTCAACCGTGGGCGAGCTGTCGCAGTTCGTCATCCTGCTGACGGTCTCGGTGACGGCAGTCATCCCATTGAAGCAGGTGTCGTCACGACTGACGCTCATCAAGATCGGCTTCGTGACAGGCCTCGCCTACGTGCTGGTCTACTGCGGCATGGCCGTGCTGGCGGGCGGATCGTGGAACGTGCTGACCTCCGAGTACGCCCTGCTGATTGACGCTCTGAAAGGTGCCGGCTGGTGCCTTGTTGCAGGTTACATCGTCGCGGGCAGTCTGCCGTTGATCGAATCCGCGTTCGGCGTCGTGACTGACATCAGCCTACTGGAACTCAGCGATATTTCGCACCCGCTGCTGCAGGAACTCGTGCGTCGCGCTCCAGGTACTTACAACCACTCGATCGCCGTCGCGACCATCGCAGAAACCGCCGCTGAGGCGATTGACGCCAACGGCCTGCTCGTGCGAGTTGGTGCGTACTATCACGACATCGGCAAGATGCTGAAGCCGGAGTACTTCGTCGAAAACATGACCGAGGGCATGAAGAGTCGTCATGCGAATCTGGCTCCGGCCATGAGTACGCTGATCATCATCGGCCACGTGAAGGACGGAGTAGACCTTGCCCTGCAACATCACATTCCGCAGTCGCTGATCGACTTCATCGAGCAGCACCACGGCACGACGCTGGTGCGTTACTTCTTCGTCGAAGCCACCAAGCTGGCGGAAGAAGATCCAGACTACAGCGGCGAAGTGCAGGAATCAGCGTTCCGGTATCCCGGTCCGAAACCGCAAAGCCGCGAAGCAGGCGTCCTGATGTTGGCCGACGCCGTCGAAAGCGCCAGCCGGACATTGAGCGATCCCACTCCGAAACGTATCGAAACCCTCGTGCACAAAATCACGATGGACCGCCTGCTCGACGGTCAGTTCGAAGAGAGCTCTTTGACATTGAGCGAAATTCGCGTGATCGAGGAATCTCTGAGCAAGTCCTTGATCGCGATCTACCACGGCCGCATCAAGTACCCGGAACAACAGCGCTCGGCTTAAGCCTCAAAAGCGAGTTTGCATTCCGAACCACGAAGCGCCCTTTCGCGGAGCGAAAGACGACCATGAGCGTGCTGCGACCAAACTTAAACACCCAGTTCGCGTTTGACCGCAGCAAAGGCGTCGATTGCAAATTGGATGTCTTCCAGCGAATGAGCCGCTGACATCTGCGTTCGGATGCGGGCCTTGCCCATCGGAACGACGGGGTACGAGAAACCGATCACATAAACGCCACGTTTCAGCATGGCATCGGCGAAGCGACCGGCGAGCGCGGCGTCTCCCAACATGACGGGCGAAATCGGATGCTCGCCCGGCAAGACGGAGAGTCCCTGCTTCGGCATTTCACTGCGGAAGAATTCGGTGTTGCGTTTCAGCCGCGCTCGTAAGTCAGGCTGATTGGCGACGAGGTCCAGAGCTTTCAATGTCGCGGCAGCGATTGGCGGCGGGACGGAATTGGAAAAGAGGTACGGTCGAGACCTCTGCCGCAGCAGATCGATGATCTCGCGACGGCCGCTGGTGTAACCACCGCTCGCCCCGCCAAGCGCCTTGCCGAGTGTACCCGTCAGAATGTCGATGCGGTCGGTCACACCGAAGTGCTCGGGGGTGCCTCGTCCGTTCGGACCAATGAAGCCGACAGCGTGCGAATCGTCCACCATCACCAAGGCGTCGTACTTGTCGGCGAGTTCGCAAATCGCAGGCAGGTTTGCCAAGTAGCCGTCCATCGAGAAGACGCCATCGGTCGCAATCATGCGAAAGCGGGCTGACTTTGCCTCCTTCAGCTTCTCTTCGAGGTCCGCCATGTCGTTGTTGCGATAGCGGAAGCGGGACGCCTTACAGAGCCGAACGCCATCAATAATGCTCGCGTGATTCAACTCATCGGAGATGATGGCGTCTTCCGCGCCCAGCAAAGTTTCAAACAAGCCGCCGTTCGCATCGAAGCAGGACGAGTACAAAATGGTGTCGTCAGTGCCGAGAAACGAACTCAGGCGGTTTTCCAGTTGCTTGTGCAACTCCTGAGTGCCGCAGATGAATCGCACGGAGGCCATCCCGAAGCCCCACTTCTCCAAGGCATCGCGAGCGGCAGCCAGAATCTCCGGATGATCGGCCAGGCCGAGATAGTTATTCGCGCAGAAGTTCAGGACGGATGCGCCGCCACCGGCTCGGATGCGCGCATCCTGAGGCGTTTCGATGACGCGTTCACTCTTCCACAACCCGGCCTGACGAATGCCTGCGAGTTGCTCGGTGAGATGAGCTTTGAATTGTCCGAACATCGACGTCTCCGAGAATCTGAATTGCTGTCGCTCGCCAGGATTTAAAACGGCGCGCGGTACTTAATTTAAGCAGACCAGCAGCAACTCGCACTCAAGAGACGCGGTTTTGACAGCGGGTTCGCGGACTAATCACGAACTGTTTCGCGCATGCGATCACGGGCTCGAGACAGCGTAGGGCCAATCGAGTTCTCAGGCACACCAAGGCGGGTGCTGATCTCGCGATAAGAACGGCCTTCGAGATGGTATTCACGCACGATATCTGCATCGCGCGGCGGCAGACCTTCGAGCATGCGTTCCACGTGCTCGGTGTTCTCAACGCGCTGGACGTCCCAATTGACTGTCGCCTGCGCCTGCTCGACCGAAGAGTGATGAGCGGCCACGTGTCCTAGCGCCTCAGCCATTTTCCGCCGCGAAATCTCGCGCACAACGATGCGCCGAGCCACAACCGTCAGATAAGTCATCAGCGAGGAAGACCCCCGGAAGCGTCGCAGCACAGCGAAGTTGTCAGCCAGCAAGGTGACGAAGATTTCGGCGCACAAATCATCAACATCGTCCACCGTGACCTGCACGCTGCGAGCGTGTGCCGTGTGGTGGATGACATGTACGAACAGGCCGATGAATCGGTCGACGAAATCCTTCCACGCCTCTGACTCTTCAGCCAGGCATCTCTTCAGAAGATTTCGATCGAACTCGGTCAGTGCCACGGTACGCCTGCGCGGTTGCTCGCTGAAAACTACCCCGTCGTCCTGACGCTGAATTTGCTGTCCGTCCACTCGCGGAGAAACGCGTGGGGAGTCAGACAGATCAAAACGGGAACCAGATACCGGTTCCAACCTATTTTTCAGCTTCAAGACGTTCCGAGCCACTTTAGCCCCCTTCGCGAGATTCAGGCAATACGTGTCCGGAACACCGAACGAGTTAAGCCATTGTTTCACACCACGATATGCGGGCCTCCGCCGCTTCAGATCTGGCAGTTCCACCTAGCACTGCTACGAGCGTGCCATAGCAAAGTGTTGGAAGCTATCAGAAATGTTGACCAAATCGATAAATGGTCTTCTCTCAATTATGCCATCTCAGACATGCTTTCGGGGCCAGGAGTTCCCAGGCAGTGTCTGCCGGGTGTCGCACCGAAAGGATTCAGGATGCAGTGCCAATCGCAATCATCGAGAAATGCTGATGGTTTCTCTCGGACCATCGGCAGATTGGTGGTCGCATTATTAATTTTAGGAATCGTCGGCTGCAGTGCGCTTCCCGAAAGTGGCAGTTCGCTGTTCCCAACCTTTCGTTCGGCAAAACAGTCTCAGGCGGAAGAAGAGTCTTATCGAGAGAAATTCCAACAGGAACGCGATCCGGCAGCCTTCCGCTGGCTGATGCGTAACTGCGTGAATTCTGGCATGAGCCCCGCCGAAATCGCAGCAGTTATGGGAGAGTCCGGCGAGCGCATCGACAACGACGGCTGGCTGAAGAAAAACAGCGCCAACTTCGAAATGAACGATGTGACCTACAAGTGGGGCCCGGACCGCAAGGGCCGCAGCGCACTACTTGTCTTCCGCGATGGCAAGCTGATCAATTTTGATCCAGAGCAGTTCTGAATCGCACCGGGCCGTGTTTCATTCCTGAGCACGATGGATCGTCGCTATGTGGAACTCAATCGCATCTGGATGTGCTCTGTGCCTTGGCATCTTTACGACACTCAATCTGATCGCCGAAGCTCGCTGCCGCAGCTTCACTCCGAACGTGTGGTGGATTGATCTCCGCATCCTGCCGGGTTGGATTTCCTGGCCACTACTCGCAGTCGCGGCGCTGCTGCTCTGTGTGTTGGGGTTAACTCATCAGATCTCTGTTTGGCGACGGCGAGTTACAATCGTGGTCTTGGGAATACTCGCGTTCGCCGCAGCCGGTAATGTCGCCGAGTTCTACGCCCTCGCAACAAGCGGACGAATCAGCGTTGGTGTGCCCGTTCCACTCTCACTGTTCGTTCTAGGTCTGTTGAGCGTGTTGATCGTCAGCCTCACTCGACGCGTTGAGGCAGTGAGCTGGCAACGCAGACTGAGCGCCACTGTGTTCGCGGCGACACTCGGCTTGATCGTCTTCCCACTCAGCCTGATGGTTCTGCTCGGCAAGACCGACTACCGACGCCCGGCTGATGCGATTGTCGTTTTCGGTGCTCGCGCCAGGGCCGATGGGAAACCGTCGCATGTGTTGGCTGATCGAGTCAGAACGGCGTGCGAACTCTATCATCAGGGTTTGGCGCCACGGTTGATCGTGTCTGGCGGTCCCGGCGAAGGAGCGATTCACGAGACTGAGTGCATGCGTCGCATGGCGTTGGAACTGGGCGTCCCGGACGAAGCGATCCTGCTTGATCCCGAAGGCCACAGCACTTGGGAGACCGCCCGGAACACGCGCCAAATGTTTCGCGAGCAAGCCGTCGGACAGGTGCTCGCCGTGAGCCATTTTTATCACCTGCCTCGCATCAAACTGGCGTTTCAACGGCATGGTTACGAAGTCTGCACGGTCCCCGCACAGCAGAAATACACCTATTCGCAGTTGCCATTCTGGATGGCTCGCGAAGTCTGCGCCTTCTGGGCCTACTACGCGCGATCGATCGTCGAAAGCGAGTAACTCGCACGATCTCGCGGACGGACTCCGCCCTTAAATGTTCCCCAAGGAACCTGTTTTGACTGAGACTCGGTTGCCTGCGCACCGGCTAGTCCGTCAAAACTCAGGGTTGCCAGATCGTCCGTAACGGAATCCACCCGCATCTCTGATGAGGACACTCATGATTCGTCGTTGGTTGCCGAGTCGTTTCTGCCAGACCGCCCTGCTCTGCATGCTCAGCACAGCCTCCGCCGGACTCGCGTCCGCTGCAGATCCGGTGTTGCTGAAGGGGCACGGCGAAGCAGTTTATGACGCCGCATTCTTACCGGACGGCCAGTCGGCAGTGACGGCGAGCTTTGATCGAACGCTGAAGATCTGGGACCTGGCCACTCAGAAGCCCATCCGCACAATGGAAGGCCATACGGGCATCGTCCTGAGCGTCGCGATCACGTCTGATGGTAACCTCGTGGCCTCCGGCGCCAGCGACAACACCATCCGCCTTTGGGATGTCCCCAAAAATGCTCCACTGGCGACCCTGCCGGTCCACGACGCAGCGGCCACGGCCGTCGCGGTTACTCCAGACGGAAAGACCTTCGCGACTGCGGACGCAACCGGTTCGGTGAAGATCTGGGATGCGGACTCCGGCAATCTCAAGTCGCAGGCGAAACTCGTTAGCGGCATCGCGTTTCTGGACTGGCGTAAGGACGCTCAACAGCTCGCGGTCGGTTCAGCAAACGGCGTGATCTGGTTACTGAATCCGGCCGACGGAGCGATTCAAGCCACCTTCGGCGCTCATCCCGGTGAACTGACAGGCTTGGCGTTCAATCCTTCCAACCAGCTCTTTTCGAGTGGCGGCGACGGCATCGTTCGTCGCTGGCCCGCGACAGCAAACCCGACAGTCGCGGTCACGCACGCCGAGAAAGTGAATGCCTTCGCGATCAATCCGAACGGCGGGCAACTCGTCACGGTGTGCGAAGACAAGACGGTGCGGTTGTCGAATCGCGGCGACGGTCAGCAGGTCCGAGTCTTCGATGGTCATGGCGGCCCCGTGACATGCGTCGCCTACAGTCGTAACCAGGTGCACGTCGCGACGGGCGGAGCGGACAAGATCGCGCGGCTGTTTGATGCGAACTCCGGGCAACTTGTGAAAGCCTTTCCGGCGATGCCGGGAGCAATCACGGCGATTGACGTGAGTCCGGATCAGCAGAAGGTGCTGGTCGCTGATGATGCCGGCAACCTCAAGCTGTTCCAGATCTCGGATGCGGCGGAACTGAAGAACTACGCCGGTCACGTGGGAGCAATCCGCTCCATCATCTTCTGGTCCAACGGCACGCAGCTTATCTCTGCCGGAATCGATAAGACCGTTCGAGTCTGGAACACCGACAACACACAAGTTGTCCGCAAACTCGATCTGGATGCTCCGGCGACTGCGCTCGCTTTAGCGAACAACGACAGCGTGCTCGCCATCGGCTCGCAGGACGGCGTGATTCGATTAGTGAATCCCAATGACGGTACTGAAACCGGGCGTCTGACGGGCCATAAAGGTGAGATCACCGGTCTCGACATTGCCAACAACCTGCAGTTCGTCGCTTCGTCCAGCGCCGACGGAACGGCGCGCGTGTGGGAACTCGCGACGAAACTGCCGAGACAGTTCTACGTGTCTCATACGGGTCCGGTGACGCGCGTGCGTTTTCATCCGGACAACAATCACGTCATTACATCCAGCGCCGACAAGACCCTGCGCATCGAACCGATCTCTGTGCAGTTAGCGAAGGTCGCCGACGAGAAACGGGTGAATGCGTTAGCGGTCTCATCAAACTCGGCGTTCTATGCCACGGCCAGCGAAGACGGTGCGATCAAGATGTGGAGCGCTGGCGATGGCTCACCACAGCGCGCGTTCCCCGGTTTTCAAGGACCGGCGCTCTCCGTCACGTTCAGCCCGAACGCTCAACAGATCGCGGGCGGTGGCAAAGATAAGACGATCCGCACCTGGAACCTCGGCAACGGCCAAGGCCACTTCCGCTACCAAACCACGGCCGAAGTGCTGCGACTGGCCTACAGCCCTGACAACGCCAAGCTGATTGCCGGACTGGCCGACAAAACTCTGCCTGTTTTCGACCCCACGCCGCTCAACCCGCAGCCTGCGGAACCCCCGAGTCGCGATGCCGCACAAACGCTGAACGGTCACGGGGAAGTCATCAGCGCACTCGCCTGGTCGCCGGACAGCAAAACGCTGCGAACCGTTTCCGCCGACAAGACATTGAAGGCGTGGTCGGTAGCTGCGGCATCCTCAGTCTTCATCTTTCAAGGCCATCAGGCACCGGTCTACAGCGTCGCTTTCAGCCCGGATGGCAAGACGCTGGTCTCCGGATCGAACGACAAAACAATCCGGCTGTGGGACATCGAGAAGAAGGCCGTGCTGAAGCAACTGCCCGCGCTGCCTGCAGCCGTGAATGGGGTCACCTATTCACCCGACGGAAAGTTCTTCGCGGCGGCGGTCGCGGATAACTCCGTGCGCCTCTTCGATGCCGCTTCAGGCAACGAACTTCGCAAGTTCAATGGACCGACTCATCCGGTTTATTCGGTCTGCTTCAGTCGAGACAGCCAATTGCTGGCCGGAGCGGGCATGGGCATTGGAACGGAACGTCCAGTCTTCGTCTGGCAAAAGGACAACCCACAACCAGCTTCCGTCATGCCGGGTCACAAGGACGACATCTACCGGGTGCAGTTCAACAACGCCGGCAATCGCCTGTTGACGATCGGCTATTCAGGCACTCTGAAAGTCTGGGATCACGGAGCGAAGAAGCCGGTCTTCGAGACCTCTCTCGGAGTCGTCTCCTACTCGGCGACGCTCTCGCCCGACGGCACGCGGGTTCTCACATCGGCGAACGATCGTCTGGCGCGGATTCTGGAAGTCCCCAACGACGCACGATAAGCCAGAGAAGACAATCCGGCGGAACTCATCTTTCGTGGTGGTTCCATCCGAGTTTGCTCGACAAATAGCTTGCGCGCCGATCGGGCATGACATACAACACCACCGGCGGCGCATGCCGTCGTCTTGCACCCTTGAGCAGCTTCTGCAGGCGAGTTGGAGACTCCGATGACAGGTTACACGGTTCATACAGGATCAAACCTCAAGTTCACTTCCGGCTGGGACCGGATCTTCGAGGAGACGACACCTGCAAGCGCTGCGGGCAAGGGAGCCGGCAAGAAGGCGGCGGCAAAGAAATCTGCCAAGAAAAGCTCGGCAAAAAAGGCATCTAACAAGTCGAAGTAGTATTCCGCGTTGTCGGGCCAAACGATGGATTAACTGCTGGAGTCACGCGAACAAGAGCTGCCACCAGGCACGCGCGGACACAGGAATCCTTAGATGTCAGTCGAACTCGACATCACACCGCCTCTCGCTGGTCTGGCCGGAACGATTTTCCGGGCGATGAGTGATCCCGCGCTTCTGGTGGATTGCAACAACCTGCAGATCGCAGCCGTGAATCAGCCCGCCGAACGCCTGCTCGGTAAGTCCGCCGCACAAATCTGCGGCAACCCGGTGAGCCGAGTCCTGTCGCTGGCTGCAACCAACGGCACCCCACAGAATGCGTGGTTGAGTTCCGCCGACGGAATCACTCGGCAAGGCTCCATCGATTCCGCGAACGCGAAGCCGACCCCCGTCGACATCCGGCTGCATCGCGCCACCGACGAGGCCGGTGACTGGCTCATCACCTTGCTGCGTCGCGATGACGCTGGCCGCAAAGTGACGGGACGCAGTTCCGACTTCCACGCGCAGCTTGAGAAGGCCCAATCCGGTCGTCAGGGCACGTGGTCGTGGGATGCTCAATCGGGGCAGATTCGAGTTGATACATCACTTCGACGCCTGTTTGCGTCGCGGCTGTCCGGCACCACCAACGTCGAGGAGTACCTGAAGTTCATTCATGCAGACGACCGTGACGGGTGCCGACGGCTCTGGCAGGCCGCACTGGAAGACAATCGTCCGACCGAAGGCATCTATCGCATGCTGCAACCCGGAGGCGGTGTGGCACACATCCACATGGCCTCACGGTGCAAGCAGGCCGATGCCGCCGGGCGACCGTTGCAGGTGGAAGGGTCAGTCCGCGACATCACCGACGAAAGTCTGGTCTTCGACGAAGAGCAGACGGGCTACGAACAAAGTGCTGTCAAGCTGCGTGAAGTAATCGGAGCCGTAGAGGGCTTCGCGTGGGAATATGATCTCAACACGAACCGCTTTTCGTACGTCTCGACGTCGGTCGAACAACTGCTGGGATTCCCCAAACAGCGCTGGCTGCATGAGGAGAAGTTTCTCAACAGGATCGTTCACCCCGAAGACCGCGAGTTGTGGGTGGCCTTCGGTGACGCTCACGCGGTCGGTGATCACGATCATGCGATGGACTATCGCGTGATCGATGCCTTCGGCAACGTTCGTCACGTGCGCGACATGCGGTATCAGAAGCGGGACGCATCCGGGCGCGTGACCCACCTGCACGGCCTGATTCTCGACATGACCGAACGGCTGCAGGTCAACGAGCAGCTCCGCATCACCGAAGAGCGCTACGAGCGGCTGTTCAACGACACGCCGGTCTCCGTCTGGGTGCTGGATTGCAGTGCGATACGCCAGCGGCTGGACGAACTCATCCAGGAAGGTCATGCCGACCTGCACGACTGGCTGGGTCGCAGTCCGGCGGAACTCGCGAACATCGCCAACAAGATTCAGGTCGTGAACGTCAATCGCGCGACGCTGGAGTTGTTCGGCCGCAAGAGCGCGGCTGACTTCTGCAGCCGCATCTTTGAACTGTTCCGGGAAGACTCGCTGCCGGCATTCGTCGCATGGGTGCTGAGTCTCGTTGACGGCAAGCTGAACTACGAATTCGAGAACATCCTGTACTCAGCCAATGGCGACCGGCTGATCACTCAGATCCGCACGACGGTCGCATCAGGCAGCGAACAGAGCTGGGAATGCGTCTACGCGACGGTGGTTGATATCACCAAGCGCAAGCAGGCCGAGATGCTTCGCGACGGACAGCGCAGCGTGCTGGAGAAACTCGCCACAGGCGGTTCGCTGGGCGGGATCATGAAGACCCTGACCAAGGAGATCGAGAACCAGTCGCCTTATCTGCATGCCGCTGTATTCTCGGGTCTGGGCGAGACTGCCCGGCTGTGGCTTGTCTCGTCGGGCAGCGTGCCTGAGGAATTGATCCACTTTCTGGAAGGTCGGCGCCTGTCCGACATTCCGCTGCCGATTGATGCCGCGGCCTTCACCACTCACGTCGTGAATGTTGATATGGACGACTCGGCGCAGTCGAGCGCGCGCGTCCGTAACAGCCTGTGCCTGCTGGCGGCGGGGCTGGGGTATCGTCTCGGCGCGGCCTTTCGTGTCACGGGAACGGGGTCGGCCACCGTCGGCCTGCTGCTGGTACTAAGGAATGGCAACGGCGATTTCGCGGAGCACGAGAAAGAGGTGATTCAAAACTTCGTGCGACTGGCCGGAGTTGTCCTCGAGCACGAACTGGATCGCCGCTCGCTCAAGCTGAAGACGGCGGAATTGGAATCCGTCTTCACCGCCTATCCGGACGCGATGCTGCGCGTCAGCCCTCAGGGTGCGTTGCTGGAGCGTTACAGCGGCCATCACATGAGCGACGTCCTGCAGATGAAGTTTCGCAATGCGAACACGCTGTGGGATCTTGGCCTGGCGGACACTGCCGAGAAATTCGCGGGCGCCATCGGTCAGATTTCGAAAGGTGCCGAGCAGGCAACGGTCGAATTCTCACTGATCGAAGACGATCGTGGCCGGTCCTACGAAGTCCGCTTCCTGCCGATGCCGCAGTCGCGCGACCTGATTGCCGTCATTCGCGATATTTCCAACCTGCGACAGGCAGAGGCCAACGTGCGGCAGGTGAGCGACCAGTTCCGCCGTCTGTTCGAGCAATCGCCGACCGCGATCTTTGTCGAGTCACTCGAGGGCATCGTGCTGGACGCCAACGCCGCCGCCTGCGACCTGCATCAGACGACGCGTGAGACGCTCGTCGGCAAGCACGTGATGGAACTGGTGCCTGACTATATGCGCGACTGCGTGACTCAGCGCGGTCAGGAGATCTTTGCTGGCAGGCTGAAGAAGTTCGAAGCGGAAAGCCTGCGTCAAGACGGCAGCATCGTCCCGATTAATGTCAAAGTCTCCAGTATCGACTACGGCGGCCAACCAGCCGTGCTGCTGCATGTGCGAGATATCACAGACGAACGTCGACAGGAAGAACTGCGCCGTGAACAGGAACGGCAACTGGCGCATGTCTCGCGTCTGACAATGATGGGTCAGCTTGTCGCCGGCATCGCACATGAGATCCGGCAGCCGTTGTGGTCCGCCTGCACCTTCGCCGATGTGCTGATCGAGATGCTGAAGCAGCCGGAACTCGACCGTGAACGAATTCGCGAGCTGATTCAAAAACTGATTCCTGCCGTCCGCCGCGCCAGTGAAATCACAACGCGCATGCTGGGCTTCGCTCGCAAAGGGCAACCGAGCCGGGAAGAAGTTCGTTTAGAGGGTTTGCTGAAATCAGGCGTAGATTTCACCAGTGCTCATGCGAAGAGTCTTGGCATCACTGTTGCACTGGATGTGCCAGAGGATTTGCCGGTGGTTCTGTGCGACCGGGTTTTGATCGAACAGACCGTGGTTAATCTGCTCAACAATGCGTATCACGCTTTATCGACGAAGCGATTCGGAAACCGCGAAGTTCACATCACGGCGAGCTTCGATGGCACTTTCGTCTTTGTGCGCGTGGCAGATAATGGGCCTGGTCTTCCTTCCGGGGTGACCGTCGAAAAACTTTTTGAGAGTTTCTTCACCACCGATCGTAGTGGCATGGGTATTGGGCTGGCGCTCAGCCGCTCGTTCATCACAGAACACGGTGGCAGTATCTGGGCTCATCCGAACGAGTCCGGCGGCATGACATTTCAGTTTTCACTCAGAGTAGACGGGAATACTCAATCAAATGCAGTCAGCGACAGTTCACATCATTGATGACGATGCGGCCGTGCGTGATTCGATCGCAGCCCTGGTGGATGTGCGCGGCTTCCCCGCGCAGACTTATCCATCGGCGGAAGATTTCTTATCGAAATTGACACCCGATCTCGCTGGCTGCGTCGTCACGGATATTCGCATCGAAGGCGGCATGACCGGCATTGAATTGCAGAAGGTCCTGAAGTCACGTGGCTGCGATCTGCCCGTGGTGGTGATCTCAGCCTTTGCCAATGTGACGAGTGCCGTCGAAGCGATGCATCAGGGAGCCATCACGCTGCTGGAAAAAAGCTGTTCTACAGAAGATCTGTGGGCGGCGATTCACGCAGCGCTGATGCGCGATGCGGCAAATCGGGAAGACAAGGGCAAGATTAATGAGGTCTGGGACAAGTTCCGTAGCTTGTCGGCGGACGAAGTGAACGTGATGGTTCGCATTATCAACGGGGTTTTGAATAAGGTCATCGCGAAGGATCTCGGGATCAGCCTGCGAACTGTGGAATCGCGACGCGCCAGCGTGCTTAAGAAAGTCGGCGTGTCGTCGGTTCCGGAGTTGGTACGACTGTACGTCGAACTCGAAAAATCCTTCGGGCGTCCTCCGGAGCAACTGCTCAATCCGCAGATGGCGACGGAGAACAATGCTGCCACCCCCTAAAAATAATTGCCATCCCGATCATAAGTTGTCCGCATGCATCACTTCTCCGACCGGCTGAATGCCGCTGTAGTCGCCAAACAGACCCCTGCTTTGGTGGGACTCGACCCCCGCTTCGACTGGTTGCCGCCAGATGTTCTCACCGCAGCACGAACCCGCGCCAGCGACCCGCTCAGCGTCGCCGCGACGGCGTTTGAGGAATTCTGCTCGCGGATCATCGATGTCGTCGCCCCGCTCGTTCCGGCTGTCAAACCGCAAGCCGCCTTCTTTGAGCAACTTGGCCCAGCAGGCTGCCAGGCACTGCACGCGGTCATGAAGAAAGCGCGAGATCGCGGCTTGGTTGTGATCTGCGACGCCAAACGCGGCGACATTGGCACGACGGCCGAGGCTTATGCTCAAGCCTATCTGGCCGGAGCCGATCGCGATCAATCGCCGTGGGGCGCGGATGCATTGACGGTCAATCCTTATCTCGGCGACGACACGCTCACCCCGTTTGTGAAAGTCGCGCAGGAACGAGGAGCGGGCATCTACGTGCTCGTGCGAACGAGCAACCCGGGCGCCGGAACGTTCCAGGATCTGACCGGCGCCGATGGTCGCAAACTGTTCGAGCGTGTCGCTCAAGCTGTCGACCGATTGAGTCGCGAGACGGCAGGCACAAGCGGTTATGGAGCAGTCGGCGCGGTAGTCGGAGCAACCTACCCGAACGAGTTGGCCGATCTGCGAATCGCCATGCCACAAACGCCGCTATTGATTCCCGGTTATGGAGCTCAAGGCGGCGGAGCGGCTGAAGTCGCGGCGGGGTTTGACGCGAAAGGTCTAGGCGCCATCGTGAACAGTTCACGTGGGATCAACTTCGCGTTTCGCAGCGAGCCCTACAAAACTCAGTTCGCCCCGGACGAATGGGAACAGGCGGTCGAAGCCGCGACTCGCGCCATGATTGCGGACATCGCCAGCAAGACACCTGCTGGCGCTCTGCAACGTTGAGGTTGAACGCGATCAAACGCCGTTCACTTGGCAGTTTCGACCGGAAGGTACTTCTGCATCACAGTGCGCAGTTGCTGCGGCGTGACGGGTTTGAGCAGAAACTCAGACACGCCTTCAGCCAGCGCTGCCTCGACGACCGGGGGTTCCGCATGACCGCTGAGCAGCAAGACCGGCAAGGTGATCCTTCGTTGCCGCAGAATCTGAAAGATCTGCAAGCCGGACAAACCCGGCAGTCGGTAGTCAGCGAGCACGCAGCCCGTCGCGGACAGATCAATCGCAGCCAGAAACTCTTCCGCGGTGCTGTAGACAGCGACCTGCCATCCGGCGATTTCGAGCAACGCCTGAGTCGCAAAACGGCTGTTGCTATCATCTTCAATGAAATGCACGATCGCGCCGGACGGCATCAACTCAGTTCCTGACTGCTAGACTCAACGCGGGAAGGAACAGGCGGAAGGTCGCCCCCTGCCCGACTTCAGAAACCACCTCAATCGAACCGCGATGATCTTCCAGAATCGAGCGGCTGATCGCCAGCCCCATGCCAAGCCCCTCACTCTTCGTCGAGTAGAAGGTGTCAAACACCCGGTCGGCTGCGGCGGGACTTAAACCACAACCCGCATCGATCACGCTGAGTTCGATCTGCTCACCGGTTGTTCGCATCGCGACCTTGATGCGACGTTCTGATAGCGGAGTCTCAGCCATCGCCTCGCACGAATTCCGTAGCAGGTTGACCAGCACCTGCTGGATCTGCACCGGGTCCACTTCCACACGGAAGCCCTCTTCGGTCGCCTGCACCTCCAACTGCACTCCGAGATGTCGCATCTCAGCAGCGGTGAGTTCGAGAGCATCCTGAATGATCTCGGAGAGATCGGTCTGCACTCTCATACGCGGGCCGCGACGGACGAAGTTCTGCAGCCGACGCACCGTTGTGGCGCTCTGTTGAGTCAGCGCCACGATCTTGTCAGAGCACTCGCGCAACTTCTTGTGTTGCGGGGACCCATCATTCGCTGTCAGCGCTTCCAGAACCCCCGCATACATCGACGTCGCGTGCATTGGCTGATGCAATTCGTGAGCGATGCTCGCGAGCAGTTCGCCCATCGTTGTGAGGCGACTCACATGCAGCAGTTGCTGCTGTTGCTCCTTCAAGCGTTCTTCGCTTTCGAAGCGACGGCGTTCCTCGTCGCGCCGGAGTTCCGTTTCCTCCGTGAGCAACTTCAACGCGAACTCAAGTTCCTGCTGCCGATCACTGGACTCCTTCTGAAAGCGAAAGGCGCGTTTCAGAC
This sequence comes from Planctomycetaceae bacterium, assembly GCA_021732995.1. Lineage (GTDB taxonomy): Bacteria > Planctomycetota > Planctomycetia > Planctomycetales > Planctomycetaceae > AM-0621. Next base: position 11,205 of record JAKFWA010000077.1, on the reverse strand, counting down.
TTTCCAGTTGATTAACGCAGATGATGAGACCCACCGCTGGCACGGCGATCAGCAGCACCAGCGCGTCATCAGCTCCAAAGGAATAGTCTGTCAGACTCCAGGCCAGCATCGACATCAACCCCAGAGCGATCTGATTGGCAGCAAACCAGCGCAGCGAAAAGCAGTAAGAACTGATCGCCAAGCCAACCAGCACGAGGGCTCGACCGTTTTCGTTCTCAGGTCTCAAAATGGTGCTCAACATGGCCGGGAACATGTAGAGCACGCTGGACATGAACGTCGCCTGATTGGCGTACCGCGGCAGCCAGCCTTGATGGTCAAACAACTTGCGGATCACGAGCGACATCAGCGCCGATCCGAAAAACGTCGCGGCCAGAATCTTGTTGACGGGTTCCACGTAGGCCACATACCCGACGGCCGTCGCCAGGAACATGATCGATTCCGCGATGCGCGCGTAGGCATGGAAACGTCGCGATTGAATGCGACGCAAGAAAGATTGCTCAGTGTCAGTCGGAAGAAAGTCAGCGCTCCGCACATCGGTCGCAAACAAGTTCATGCGGGATTCCGTTCATCCTGATCGAATCACCGTTTCTTCGCGCACACGCAATTCTGGCGCGAGTCACCATGTACCGAATCATCGCGAAAACCGGCAACTGACTTTCCGAGCGCTAGCCAGACAGATCACTCATTTGGTCGTAGCTGGTTTCGCCGGACGGGCTGGCGGAGCAGGCGGCAGGTCAATCTTGGCCGGCTCTGGCACCACCGCACTGTCCGGCTGCAGACGCTCATTCCCCTCGACGACAACCATCTGGCCGACCTTCAAATCGCCGCGCACTTCAATCCATCCCTGAGTGGCGATTCCCACCTGCACGGGAACAGCACGCACGATGAACCCAGGCTCAGCAGGTTTTTCAGGTTTCGGAGCACCTGGAGCGTCAGACTTCGCTGGCGGTGCCTTTTCCACGACGAACACAATTGGCTGCGGACCACCAAGCACCAGCGCATCCTTCGGCACCAGCAGCGGCTGATTCTTCTGATTCACCGGCAGCCACACGCGCGCAAACATACCGGGCTTCAACAAGGGGACCCCGTCCTCGTCGATCGTGTTCTTCAACTCAACCCGCACTGGAAAGCTACGGGATTTCTCGTCCGCTTTGGGAACGATTGCAGTCACCTCGCCGGAAAACTTCTGGTTCGGCAGAGCTTCGACCTCAATACGAGCCACCGCCCCTTTCTTGAGGTTCGCAACATAGGCCTCCTGCACCGGCACGCGAATCTCCACCGAGTCCACTTCAATGACTTCAGCCACAATCCTGCCAACTTCGATCCACTGGCCGACCTCCGTATGTTCAGCCACGACATAGCCGTTGAATGGCGCGCGAATCGTGTGCTTGTCCAGCAGATCCAGGAGTCGCTCGACTTCTTCCTGAGCGGCATCGACTCGAGCTTCCGCCTGCGCCATTTTCTCGGGGCGAGTGCCCGCCATCACCAGGTCGTAGGTCGCTTTCGCGGCAAAGTACATGTCGTTGGCGACGTCTGCCGCGGATGAATCGTCTTCGAGTTGATTTGGAGTCGCGGCGTTGCGGCCCACCAACTCCTTGGTACGACCGAAACGATACTTCGCAAACTTCATCGCGGCCTCCGCCGCCTTCATACGACTCTCGGCCTGCTGCTTCTCTTCCTCGCGCGAACCATTCTTCCACTCCAGCAATTCGTGTTTGCGAAATTCGAGTTCCGCTCGCGCAGCCCGAATCTGGATGTCCAAATTGCTGGTCAGAAGTTTTGCCAGAGGATCTCCCTCTTTGACCCGATCACCTTCATTGACGTGGTACTCAATCACGCGACCACCCACGGCGCTGCCCACCAGGCTGTGCCGCTTGCCTTCAATGGTGCCGACAAACGCCCGATAGGCCGCGACGCCATCCGGGCTGTTGACTTCGGCCACGGTCACCTTCGCCGGGCCAAACTGAGCCCATGCCGGAGCTGCGGCCGAGGCCAGCAGGCTGAAAACTAAAGCGCGAGCGGTGGAGCGGAAGACGCGGAGGGACATGTCACGTACTCGAGTGGACTAGTTTCAGAGCGATCTCTCACACGCCCGATTTGATCCGGGCATGTCCGGACGGATGATAGAAAACCGGCAGATCCCAGAGCGTTGAGATCTCGGCTCGGTTCGATTTTTTCAGAAATCGATGGCTGCAGACTCATCTTCCGGCACTTTTCAACCCCGTCTACCATTCCGACCTGTCTGCAAATCCGCAAACGCGGCTGGTAGAAGGTTACAGGGATGTCAGCAGTTGGGCGGCAGTTCGGATATCTGAGCGTCGGTCTGGCCCTGCTTTTCGCAGGAACGGGCTGCGTGCACCGCCGCGCCACCATTCATTCCGACCCTCCCGGCGCGCAGGCCTGGATTGGTGATCGGCAGATCGGTCATACCCCTGCATCCTTCGATTTCACCTGGTACGGCACCGAAGAAATCACGCTGCTTAAAGACGGCTACGAGCCGGAAACTCAGCTCATCAAGCTGCCTACGCCCTGGTATCAGACGCCGCCACTGGACTTTGTCACCGACAACTTCCTGCCGTTCCGCGTCAAAGATCAGCACGAGTTTTCGTTCCAGCTTCGGCCGCGAGTCGTCGTGCCCAGCAACGAGCTAATGGATCGAGGCAACTCGCTGCGTTCCGAAGCCCAGATCGGGCAATAGCTTTTGATCAGCCGGGGAAGACTTTGACCGCTCCCCATCGGGATTCAGATGGCTATACTGCGCCCGCCGCCCGCTTTGCCGGATGAGCGGCGACTTCGCATGACTCCCTTGCAAGACGAATCACGATGGCCGATCCAGCAACTTCCGCACAGTCTCGAGTTCTCATCGTCGACGACAACCAGCAAAATTGTGAGTTGATCGAAGCCTATCTCGCGGCTGAGCCGGTCGATGTCGCTATGGCTTTTGACGGTCAGGAAGCACTCGACAAAGTGCCCGAGTTCAAGCCGGACCTGATCCTGCTGGACATCATGATGCCACGCATGAGCGGCTACGAAGTCTGCAAGCACCTGAAGCAGAACGCGGCGACGAAGGACATTCCGATCCTGATGGTCACCGCTCTCAATGAGATGGGCGACATCGAGAAGGCTGTCAATGCGGGCTGCGATGACTTTTTGACGAAACCCGTTAACCGGCTTGAGTTAACGACACGAGTGCGTTCACTGCTGCGGGTCCGCCTGCTGACGAATGAACGCGATCGTCTGCTGGCTTATCTGTCCACGGTCGAGTCCGCAGAAGCCGAATCCCAGCGGAAGTAGACTCGCGCCAAACCGGGCCTAAAAGCGTTCCCAACTCTCCTATTTTCTCATTACGGCTCCGAATGACCGCTACGACCGGTCTATTTTCACACGTGACGCCCGAATGAGATCAGTTCCAGAGTCTCACTGACCGATACCGTTGATGAATCCGTCAAAGGCGGAAAAGTCGCGCATGCTGCCGGACTCGACCGAGTCGGTAGCAGGCGCTTCAACGGGATGCGTGACAGCGTCAGGTTGGGTGGCCAGCCTGGCAATGAGATCACCTGGGAGAGTGCGGGAAACGGACTATGAAAGCCCGATTTGTTTGCCTCGCGATCGCGGTCTGGAGTGCGCTGGTCGCCTGTCGTGCGACGACTGCTCAGGACTACTGGCAGTCTGGCGACGGCGTCGCATCGGTACCCGGTGGCGCGTATTGCCCTCCGATCGGTCCCGATCAGTACGCGAGCGGTTACCCCAGCGGCTACGGGAAATTCGGCAAGGTGCCACTGACACCAAGCTTTGAAGATGGCCCCGCCCGCTGGAACTATGGTGACATCTCCTCCGATCGCGGTGGCCTCTACGAAGACTCGCCGTTTGACGAGTTCGCCAAGGACCTCTTCACGGACGCGTTCTTCCGTCTGGAGTACCTCAACTTCACGATGAAGCGACCGGGCGATGTGCTGCTGGGCTCAGAAACAGCATCCTCGCTGAATCCGAGACGGCCATTCCAGGTCAGTTCGGGCAATCAATTGCTCGGCGAGGCTCGCGTTCTCACCACCGATAATCTGGACATCGACAACCTCAACGGTATTCGAGCCACCTTGGGCATCCCGTTGATCAGCGGCTCGATTGAAGGCAGCATCTTCAGCCTCGAAGAAGGCTTTGATCGCGATGGCGTCACCACTGGCCTTGGTGCTGCTCCACCAGGGAACCTTGTCGCATTGCCACAATTTGTCGGTACGACCACGTTCACCAACGGCCAGCTCGGCACCAACATTTTCCTGTACGACAACAGCCTGGTGATGTCATTCACCAATCGAGTCTGGGGCTCGGACATCAACTATGTCTGGGAAGCCTACGACCCGAACCCAGGCCTGCAACTGCGTCCGTTGATGGGCTTCCGCTACTACGGTCAGGATGAATCCTTTGGCCAGGTTGGCGTGTTCGACCAGCAAGGCCAGTTGCCAGTACCGCTCGTCAGCACGATTGACTCCACCTCTCGCAATCAGGCTTACCTGGGACAGATCGGTCTGCGAGCCGAACTGGTCAGCCGCTGGTTGACACTGGGAGTTGAGCCTAAAATCGGTATCGGTGTGAACAACTACGAATCGTCCGTGACGACCACAGCACTGCGGTCCCCGGGTGACCCGACCGTCTTTACGACGGAGTCCGGATCGAAAGTCGCACCGTTCGGCGAACTGGCTCTGTATGGCCGTGCTCACATCTCGCAGCACGTGAGCTTCATCCTCGGCTACTCGCTGTTCGTCATCGACAATGTGACCCGGCCGCACAACAGCATCTATTACAACGACAACGGGCCAAACGTACCGGCGGGACTCATTGTCCGCCCGAGCTTCGACAAGATGTACTTCCAAGGCGTCAATGTCGGTGCCGAGATTCGCTTCTAAAGCACAGCTCGACAGAAGTACGAATTCAGAAACAACGCCAGCGAAGACTCAAAGTCTCCGCTGGCGTTTTTCTTTGATGCCGCGCAGGCGGGAAGCTAATCGAACGCTTTAATGATCGCGCTGTTGTCGAGTTCCCCGCAGCCCGCCGCAACACAGGCTGCGAGCAAACTACGATGCAACTCGGTGAGCGGCAGTTTGGCCTGATGCTGCGCACCCAATTCCTGCATGAGCAGAACATCCTTGAGATGTTGCGCGAGCTTCGCCTGCGGCGTGAAGTCTTCGGTCAGCATCTTCTGGCCTTTAGTGTCCATGACGCGCGAGTAGGTCACTCCGCTCTTGAGGACATCCAGCGCTGTCTGCGGTTCGATGCCGATCTTCGTTGCGAATTGCAGCCCCTCAGCCAACACCGCGCGATGCAAACCAAGCACCAGATTGAAAACCAGCTTCATTCGAGCGCCAGATCCGCTTAGCCCGAGATAGAACACCTGCTTCGCAATGCAATCGAAAAGATCCCGCGAACGCTCCAACGCCGCAGAGTCTCCACCAACCAGAGCCAAGACTTCGCGCCGCCGCAGATCCGCACTGCTGCCAGCCAGTGTCGCGTCGAGATACGAAACGCCCTGCCCTGCTAACCGAGCAGCCAGTTCCGTCATCTCCGCTGGAGATCCCGTCGAAGTATCAATCACGATCTGATCAGCTCTCAAATCGCGGCGACACTCATCCAGAACTGAGGCGACTTGATCGGTCGTCATCACTGAAAACAAAACTCGGTCCGCCGATCGAACGACGTCTCGCGCGCTGGCTGCAGCCCGACCGCCGATGCATGCCAACTGCTCGCAACACTCAGGCCGCAGGTCGAACCCCAGCACATCAAATCCGGCCGTCAGCAACTGCTCCGAGATCGCCGAACCCATCAAGCCGAGGCCGATCAGCCCCACGGTTGGGCGTGCATTCTGAGTCATGAGTTATCCCGAGAGTGGTGATCAGGAAGGGTTGTAGCGAGCGATCCGATTGTGACGGTCAGATCAAAGTCAGTGAACGGGACAAGTTGCGACTTCAGGCGGACTTTCATGGTGTGGCGACGTTGCCGGGCAATTTCGTGACCTATGTTTGGAGCAGCATGTCACTCAGGGTGGTCGGCTGCGCGCCGTGTGCAGCGCGATAAGACTCGAAATAACGGCATGTCAGATGTCTCAGAGGAACTCGCTCTATGTCTCCACAAGCGGCTGCTGCAAACAATCGGGCACGCCCTACCGCCGACAGTACCGGTAAAGAGTTTGAAGCTCTGAAGCGTTCCATTCACGGCAAGCTGGTAGAGAAGCTCGACCTTTCACGTCTGGGCGATCTCGCTGGCGATACGTTGCGCCGTGAGATTCGACTCGTGATCGAGCACTTGTGCGATACCGAAAACGCCTTGCTCAACCGTGCCGAACGCGAGCGGCTGATCGAAGAAATTCTCGACGAAACGTTCGGCTTCGGTCCGCTGGAAATGCTGCTCAAAGAGCCTGGCGTGGCCGACATCATGATCAACGGTCCGAAGAACGTGTTCATCGAAAAGGATGGACGCATTCAGAAGTCGCCCGTGAAGTTTCGCGACAACGAACATCTGCTGCAGATTCTCGACCGCATCGTTTCGAAGGTCGGTCGTCGCGTCGACGAAACCTCGCCGATGGTCGACGCGCGTCTGCCCGATGGTTCTCGTTTGAATGCCATCATCCCGCCGCTCGCGATCGACGGACCGTCGCTGACGATTCGACGTTTCGGATCGAGCCCGCTGACGTTGGAGGATCTGCTGCGTTTCGGTGCGTTCACTCCTGAAATGGTCATGCTGCTGGAAGGTGCCATGAAGGCCCGCCTCAACTGCCTGATCAGCGGTGGTACCGGTTCTGGTAAGACGACGTTGCTCAACACCTTGTCGAGCTTCATTCCGAACGATCAACGCGTCGTGACGATCGAAGACGCAGCCGAACTGCGCCTGCAACAGGAGCACGTGCTGCGTCTGGAAACTCGACCGCCGAACATCGAAGGCAAGGGAGCCGTTACAGCGACGGACCTGGTGAAGAACGCCCTGCGTATGCGTCCTGACCGCATCATCATCGGCGAGTGTCGTGGTGCCGAATCGCTCGACATGTTGCAGGCCATGAACACGGGCCACGAAGGATCGCTGACGACCATCCACGCCAACACCCCGCGTGACGCCGTGTCACGTCTGGAAACCATGATCAGCATGGGCGGCATCGATCTGCCCATGAAGGCGTTGCGTACTCAGTTCGCGTCCGCTGTGGACCTCATCATCCAGGTACTGCGTCTGCAAGGTGGTCCGCGAAAGGTGACTCACATCACCGAAGTCGTCGGCATGGAAGGCGAAACCGTCGTGATGCAAGACATCTTTACCTTCAATCAGGAAGGCATTGATGAGAAGGGTCGGGCTTATGGCCACTTCGCTGCCACCGGCGTTCGTCCGACGTTCATGAGCCGGTTGGAACAATCAGGCATTCGCTTGCCGGCCAACCTGTTCGCACCACGCAAACTCGGCGGCTAGTCCGTCTTGAACCGTTCTCTGCTTCAGTCGTGATGTCGGTTTTCGAAGGTGATCAACATGACCGGCTATTTGGTTTACATCATCATCTTTGTCGCGGTGACGGTGCTCGCGGGCGCGGGGCTGTTCCTGCTCAGGGACGTTGGCAGCAGTTCCACCGAAGATCGCCTGGAAGCGCTGACCGGCAAGAAGAAGGACAGTAAAGAATCTCAAGGCATCATGAAGGAGGGTATCCTTGATGGTGCTGACGGCCTCGCCGGCATGATTTCGCGCTGGCTCAAGGGCATTGAGAACCTTGTCTCCTTCTTTGAACAAGCTGACTCGCCCATTCGGCCTGACCACTTCGTGATGGTGTCGCTGGGCGCTGTCGGTGTCGGTGTGGCACTCGGATGGGCGTCCAAGGCGCCGGTACCACTGTTTCCGGTCTTTGGTCTGATTGCTGGACTGCTGCCGCTGACCTGGTTGTACCTGCGTCGCCGTCGTCGGTTCGGCAAGTTCGCTCAGCAATTGCCCGAAGCAATGGCGTTGATTGCCCGCGCGTTGCGAGCCGGTCACTCCTTGAACTCGGGAATTCATCTCGTCGTCGAAGAAATGCCTGCCCCCATCGCCACCGAGTTCATGCTCGCCTATGAAGAGCAGAACCTCGGTATTCCGATCGAGCGTTCGCTGAAAAGCATGTTGCGACGCATGCCGAACATGGACTTGAAGTTCTTCGTAACCGCCGTAGCCGTGCAGAAGCAGGCCGGTGGTGACCTCGCCGAAGTGCTCGACAAGATTTCTTATCTGATCCGCGAGCGTTTCAAGATTCTCGGTCAGGTGAAAGCTCTGACCGCCGAAGGTCGCTTGAGCGGTATCGTCTTGCAGGCCCTGCCCATCGCACTGTTCCTGACGGTTTACTACCTCAATCCTGAATACGTGATGATGTTGTTCAAGGAAGATCTCGGTAAGCAGATGCTGCTCTACGCGATCCTGCTGCAGATCATGGGTGCGTTCTTCATCAAGAAGATCGTCAACATCAAGGTCTAAGGACCTCGCAGATTTATTGCGTTGCTTCGACCATTCGTTCGCAGTCTGAATGAGACATTGTCATGGACCTTATGCAAATTGCTCCGTGGATTGTGTTCGCGGTTTCGACGGGCATGCTGTGGGCGGTGTTCACGTTCTTCAGCAGCAACAAGTCTCGCGCTACCGAGCGATTGGACGAACTGCGCGATCCGTCGCTGCGTAATGGGTCGAAGCTCGCCGGTGACCCTTCCAGCACCATGTCCGTCTTTGAGAAGGCTGCCCCAGCATTGTCGAAGGCCCTGCAACCGAAGTCGGAACTGGAACAGAATTCATTCCGCCTGAAACTGGCCAACGCGGGCTTCAATAACCCGAATGCCGGGCAGATGTTCCTGGCGTCGAAGGTTGCGGGACTGGTGATCTGCCTCGCCATTGGCGGCACGATCGGACTGGTCAATTGGGGCTGGACGTCCAACTGCGTGCTGGCCTGCTGCGGCGCAATTGCGGTCGGCTTCTATGGTCCCGAGATCTGGTTGTGGATGGTGCGCAGCGGTCGCATGGAACGAGTCTTCCTGGCGTTGCCTGATGCTCTCGACTTGCTCGTTGTTTGCGTGGAAGCGGGACTCGGACTGGACGCCGCCATGCGGCGCGTGTCGGAAGAACTCGGCGACACTCATCCGGATGTCTGTCACGAATTCAATATGTGCAACATGCAACTGCAGATGGGACGTATCCGTCGCGAAGTGCTGCATGACATGGGCCTGCGATCAGGTATTGATGATATGAAAGCTCTGGCCGCGACGCTGATTCACGCGGACAAGTTGGGAACTCCGCTGGCTCAAGCACTGCGTCAGCAGTCGGACATGATGCGTATTCGTCGCCGTCAGATGGCCGAAGAACGTGCTCAAGCGACGTCGGTGAAGATGATCTTCCCGATGGTGCTGTTCATTTTCCCGGGCGTGTTCGTGGTGCTCGTCGGCCCAGCCGCCATCATGATGATGCAGAACCTGTTCAAATAAGCTGCTCGCGGTTGAATATCGCAAGTCAGGGAAGTTGCGGGAACGGCGTCATTTTCGTGGGAATTACGAGTCTTGACGGTCAGGTAGGGTTGCCCTACTTTTCGACCGCGACTGACGCTGAATGAATTTCGGAGCCTTTGTGTGGGCACCGAAGCATCTTCCTTGTTCGGCCGCGGCGATCTGAATAATCCGTCGTGTGGCACTGCTCTGCCTCACCGTTTGTTCCGGGTTGTGCCCCTCTTTGCAGTGGCCGCGCCGTGCCGACACAACCCAATTGAGTGATTCATGGCTGACCTGATTCAACCGCACGGTGGCTTGTCCGAACCGGTGTGCCGCACTGTCGGCGCTAATGAAATTGACGCTTTCAAGGCCGAAGCGGCAACGCTGACCAAGGTTCCCGTTTCTTCCGCAGACCTGTCCTCGGTCTATCGCTTTGGCGACGGCACTCTCAGCCCGCTGACCGGCCCAATGTGCTCGAAAACCTACAATCGCGTGCTGGACGAATCGGTCATCGAACACGACGGCAAGCTCTACGCATGGACGATTCCAATTGCATTTCCGGTCACTGCGGACCTCGCGAAAACCCTCAAGGCTGGCCAGAAGGTCGCCCTGACGAACCCCGCCGGCGACATCGTCGCAACACTCGACGTGAACGACGTTTACGCTTGGCCAAAACTGAAGTACCTGCGATCGGTCTACCTGACGGACCGAGTCGATCACGCCGGCGCGAATATGGTCCTCAAGGACGACGCTGACAAGTCGCACCTGATCGGTGGCGAAATCCGCGTGCTGCCTCAGCCGAAGAACCCATCGTTCGGCAAGTACGTGCTGACGCCGCGCGAAGTTCGCAAGCTGCTGGCTGAAAAGGGTTGGAATGCCGTGGTCGCGTTCCAGACTCGCAACCCGCTGCACCGCGCTCACGAGTACGCTCTGGTCTACGGACTGGAATCCCTGCTCCGCGAAGGCTTCAACGCCGGTGCCTGCCTGAACCCGCTGATCGGCGAGGTTAAGGGTGACGACGTGAATGCCGAGATCCGCATGCAGACCTACGAGAAGCTGATCTCCGATCGCGCTCTGGGCGATGGCGACAGCGACGCCGCTCTGTGGGGCCCGCGGAAGGAATCGGTTCCGGATCGCGTCGTGCTGCTCGGCTTGGACATCAAGATGTTCTACGCGGGTCCGAAAGAAGCCGTCATGCACGGCATCTACCGCCAGAACATGGGCTACACGCACATCGTCATCGGCCGCAAGCACGCTGACGTACCGTACGCCAACGGCGAAGCGATTTGGGGCGACTTCGACGCTCAAGAGATCTATGGCAAGCTAGGCGGCGATCTGAAGATCAAGCCGGTTAAGGTTGGCTTCGCGGCCTACTACGAATCGATTGGTCGCGTGGATCTCACCGAGCGTCACAAGGACGAGAAGCCTTGGTCCATCAGCGGCAAGGACATCCGCGCCACGCTGCAAAAGGGCGACTTGGTCGATGGCCGCATCATGCGTCCGAGCACCTCGAAGATTCTGTCGGCAGCGATGAAGGTCGGCTAATTCGAGAGATTGCCCAGGCAACACTGTTGGGCACGCTTCGAGTCGACACTAAAACTACAGCGAGCGAGCGGCATCAGCCCTCGCTCGCTTTTATTTTTGATAGCAGCAAGAACTATTCGCATTGAATCGCAGTACCACGCGATTGTTATCGCTCCCCTCGCCCCGGATTCCGGGGAGAGGGGAGCGATAACAATCGCGT
>JAKFWA010000097.1 GCA_021732995.1 Planctomycetaceae bacterium | reverse complement strand
TCCAATGCCCCATCGCCATGCCACTGTCTCCAGCCAAACCTCACTCGCATCACTCCCCGCTTTGCCACCAATAATCCACCAACCAGCAGCCGATCAACCCTGATCGACAACCTTTTTCAACAGGCTGCTATGGAATCGGCGAATGTGTTTCCCGCCGAGCCCTCGTGAATCCAGGGCTGCACGTCATCCAGTGTTTCCGGGAAGACTCCATGTTCTCGCTGGAATGCTGCTATGGCGACTACGGCCTGGATCAGGCGGTAATGGGCGGTGTTTTGATCGAGCTGTTGCCACAGAGAGGTATTGTCAGGCAAACCGCTTGGAATACCTTGTCGCGCAAATTCTGTTCTAAAGATTGCACTTTCCAGCCTAAGTAGCTCTTCGGATGAGCCTGCGCTTTCCTTACGTTGCCGGGAGCGTGGATGGTTGAATCGACTTCGTAGACGGGGTGGCAATTGCGCTTCGGACAATACGAAGCCGTACGCATGGCGCGCGGCACGCAGGCTGGCTTCCGGTTCGCCATTAATGAACGGCCAAAGATCACCACCCACTGGGAAATCGCCGCGTGTGATTCGACGCTCGATTCGCTGTCTGACATACAGATATTCGTCTCTAAGAAATGTGACAGCGGGGTTGCCACGTCGCGACTCCTCACTGGCGATGTCCTGCAAGGCGTGCTTCAGGTGCGTCAGTTCTGTGTTGGGGTGCTGCGCCCAGGCTGAGACGCCTGCTCTGAGTTCATAATTGAGATTAGTCGCATACTGAATGCTCCAACTGCCGCGCCTGTCGATGTGGTGACATACACGCAGAATTGCCAGCAGCCGTTGCCAGGCGTCTTCAGGTCGGTCTACTTCGCTCAATCTCGCTGCATCAGCACGAGCGAGCGACGGGAGATCCAGAAAGTGGTTAGGAAGATCGGCCCGATTGACGGTTCCCGAGCCGCCCCGGCGCAGGTTGCGGAGTTCTGGTTTGGCGGCTCCGCGAACCCAGTGGTTTAAGGCGGTCTGATTATCCTGCAGCCAGAGTTCAGCCTGTTTAGGGATATCAAGCCAGCGTCTCGGGACATCAATCCCGCTATTCCACAAGAGCTTAACGACCGTGTCTTCTTGCAGTCCACGCACCGCGAAGGGAACGTAGTGAGCGTCAGCTTGCTGGAAATCGAGCAGTGCGTTGTCTTCGTCGGGGACCCGAAAGCTTAACACGGCCTGAGTATCAAACGGCTCGTCAATCGGCGGGATCAGGGAAAGTCGATACCCGCGATACGCAAGGGGAGAGCACAGCAAGACGCACAGCAAGGCCATCACCACCATCACGCGCGGCCTCAGCCACCACGCGCGACAGCGGGCTAACCAGGCACCGTTACGCTGCATCGGTTTCGCGGGAATGGACTCAGCAGACACAGCCTGACTCCCCTCGTATCAGAGGTGTACTCAGCGCACTTCAGTGTCGTACAGGTTGCTGCGTCAATGTACCAGTCGCGAAGTCTCTGCGCGGGATCGAGGTTCCCGCACGGGCTATTTCAAGTCGATCTCGAAGTGGTTCGGCCCTTCAGCCGTGACCGTATTGGACAGGCCGGACGTCTTGGGATCACCGTAATTGAGAGGCACAGAGGCGGCCGCGTCGGCAATCTTCTTCAGTTCTTCCGGGCTATTAGAAACAACTTCGGCGGCGACGGTCGACTTGACAGTTACGGTGTGAGTTCCGGCGAGTGCTCCATCATTCGTGTTGAACGTGGTGAGCGAGAACTCGCCCCCGGAGTTCGTCTTGGCTGTAGCGGGGCGTCCGCTCTCAGGCGTGAACATCACCAGTGCATCAGCAACCGGCTTGCCTCCGAGCTTCACAACTCCTGTGGCCTTATAAACCTTGGGTCGTTCCACCTTGGGGCCGCAGCCGGCCGACATCCCGAGAAGCAAACACACCACCATCAGGCGTTTCTGCCACATAATGCGTGAGTCCCAGCTACACAGTAAGTGACTTCGGAAGGAATCTCGCGAACGCCCCACCCTGCACAGTGCGGGGGATTTCTTCCCGCGCACAGGATGCGAAATCTGAGACGGGGCGTCAAACGGTCCCGTTAATCATCTCCAAGGTTGGCATTCTCGCTGCCGCTGATGGATGCGAGGTCGCGATAAAGCTGCAGGCTGATGTTCTCGCTGACGAAGCGCACGGCGCCATCAGCCATTGCGAAGTGAGCACCGCCTGCGTGCATACTGGCGAACGAATAGTTGTGGTTCCAGTCGCCACTCCCAATCGTTGTATTCAGGTGGTAGTAGTTCAGTGGAACAGCACACGTCGCGGTCGTTCCATTAAACCAGTACCACCAGTTGTGAGTTACACGACCGGGAAGCGATTCGCCAATGGCGAATGTATTTGAAGGTCCGTCCGTGATATCGCGCTGCCTGGTCATCATGGCGACGCGGTTGCCGCCGTTTCGACAGTTGATGCCGTTTCCGATGTCGAGGCCGTCGTTACTCGTTGACTTGGTGCAGGCGGTGCATGTGTACTGAAACGTGCCCCACGCCCAGTTGCTACCAGCCACCATCTTGTAATTGTTCACGCCGTAAATGCCGTTGATCACTGTGCCACCCGCCGCAGTGAAGTTGGCGACATTCGCTCGACCGTTGAGCGCTCCGTTGCCGCTCCCTGCATCGGTGGGACAGAGATACGCCGGGATAATCCTGCCAGCCGCGATCGCATTGGCATCCACCGTCAGCGGCGAGCCAGACTGGATTGTTTCCGAAAGTCCGACCTGATCGACATAAGGCAGTGCCTGCACCATCCAACTGATACCGTTGCCCGCCTGGTTGTAGGTGTTGTTGCCGCCGAAGTTGCAACAGAACACGCCTGTTGTTGATTCGTAGTTCGCAATCGCCAGCCCAAGCTGCTTCAAGTTGTTCTTGCACTGGGATCGTCGAGCAGACTCACGGGCCTGCTGGACTGCGGGCAGCAGGAGGGCCACCAGAACTGCAATAATTGCGATGACAACCAGAAGTTCGATCAGCGTAAAACCGCGACGGATAGCTGCATGGCGCGTCATGAATGGCTCCCCTTGAGGCTCGAATGAGCGACAGAACGTACAGGCACGAGAATGTGCAACAGATCTCGGCAGCCTCAAGCGGGAGACGATCGGCAGGCGAATCCGATCAACGAAGCTGCCAACGCAACTATCGAGGTCTACGGTTCCGAATGGCGGTCTTCAACCAACATCCGGGGCGGCTCACGCGAATGCGGTCCAGATTTGTTCTGATGCGCTCGCCGGACAACGTTCCTATTAGTCTACTTCCGTTTACTCAGGCCGTTTGGACCGTACCATTCTTCGATAGCCTGGTGCAGCTTGACCTCGCGTTGGCGCCAACTCTTGACGGAGAAGTCGCGCTTCGGATCGGCAACTGTCCACGGGCTCGGCGGAGCTTTGCCGGGGCTGGTGCCCGTGTTCGGCGCCAGGTAGAGCCGCTGTTGCTCTTCCAGATTCAAGGGTCGAGCACCTACGCGACCGAACACGGCGATCTGGTTACCGGCTTCATCGATGGCGCGATCTCGGTCCACGCCCTCGGACAGAGCCAGCGCGTGCCCTTCGTGCGGGATCTTGAAGCTGGCGACCAACATGGGCGTCGGACGCGGCGAGAAGCCGTCATTGCCCGGCGTCTGCGGCGACGTCAGTTGAACCACGTGCACGCCATTCTCACCGTCAGCGAGATACGCGAACTGGCTCGCATAATTGATACCGAGCTTCACATCGTGCAGGTCGTGAATGCAGCCACCCGCGTCGAAGATCTGGTCGACCTTGATGTCTTTCGGATTCTTCACGTCGAGGATCACCAGGCCGTGATGACCCGCGGCGACATACGCATAGGTACGAGCGATATAGATATTGTGAACTTCATCCATTTCCAAATGGCTGACTTCGACGGGCTCTTCGGGGTTGGTGACGTCAATCACCTTCACGCCGTGCTCGTCGCAGATGAACCCGTAGCGGAACTGGAACTCGATATTGTGCGGATGATGAACCATTTCACCTTCACGCATGATATTGACTACTCGCAGGTTCTTGTGATCTGAGATATCCACAATCGCGATGCCGGCGTCGCAGCAAATATACGCATACTTACCATAGATGGTGATGGCTCGCGCCCCGCACAGGATGCCGTCCGGATTGAAGCACACATCCTTCTTCACAAAGTTGTTGTTCGGATCGCCGTCCAACAATGTGCCCGCACCGACGAGGATCAAGCCTTCATGCAGGTCGGTCACGTAGATGAAGGCATACATCATGGGCACGGGTGCCTCGAAGTTCTCGGGCTTGTGCTGACGAGTCGGGTCAGGAGCGATCGTCGTCGGGCTGGCGACGTCGGTGCAGTAGGGTGTGCGGACATAGAACTTCTGACCGAGCGGTGATACTGGGGCGGTCGTGTACCGTTCCGAGAACGCCTTGTCATCCGTAAAGGCGATATCATAGATGCGGAAGCCAGCTTCTCCGCAGGCTGCATAGAGATACTCGCCGCGATGCTGCAGCGCCAGCACTTCATGTTTCATCTTCGGATGGAAGACGTTGTCGCTGATGTCCTTGCCGGGATGCTCGTGAGCGTGGTCAAGTTGATACCCGTTTTCGACGTGCTTCTTGTATTCCTCGGGGTAGGCCGCCGCATGCAGCGTGCTGCCGATGACAGCCTGGGGCTCGTCGCGCGTCTGCACGATCGGTGACCAGACTCCGTGCTCTCCCGCCGCGACCCACAGGTAGCGACCAATGAAGTTGGTATAATTGGTGCCATGCATCAGCAATTGCGCCATGATGGCGTTGTTGTCATCGCTCGATGACAGATGGCAGTCGGTGCACATCTTGGTTTCGCCCTTGCCGCGAACCGTGTGCGGCACGTTCGTCGAGAACGAGATACCGCTGAGTCCTTCTCCCGAAATCGTCTGCTGCTGATAGTAGATGCTTTCACGCTGAGCGTTGTACGAGCTGACGTGCACCGCACAGGCGGATCGCACCGGGTTAATACGATTACCGGTGGAGTTACCGTCCTTGGCGATCATATAGACGTCATCACGCAGCGTCTGGAAGCAATAGGCAGTGTAGTTGCGGCTCAGATCGCCTTCGTTGTGCAGATCCGGCTTTTTCATATTCGCCTTCTGCGGCAGATGGCAGCCGAAGCAGCTCGGGTTCCATGCCGAGTGGCACGTGATACAGTTCATACTGTGAATCGCGTGAGCGCACTTCTTCTCGTCGGGCTTGCCGCCGTCACCAACCGGGATATCGCCCCAGGCGAATTCGTACTTGTTGTTCTGCACTTCGAGACGTACGGTCTTAGACAGCGCCGACAGCGCATTGTAGTCTGGATGGCTCGGCGTGATCGTGTCCTTCACCTGCGTGACGCGCCAGGAAAGTTCAGGCTCAACCATCGAGTTCTGGATGATCGTGCCGTCGGGCAGCGTCTCGAAACGACGCTTGCCAAAAGGCGTTCGCAGTCCGGCCAGATTGCGACCAACGTCCTTGACGTCCGCGATATCCTTGCCATCGGCATCCTGACGTTGAGTCACCATGCCCTGCCAGATGTTGCCTTGAGCGGCGGGGCCAGAAGTCTTCAGTGGCGCAAACTCAGCGACCGTGCCATGGCAGTCGGTACAAGTAATTTCAATCGCTGAACGAACATCGCCATACAACTTTCCGTCGCCGTGAGCGTCCTGCACAAAGTGGCAATCGACGCAGTGCATGCCTTTTTCCAGGTGAATATCCAGCATGTGCACCGTGGCGCCGTCGCGCGACTTACGGAGCTGTTCCTCGGCGTCCATCACACGCTTGACGGCCCCTGCCTCGCGCCAGTTGATGTTGCGATAGAGACTTTTGGCGTGCAGCGGATACTCCAGACCGTTCTTTTTTTGAGGATATGAGGCTTCACCCAGCGGGTTGCCATTGTGATCCAGCAAATTACCCTCGCGGTCCTTCTTGAAGACGGCGCGGAACGACCAGCCGTGGCCGTGGAAGTCGGCGAGCTGATGTTTCAACTGCGGATTCAGGTCCGTCGCGTTCGCGAGTTCCTCGGGATCGACGAAGCGGGTCTTGGCGTCGATATCGTTCGGGTTGGATGCCTGGGCTCGATCGAACTCTTCGGCGGTCAGCTTGACCGCTTCGCCCGGATACATGACTTCCGCGTCCGTATCCTGGTCGGACCACATATATCCGAGATATGACTGCAACACGGTGGTACCGGGGTGCATGTGGCAAATGACACACTGACTGGTCGGAATCGCGGACGTGAAACGATGCGCGATCGGGTGGCCGGGTTCATCCTTCGGAATGGTCGGATCAACGCTGATTACAAAATCATCCGGCGCGGCGGCCGCGGTGCCGCGGTTACCATATTTCGCGAACGGCCCGGAGTGCACCGGCGAGCGATCGTTGGCGTAGATCATGTGACACGACGTGCAACCGCTTGAACGGTAGTCGCCCGCGTGGTCGTTGGTTCCGAGGAAGTTCAACGTCGGGTCCAGCAGGCGCGTCTTCTGCAAGCCGATATAGACCGGGTCAGTCCGGTTGATGGTACCAAAACCGCGATCGCTCAAGCGCACACGCGGACGACCGGATTCTTCCAGACGATCCGGGATACCAATTTCCACAATGCCGCGA
The DNA here is from genome assembly GCA_021732995.1 of Planctomycetaceae bacterium. Classification (GTDB taxonomy): domain Bacteria; phylum Planctomycetota; class Planctomycetia; order Planctomycetales; family Planctomycetaceae; genus AM-0621. The sequence continues at coordinate 117,832 of JAKFWA010000097.1, read as the reverse complement.
CCACCGCGTTCGAAGATTCGCAGCGTGTTACCCGGTTGAGTCACCTGGAAGCGCGGCAGCGGCTCCAGGAACGGTACCACGCCTTTATAATCCTGTTCGAAGCGCGTCGGCGCAGGGACGGTCTGCACTCGTTGCGGCGTGCCATACATCGAATAGCTTTCGCCATAGCGCGACTGCTTGTGAGGCACCGCACCGTTATTATACAAAGCCGCGCCCCACAACATGCAGCCGTGAGTCATCATGCCCTTCTTGACCTGCAGCGTTTCCGTCGGATGGCAGCCGGCGGTGCCGCAACTCAGATGAGCAATGCGCAAATCGCCGGGGTTCACGAAGCGAATAAATTCCGGGCATTCGTGATTGAGCAGAGTATAAGAACGGACGGGATTCGCCGATGAGCACCAGGCATCTGGATAGCGCGGAGAAATGTGAGCAAGGTCCTTAACGACCGTCTGAGCGTTGCCACCGTGGCAGTCCGTACAGCCAATCGACAAACTGCCCTTTGCATGCGGATCGTGCGAGCCCTTGTGACATTCAACGCAGCCCCAGCTTTTGGCATGGGCTTGCTCCGGCGTCTGCCGCAGCAATTCGACATTCATCAGCTCAGCGGGGACTGGATACGGATTGGTGAGTTCCGCCTGTTCGTGAGAGGTGACTGCTGCCGAAGTCGCCGAGGTCTGGATGATATCGCTCTTGGCGTCCGCATCGCGGCGCAGGACTTTGCTCGGACGAATACCATCCAGCAGCCGCTGCATGCGCGACGCGGCACCCTTACTGATGTCGTCCTTCTCGTGCGGAGAGCGCGAGGTTGGCGGGTCAGCAGCCAGCGCAGACTGCAAAGCGGATTCGCTGCTCGGCAACGTCGCGAAGTACGCCATGCCACCGAACCACGTGAGAGCCGCGCCGAACAAGATCCCCATCGTGCGATGACGCATCATGGGCCTGTGACCTCCATGTCAAACTCAATCGCTCACCCGCGTCCTTGCGAATGAGACCCTGTCACTACCGTTTGTCCTCTTTTGCGGCGTGGGATGAAACTCACCACACACCGCCGATTCCTCAAGACTTCAGTTCCAGAACCTCAATCTTCTCGGGAGGAATCTCCACTACTTGTCCGTCTTCCCATACCACAATCGGGATGCCGAGCTTCTTGTGCATCAAGATCGCGTCCTGCACAGCCTTTGATGCTGCGTCTTCAATTTCTTCGATGCTCGGTCGCTCGCGCGTTGGCTTAGTCGTGACCTGGGTCGTCATTACCAAACTCCTTTTGAAGTTGTCGCCAAACACCTACCTGACGCGCTTCAGTTTCGATCCCCAGTCCACCAGTTGCAATCGTCGTGACTCGGTTCCGCGTAGAATTGTTAAGCAGTGTCCATGTCGTAGCGATCGGAAGATACAGGCGAAAGAAGTTCGCAAAGCACGCCGCGTATCGCCGTCGTACGGTGTCATCGGGAACAAAGTGGCCGCCGTGTAATACCCTATTTCTGATACGATTAATCGAAACATCTGGACTTGGAACCCATACGCAGTAGAGATCGAACTCATACCTCAAGGCAATCAATGATTTCAGCCATGTAGCAAACGTCCGGCTAGCAAGAGTTGTCTCGAACGCAAAAGAACTCTCTTCGCTCGCAAGCTCTCTCAGTCGGCTCAGCATGATCCGTCCTGCAGCGAGGGCTACACTCTCTGAGTCGAACATCGACAATCCTTGGGCGATGATGTCGGCATTCACGAACGTCCGAATACCCACCTTGGGTAGCAGCCGTCGAGCTATAGTCGTTTTTCCCGCACCGTTCGGGCCCCCGATCACCACAACTTTTGGGCTTTCCTCAGTCATCACGTCGTTCCTCTCAGAACACGAGGTTCATTTCGAAGAACGAAGCATACAAAGTATCTATATCGCGATCGAAGTCTCCGTAGAGATCCTTGAAGCCTTGATCCGGTACCAGGCCGGACACACCGAAGACCAAGACCATGTTGTCATTATGGAATGGTCGCCACTCAAAACCGACACTCAGATCCAGGCCGATCTTTTCATCAACCTGCTCCGCGAACACGAACTGCTTCAGCACCTGAGTTTCGTCGAACATCAGGTAATTCGCGTTCGTGACCATTCGCAGCTTGGGTGTGATGTCTGCGTCAAATCCGATGTTGAACAGCAGCAAGCCGGGATTGGTGAAGTTCGATTGTCCCTGAATCTTCGACGAGCGCAGGCTGGGCACCAGGCTGTTCTGGTTAACCAGTTGCACACCGAAGAGCTGGATCGCCTGACGCTGCCAGTAGGAAAAATTGCCGCCCGCGAAGTTCGGGTTATCCATGATGGTGTCGAAGCCCTCACCGTTGTCGTCGGTGGGATCATCGTCACCCGAAGCATAGAAAAACGACGTGCGGAAACGTGCCCAGTCACGGTCATAAGACAGTTCAACCGCCGCCATGAAGGCGTTGATATCAATTTCCTGTCCGCCGATAGGGTTCAGGCTGTCACGGCCTGTCGCCCAGTAGAACGCATTGCTGACGTTGATGCGCCCCATGTGACCATCACCCGCGAAACCGAGATAGTACGATTCGACCCGGTGGGGCCGAGCGACGCCGGCGGGATCGGGTCTGGCGAGGAAACCGTTGCGGTCGAACTGAACGCTCGGGCCGTCATTATTCATATGAAAGCTGGTTTGAGCGGTATAGCCGGGGAAAATGAAGTCTTGAATGTAATAGTTCGCCACCATCACGTTCTGGTGCCGGTCATGGAACGTGTTGAGCTGGCTGTTCGTGTCCTTTTCCACCATGTCGAAGTAGATCAGGTTGAACTGATGTCGGTTCGCGAAGTTGGTGCCGAACAGTCTCACGCCGCGGTTGGTGTCATTGAAAATGAAGCTGCGGAAGTCCGAGTTGAAGAACTGCGAACCCGCACGTACCGACATGAAGTCGTAGTTCGGACTAAGGTCGGCCAGCTTGCCTTCAACGAAGTATTCCTGCAGGGCGAAGTAGCTGCGGTCACGAGTGCGGCCGGCGCGGACGTCAGGGTTGATGACGCCCAGTTCCTCGACGTGCAGCGAGTTGATATTGACCGCCGGCGTCAGCACGACGTTCCAATCCAACGGCTTGAAAGCCGCGTCGTTGGCGTGAAACAGCGCCGTGCGGAGGAAGAAGTTCTGGCTCAGGAATTGTTGATCGGGATCTCCGAAGAACTCCTGCTGGAAGGGATTCTGAGTGCTCTCGAACGGCGATGTCGCCGTGGGAACCTGGCGGTAGTTGTACGATGTTGAACTGGTACCAGTAACGCTGAAGAACGTGTGCTGACCGTAAACCGGGAAGTCGCCTTTTAACACGTTCTGGTTGTACGGGTCCCACCAGTGACCTTCGACGCCGGGATAATCATCTACCCAGGGATGACCTTTGCCATAGCGATCAGTCGGAGTATATCCGTTGCGCCAGCGGTCGGGCTGAGGTACGAAATGTGAACTCTCCTGGTCCTCGAACGGCGCTACACCGGACGGACCAGTGAAGCCAAACGGCGCTTCGTGTTCGGGAGTGACCCACCCGTCATATTGTGGCAGCATGGCCAGCGGCAATTGATCTTCCTCGTCCGGGCGCTGCAGGAAATTCGGACGTCGTGAGTTCTGTACTCCGGGTGCGGCTTGTGTCGCGCGGGGCGCAATAATACTGAAGATGTCATCGTCTTCAGCCACAGCCGCGGCGGAGCCCTCGGAGTTCTCAGCGACGAACGACAACAGTTCCAGGTCGTGCTCGTCATCAACATCCTGTAAGCGATCATAGCGCGGCCGCTCGCCCTTCGATGCGGACAACGCGGCGTGAGAACGAGGTTGCCGGGCAATCGAGCGGACTTCAGGATCGCGGTCCAGCAGCAACTCACTGCGGAGATCGCTACGGAGCGGCTCTTCAACGTAGTGCAACTGCCGTGCGAGCTTGAGTCGCTGGTTGCGATCAGGGTGCTTCAGAGATTGGGCCAGCAGAAATTGCTCGCCCGTGATTCCCATTTCCAGCAGTTCGTCGCGTGCCTCTTTGGCAATGTTCTGATTGGGATGATGCAGTTCGGTCAGCAGTTGCAGAACGCGGTCACGAGGAGAAGGTTCAGCCCAGGCCGCGTTTAGCCCCGTCAGAGCTAACGCGATTCCGCAGACGACGAATCGACGCCGCACCCGCCTCAGCGCGATCGCTGAAATGCAGGTTGTCGCCATCGACGGAAGAATCAACCAAAGGGAACGTTTGCGTGCCACGGTTCAGTCTCAGACCTGAAGAACCTGATTCGCCAATGCGCAGCCGATGAGCCGGACGGCTCGTATCGGAAGTATCGTCCAAAGCGTTGTGGTAACTTGTTCCCGATGTAGCGGTGGTGACACGTTTGCCGCTGATGCCGGAAGCGAGGTTCGCCAGAATTGCTCCGTCTTTGCATCGCAGCCATACCGTGCAGTCGCCTTATTTTCACAGAAGCCCGCCGAACCACTACGAGTTACCGGAGCCGGAAACATTGAATTGTGGGCGGAACGGGATCAACACAACTTAACGCCACCAGTGGTTAGATTTCGCAAACGCACTGATCTAATCAATTAAGTTCAAATGCGACTCTTTGCGGTCAACCGATAGCGTAAAGGCGGGAACTCAGCGAGTCTGCGTGGCGTCTAACGAGCCCGCGCGATTTTCTGAAGCCTTGCCGACTCGTGGCGCCCAACCAACTCGCGAAACCAGCTTGACTGCCACAAGCAGCACCGACAGCACAGCATGACAGATCGGATTGCGAAGCAACCTATAAACACAACGAAGAGACCACAGAGTTCGCATTCCCCCAACGTTCAATGATAGGATCATTTTGCCCAGTCGCCGCAGACGATGCTCATCGGCGCTCGACTGAAATCTCCCACCTTCCACGAAGCCTGAGTTCACTCATGAAACGTACTGGCCTGTTCAGTAACTGGATCCGTCAACAGTTTAGCCTCCGCCAGGATCGTACTCCGATGCGACGTGCCCGTCACATTGGCTGGAACAGCGAGCGACTTGAGACCCGTCGGCTGCTGGTGGGCAATATCACGGCTCAGTTCGTGGGGAACGACCTCTTTCTGTCAGGCAGTTCGGACGTAGACGCCGCGCAGTTGATGGTGTCCGGAACGTCGGTCGTGCTGCGAGGTCTGAGCGGAACCACGATCAACGGTGGCGCCGCCGACTTCGTCGTGGCGAATGGCTCGACTTTCACTCCCGGCAACGTGTTTGCCAGCTTCGGCGCGGGCAACGATACGTTCGCGGTGGCGAATGGCACTCACGTTCGCGGCGGCATGGGTGTTGACCTGGGTGATGGTGATGACACCTTCGCTCTGCAGAACGCCAGCGTCGGTAACACGCTCTCTGTGATTATGGGGAGTGGTAATGATGCGATCAGCACCCTGACGGTCGACATCGTGCGCGAAGCCGGATTCGCCATGGGTGATGGCAACGACGTCATCAGTATGAAGAACACTGTCGTCGGCCAGACGCTGGGAGTTGATACCGGCGCCGGCAACGACTCGTTCGTGATTGAAGGCCCAGGGGGAACTCAGCGCGTCATCGGCAAGGCGGCATCGATTCGCATGGGCGATGGCGACGACAACTTCGTCGCCACGACGGGCATGTTCTGCCGTGACGTGCTTCTGGACATGGGCGCCGGCAACGACTTCGTCCGCGCTCAGGGCAGTGTCTTCCGCAAGAACGTGACCGTGCTATTGGGCAGCGGCGACGACAACATGGTCACGTCTGGCCACAACGGCTTCAGCCTGGTTACAACGGTGATCGGGCAGGGCGGCACGGACAACGTGGAGATTAGCGGCAACACGATCGTGCGCAGTCGCAATGGAGTGGACATTGATGGTGGCTCCGTAAGTGATACTCTCGAAACGGATCGTCTGACGAATCCCACCACCGGCGCGCAAACGCTGGCAACCCAGTTGCAGCAGCGAGTCGCCAGCCTGATCGCCCTGCCGGTGCTGACGGTGAATATTACTCCTACAACACTCGCCGAGAACGCGGGAACGGGAGCAATCACCGGTACTGTCAGCATTCCAGCCGCGAGTTCATCGGCTCTGACCGTGCAATTGACGGGCAGTGATAATACAGAATTGACAGTACCATCGTCGGTCACCATTCCAGCCGGTCAAACGTCGGTCACATTCAATATCAACGCGATCGATGACACGTTTATTGATGGAAACGTCACGGTCACCATCACAGCCACCGCGACCGGGTTCACCAATGGTACCGATACAATCTCCGTGACAGACAGTGAGACCGGTCCGGCGGCGCTGACAGTCACCTTGAATCCGGGTTCTGTCCTGGAAGGTGCTGGCACCGGTGCGTCAACAGCAACGGTGACACGCAATACCGATCCGGCCGCCGCTTTGACGGTGACGCTCACCAGCAATGACACCGGTGAAGCGACGGTGCCAGCGACCGTGACAATTCCAGCCGGTCAAGCGTCGGTGACGTTCCCCATCACCGCGGTCGATGACAACACCCAGGACACCAGCCAGAGTGTCGTGATCACGGCCAGCGCCACAGGACTGAATAATGGTACGGCGACGCTCACGGTACGTCCGAACGACTTCACGCTGACGCTGAACACGTCCAATAACAGCGGGCTGATTGAGTCGAACGGTACGTTGCTGACCAAGGCCACGAATCTGAATGTCGCGGGTAACACAGTGTCCAACGCGACGATCACAGTGGACTCGGATAATGACGGCCAGTTCGACGATGGCACGGCTACGGCAGCCGCGAACGGCACCTTCACGATGAACGTGGGGCTGACCAACAACACAACCAATCGCGGGGCCAACAATCTGCGATTCCGCGCCGTGGCTCCGAACAACGGCGGCGAGTCGCTCTCAACGCTAAATGTGCATCGCGCGATTGGCTCGGTCACGCGCTTTACCAGTTCGATGGGTACGTTCGATATCGAACTGCTCGATACCGACGCGCCGATTACCGTGGACAACTTCAAGGACTACTTCAGTCGTTATACGAACTCAATCATCCACCGCTCGCCGGACAATTTCGTCATCCAGGGCGGCGGCTTCGTCGCGAATAACGGTAACGTGACGGCGGTTGCGACGGATGCCGCCATCACCAATGAGTTCAATGCCGCGAATTCCAACGTTCGCGGGACCTTGTCGATGGCGCTTTCCACCGGCCCGAATACAGGCACGAGCGGCTGGTTCATCAACACCGTCAACAATTCCTTCCTGGATGCCAACAAGCACACGGTGTTCGGGCGAGTCATCGGCGGCGGCATGGATATTGTCGACGCGATCAACAACCTGTCGATCTACAATCTAAATCACAAGCTGAGCGGCAGTGCCTTCTCCGAAGTGCCTTTGAGGCCGACGGTACCGTTCGAAAGTATCGCTGGCACGGTCTCCGTCAGCGCGGGCGCAACGACGGTTACCGGCACCGGCACGTCCTTCCTCTCCGCGTTCAGAGGCCGGAGCAACGTCGACGCACGCGGGTCCACGATCAAGATTGGTACCGAAGAGTATGAGGTCGTAAGTATTACCAACGATACTCAATTGACTATCTCCCGCGCCGCCACAACCGCGGCTACCAACTCGAATGCCCAGCGAGTGGCCACACCCGCCCAGAGCAACTACGTGGTGTTCGATTCCATCTCCGAGATTCTCGGTTCCGCGACTCAACTGTCGGTCAACATCCCGGAGACGACGCTCTCTGAAGGTGCGACAGGGAAGCTCACCGGAACGGTCAGCCGCAGTTCGGCCAGCGCTTCCCCGCTGGTAGTGACGCTCACCAGCAGCGATACGAGCGAACTGATTGTGCCACCCACCGTCACTATTCCCGCGAACGCGACTTCAATCACGTTCGACATTACGGCACAGAACGACACATTCGTGGATGGTAGTGTTCCAGTAACTGTGACCGCTTCCGCCAGCGGCTTCAACAACGGTGCTGACGGTATCACTGTCACTGACGATGAACCCGGCACACCGAAATTGACCGTCACTCTGGATCCGGTTTCAGCTTCTGAAAGCAAGGGTGCCAACGCTTCGAAAGGTACGGTGACTCGCAACACGGATACCACCGGACCGCTGACGATCACTCTCGAGAGTTCTGATATCAGCGAAGCCACGGTGCCACCGACTGTCACATTTCTGGCAGGCGAGAGCACAGCCACATTTTCAATTGCCACGCTGCAGGACGACCTCATTGACGGGACAAGGCCGGTCACAATTACTGCCAAGGCGACAGGGTTGGAGAACGGCGTGGCCACGCTCTCGGTGACTGACGATGAACCGGGCACGCCGAGCTTGACCGTCACATTCACGGATTCTTCGATCGGCGAGGGTAAGGGGACTGGCGCGACGACAGGCAAAGTGACCCGCAATTCAGATCCATCGGAGCCGCTGACGGTAACAATTGAAAGTAGTGACACTTCCGAGGCGACAAGTGATGTCACAGTGACGATTCCCGCCAATTCGCAGTTCGTCACGTTCTCTATCAATGCCGTCTCCGACAATTTCGCCGATGGTAGCCAGCCAGTTACCTTCACGGCCAAAGCGGCCGGTCATACGAACGGCACCGGGAACATCACGGTCACCGACGATGAGCCTGCCGCGGCCTTGACGGTCTCGCTGGGGTCAGTCACGAAGCTTGCCGAGAATTCCACAGCCAAAGTGACTGGCACGGTGACTCGCAATACCGATCCTACCAACGCCCTGACCGTGACGCTGGAGAGTTCTGATACCAGTGAGGCCACTGTTCCGGGGACGATCACGATTCCCGCTGGTCAGTCATCGTTCACATTTGAAATCTCCGCAGTGAACGACAACGCCGATGACGGAGATGTGAATGTCACGATCACGGCGAAATCGAGTGGCCTGGCGGACGGCAAGACAACCCTGACGGTGGAAGACGACGAAATTGAGTTGTCGCTCACCACCACGAATAATACCGGGTTGCAGCAGTCGGTGGGTACGCTGTTGACGAAGGCCGCCACCCTGACGATCGATGGTAAGACGCTGGCGAATGCCAAGGTTGATCTGGACGTGGATGGCGACGGATTCGATGACGGCACCGCGACCGCCAGTGGCACCGGCACGTTTACGTTCTCTGCTGTTCCGATTGCCGCGGGCGAGAATAAGCTGCTTGTCCGCTCAACTCCCGTCAGTGGCACGGGCGCCGCGACAGGGGAAATTGAAGTGCATCGCTCCATCGGCACGGTGGCTCGCTTCAATTCGTCGGTGGGCACGGGTTCGTTCTTCGACATCGAACTGTTCGACACTGCCGCTCCCGATACTGTTGATAATTTCCTGGATTACCTCGCACGCTACTCGAACTCGATCGTGCATCGCTCGGTGGATAACAGCTTCATCGAAGGTGGCAGTTTCACGGCGCCGAGCGGCGCGGCGATTTTGGCTGATGCGCCAGTGGCGAATGAGTTCAACAACGCTCGCCTGAATCTCCGGGGCACGTTGTCGACAGCCTTCCCGGCTGGTCAGCCGAATGGCGCCACTGGTGGCTGGATTATCAATACGGCGAACAATCCGGCGTTTGATACCACGCAGCATACCGTCTTTGGTCGTGTGATCGGTGATGGCATGAACGTGGTTGATCAGATCAACGATCTGCCTATTTTTAATCTGACCAAGCAACTGGATGGGGCTTCGTTCGACCAGGTACCGCTGAAGGGTACTATCGAATTTGAAAACCTGACTGGTACAGTCGCTCTCACGGGCGGTTCGCCAATCGTCGTCGGCACAGGAACGTCGTTCACGACTGACCTGGTTGCGCGCAGCGGCAGCGTTCCCGGCTCGAAGATCCGAATCGAAGGCGTGGTGTATGAAGTGCTGAGCATTCAGAGTAACACGCAGCTCACACTGACCACGAATCCCACCGCGACACTGGATGCCGTGACCATCCAACGACAGGCTGATCCGCTGCAAGCCAACTATCTGGTGTTCAGCTCGATCCAGCAGCTCCTCGACGCGGTCTGACCGATACCCGGAAGTGACCAGTGCTGGACTTGGTGCCGAGCTGCGTTGTGGCAAGGCACCGAACGGTCATGGACGGTTCGGGCGGAGTGGTCGAGCGCTGACGGCTGCTGAAACCAGATCAGAGAAACGGTCGCAGGGCGTCGTTCAGACAGCGGGGCTTGGCGAAGTGCATCTGCACCGTGCCGACCAGACGCTCGGTGAAGGCGGCTTCGCAGTAGCAGAGATAATACTCCCACAGACGAATGAACGTCTCGGGAAAGCCCAACGTGCGGACGTCGTCCAGTCGCGCGAAGAAATTATCACGCCATGCCCGCAACGTGCGGGCATAGTGGGGAGCCATGTCTTCCACGTGCAGGCAGCGCAGGTCTGTTGTGCGGGCGATCGACTGCAAGACTGTGCCGGGGGTAATCAGGCAGCCACCCGGAAAGATATAGCGTTGAATAAAATCCACCGAATTCAGATAGCGCGGGTAGCGTTGTTCTGACATCGTAATGCCCTGAATCGCCATTTGACCATCCGGCTTCAGGAGTTGCCCGCATTTGCGGAAGAATGTATCAAAATACTGGTACCCGACGGCTTCGATCATCTCGACGGACACCAGCTTGTCGAACTGACCGCTGAGCTTTCGGTAATCCTGCTGCAGCAAGGTCACTCGATCCGCAACACCCGCTTCTTCGACGCGTCGGCGAGCGAACTCATACTGCTCGCGTGAGATCGTCGTGGTCGTCACGTGACAGCCATAGTTGCGGGCGGCGTGCACTGCGAGATATCCCCAGCCGGTGCCGATTTCCAGCAGATGATCGCTCGGTTTCAGGTCCAGCTTGCGGCACAGCCGATCCACCTTCGCGACGGACGCCTCGCGCAGTGTCGACTCGGAAGTCTCGAAGACTCCGCAGGAGTACGTCATCGTCTCATCGAGGAACAGCGAGTAGAAATCGTTGCCGAGGTCGTAGTGCGCATGGATATTCGCCGCGCTGCCGGATTCGGAATTGATACGTCGCGCGTGCCAGCGTTTGGCCACCCATTTCATCAGTCGCGCAAGTCCCGAATCCGCGGCGTCGCTCACGTTGGTATTACGCGCGAAGACCCGCAGCACGCGTGTCAGATCGTCGCAAGTCCATTCGCCGAGGATGTATGACTCGGCAAAGCCGAGGCTGCCGCCCAGCGCCACGCGACTGAAGAATCGCGGCGAACGAGTTTCTAATTGCGCTGCCAGGTCTTCCGCGCTGCCGCCGAAGGAGTGCTCGATCTCAGCGTGCTGCAGCTTCAAATTGCCAGACTTAAGCTGCTGAAAATGGCGCAGGACACCCTGGCGCAGCAGGCAATCCAGCCATGTTTCCGGCGGTGGCGCGGCTGCGGGCATCAGGTCACTGGCGAGAGTCGCTCCGCGCAACTGGCTGGGCGCGGAGGACGGCTGCGATGCTGTCTGACTCATTCACGGTCCTATCGTGAGGCTGAGGATTTTTCGTCGTTCCATTCGGGTGTGGCACGAAGGGGCAGCGTTTCCACCAGAGCTTTAGGGCCTGCCAGTAGATTGCTGTAGCGACCTTGCCCGTGATGAAGGGGTGCCGGACCAGCACGCGGGCAAGTTCTACTGGTGTGATGGGACGCTCATTCAGATGCAGCGTCACATCGAACAACCGGCTGCTGTCACGCCAGTTCTCGATGTGCACGCTGAGCGTTTCGGCGGGAGGGCTCAAACTCCAGCGATATTGCATATCCAGATCCATGAAGGGCGAAACATGAAAGCGCTTCGCGTGCTGAAACCGCAATCGCTCGCTCGGATTAACATCAGATCCCAGCACGTAGCAGTGACGCTCGCCCCACGGCGTGTTGTTCACTTCGGCAACGACGGTTGAAACCGCGGTGTCAGCCTCATCGAAGCAGTAATAGAAGCTGACAGGATTTAACACATATCCGAAGTAACGAAGCTGTGTGAGCAGCCGAATGGGCCCGGTTGGACGTGTTCCCGTCGCGGCTTCCACCAGTTGCCGCACAGACTCATCCAGCGGCGGCAGGTCGCCCGTTCGACGTCCCGGTCGCTTGCCCCATGACCGAGTGGCCGGTGAGTTGCCCGGCGCGGGTGCGTGGCGATCGTCCCGCCGCGTCTGCGGCCCGGCGGTAAACCCAGCGGGCACGTCGCCATTCAGAATGAAGTCATCGGGAAAGACGAGATGATCAGCGCGGGAGAAGCGGGCGAACGCGGGACGGGACGTCGACCACAGCCAGCGATCGGCGAACACTCGATCGAGTTCGTCGAGATCCAGGTACAGCCAGAATGCCGAATAAGTGAACGCGTTTTCGATCGGCGCAAAGCGTCGATGTCGGACGCGCCCCACGTAGAGGCGGCTGTGTAGTGGTTGAGTGGTCGGGGCCGTCATGGCGCGCTCATCTCGCTCCGTCACGTCGGACACCGGGTTCCGAACCACAGTTCAAACCCGGCGGCAGCAGATTGTCAGGGGACGAGTTGTAGCGGAACGTTGGCCAAATAGATATTTGTTTTGCCCTCATGGCTGGAGTAGTAGCTCACGAGCATCTGTTTGCCGTCCAGCGTTCGCACGGCTTCCAGGTAGGCACAATCGCCACCGGCGGGCAGTTGGCAGTAGGCTGTCAGCTCACCACCCGCGAAGGTGTAGATCATGCTGCCCGCCTGCTTCCGGGCCGAATCCATCGTGCGGCTCAGCAGGTACGTCGTCCCCGCGAATGTGTGCACACTGTGGCCCGAGAAGTGATTCACGTTCGGTGCCCGAGACGTCCATTCGGCATAGGGCGGCACGGATGTCAGAATTGCTGCGGGCGGGCTGCCGTACTTCTGACGCAGGAAGGCGGTCACGACGTGATCGTCTGAGAAAAACAGCGTCGTTTCGCTCTCCCAACTGCCGGCCCGGATGGTCGAAATCTTCTTCCACTGAATGCCGTCAGCGGACTCAATGAGGTGCACTTCGCGGCCCTTCCCGTTGCTGGCCTCATCTTTCTTGTGAGCCGCTGAATAGAACTTCCCGGCGTGCTCGATCGGCTTCCACACAATGAAGCGCGGCTCATAGACCGCTTGAGGTTCGGACCATTTCTCCCCGTCGTCGGTGTAAGTGAGAAACGTGGTCAGTTCAGTGCCGCGCATGCCCGCGTCGTAGAGGAACAGTCTCTGGTCAGTAACCAGAAACTGTGGGTCGCGATCATCGGGTACGACGTTTAACGTGAACGCTTCCTGCCAGGACAGGCCTTCATCGACCGACTTCAGCACCACGATGTCGCCGTCCTGCGAGTTGTGTTCCTTCGCCGCGCGGAAGGCCAGCCACAGTTTGCCTTTGAACCGTCGAAATGCGGTGAAGGCGTTGTGCTTGCCGTCGGCGCGAATGGCACGGATCTGGGTCGGCGATACGAGCCCCACCAGCTTCTCATCGCGCAGCGTTTTCAGGATGGCGGCGGCCACCACCTTGTGCCCGGCGGGGTTGAGGTGGCATTGGTCCGTCGTCCAGGTACCCACGTCGAACCCGGAGATGTTGCGCCACGTCCACTCGTGGAAGTGATCCACCAGCGGCAGCTTCATCTCTTTGGCCACTTCGCGACAGGCCACGACGTAGCGTTCCAGGCTCACATTCGGATGCTCGCCAATCCCGTTCTTCCGCGCCTTGTCGCCCCAGCGCGGTTCGGTCATCAGCACCGGTTGAATCTTCGCAGCCCGCAAACGCTCGATGATTGCCTTCAGGTTGATGCGATACTGCTCGACGGTCAGCCTCGGTTCGGTCTTGTCGACATCCACATAGCTGTCGTTGGTGCCGTACATCACGGTGACCAGCGCGGGCTTCTTGCTGATGACATCCTTCTCCAGTCGAGCCAGCGCGCCGTCCGTACGCTCGCCGCCGATACCAACGTTGATGACTTCTACCGGACGGCCGGTCTTCTGCAGTTCCGCCTGTAACAGCGACGCAAAGGTTTGTTCCACCGTGACTCCCGGCCTCACGCCGCGAGTGATCGAGTCCCCCAGCGTCACAATTCGAAGAGCCGCTTCATCCGCTCTAAGCGGACCAACCCAACACGCGGCCAGCCACAACAACACCCAGGCACGCAGACCGAAGTTTGGCATGACGTATCCTTATGCAGGACATGAGGAGTCTGCCGCATCTGTACCGCACTTGTCTCTCAGGAGCCACCGACAAGTTGCAGGGCGGACGATCCGCTTTGTTCAGAACAGTCCATCCGGCGAATGCCTCAGTTGCGGCTTCTGCCGCACAATCCGTTTGCCGGACGGCGATTGGTGTCCCAAATTTGCCTGATATTTCGTTGTCTTGCGCGCTGCGCCTCTGACGGAGATTCCTGTCCATGTCTCACGATAACAATGATGAAACAGAAGCAGCCCCGGCCCCAGCGGCGGCCAAGGGTAAGCTCAAGCTGCTCATCATTCTGTCGGCGGCCATGATTGGTGAGGCCGTCCTGTTCTTCTTCCTCGGCTTCGGTGGCAGCGGTGCCACTCCCGTGCAGGCCACCGAAGAACACGAAGCGGCCGCGCATTCCGACGGCGGTCACGGTGAAAAGCAAGCCGCGAGCGGACACGGTGAAAAAACCGGTCACGGCGGAAGTGGCCACGGTGACGGAGCCAAGCCGGTCTCGACATCTCAATTCGCCGAATGCGAACTCGACTCCTACAACGTCACCAACCGTCAGGCGGCAGCCGACATCACCATGCAGGTGCAGTTCAAGCTGGTCGCAATCGTAGCCACCGAACAGCATTCCGCCTTTGAAGGCCTCGCCAAGACCGAGCAGAAAGCCCGCGTCCGCGAAGCCGTCGAACGCCTGATTCGCAAAGCCTCGTTCGAGGACCTCTACGACCCCAGCCTGGGCGTTATCAAGCGTCTGATCCGTGAAGAGATCAACCGCGTCCTGCGTCAGGCCTACGTCACCGACGTAATCCTGAGCGAGTATAAAACAATCGAGCGATAATTGAGCGGCCAGGCGCGTGCTTTGTCACATCAAGGAATTGAGTGCCCAATTCCTGCACTGGCGAAGCCAGTGGCACCCAACGCCGTTCAGAGGTTGGGTAAGCTGGTAGCAAACGTCTCTGGGTGGCGCCGGTCGCCATTTGACGGCTGTTGGAGGTCTTCGGTCCTCGGAGTGTGGCCAGCCTTGTGGTCGGCACGCTCCGTGTGCCGACGGACCCAAGAAACCCGCACACGGAGAGTGCGGCCCACCTTGGACAGCATTGCCCAGCTTCTGCACAGCGTTGAGTGGCACCCTTCAATCAGGCTGTGAAAGTGCACTAGCCGCCGGTTCTGCCTGCTTACCAGCGCGGTCAGCAGTCGTGAAACACGATTTCATCGTGCTTGCATCGCTCCGATCGAAGGCACGTTGAAAACATGCCCCACGTTGCTACGCGGCAGCGACTTCCACAGGCCCCGGTCGGGTGCAGACTTTCGTTAAGACCGCATACATATTGTCGCTGATTGGCGACCGATCCTGAATATGTTGTCGAGAAACCGTGAAGCCAGCTTCCTCAGCCAGTCGAGCCAGCGTGTCGGGCGTGAAATAGTTCACGTGGTCGGGAAAGCGGAATCCGCACCATCGGCTGCCTCGCAGCTTGCGGTTCCAGCAGGCAAAATTCGGAACCTTGATCACGATCGATCCACCCGGCGCGATAATCGGGTGTAATTGCCGCAGCAACCGCAGCGGCCGACATTCGTGTTCCAGGAACGAACACATCGTCACGATATGCACGCTCTCTGGCTCGAAGAACGCGACGCCGTCGAGGGCATTGGTGGGAATCACGTTACCGCCCAGCGGACCAACCCTGCTTTCCGAGTATGCGGCGAGTTGTTTGGAGATCTCAATTCCATACAGCTTCACTTCTCGCCCAACTTTGGCAAACCGCTCGTGCATTTCCACCAGCAGACTGCCCCAGCCGCAGCCGACATCCAGAATGTTGAGCCGTTCCGTCTGCTTGTTCGCCTGTGCCACCGCCAGCGCCAGTGACGCCGTCTTGTTGCGCTTGGGGAATAAGAACAGTTTCACCGCTTTGGCGAGCGCCGAGACCCGAGCCATAATCGGCTCTTCCCGCGCGCGTCGTTTGCTTTCCGCTTCCGAGGTGTTCTCCCAGGCGAGTTCGGTTTCGAGCTGTGAATACTCGGGGGGATTGGCCAGAAACACGAAACCGGTTTCCCGACACTGCGCCAGCGACCACGAACCGCGACTGAAACCCGCTTCATCAACCGGTGTCGCACGTTCCAGAATGGGACAGACGCAATCCATTGCACAGTTCCTTCTCAACGCCCTTAATACACAGCCTTCACTGGCAAGCGATCGGCCCCGAAGCGGCCACCGTTAAGGAGAGCCCAACTCACGGAAGCCCCTGAACGGCTTTGGCCGATCACAACTGGTACGCTCGTACTCGAACCGTGCCGATTTGAACAAGAGCGGTTTCTGAACCCGCTCGTTTCAAGTGATCCCCGACTCTGGTCGTGGCCGAACTGTCGCTCGTCGGCAGGCTGCGATGGATGGCCTGATCGGTACTACGCGCGTCAGGAGTTCCCGAGTAGTCTCTGCACTTTGAAACACGCCTCCGAAAGCGACGCCCGATGTCGAACATTCCCCAGTTCAAAGCGGCTTACCCGTATCAGGATGACGTACTGGCATTGCCGGTCAGCGATCTTGATGTCGCGGCTCGGTGGTACTCGAGTCACTTCGGGATGCACGAAGTGGAACGTCTCCAGCAGCCGGTGCCGACCGTGATTCTCGAACGCGACGGCACGCGGATCGGTTTCGCCATCAATGGCGGCGATCCCGGACAACACGGTGCCGCGGTGCTGGTATCAAACATTCAAGCGATGAAAGCCGAACTCGAAGCGAAGAGTACTCCGACAGCGAATTGGCGCATCGACGAGCGCGATGGCAAGAAATTCCAGGTGTTCTTCGTCGTCGCTCCCGACGGGCTGTGTTACTACTTTCACGAACCCTTGACCGAGTAACCTTGGCGCCGTCCGACTGCCACGGACGTTGTTTCACAAAAACATCCCCGGACAGGGTACGATGACAGCCGCGGTTGAAGCTGACGTGTTGCGGATCGGATTCGGCATCGGATACTTCACCAAAGCTGACATTGCGCGCTGGGCCGACCGGCAAATTGCCGCCGTCGATGCGCCGTCGGAAGGATTGATCGACCTGTCGATGAATCAACACATTGATCCGTATGACCTGCTGAAGCTTCTCGACGCTGTGAGTCAGAGAGACGCCGAGCGAAAAGTCGCCGCAGAAATCGGATTTATCGGGCTGCTCGTTGCGTCTAACCGGATGACAACGGGACGTGCGATGCGCTCTCTATTTGCGATCGCTCATTCGGATGGAATCACGGACGAACAACGGTCTCGGATATACCATCTGGATGATGACTACGATTGCGCGCTGGCAGGCACATATGGCACAATGGCGGAAGTTGAACATGGTCTCCGCGAGTTTATTTCCACACATACCGAGCAGCTTGTCTCGACTTATCCACAGTTATTCAACGTGCTTGACTCATGAATGAGAGCCGCTCAGAGTCGTCTGCACGTAGTTCATAGTTTTGTTTTCCCGCAGTCCGTCCCTCACGGCCGGAAAGGTAGGGGATGATGCGTTTCAATCGCTCAGCAAATGCGGGTCACGGGCTTTCCGTGCTACTCGTGATCGCGTGCGTGTTATGTTTTCCTATCGGAGTGAAAGGGCAGGAACGCAAAGCTGCGGCGCCGGAGCCGTCGATCGAATCTCCGTTCGACGATGTGAAGATCGATGCTCGCGCGCTGGTTGAGGCTCTGGTGAATCGGAACCCGTCCCCGAAGCTGGTCGGTTCGCGGCACCAGCCGATTTTTGATCCCAAGTTCGACTGGAAGGAAGACGAGCGAGTTTGGGAAGCGACCAAGTCACTGATTCGTCACGCCGAAGCCGCGTGGCCTGAACTGGTCCGCCATCTTGATGACGAACGCTACTGCATCACGCTGAAGTGGTGGTCGGGGCACACCTACACGTGGACCGTTGGCCGTATGTGTGCACACATTATTTTTAAGAACCTATCCGAGGGATATTATCAAACTTTGATGGGTCCTGCAGCGGCACGGAATGTTTACGCGCGGAATGTGCATTCCAGGATGTCGCGACCCGAGATTACTGATGACTCGGAGACGCTTAAGGAGTGGTGCGAAAAGCGGAGCACGAAGGAATTATACGAGCTGCAAATCGAGGTGTGCGAGTGGGCGATTCAAGAGCTGAAAAAACCTGACGATCGGCCCCTTGGTTCTCCATTGAGGGTGCGCGCATGGATCGCAACCATTGAGGCCGATATCGAAGCGCTTCGCCAATCACAGATGGCAGTCCGCTACGGCGGCTTCAAAGGCGAAGAAGTCTCTACCTATTCCAAAGAGTGGGCGGACGAGTTCCGAGAAGAGTACGGAAAAAAGAAGCAGTGACACCTCGGGCGGATCGCGGAAGTCGATTGCGCGTGAAACTGCGTTGTTCAGGCTGCACCCGATTGCTGGTGCTCTTGAGACTTGCAGACGGTGGCCGCGTTAGTCCTACTGGAAAGGGGGCGGCATGCGTTCCTTTGGCGGAAGCCGTACGACCTCTTTGGGGCCCAGCCGCACTCCTAATGCAGGGTTCCCATTCCGTTGCAGGAAGGCCAACGCGCCCTCACGTGTGACACGCGTGCCGGAAAGATCCAGCATTTGCGACGTAAAAACGGGGTTGCCCCGGCTTTGTAACTGGAACTGCTCCAAGCCGGCGTCCGTGATGGCGGTATTGCTCAAGTCCAGGTGTCCCAGTTCTAACATCAGGCTCAACGTTGGCAGGCACCGGTCTGTTATTCGACTGCCTGCCAAAGAAAGCCTCTTGGTATTCGGACAGACTTTCTGGATGGTTGCTACGCCCTCATCGGTAACCGCGGAATTGATCAGCTCAATACCCTCGAGCCGCTCGTGCACCAGTTCTGCAACCCAGTCGTCGGTGACGCTCGCGTCAGTATCAAGTACGACAAATCGCAACTTGGCACACTCTCGCAGTTTTCGGGCGCAGGAGACGGTGAGGTCGTGCGCAGTGACTCGGAGGCTCCACAACTCCGGTAGCTGAGCAACTGCTTTCAAGCCCGCGTCGGTGATCTTTGCGTGCGGCAAATGGAGATGACTCAACGACTGAATACGACCGAGGTTCTCCATCAAGGCGTCATCAACGTCGGGGCTCTCCAAGTGCAAAGAGTCGACGGCCATCCGCTCCAGCAGAGGTCCGGATCGCGAGGTGAGTCGAGTTTTTTCCAAGTGCAGTGCAGTCAACTTGGGAGCCGTGCCAAGCATGGCAAATTGCGTGTCAGTGAGTTGGCTATCGTCCCATTTCAGGAAACCAAGAGCCGGCCAACCAGTTGCCGACAAGGCGACATTCGCGCTGATCGGACCATTGAGATATAATATTTCCAACCCAGCCATTTGACTAAGTTCCTGCAGATGCTGCTCATTAAAGGGCCCGTGAAGCGAGAACGGACCTTGCACGCCGCCCCTTTGTCGGAGCGCGGCGAGATGCCGGGGTGTCAGGCTCTGCGGCATGTTGAAAGTGAGGTGTTTCAACTGGTGAGCTTCAATCAGCTCCAGCAACGCCTCGTCCGAGAATGTGCAGCTTTCGATGAATCTTACGGCTTCGAGCTCTCCCACGTGCCTAAGCAGGCGCGCGATACGGTCGTCATCGCCGTGATAGATGACTGCTGATACCATTAGCTCATCATGAGCCCAATCTGGCGGCAACATCTGCCCCAGCCAGTTCGGTAACCAGACAGGAAAACGCGGCGCGCCGTCGCCATCCAGATAGACTCCATACCGATCCGTTAGCTCCTCAATGGCCGCGCGTCGTCGTTGCTCGGTCCAGATGCCAATTCCTACCCACAGGCCGAGCAATAGGACGCTGGCGAAGACCAGAATCAGCCACGGATTCTTCCGCCACAACGACGTCGTCCCCTGCGCCCGGTCAGCGGCAGCAGGGTGAGCAGTATCATGTGGAAGTGTCTGATCATCCGATTGCATGCCGACATCCTGAAACTCACGAATCAGCGAACCATCCCTGCGAGTCATCGCGGTGCGGCCCCGTTTGACTGTATTCTGCAGACAGGGGTCGCACAGCGAAGAAGGTAAGCTAACAACTTACTGCGGCCGCGCCACCTCGATAGCCCACAAGCGGGCAAGTGGTGCCGCCCGGCGGTAATATGTTGAACCTCGCCCTTCCAGGTTGTGTTTAGACGTTTGCTGGTCTCTCAGCAGTTCTCGGAGCTGTTCAACATGCGGGATTCTGAAACCTCACCCAGCAGCGCTGATCACCCGCGAGCGTCCATGTGGTCGTGGCTGAAGATTCCGTGGGTAATGCTCGTTGTCGGCACTGCTATGATTGTGGTGTTTGGGGTGGCAGTTCACGCCTGGATCAGGTGGCAATACCGAGCGAACTTTAAGGAACTGCACGCTAGAAGCAGCGCCATGATTAGGTATCAGGTGGTCTGGCCTGAGTGGCTTCCGCCCTGGCTCATCAAGGAACTACCGGATGATTGGGACGGCAGTGAATACAAAGATCTGGATGTGACGTTTCTTCGGCCTCCAGACAGCAAGCAACTGCAACTGCTGAATCGACTACCTGACGTTAATAAGCTCACGTTTCTCGATCCGTCCGCGTTGTCCGATCAGGACGTACTGCGGGTGATTGAGGCGCACGACTTGGAAGAACTCTCTTTCTACCCCGCGAGAACACTCACACCGCAGCACTTGGCGGCTCTTATCAAGAAGCAGAGCCGCCTTTCGACTCTCGTGGGAGTAAAGGGGCCGTTTGATCAGAAGGCTCTGGATGCTTTCTCGCAGCTTCCTCAACTTAAGGCTCTGAAGCTCGATGGCGCGGCACCGGAGTCAGGCGGCATCGCGGGCCTGCGTCGCCTGTCCCATCTATCACATTTGAGCTGGTCCAATTCACAACTGACAGACGACCAGATACCGGATCTCATGTTGTTTCCGGCCTTGAAGTCAGTATCACTGGCAGATACGCAACTGACGGCTGGTTCATGGCCCGTTCTGAAGTCGCTGCCGCTGATGTCCCTCGAGCTAGAGAGTCCGCATCTTGATGATCGAGTTATTGAGGATGCAATTTCTCCCGCGACACTGAGAATGTTGAGCTTGAGAGGCGGCAGCATCAGCGATCAGGGACTTGAGCAACTTCTCGCGAAGCCTGAGCTGACCAGCTTACGAATTGAAACGCGAGGTCTGACACGCGCGGCGTGCAAGCTGCTCTGCGAAGACCGGAACTTGAAATGGCTGACGCTCTACGGCGGTCCGCACATCGACAACGAATGGCTGGCCGAACTGGCGCGGGGGCAATTCGAGACTCTCAGCGTTGTGAACTCATCAATTACAGATGAAGGCGTGGTGCATCTTAGCGGCAAAGAATCACTGTATCATCTGGGACTCCCTGGCAGTCAGATCACCGACCAGGGCCTGCTGATGCTGAGCAAGATTAATCAATTAACTTCTCTTGATCTCCGCTACACAGCGATTACCGATGAAGGTCTCCAGCAGCTTGAAACAACTGGCCTGCGTTGGCTGGATTTGCGTGGCACGCGAGTGACCACTGGGGGTGTTCGGACATTCAAACGTCGGATGCCGTTGATCAACGTATCCGGCGTGGAAGGCACTTCGGACTGTGATTACGACTTCATGGGTCGACACGTTCTGGTTTTCGGAAGTGGACCGAAGCCGGAAAAAGCGCTACCAGTCTGGCCGTCAACATTGCAATAGCCGGGCTACATGTTGGCGTTCGTAGTCTAGTATGCAGGCCGATGAAGTTTCAACGAGTATGAATAAGCAACCGCGAGCGGTCAGAGGTCGTCGCTGATGATCCACAGGTGGCCCCAGTTGGCGGTACTCGGCCTACCGAGATCGCAGAGCAAAGCGATGTTGATACTGCAACTTCTGCCGCTGCTCCACCCCGCGATCGCCATGGTGAGCCGCGGGCCGTGGCCGCCTTATTCCGGCGTGAACGGAGGAGTTCTTGGTCGCTCTCGTCGGAGTCGCACGACCTCTTTAGGTCCCAGCCGCGCTGCGTCGTTGCTCGGTCCAGATGCCAATTCCCACCCACAGGCCGAGCAACAGGACGCCTGCGAAGACCAGGATCAGCCACGGATTCTTCCGCCACAACGACGTCGTCCCCTGCAACCGGTCAGCGGCGGCAGGGTGAGTAGTATCATGTGGAAGTGTCTGATCATCCGGTTGCATGCCGACATCCCGCGGTGGTGATGCACCTGTGCCACGCCCGGTGCAGCGTTACGTCTTACGAGCCATCCGCCGCGCGGCGGTACTTGAACTTACGCCGAGCGAAATACCGAGTGCGCTTCGCCTGATTGAATCGTACTTCAGTGTTGAACAACAGACTATGACTCATAGACGCATAGTGACCACGGTCAAGAACGTCGATGAATGGCTGCAGATCGGTAGTGGAGTAGATCGTGAAACGAGTGGGTTTCGTTTCCTTGAAGGGCCCAGAGACGTCGAGGAAGGCCGCTACCGAGATGTCCCAGATAATACGTACCATGCCAGCCGCGACAACGTCGGGAGCACGACACGAAATTGGCGTCATCGCGACTTCTTGCGCATCGCAAAGTGCCATCATCCGGGCCAGAGGATATTCAATTGCCGACTGCAGACGCTTGACCTGCTGAGGAACTCGGCGAGCTGAATCCGACGGTCGGAAAGTTGTGGCGAACACGTGCAGACTGCGATCTTCTGCACGAGCGACATCGACCGGGCAATCCTGCATCCACCAGGCCGGCAGCTTCCGGAACGGATGGCCCGTCAATTGTTGATAGTGACTGCGAAGCAGCGGATCACGGCCGATGACGACAAAGCGTTCCGACGCGTCTCGGACATCGCCAGACACGAGACGAATCTCTGTCGAGGTATTGTTCACATACCGCATTACCGTTCCTGAGAGCCCGGGCTCAGGTTTGCCCCGCGCTATGCCCGCGAGTGTTGACGACCAGTTCTTCCCACATCGGCAAACGGGAGACGGCGGATAGCTGCCTGATTGGTAGCAGACACTCTCCGAATGCCGTGGCCGAGCCAAAGATCCGCACAGGTTCTGCGAACAGGCGGACGGCACATGGAATGTGCCTGCTACTTTCACTCACTCTGAGCTGACTGGTCTGGGCGTTGGACGAACTGCAGGGACGCGGAGTTCATGCAGTAGCGCCGGCCGGTCGGGCGGGGGCCGTCGTCGAAGACGTGGCCCAGGTGGGCATCGCAGCGACCGCAGACGACTTCCGTGCGAGGCACCGCCATCTTGTAGTCTTCCTCAGTCTTCACGGCCTTGTCGCCAACGGGCTGATAGAAGCTCGGCCAGCCGGTGCCCGAGTCGTATTTCGTCTTGGAATCGAACAGCGTCTCACCGCAGCAGACACAGCGGTAGACACCGTCTTTCTTGTTGTCCCAGTACTCGTTGCGGAAGGCGGGTTCCGTGCCCTTCTTGCGCGTGACGCGGAATTGCTCGGCGGTCAGCAGGTCTTTCCAGCCAGCTTCGGATTGGGGCAGCTCTTCGCGAATCTCGTTTTCACCCAGCATGCGTGGCGCCTTGGAATATTCAAGAGTTGATTGGCCTTGCTGGTCCGCGTCCGAATTGCTGACATTTCGCGATTCCGCGCAGCCCGGCAGGCAGAGGTACGCCGCGCAGCTCAGTAAAGCAAGAAAAACAGTCCCGCGAACGGCAGAGGTTGGTGTTGAAGATCGTAACCGCATCGTGTGTTTCAACATGCCTTGTTCCTGATGTCCTGGCAGCCATCTACGGGGACAGGATGCCTCATTGTCGCCAGTTCGCCAACGGGAGTTTTTGACGTAATGGATCTGCCTGTTTACCTGCGACGCACTCAGCGGCCGTTGCCTGAGATCCGTGCCCGCACGCGCGAGATCTACGACGCTGTCCTGAAGCAGTCGCCCTGGATCAAGGACGGAAACTTCGCAGCGCTGCACAGCCGCGATCTGGAATTCCTCTTCGCGGCCTACGACAAAACCTTCTTCGAGGGCACGCTGAACTCCTCGTTGACCGGTCTCCGCGCCCCGCTGACGTTCCGAGTCTCCAAACGCATGACGCGCGTCGGCGGCACCACCACGCGCTTTCGCCCGCGGTTCGGCTTCAGCAACAAGACCACGTTTGAAATCGCGGTCTCGTCGACGCTGCTCTTTGCCACCTTCTATGATGTCAACCGCCCCATCCGGGTTACGGGCATTGAATGCCACGACCGGCTGGAAGCTCTGCAGCGCGTCTTCGAACACGAACTCATTCATCTCACCGAGATGATGGTGTTCGATGATTCCAGTTGTTCGCAACGGCGGTTTCAGCAACTGGCGTTTCAATTCTTTGCGCACACCGAGGCCACTCATCAGCTCATTACGCCCGGCGAGCGAGCGGTCAGCAAGTACGGCATCCGGCCGGGCGACAAGGTGCGGTTTCGAGTGGAAGGCACTGAATACGTGGGCTTCGTGAACCGCGTGACCAAGCGAGCGACAGTGCTGGTGGAAGACCCCAACAGCCCGCTGTATTCCGACGGACGCCGCTACGCCAAGTTCTACGTGCCGCTGGCGATGCTGGAACCGACCGGCTGAAGAAGCCGTAGCATGGACGCCCCGTCCCTGCGATGGATGACACCAATAGTGGCCCGCACTCTCCGTGTGCGGGTTTCTTGGGTCCGTCGGCACACGGAGAGTGCCGACCACAAGGCTGACTACCCGGACGGGCCGTCCATGCTACGAATGACTTCGACAGACATCCCGCTGCAGCCGGAACGCTCTTGCGACCGACACATCAGTCTATGAGAATGTGTCTTTGCTGCTGTTGGTGAGCGTTACCCCTCAGTGCCGAGGTGTCTCATGTTTCGCGTCGATGCTGGCTTGTCCGGGAAATACTGTGATGGAATGAACCGCCGGAGCTTTGTGCAGCTCGGTGTGGCGGGCATGGCATCGCTAGGTCTGGGAGACATTCTGCGCGCGAAGTCCGCTTCCGCCGCCAACGGCACCCCGAACAAAGAAACTTCGGCGATTCTGCTGTGGCTGGACGGGGGTCCCTCGCATCTGGACCTCTATGACCTCAAGCCCCAGGCGCCGGTCGAAGTGCGCGGCATCTGGAACCCGATCCGTACCAACGTGCCGGGGATCGAGATCTCTGAGTTGTTCCCGCTGCAGGCTCAAATTGCCGACAAGTTCTCGATCGTGCGTTCGCTGCATCACGACACCGGCGACCACTTTGCCGGCGGTCACCGCATGCTGACGACGAAGGATATGAACGTCAGCGGTGTGCTCACTGCCGGACGGTTTCCGGGCATCGGTTCGATCATTGCCCGCGAGCGTGGAGCTCGAAAGCCGGGTATGCCTCCGTACGTCGCGGTGCCCTATGGCATGAGCATTGGCCTGCGTCCCGGCTATTTCGGCGGCAACTTCCTCGGCGTCGAGTACGACCCGTTCGAAACCGGCGGCGATCCGAACGCTTCCAACTTCAAGGTGGAGAACCTGAAGCTGGCCTCGGGGCTGACCGTCAATCGCCTCGAAGACCGTCGCTCGTTACTACAACATTTTGATCGCATTCGCCGCGACGCCGATCAGACCGGCGTGTTCACGGCGATGGACCGCTTCGATCAGGACGCCTTCAGCTTCGTGACCGGCGAAAACGCCCGCCGCGCCTTCGACATCGGTCTGGAGTCACCGAAAATTCGTGATCAATACGGTCGCAACAGTTGGGGACAAAGCACTCTGCTGGCTCGTCGGCTGGTGGAAGCGGGTTCGACGTTCGCGACCGTGCATTTCGGCGGCTGGGATCATCACTGGGACCTGAAGACCGGCATGGAACGCTACCTGCCGATGGTGGATATGGCGGTGACGGCGTTGTTCAACGACCTCGAACAGCGCGGCCTGCTGGATTCGACGCTGGTCATCCTCTGTGGCGAGTTCAGTCGCACGCCGCGCATGAACGACGGCGGTAACGGCGGACCTCCACTCAGCATGGGCCAGCCCGGTCGCGATCACTGGGGCAATTCGATGTTCTGCCTGCTCGGTGGCGGCGGTGTCAAAGGCGGCCAGATCGTCGGTTCCACCGACGCCAAGGGCGAGCGTCCGGCAACCCGGCCCGTCCGCCCGACGCACATCCATTCGACGATCTATCAATGCCTGGGCATCGACACGTCGCTGCAAGTCATCGACCACAACGGCCGCCCCAACCCGATCCTCGACGACCAGCAAGGCATTCCGGAACTCTTGTAATCTGACTCCGCCAGTTTCTATGCCGCCTCAGAGATCAATCCGATGAAGCTGGCATCGCTCACAATGGCGTGCGGTATAATTTGTGGATTATCACCGCAGGCATTTGTCGCAGCGGCTGATCCGGCACGCGAGCAACTGAGCACGGAGGTCCGTCAGATCACGTCTGGGCCGCGGCATCACTTCTTTGGCTACTTCGGTCACGTGCGGACGACGCCGTGGAACGCCAGCGGGCGCTATCTCGTCGCGCTACGCACTGAGTTTCAAAATCGCATGCCCCGGCCGGGAGAAGCCGCTGAAATTGTTCTGCTTGATACTCGGAACGATTACGCCGTCCGGGTTGTGGAGCAGACCCGAGCGTGGAACTTTCAACAGGGGACCATGCTCTACTGGAATCCCGAGTCTCCGGAAACACAGTTCTTTTTCAATGACCGCGACCCGGTGACTCATGAGGTCTTCTGCGTCTTGTTTGATACATCCAAAGGCCCCACGGGC
This sequence comes from Planctomycetaceae bacterium, assembly GCA_021732995.1. Taxonomy (GTDB): domain Bacteria; phylum Planctomycetota; class Planctomycetia; order Planctomycetales; family Planctomycetaceae; genus AM-0621. Next base: position 91,089 of record JAKFWA010000097.1, on the reverse strand, counting down.
GAGCGTATCGCGGAGTATCGGTATCAAGATGCGTCGTTCGGCAACGGCGGTGCGGCACAGCGAGGCGGCTGGTTTCTGGGGATCAATTATAGGCGGCTGGCTCGACTGCGTCCGGTCACCGGCTACCCCGGTGCTCGTGATTGGACAGCCAGCCGCGCGGGGCACCCGGACGACGACGGTGTCTTCAAGGTGAACGTCAAGACGCGGGAGAAGACGCTGCTGGCCTCGTTTCGACAACTGGCCGACGCTCTGCGGGACAAGCATCCGGACGTCGAGCAGAAGGAATTGTTTATCAATCACACTCTGTGGAGTCGCGAGGATGGACGCATCTTCTTTTTCGCTCGCGGCGATTTCGAGATTCGCGGCAAACGGCTGGATGTGCCGTTCACGATGCGGGCTGACGGCACCGACCTGCGACCTCTGGCCATGCACATCGGCGGGCATCCTGAATGGGAGTCCGACCGCCGCCTGATCGGCGTGCGAGGCAAAGAGCAGATTCTCTTTGATGTCCAGGCTCAGAAGATCGTTGGTAGCCTTGGGCCGGCTGGTACGTTCCCGAATCCCGGCGGAGACATCGCGCTGTCGGCCGATGGTCAATGGTTCGTCAACGGCCACGGCGATAAGGGAAAGAATTACTATACCATCCTGAGACGCAGCGACGGCGCGGTGGTACGAACCGACGGTTTCGATCAGGGCGGCTACGTAGGCGGTGAACTCCGGATCGACCCGTCGCCGAACTGGAATCGTGACGGCACTCAGTTCTCCGTCGTCGCGGTCGATGCGAACAAGTCACGGCAGATGTTCCTCGTTACGGTGAAGAGCAACCGCCAGCCTCGCGACTAGCGGTCGGAGGTTGAGCACTACAGGGTGAAACAAGCGATCCGAACTCGTGTGTGGACCGACTCATCAGCGGAGCTCAGGGGCGATCAGCGTTCCTGGCTTTCTCATTCGGATTCCAGAAATCAACTGCGCGGCGGACTGTCATTCAAAGTAGCAGGCACATTCCATCTGCCGTTCGCAGAGTTCGGCAGGCTGGTTCTCAGGCTACGGCACTCGGAGAATGCCTGCTACTGATCAGAGCGGACCGCGCAATCATCTTCTGCGATCCGTACTATTGGCCTTCGCACACTACAAACAAAAAACGCCGTGGATCAACCACGGCGTTCGTTATCTCAATCGTATCGGCTCACGGTCAGCAACTAAGCAACCCAGCCGATCAGAACCTGCTCGCCACCGTCACCCAGGCGACGGCCTTGCAGCTTCAGGATTCGCAGGTAGCCACCGTTGCGGGTCGCATGCTTCTCAGCCACGACATCCACCAGCAACTGCACGATCTCCCAATCGTTCACGCGAGCGTGAATCATTCGCTTCAAGTGCAGAGCCTTCAGCAGGCCCTTCTCGTCGGTGCCGCAAGCGCGGACCTTCTTGGCTAGCGTGACGAGCTTCTCGCAGAAGCCACGCACTGCGGTCGCCTTTGGGCCCGTCGTAATCACGTGACCGCCTTCGGCACCCTTCTCTCCCGACGCGCGAATGATCGAGATACTCAGGTTCCGTAACATCGCCTTACGATGACTAGGATTCCGGTTTAACTTCTTACCAGCATTTCGATGACGCATCTGTCCCCTCGCACTTTCGCTTAACGAGCACCCTTCGAACCCTTCGGCACTCGCATACCTAAGCGAAGCCCAATACCAGTCAATCGCTCGCGAACTTCAGTCAACGTCGTTTCACCGAAGTTACGAACCTGCAGCAGTTGATCTTCCGTGCGAGACACCAGCTCGCGAACGCTGCTGATGCCTTCCGATTCCAGGCAGTTGGTCGCACGCACCGACAGATTCAGTTCTGCCAGGCTCATGCCCAACTTCTCTTCCAGCTCCAAGTCGACCGGAGCGTAACCCGTCGCTTCGGACATGCCTCGCAGGCCGCCGTCAGCAGCGCTCTCGCCGAGTCCATCGCGGGATCCGACGAACACGCCGAGGTGCTTGCGGAGAATCTTCGCGGCTTCGACGACAGCCATTTCCGGGCTGACCGTACCGTCGGTCCAGACTTCCAGAACCAGACGATCGAAGTTCGTACGTTGACCGACGCGAGTTTCTTCGACTGAGTGACGCACGCGAACAACTGGTGAGAAGCACGCGTCCAGAGCGATCACGCCCACATCCACGCCAGCAGCAAAACGCTCAGACGCTGTCGTGAATCCACGACCAACTTCTACGCCGAACTCGGCTGAGAACGGCACGTCGTCGGTCAGAGTCGCAATCACCAACTCAGGATTCAGGATCTCAATCTGGTCGTCGCAAACGATGTCAGCACCAGTGATGACGCCACGGCTGTGACGATCAACGCGCATCGTGCGTGGACCAGTGCCGTGATGCTTGACGATCAAACCCTTCACGTTCAGGCAGATGTCCGTGACATCTTCCACAACGCCGGGAATGCTCGAAAACTCATGGCTGACGCCAGCGATCCGCAGGCTGCAAACTGCCGCGCCTTCGAGGCTCGACAGCAGCACGCGACGCAGGCTGTTTCCGATTGTGGCACCAAAGCCGCGTTCAAACGGCTCAATGGTGAACTTCGCATACGTAGCAGTTGAACTATCGACATCCCGCGCCATGCGACTCGGGAGTTCCAGTCCTCGCCATCGAATTCTCACAGTACTACCTCTCTGCTACACCCACAGATATTGATCAGCACCACAGGGTTAGACGCGGCGACGCTTGCGCGGCCGGCAACCGTTGTGAGGCAATGGCGTCACATCTTCAATGCAGCGAACCGAAATGCCAAACGACTGCATACCGGTCAGAGCACTTTCGCGACCCGCACCTGGACCCGTCACGCGAACTTCGACTTCGCGAACTCCGCACTTCGAGGCCTTCTCGGCACACAGTTCAGCAGCTCGTTGAGCGGCGAACGGCGTGCTCTTGCGACTTCCCTTGAAGCCAGCGCTTCCGGCGCTGACCCAGCACAGCACGTCCCCACTGAGATCCGTCACGGAGACAATCGTGTTGTTGAACGTTGCCTTAACGTGCGCAATCGCCTTAACAACGTTCTTGCGAATCTTCTTTTTTACACCACGAGCCACAACACACTCCCGATCAGATGACGATGCAACCTACTACTTCAGATCCTTCACGCCCTTCTTGCCGGCCACTGTCTTCTTCACGCCCTTGCGTGTGCGAGCGTTCGTACGGGTTCGCTGACCACGCACCGGCAGGCTGCGACGATGTCGCAAGCCGCGGTAGCAGCGCACGTCACGCAAACGTCCGATGTCCTGCTGGACCGAGCGACGCAGCGCACCTTCAACGACGTACTCGGCTTCGAGCAGCACGTTGATGCGAGCCACGTCATCGTCGCTGAGCGACGACGCACGGATCGTCGGATCAACACCGATCGCCCTCAGCACGTCAACCGCGTTTCGACGACCAACACCGTAGAGGTAGCTCAGCGACACATACGCTGGTTTGTTCTGCGGAATGTCAACACCAAGGATACGTGGCATACTTAGCCCTGCCTCTGCTTATGCTTTGGGTTCGCCTTGCAAATCACGCGCATCACGCCATGCCTGCGCACCACTTTGCAGTGCTCGCAGAGCACTCGCACGCTACTCCGGACTTTCATAACACAACCCCGTTCCACTCACTTTGAAAAGACGCGGTAGCTCTTCAGCTTCTGCCTGAGATCGAGCACCACGCTCGCGACGATCAGCAAACCCGTTCCGCCGTAGAAGCCGGACAACATGCGTCCGACACCAAACGTCGACGAAACCAGGTTCGGAAGAATCGCCACGATGATCAGACCAGTGGCACCAATCACGGTGACTCTGACCACAACCCGTTCCAGAAACTCTTCCGTTCGCGGCCCCGGACGGTACCCCGGCACGAACACGCCCGAATCCCGCAATCCGTCAGCCACCTGCTTCGGATTGAACGCCACAGACGTCCAGAAGAAGCTGAAGAAGTAAACCAACAAGATAAACGACAAAAGGTACGCTAAACCGGTACCAGTAGCAAACGACTCCTTGGCAACCTGCAGCCATGGTGCGCCCAACCGCCCCGCCAGCCACTCCAGCACAAACGCTGGCAACATCAGCAGACTGGACGCAAAGATGACGGGCATCACGCCCGACTGATTCAACTTCAAAGGCAGTGCCTGGCCGCCAGTCATGCCGCGATGCTTGCTGGATTCCACTGGAATCTTGCGCTGCGCCGAGTTCAGCACCACGACTCCTGCCACAACCGCCACGAAGCCAATGGCCAGTAACAGTATTGTCTCCGCTCCGTTGTCTCCGCCCAACCGCACGCCTTCACGGAGGAACGGATCCAGCACCTGACCGATTGCCACCGGCAAACGGGCAATAATGCCGACCACCATCAACAAGCTGACACCACCGCCCAATCCGAAAGCGTCAATCTGCTCGCCAAGCCACATCAAAACAGCCGTTCCAGCCGTCATGATGAGAGCTGACGCCGCGATCCATCCGAACCCTGAGGCACTGGCTTGAACCACCCCAGGATACCGCGTCAGTTGAACCAGCCAGAAAAAGCTCTGCACGTAGCACAGAACAATGGTGGCGTAACGTGTGTATTCATTGATTTTTCGGCGGCCGGACTCGCCTTCCTTCTGCATTTCAGCGAGAGCCGGGTACACCTGACCCAGCAACTGAAACAGAATGGACGCCGAAATATAAGGCATCACGCCCAGGCCGAAGACAGTGGCGCTACCGATGTCCGAGGCGGTCACGAGGGCCAGAGCTGAGAGCAGCTCACCCATCGCACCTTGCGACACCTGTTTGGCCAGTTCAGCCTGATTCAGCAGCGGAAGCGGCAACCAGAATCCCATCCGGTACACCGCCACCAGAATCAATGTTACCAGTAGGCGTCGCTTAACTTCGGGGACCCGAAATAAAGCGATCAACTCGGCCATCATGGTTCACCTCACCTGAACGGCGGTAACACCATTCGATGTCAAGCAGGCCTGAGCACCAGCCGTGAAATAGTTGGCTTCCACCGACTTCAGTCCAGTGCAGTCACCTGCACCCACGACTCGCACGGTCGTGGTCGGACGACCGTTCGTGAGCGCCAGCAACGTCGCGCGGCTGACTTCACCCGTGCAGTTGACAGCGATCATTTTCACGGTCACTTCCACCACGTCGGATGGAGGTCCCACGAAGCCGCGCTTTGCAACTTGACGGTACAGAGGCTTCTGACCACCGGCGAAACCGCGCTTCGAGTGACGACCGCTGCGGCTGCCAGCACCCTTCGAGCCGTAACCGGCCGTCTTGCCGAGCCCGCTGCCAACTCCGCGGCCGACGCGTTTGCGATTTGGACGACGGCCAATCTTGCCGCCGAATTCATGCAGTCCGACCATTACGCGTCTCCCTTGCTGAGCGGCTCGGGATTTCGCGCGGCCACCAACGCATGTACGTCTTCGCTGGCCTCCAGAGCATCAAACACAGCTTTAACCACGTTGACGCTGTTCGTCGATCCGTGGAGTTTCGACAGAATTTCAGTCACACCCACCGCGTTCAACACGGCACGCACAGCACCACCGGCGATCAGACCCGTACCACCTTTGGCCTGGATCAAACGCACGCGAGACGCACCGCAACGGCCTTCAAGCTGATATGGAATGCTGACGCCACCACCGCCCGCTTCGACGAGGTGATACTTCGTCATCCGGCGTTCGGCTTCTCGCACGGCCTTCTCAACGGCCTGCGGAACTTCGCCCGCCTTCGCATATCCCCAACCGGCCTTACCATTGCCGTCACCGACTACCACCAGCGCGCCAAAGCTAAATCGTCGACCGCCTTTGACCACGCAGGCACTTCGCCGAATCTGCACCACGTGTTCGATACGCTCACCAGCCGCCATTTTGTGTCTTCCTATTTCTCAAAGCTCAGCGCAACACGCCGGTAGAACGCAATCCAGTGGCCACAGCAGCAACGCGACCGTGATACAGGAACATCGTGCGGTCAAAGAAGACCTGCTGCACGCCAGCGGCCAGCAACCGGTTCCCCAGCTCCGCGCCCAACTTCTCAGCGACTGCAATGCCGCCGCCAGCTTCCTTCGGATTACCGAACAGCTTGCGAGCACTCACGCCAGCCACCACGGCCCCGTCGGAGACGCGCACCGCTTGAGCGAACATGTCGCGGTTCGACCGCGAAACGCAGACGCGGACGTCTTGCTTACCCTTGAGCGCCGCGAACTTCTTGGCACGGGCCAGGCGGCGACGCTTCGCCTCAGAAATACGATCAAGTCTGTTCACGAAACCTGCCCCTGACTATTTAGCACCGAAGGCCTTACCAGCCTTACGACGAACGTATTCACCAACGTAACGGATACCCTTGCCTTTGTAGGGTTCCGGCGGACGCACGCCACGCACCGTCGCGGCGAACTGTCCCACACTCTGGCGATCCACACCGGACACATTGATGTGTGTCGGATCCGGGACCACGCACTTCAAACCTTCTGGCACCTTCAGCAGCACCGGGTTCGCGAAGCCAACCGTCAGCTTCAGCTCGCCCTTCGCCAGACTGGCCTGATAACCGACGCCTTGCAATTCCAGCTTCTTCTCGAAACCGTCGCTGACGCCCTTAACGGCATTCGCCAGCAAGGCTCGCATCAGCCCGTGAATCGCGCCGTGGGCCTTCTGGTTCGTGACCTTCAGCTTCTTCTCAGTTTCATCAACTTCGATTGCGAGACCAGCGTGACTCTTCACGGCCAGCTTGCCAAGTTTGCCCGTGACAACGACTTCGTCCGCCGCCACCGCAACCTGCACGCCACCTGGAATATCAATCGCCTTAGCACCAAGCCTGGACATTACAAACCCGCCTTTATCTCACCAAATCTTGAGCAACAATTCGCCACCGACCGACTTGCTGCGAGCCTCGCGGCCCGTCAACACGCCCTGCGACGTCGAAATCACCACCACGCCCGCGCCCGCCTTCAGTCGTGGAATCGACTTAACCGGCAGGTACTGACGACGACCGGGGAAGTTGAACGCCTCAATGTACGTCAGCAGCGGCTTCAGGTCGCGACCGACCTTGAACCACAACTTGCACTTGGTGCCCGGCCCCTTGTCTTCCAACTTTTCGACGCTGTCGAGGAAGCCTTCGCGCTTGAGCGCGGCAGACAAGCTCACGTTCAGCTTCGACGCTTCCACTTCCACCGAGGTCGCCCCCCGCGAAACTGCATTTCGTACGCGAGTCGCAAACTGCTCAACCGACGCCATAGTAAACCTTCCAAATCAAACGACTACCAACTCGCTTTGCGGACGCCTGGAATCAATCCGTCCAAACTCGCGTTTCGAAAACAAATTCGACAGAGTCCAAACCGGCGATAAACAGCTCGCGGTCGGCCACACTGACCACATCGTCGTTCGATACGAGAACTAAACTTCGGAACCGCATTAGCCTTAGCGATCTTAGCTTTTGACGCCATTAAATCACCCCTACTCCGGTCGCTTAAAAGGGATGCCGATCGCCTTCAGCAGCGCACGGCCTCGGTCATTCGTTCCTGCAGTCGTCACAATCGTGATGTTCATACCCTGCTGGTAGGTGATCTTGTCGCCTTCGATTTCCGGGAAGATGCCCTGCTCGGACAGGCCGAAGCTGAAATTCCCCCGACCATCGAACGACTTCGGATTCAACCCGCGGAAGTCGCGAACGCGTGGCAGGGCCACGGAGATCAAACGATCGAGGAATTCGTACATCCGCTCCTTCCGGAGCGTCACGAACGCACCGACTTCCATCCCTTCACGCAGACGGAACCCCGAGATCGCCAACCGGGCCTTCGAGACCACAGGCTTCTGACCACTGATCGCACCCAGATCGGCCAGCGCCGCTTCGAGCCGCTTGGCGTCGGAGCTAGCCGTCTTGATACCCATGCTAATAACAATGCGAGTTACCCGCGGCACGGAGTGCCGGTTCTTGTCGCCGAGTTCCTGCTGCAATTGCGGAACAACAGCTTCCTGGTAACGCGCTTTCAATCGCGACTGACCCACAGCAATCTCCGATCTTTACACAATCTCTTCGGCGAGGCTTACGATTCGCGCGTACTTCCGGTCTCTCAACTCTCTGGCCACACCACCAAAGATGCGTGTCCCACGAGGATTGCCGTCCTTGTCAATCAGCACGACTGCATTACGGTCGAATCGCACATAGCTGCCGTCAATACGACGGGTGGGACGGCGGGTTCGCACGATCACAGCGCGAGCCACCTGACCCTTCTTGGCATTACCCTGCGGCATGCTCTTCTGAATACTCACGATGATGATGTCGCCCACGGACGCGTAACGACGGCCAGTGTTACCAAGCACCTTGATAACTCGAGCCACGCGGGCGCCGCTATTGTCAGCGACATCAACAACAGTCTGCATCTGAATCATGACAGTCTCAACATCCCAGCTGTTTAGCCAGCAAAGTCACGGGGTGCCAATTTGCATTTCAAGGGGAGCTTGTGAGCCACGCGCCCGAAGCATTCCACGGCGCCCACTTTGGATACGCCGGACACTTCGAACATGATCGCCCCAGCCCGCACCACAGCCACCCAGTGATCAGGCTCGCCCTTACCGGTACCCATACGGGTTTCCAGAGGACGCGCCGTCACGGACTTCTGAGGGAACATACGAATGTAAAGTTTTCCCTCGCCGCGAATGTATTGCATAATCGCGATACGACAAGCTTCGATGGTCTGAGCGCTCACCCACCCGGATTCAAGCGACTGCAGGCCAAAATCACCGAAGCACACGCGATTGCCACGAAAAGCGTTACCTTTTAAACGCCCTCTTTGGCTTTTGCGATGCTTCACCCGTCTTGGCATTAGTGCCATGTCCGTCACCCTTTACACTGTAGTCGCCGCGATCAATCCAAACCTTGACACCAATGACGCCCATCGTCGTCTGAGCAATCGAGAAGCCGTAATCAATGTGCCGCCGCAGCGTTCCGAGCGGCACCGAACCCTTTACAGCCTTCTCTGTGCGAGACATTTCAGCGCCGCCGAGTCGACCGGAAACTTCGACCTTCACGCCCAGCGCGCCGCTGTCCACAACCTGCTCAATCGCCTTCTTAACGGTTCTTCGGAAAGACCCGCGTTTTTCAAGCTGCGAAGCGATGTCCTGAGACACCAGACTCGCATCCATATTCGGATTGGAGACTTCAACAATCTTCAGGTCGATGCGACGACCCGTCAACGTTTCCAGCTCCGCCTTGACTCGATCCGCTTCCTGACCTTTACGGCCGATCAGAATGCCGGGGCGGCTGGTCAACAGCAGCACCGAAACCTGATCCAGAGTTCGCTCGATCTCAACGCGGCTGATACCCGCGAAGTGATACTTCTTCGAGATATATTTTCGCAGGACGGCGTCTTCCGCCAGGAGATCCGCGAAGGTGCCCTTGGGGGCGTACCAACGACTTCGCCAAGGCTCAGTAATACCAATTCGAAAGCCGGTTGGGCGTACTTTCTGACCCATTTCTTCAAATCCTCTGCGTTATGGATTCTGAGAGCGACCTTGAAGAACGACTCTCACGTGGCACGTCCGAGCCCGCTCGACGTATGCCATACCTCGTGACTTCGCGCGGATCGTTTTGCGAGCGGGGCCCTGATCGGCCACGATCTCCACAATCCGCAATTCGCCCGGCTGACGTTCGCCGCCTTCAGCCGCGTTGGCTGCCGCACTCTTGATGACCTTGATCACCACCTCGGCAGCGCGATTATGAACAGCACTCAACAGGTCCAGCACATCGCTCACTCGACGACCCGTGAGGTCGTGAATAACGCGACGCACCTTGGTCGGCGCCATCGGCTGATATTTACTTGTGCATCTGTACTGCATTGTATGCTCACACCAAAGCGTTACTTCTTACCCCGGGCACCGTGGCCCCGGAACGTTCGGGTTGGAGCAAACTCACCGAGCTTGTGTCCAACCATATCTTCCGTGACGTACACGGAAATGTGTGCTCGACCGTTGTGAACCAGAATCGTGTGACCGACAAAGTCGGGCGAAATCGTGGATCGGCGAGCCCAAGTCTTCAACGTCTCACCCTTAGCGCCAGACGCCAGCTTTGTTGCCAGCCGTGCGTCTACGTAAGGCCCTTTTTTGAGGGATCGTCCCATGCTGTGCTTCCACCTAAGAATTACGTAATCAATTGACCGTTACGGCGACTCCAGCGACGACGAACAATCGCTGAGCTGGATGGCTTACGTCGCTTGCGCGTCTTGCCGCCCTTGGCTAGCTTGCCTGTCGGACTACATGGATGACGACCACCTGATGTTCGACCTTCACCACCACCCATCGGGTGTGCGATCGGGTTCATGGCCACACCGCGAACTGAGGGGCGAATACCCTTCCAGCGATTACGGCCAGCCTTACCGATACTCACATTCTGATGCTCAGCATTATCGCAGGCACCAATCGTCGCACGGCAAGCGGCCGGAACGCGACGAACTTCACCCGAAGGCAGAGTGATCTGAGCCCAACCAGAATCGCGAGCATTGAGCACCGCGGAACTTCCAGCCGAGCGACACAGCTTACCACCACCACCAGGCTGCATTTCAATGTTGTGAACGGTCATGCCGAGCGGAATCGCGCTCAGCGGCATTGCGTTGCCAACGACCGGCTCCATGCCAGCACCGGGACCGCTCTGAATCGTCTGACCGACCTTCAGGCCTTCCGGAGCAATGATGTAAGCCTTCTTGCCGTCCGCATACTTGATGAGGCAGACGTGAGTGGTGCGGCAGGGATCATACTCAACAGTGAGCACTTCGGCCGCGACACCATCTGTGCGACGGAAGTAGTCCACGTGACGATACATCTGCTTGTGTCCGCCACCACGATGACGGGCCGTAATCTTACCCTGATTATTTCGTCCGCCGCGCTTCTTCTGGCGGCTGATCAACGACTTCTCAGGGCGATTGGTGCGCAGCGTTACGGCATCGTGTGTATTAACCGATCCCGCCCGGCGTCCCGCACTGGTTGGATTATATTGCTTGATAGCCACAACACGCCCTCAATCTTAAAGACACTTACTACCCACAGCCCCGAACTATGCCAGCGGAATGCTATATCCCTTGGCCAGCGTAACGATGGCCTTGCGAGGACGACGGCGAACCACCGTGCCCGTACGCGTGCGACGTGACTTGGACGACTGAGTCACGGTATTCACGCTCTCGACGATCACGGAATAATCCGTGGTCACCTGACGCGCGATTTCACCCTTATCGAGGTCGCCTTCGACGAGAAACGTATATTTACGCTGCTCAGCGAGCTCCGTCGTCTTTTCAGTAACCAGCAGTCGTACGATGGGATTTGACATCTCACTCACACCCGATTGACTTTATGTATTCCGAATCAACTGCCAACCAGAGCACTGCAGGAAGCAGCGTCCAGTACCACAAATCGATGACGCAGCACTTCGTGGCAGTTGATATCCGATCGTCGCATCACAGTGACGTTCGGCAGGTTTCTCGAAGCCAGCACCAGATTTGGATCGGCAGCTTCGATCACCAACAGGCACTTCTCACCCTTGAGGGAGTGTTGCCCGAGCAGCGTCAGCAGCGACTTCGTCTTGTGATCGGCCAGCTTCAGATCAGAAATCACCTTGAGCTGACCAGCTTCCACCTTCACTCGCAACGCCATCTTAGTGGCAACAGCGAGCGATCTGCGGGGCAGGCGATAGTACCAGCAACGAGTCGATTTGGCGAATGCATGACCGCCACCGACTCGAACCGGAGTCCGGAGATTACCCGCACGGGCACGGCCAGTACCCTTTTGCTTATACATCTTCTTCTTGGAGCCGACGACTTCCGCACGAGTCTTGGTCTTGTGAGTCCCGGCGCGCAAGTTCGACTGATACATCACCACGGCCTGATGCAGCAAATGCATCGAGACTTTGGAGTAGAAGGAATCAGCCTGTGGAATATCCGACATAATTAACTCGCTCTATTCAATTTGCCGCAGCGGGCGCTATCTAGGCCTCAATTTGCTTTCGCACGACAACCACACCGCCAACCGGGCCAGGCACAGCACCACACACCGCAATCAAGCCTGTATCAGGCGTGTAAGATGCAACAGCCAGATTACGCACGGTGATCTTCGCATTGCCGTACTGACCAGCCATCTTCATGCCGCGCTGAACGCGACCAGGATGGGTATTCTGACCAGTCGAACCACCACTGCGATGCACCTTCTTCACGCCGTGAGTCGCATTCAATCCGTGGAAATTGTGACGCTTCATCACACCAGTGAAACCGCGACCCTTGGAGGTGCCAGAAATGTCCACCTTCAGACCTTTCTCAGCGAAAGGCGCGTCGACTGCTTCACCAACCTGATACTGTCGGGCCGCCGGATCAATGCGAGACTCGCGTGTCGCCAGAACCTTTTCATTGCGAACCAACTGCATCTGAATCGCATCATACTTATCGCGGGCTGCAGTTCGCACCAGCGACACTTTGCACGGCCCGACCTGCAGCAGGGTAACGGGAATCAACACACCGTTGTCCCCGTACATCTGCGTCATGCCGACTTTGGTTGCCAGAATTTGTGTATGCATTATCTCACTCAATTATCGCACTAGGCCGTCTTAATACGCACATCAACGCCCGCCGGGAGCGACAGCTTATTCAGCGCGTCGATCGTCTTGGCACCAGGGCGAGCAATTTCGATAAGTCGTTTGTGAGTCCGAATTTCGAACTGCTCGCGCGACTTCTTGTCGATGTGCGGGCTACGCAGCACCGTATATCGTTCAATACGCGTTGGCAGCGGGATCGGGCCCCGAACATCCGCCCCTGTGCGTTTGGCTGTATTAACAATGTCCGCGGCCGACTGATCCAAAATGGAGTTGTCGTAGGCTTCAATACGGATGCGGATTTTGTCTTGGCTCATAATGGTCCTCAGAAAAATGCGGGCGGGGGTTTTACGGGTTGGCTTTTGCACTGTCAACCGTCTTCACCATTGGTAAACACGGCGTTCCCATGCGAGGCAAGTAGCTCGCAGAGGCATGACAGGAATTGCTCAAATCAGCCCGAGGCAGTTCAATTGATCTTGCCTGGCTGACTCGGCAGGGGCTGAAGCTGGTTCAGGATCCCCTTGAAGTTCCCCGCAGGCACTATTTGCGTTTGAGGGTTGTCAATTTTGCCCTTAACTTCAATGACAACCCAGCCTTTGGTGGCCTCACGCGTGGCGTTTCTCAGTAGATCACCCACCTGGGGTACTACTGGTACCCAGAAAGGCAATTGTGTCTTTGGCAGCATTGAATAGGGCAGCATCGAGTAGAACCGCAGCCTGACGTCACCGTCAAACGTCGCTTCTCCCTGTCCGCGAAGTTGCACAGTATCGCCAACGAGGTCTATGGCGTCAAACGCGTAGCGACCTTGTCCGAGGTTGAAATTGATAAGTGCGTAGTTAAAAGCGGCGGAATTGGAGACTTGGGGATTCAGTGCGTTCATCAATTGGACGACGACAGGAACTTCGTACAGTGCGGCGGGACTGATTTGTATCTGCCCCGTGCCGGTGATCGAGCGTTTGTTCGAGCCCCGTCCGTTGATGGTCGTCCAGCCATGGATCGTCCCGCGTAGCTTGTCCCGGTTATCCAGATACTTCCGGGCAAACGTCTGCAACTGCCCGTGCGAGAAGTTCACTCGGACGTGATATTCCGGCACCTCGTCGGTCGAGGTGGTCGCGCTCAGTTTCAGCAGCCCATCGACGAACTGGGCCGTGACCTGCTCGTCCTGACTCTCGTTGCGGTCGGTCCGACCCTCCAAAGCGGTGAGTGAACCGAGCGTCAGCAGGCCATTTCGAAAGTGGAACGGGCCCCGCACGTCCGTGAGCTCGTATTTCTCGAAGACCTTGAGCAGCGTGAGGTTGAGTTTGCCGTCAACGACGGCTTCGACGCCATCCCAAGTCCCTGTGGATTCAACAGTTCCGTGCACGCCGTCGAGCGTCAGGCCGGCCTGCACCTGATTTCCTTCAAGGTCAGATCGCAGTGACCACGCGGCTGTCATCGGATAGCGGACGTCGGATGTGCCGCGGAGTTCGAGCATGCCTTCCAGATCCAGCGGTTCATCCGGGTTCAGAGCTGCCAGAATGCTTCGCAGTCCAGGTGCGACAGCTTGCTTCAAGTCGTTGTTGGGATGCAGGTTGCGGACACTCATCGTCTGCAGCCGCACCTTCCAGTCGCCGTTGTCACCCATTGTGACGACAGACTTTTCGCCGGGATTGATGACGAACAGAGCCGAGTCGTGCCGTCCCTCGAGATTGCGAATCTTCAGCAGCGCGGGGGATTTCTTTGGGACGCCGGGGATGTACTCCAATGCGGCTTCGATATCGGTCAGTTGGTACGGGAAGCGGCGGATCAGGCAGCTCCCGCGGCTGATGTCGATACGCGGGAGCGAAACGACGGCTGGCTGATTCTCGATCCATTTCACCCGAGTTTCGACGTGCTTGATTTCTCCCGCCGGCTGGAATTCGGCCCACAGTGTTTTCAGGCTGGCCGGAACGGCCTGATACAGGGTCTCGTCGATCGGTGCGTCGAGCGTCACCACCGTCCGATCGAGATCGCCGACTCCCGCCACCTTCGAGAACCGACCCGCCCCCCGCAGTCTCGCCCCGCCGTGAACTCCCTTCAGATCGGTGAAGGTCCACGTCTTGCCGTCGTAGCCCAGCTTGCCGCTGAGGTCATCCACCCGGTACGGGAACGCCGTGTAGTTCATGCTGCCGTCGTGCAGGACGCCATTCAGCGTCGGCACGAAAGTCGGTCCACTGCCGGGCTGTTTCTCCAAGTGCCAGTCGCCATCGACCAGCCCCTTCAAATTCATGGAAGTAATCGTCTTGCGCAGGCCGGGGGGGCAGGCAGCGAGGAACTGATCGTCAATCGGCAGGTCTTTGACGGCGATGTCCAACTGAATCCAGGCGTTCGGGCCGGGATTGCGGACTCGACCCGAAAGGCTGATTGGCTGCCGACCGGCAAAGCCGTGGAGGTCCAGCAGCAGATCGGTGCCTTCCTGTTTGATGCTGCCCACGGCGTCGTCCACTCGATACGGGAAGACATCGTGCATCGCCGAGCAGTGGTTTGCCGAAACCGTGAACGTTTCGGGCTTCCATTTGCCCGTTCCGTCGCTGGCAATCACAGCTTCCATGTCGAGGAAGCCGACGAGGTGGTGAGCGTCGTAGATCTTGCCGAATCCCAGCGACAGGCGGCGGCGCAGCCGGTCGTCGCAGGCGATGTTCTTCAGGGCGACGTTGAGGCGTCCGGTTGGCCCGGCTTCTTCCTGATTGATCTCGCCTTGAACTGTGAGTTCCGTCGGACCGTTGTTGCCGGTCAGTCGATGGACCTTGATCGCCCCATTCCCGATCTCGACCTTCCCGGCCAGGTTCTGCATGGGAAACGCGAGAGCCGTATTGGTGATCTCGCCGCCAACGATGTCGCAGACCAGCCGACACATCGGCACTTCGTCCGGTGTGGCGAGCTGCACTTCAAAGCCCAGGTTCAAGTCCAGCTTCAGTCCCAGAATCGAATCCACGCCGCCGAGGTTCTCGACGGGAATCGTGTGAGCAATCGCGTTCGGGACGGGGGTCGTCGCGGACACGGGCACCAGAGCCTGCCCCTTGGAATTTTCCGGCGATGGATTGCGGGGACGAGCGGGATCAACCCAGTCCTGCCGGGCGATGCCGCGGATCGAGAACGGGGATGAGGCTTTCGGATCGGGCTCGGCGAACATCTCGTCGCGCAGCTTCTGCTCGATGCCAGCCACGGATTCGAGGACGCGCGGCTCGAACGTAGCCACATAGTTCAGCAGCTCGCGGTTGACGGTCAGCCCCTTCAGGTTGCCGACCAGCAGACCGGTCTTGGCGTCGACGTTCAGCTTACCTTCGATCGCCAATCGGCCGACGCGGTCAGCGTCCAGCTTCACGTCGAAACGCACGCTGCGTTTGGCGGTTGGAGTCAGAGCCACCGCGACATTCTTCAACAGGACGGTGCTGGATGCTTCGGCATTCTGGGCAATGCGGGCGAAGACTTGAGCGTTCTCAATCGTGCAGGCAGGCAACGCACCCTTCTTGCCTTCCGGCAACGGGGGTAGCTTTTGAAAGTTCCATTTGCCGTCGGCGGAACGCTCCAGACTCAAATGCGGACGTACCAGCCGCACCTTCTGGACGATGACTTCCTGGCGTTCCAGAAAGGCGTCGCGGTCCAGGTCGACGATGCACTGTGAGAGCGTCACCAGCGGCTGAGTCTCGTCGGGCAGCGTCAGCGAAAAATCATCAACGTGCACTTGTCCGAACCAGTCCACGCCGACTCGCCCCAGTTCGACTTTCGCGTCCGGAGCCCACTGGTGGACGGCATCCATGAACGCCTGATGCAGCAGCTCGTCGCTGTGCTTCCACAGATAGAATCCGTAACCGCCAGCGGCGGCGACAAGCACGATCACGATGAGACATACCCATTTGCAGGTCCGCCAAAGGGTTTTCAGCATGAGCTGACTCCTCTGAAGCAGTTCGGCAGACGGTCGAGCAGCGGGACGAGCCCCACGCCGCTCAAAACCAGCATCGGGAACTCAGCAGGCAGGCGATAACGGATCGAGCCGATGAAGACCGCATGCACGGCGGCGAAGTACACCACCGGGCCCAGCAGCAACAGCAGCCGAGCCGGGTCAAAGCCGGTGCGTCTCAGACCCCAGATCAGCAGGCCGATCATCAGGAAAAAGTAGGCCGCGAAGCCCGCACACATCCACCAGCGGCGGAATTGCTCCGCGTTCGGCCAGGGGCTCCAGAACCGCCAGAGCTTGATGACGCCCAGCTCAATCGCCCGCAGCGGATTGGCCCGGACGAACTCGATCGCGCGGCGTCGGTATTCCTGATCCATGTCGTATTCGGACATGGTCGCCAGCAGTTGATCGTCTTCGAAGAACTGCATGTCGCTGTCGCCGGTCGCACCGGGATGCAGGCCATCATAGAGGCTCGGCCCGACCCACAGGGTTGTTGGAATGGCATGTCCCACCACTTGCGAGTTCCGGTAAGCCCACGGCGCGAGTGCGACCGCCAGACCCAGCAGCACGCAGCCAGCTTCAATTCCGGCTGCTTTCAAGGCGAAACGATCGCGAGCCCGCCATGCGGTGAACCCGACGTGAGCGATCACAAAGATCGGCCCGGCCAGCAGCCAGGTCGGGCGGAAGTACGTAGCCAGAGCCACTCCGCCCCCGGC
Source organism: Planctomycetaceae bacterium (assembly GCA_021732995.1). Lineage (GTDB taxonomy): Bacteria > Planctomycetota > Planctomycetia > Planctomycetales > Planctomycetaceae > AM-0621. Next base: position 73,895 of record JAKFWA010000097.1, on the reverse strand, counting down.
GGCCAGAGCCAAGCCAAGTCGCGGCCGGTTGGTTGCTTCAGATGAAGTAGTTTCGGGAGCGAGCCATCGGCCGCGCATCAGTCGGGCAAACAGCAGCAGGCTGATGAGCATCGTCAGGCCGAACGCAGTTTCGCTCAGAATCTCGACGCTGAAGCCGATTTGTGCGGGAGAAATGGCCGCCAGCAGACCGGCTCCGAACCCGGCGCGCTCATCAAACAGCGTTCGCCCCAGCAGGTATGTCAGCGCGCAAGCCGCCGCTCCGACGACCGCCAGCAGGCAGCGAGCCGCGAAAAGACTTTCCCCAAACAGCCGCACTGAGAACGACAGCAGCAGTGGAAACCCCGGCATGCGCATGACGCGGCGCTGCGGTTGATAGATCGAAAACTCCTGACCGCGAGCCAGTTTACAGCCCAGCTCCCAGTAGCCGTTGGCATCACCAGCAATCAGGAACTCGCGTTTGGCGACGTGATCAAGATAAGTCTGGACCGCGAGCGCAGCTCCGAAACGGAGCACGAGCGCAATCATGAAGACCCAGACCAGTCGTGCCGTCACTCGCCCATCCTTGGATAAAGAGGCTGAACTCTACGCCTGAGCAAAAAATACGGTCAATATGGAGTCCAACGCCCGGCTCCTGCGTTCTGCCGCGCGAATTCGCCAAACTCGACATCTCACCTGAGCGAATTCCAAACGGAAATATCACGCGGATCCAAAAGCGGACTCGTCAAATTGCCGGAATGTGATCGATCGTTCAAACTGTGCTGACGTGGCTGTCCTGCGGGCCGCAGGTTTCGAGTTGTGACCATCGGTCGTTGTCGCATCGCACTGCTGTCTCGGGAACGCGCGTCATGCTGCTGCCTATTAATACGGACGCTCCGGTCTATTACTTCCCGTTCGCGACCATCGGCCTGATCGTCGTCAATTTCATCTGCTTCCTGCTCACGGGCTTGGGCTCCGAAGAAGCAGCCCATATCTGGGGACCGTGGGCACTGGAGCACGGCAACGGTCTGCATCCGCTGCAGTGGATCACCAGCAACTTCATTCACGGCGGATTCATGCACCTCTTCGGGAACATGGTCTTCCTGTGGGGTTTTGGTCTGGTGGTCGAAGGCAAGTTGGGCTGGTGGAAGTTCTTGCTCGTCTACTTTGGCATCGGCATCTCGCAATGCGCGTTCGAGCAAGTGGTCACGCTGGGCTTTAAGCCAGAAGCTAACCTCGAAGAGCGATTGGGAATCAGCTTCGAAGACCTCGAAGCAGGGCTGCGCTCAGAGTTGGCCGAGGAGGGCGCGACTGAGCAGGAGATTGAAGCGCGGGTCGCAGAACTGAAAACGCAAATCAGCGCGGCAGCAGAAATGGCTGGCCGTTCCTTCGGCGCATCTTCCATCGTCTATGGCCTGATGGCGATGTCACTGGTCTGGGCACCCAAGAACGAATTGACGCTGCTCATCATGTTCGGCTTCCGGGTCTTCACCTGGGAAGTCACGATCATGTCGTTCTCGGCCTGGTACATCGGGCTCGAAATCCTGACGGCGGTCTTTGAGAAGTTCGCCATCGCGACAGCGACCTTGCACGTGATGGGCGCCGTCGTCGGGTTTGGAGTCGGCACGCTGATGCTCAAGAAGAACATGGTCGACTGCGAGGACTGGGACCTGTTCGCCGTCATGAGCGGCCACTACGGCCCGCATGCGCGCGATAAGTTCGGCAACCGCATTGAACGCCCGGCCGACAACCGCAAGGCGATTCTGCCTGAGGAAGCAGCGCCCAAGAAGAAGCCGAAGCAGCACGGACCCTCCGCCGGCACCGTGCAGAAGAAGCTGGAAGAGATCGAAGAGCTCATCGCTCAGGAAGACTTCGTCACGGCGAATGATGAACTCTACAACCTGCGTCTGAAGGACAAGAAGGCGATACTGGATCCCATCCCTCTGAAGGACCTGATTGCCGGCCTGTTCAAAGGCAAGCACTGGGACGAAGTACTGCCGCTGATGGACGAGTTCATCGCAGCCTATCCCGATCAGGCGGCTCCCATCCGCATGCGACTGGCGAACTATCACCTCACCGTTGCCGAAGACCCGCGTGCGGCGCTGAAGGCATTGAAGCCCATCAATCAGGAAACGCTTTCCGACGAAGCCCGGGCAACCTTTCAGAAGCTGGTCAAAACGGCCAAGAGCGCGCTCAAGGCCGACGATGCGTAAGCTCGAACTGCAGTACGGCCCGTGGAACCGCACGGTGCGTCAGGAAGGGCGAGGCTCCAGTGCTGTGTCGCAGCTTAATTTTGGGGTGCCACGCCGAGCAGAAACTAGGTCATGTTGTCCTGTGTGGCCCGCACTCTCCGTGTGCGGGCATGTCGGCACACGGAGAGTGCCGACCACAAGGCTGGCCACACTCCGAGGACCGAAGATGTCCAACAGCCGTCAAGCTGGCGACCGGCGCCACCCAGGGACTTTTGCTACCAGCTTACCCAAACTCTAAACGGCGTTGAGTGGCACCCCAATTCCTTGATGTGACAAGCCACTAGCCTACGCCCATCTCATGCCGGGTCTTCTTCACCAGGCTGACGTACTGCTGAGCCAGCGACGTGATGCGGGACATGTCTCCCGATTCGACAGCCTTCGCTTCGACGAGCTGCGAACCCAAGCCGACAGCGCAGGCTCCGGCCTTCAGAAACGCGGGCAGAGTTTCCAGGTTCACGCCACCGGTAGGCAGCAGTCGCACGTGCGGCAGCGGACCATGCACGGCCTTCAGGAACGGCGGCCCGCCAATCTCGGCCGGGAAGACTTTGACGATGTCCGCACCGGCGTCCCACGCGGTCAGGATCTCGGTCGGAGTATATCCGCCCGGCATGATGACCTTGCTGTAGCGGTTGCACATCCGGATGACGTCCGTGTTGATGGTCGGCGTCACCAGGAACTCGGCGCCAGCCAGAATCGCGGCGCGGCCGGTTTCAGGGTCCAGCACAGTGCCCGCTCCGAGCAGGATCTTGTCGCCCAGAGCCTTCTTCACCGCGGCGATGATGTCCAGAACGCCGGGCACGGTGAACGTGACTTCAATCACATCAATGCCGCCCTCGTAGAGCGCCTTGGCGACGTTCACCAGTTGATCGCCAGACTTCGCCCGAATGATCGAAACAATGCCGGTGTCGAGCACCCGACGAAGATTGGCTTCACGAGACATGACAGATTCCCCAGGACTTTGAGTGTGACTTCACAGCGCTGGGGAACTTCAACCGCCTCGCGAGCTCGCATCAAGTGTGAGACGCGTATCGTTCCGCGTATTCCAGACACCAGTTGTCGATGATGTCCTTCAAGGTCTGCTCTTCGATCTGCGCGATGAACTGAAACTGCGTGCGGTTGACGACTTCCTTGTTGCGAATGGTGCCCTTCGCCGCGAGTTCAATAATCTTCGTCTGCAGCGACAGCGGCTTCACCAGCACCTGGAAGCGGCTGAAGACGTTCTCGCGCTTCTGACTCGCCGGCTGCATCTTGCCGACGCCGCCCGAGAACAACGCATCCAGCGAACTGGCTGAGAACTGCAGGTCGTCACGGCTGATGCGAGCTCCCCAGCCCGTTTCATCGACGATGGTTTCAAACCGGAAGCCGGGAAAGTGGTCAGCCAGCTTCTTGAGGCAGCCTTCGATGTAGTCCGAGATATTCAACCGCGCCACCGAATAGCGGCTCTTGAGTTCCTCTTCAGACATGGCGCGATCGACCGCGGCCTGCCCCTGCGCGTCTTTGATGCGGTGGCCACGTTGAATGGCTTGTTGAAGTCGTCGATCAAAATCCATAGCTGTGCCTCGTTAGGACCCGTCATTTCGAGTCTGCTGCAATTCTACGTCGAAATCATACTCCAACGCGGGATTCTGGGCAGGGGTTAGGGATCAGGGATTGGGGGAGAGGAGAGAGAGATCAGACAAGCCAACTCGAAAGCGAGTGCCGCCAAAGTAGCAGGCACTCTCCGAGTACCGTAGCCAGGCGGAGCGAGCCCGCGAACTTCAGCGGACGGCACATGGAATGTGCCTGCTACTTCTGCCAGTTAGCTGGCACTGGCAGAGCGCAAACGATCGACCCGCGAGCGGCACCTTTCTGCTGTAGGTCGGACAATCCTGTCCGACAGCCGGACAACATTGTCCGGCCTGCTTATCATCCTCACCCGGACGGTCCACAAGTGACAACTACCGCCGGGGCCAGCCGTGAGTCAGTCATCCTTCATCAAAGAAAGCAGTCCGTGGAATACGACGACTATGTCAGCCAGGTGACTCGTTGGCTCAAGAAGGATGATATCGCGGGTGCGATTGGAGACTTGGAGCAGCGGATTCAAAAGTTAGAGCCGAGCCCGTTTCATAAGGCGCTGGGACGAAGCTGGCTCAAGCAGCAAAGCCAGCTCGCGAAGTGGCTGAAGAAGTTGTACGCCGCCGCTTCGAAGCAGTTTGTAGCAAAAGCGCTGTACGTTGAGATGAACCGTTTTGATATCAACACCGACCGCTGGTACCTCGACGGGTTCGCTTTCGACGAGTTCGGTGGCGACAAGGACATCGAGTGGTTGTGTAATTCGAAATATACAACCGAGGATTCTGAACAATTCAAGCTGACTGGCATGAGCGACCTGCAGAAGGCCTATGAGTCGCTGACAGAGGACGAATCTTCGTTCTTCGAGGCAGAGCAAGCCGTGGTGCTGCTACTGACTCTGCGAATGCTGGAAGTGGTACAAGCCGCAGCCAGCGAAGCTCGTGCCAACGGCTGGCTGCCTGAGGATGTCCCTGTAGTCGCCGCCGCTCATGAGGCCGACCCGACGCAGTGCTTCTACGGTGCTATCAAGCCCAAGAAGAAACGCGAGCCGAAAGCGAAGCTGCCGGTTGTCAGCGCAGACCCACCCGCACCGGGCTGGCTCGGGATCTACGAGCCGACAAACGATGACCCTCGCGGCAATAGCTATCCGTTCGCGCTACTTCGGCATATTTCTTGTACTCCGACTTGTCTCCTTGGTGACGAGGAGGCATTGGAGATCATCGAAGAGCATCTTGATACGGTCCTGAGTAACACCAGTTCGGCGATGAAGGATTGGGTTCCGCTGACTGATTTCGCCATTCGCTCAAGAAGGTCGGGTTGGGATTGTGACATCATGTATCTCGCTGCGGGTGACGATGCATGGGCTTTCACAGAAGCTGCCCGCGACGCCCTCGCTCCCGTGTTTGGTTCGCATGCGGAGTTTCTGCCAATTAAACCTGAGAATGGGCCGACGCTGTGGCTTTTACATGTGCTAACGGTCGTCGAAGCAGCGCCTGATGCCGAGTATGAAGAGGACGACTTGGATCTCAATCCTGAGCAGGTTCAACAAGTCCGAGGCTTGCCAGCGTTCCGATATTATGTCTCTCGTTACGAGGCCGTTCTTTGTGTCTCTGAGTCCGTGAAGCGAGCTTATGCCGAACTGGGACTGCGCGGCTGGGTCTTCGAGGAACGGTTTCGCTTCAAGGCGAAGAACTGATGCGGTTGATCGCAGCCTCAAGACGCATCGAGTGGGCCATCTAAACCGCACGGTGGCACCGATTGCCATCTTGATGACTACCGGGGTGGCGCAGCCACGAGACGTTACAATTTCAACCTCTTGTCGCAGGGCGGCCCGAGCACACGCTACCAAATGGGTGGCACGCTCAGAGCGAAGCGATGGGCGTGGGCCTCAACTCGCAACGACCACGCCCTTCCCGCTGGTCAGGATGTGCCTGCCGCTTTATTGCTACTCTAGGAAATCGCGCACGTACGACATCAGTTTCAAGTCGACCAGTTCCTCTTCGACAGACTCCGCCGATGGATTCTGCAGCGTGCGCCGCACTTCTTCGATCAGCAGCTTCGCGAAGTGACGCCGCGCGCGAGTGGATTGCTGACGGAACGCATCGGCTCGATACGCCCGGCCGATCTGCTGACTGAGTCGCTGCGCGTGCTCTTCGGAAGTCGCTGACGGATCGTCGGTCAGAATGCGCAAGGCTGAGTAGTAATAATTATCCGGAGTCTGTTGCTGGTGCATTTCCAGCCGCTGCCAGATGCGATCCAGCAGGCACGCGCGCCATTCATCAGTCCAGGCTGCGTCGGGATCGTTATCCGGCTCGACCAGATCGGCCAGCAACTGCTCATCGGCGCCTGTCGGACGCTTGCGCCGCAGATGCGTAATCGCGACGAAGCGGACGGCAGATTTTAAGTAGTCACGAAACCGGCCTCGCGACACGTTCTCAGGGCAAAAGCCCTTATCGAACACGCGCGTCAAAAAGTCCTGAGTAACCTCTTCGGCATCATGGGGATCGCGCACGATCGCCGCGACATATTTGTGAATGGCCCGCGCATACCGCATTACAAATTGAACCGGGTTATTGATCGTCGGCCAGCACGTCGAGATCTGTTCCAGCATGGATTTCGGCAGCGAAGACGTCATTCCGATTTCTCCGCCACGATACTCCACAGGTTAATATATCCGCGCGGTCTACCTTCATCTCCGCCCCAAGTCAGCGCTTGCAGGCCATTGGGTGAGATCGCGACACCCATCGCTGCATATTCTTGTGGCTGCTTAATCGAACGTGACTGCTGATTCCCGTGCAGGTCATGAACTCGAATCAGGCCGCCCCATGGTCCGACGACCAGCCCCCAGTTTCCATCGGCTGTCACGGCCACCGTTCGAGCTTCATGGCCGACGCTAGTGGGAATCGAACGGATCTTGACCGTTGAGAGATCCCAAAGTCGCAAGCCTTCCTGATGCATACCAAACACCAGTTGCTCAGTCTTGGGTACGAATGCGATGGTGTGTGGCTCCTTCGGCAGATCGCGCTGATAACGCTGCAACTCACCGGACTCTGCGTTCCAGACAGCGACTGTTTTCTTGTCCCAACTGGTTGCCGCCAGCCAGCGACTATCCGCAGAAAACGCTAGTGATTTCACCATGTAGCAGCCGACGGGCGACGAACTTGAATCTCCCAGTTTCCGCCCTGACGAGAATTGGTAATCACTGATGTCATAGATCCACAGGTCTGAGTATCCGCCCACCGCCAACATAGTTCCATCGGGACTGAATGCGAGTGATCCGATCTCGCCGCGCGGCTCTTCCAGGATTGCTCGCAACTTACCTGTGGATTGATACCACACCCGGACGCGGTGTTCGTCACCACCTGCGGCAACCCAGCGATTGTTGGCGGCAACGGCTCGAATGGTTTGCTTCGCAGGTTCTCGAATGGTTTGCGTGGGGTCCTTGAACTCCTGGACCACAGACCGTGAGTTCAAATTCCATTCTTTCACGCTTCCGTCGGTTGAACCGGAGAATGCAGTGTTTCCGTCCTTGCCATAGGCGACACTCATGATGGCTGATTGAATTCCGGGCATCTCAGCCACAAGCTCCAAAGTGATTGGCGGCGCAGGCGCTCGTGCAGGCGGACTCACCACCGGCGCCCCCGATTGCTGCCGCTGGGGCAATGGGTTCCCGACCCCGCTGCCGCGACCGAGCCACCCCTGCCACCAGCCGGTGACGATGAGCAACGCCCCTGCAGAAACCGCTACACCCAACCAGCGACGTTTGCTGGTGGTTGATAACAGCCTTGTCACGCCGGACCACGATCGAGTCTCCAGGTACGGAGCGGTAACTCCCGCACGTTCGCCCGGCTGCGTGGCTGCTGAGACATCAATCGCGTTCAGCCCCTGGTGTTCATCCAGCGTCTCGGGAGCCCCCTGGAATGCGGTCGGCGTGGCATCCGCAGCCGCCCGCTCCGCGAGATCTGCCGCACTGGCGTTGGCCAACAACGCGTTGAGCGCCGCGAGAAACTCATCAGCCGACTTGAAACGCTCCGCGCGTTGTTTGGCCAGCGCCGTCATGACAACTTCAGCACAAGCCGCAGGAACATCCGGCCGGCGCGATCGCGGATCGGGCACCGGCTTGGAGCAGTGGGCGAACATGATCTGGAGGGGCTGAGTCTCCACATACGGCGGCTCGCCCGTCAGTAATGCGAAGTACGTCGCGCCCAGCGAATAGATGTCGCTGCGAGCATCCACCGGCTCGCCGGAACACTGCTCGGGGCTCATATACTGTGGCGTTCCCAGAATCGCGCCGGACTTCGTGACGGGGCCCGAGGTCTTCGTCTCGTCAGGCACTTTGGCTAATCCAAAGTCAGCCAGTTTGATGATGCCGTCAGCGGTGCGAATCAGATTGGAAGGCTTGATATCGCGATGGATCAGCCCCGCCTGGTGAGCAGCCGCCAGGCCCCGGCAGGCATCGGCGATCGTCCGAGTCGCCTCCACCCAACTGAGCGGCCCCAGCGACATGCGTTCCTGAGCCGTGCCGCCCGTCACCAGTTCCATCACCAGAAAGCAGTGGCCGCGCTGCTGGTCGACGTCGTGCACCATGACCACGTTGGGATGATTGAGCTGTGCGGCGGCGCGAGCTTCCTGGAGAAATCGCTGCACGGCATCCGCGTTCGATGCCAGCGACTTGCTGAGCACCTTCAAAGCGACGTCACGTTTCAGGCGAGTATCCGTAGCCAGATAGACAACACCCATGCCCCCTTTGCCGAGCCTGGATTTCAGGACATACTTGCCCAGTCGGTTGTCACGATCACTGGCCATGCGACGGATAGATTCAGAAAGCAGATGACGGATGTATCAAGTTTCAAACTGTAAAGAGGCTGCGACCTGACATCCATGTTGCTCGGCGGACGTCCTTCGGTCTTTAGCTGACTCGGCGCCCGAGCCGTCAAAGATGCCACACGTTTCGAGGTCATGACGATGCGAAAACGCTTGCGGCTGATTGCGCTCTCAGGATTTCTGACCACGATCACGGTGGCGGCTGTCCTGATTCGTTCGTTGTTCGTGGAACAGCCCGAGGATCTCGCCGAGTTTCAGCAGGCCATGCAGTTGATTCACCCGCTGCATGAGAAGAAGAAACCGCCCGAACGCGGCGACTGGCTCGCGAAGTACGGCGAGCCCGGCCAGACGTTTCAGGACTTCGTGGATTTCGGGCACAACGTGCCAACTCCGGAGCGTCAGACGATCTATGTGCTCCCGCTGGGCGAATTCACTCCCGCGCAAGATCGCTTGATCGACAAGACGACGGAGCTGCTTGGACTCTTCTACGGCGTTCCGGCGAAACGTCTGCCGAACGCACCGCTGGGTGAGATCCCCGCCGATGCCCATCGCGGCAGTGCCGAGAACGACGACGAGCAGTTGCTGGGGCCGTACCTGATCAACGATGTGATCGCACCCCGTATTCCGCGCGATGCGTTTGCGGCGATCGGGCTCACGACCTTCGATCTCTGGCCCGGCGAAGGTTTCAATTTTGTGTTCGGACTGGCCGAAGGCGGCCGCGCTGTGTGGTCACTGCATCGTTATGGCAATCTCGATGGTGACGAGCGCGAGCAAGCACGGTTTCGCGAACGGGTCTTCAAGGTAGCCGTGCATGAGACCGGCCACATGCTGGCGATCCCGCACTGCACGCCCTACGAATGCCGCATGAATGGAGTCAACGGCATCGATGAACTGGATCGGCAGCCGCTGTGGTTCTGCCCGGAGTGCGAAGCCAAAATCTGGTGGGCGTGCCGAGTCAATCGCGGCGATCGCTACCAGAAACTCGCCGACTTCGCCGAGCAACAAGGCCTCAGCGAAGCCGCTGCATTCTGGCAGAGGTCAGCGAAGGTGCTGACCTCGCGCTAATCACAAGTAGGCCGGACAATCTTGTCCGGCAGTCGGACAGGATTGTCCGACCTACAGACCTGTGGTCCGCACTGGTGCTTTCGAGCTCGCAGTTCGCTTACGGCACTTCGAAGTTCGCGCCTTCGTTCTTGCCGCTCTTCACCTCATAGGAGAACGGTGTCGCCGTCGGGTTGGAATACTCGGGCGGGACGGCGATCTTCGGTGGTGGCGGCGCCTTCCCCGACATCATCTGATCCATCGAGACTGACTCGCTGGGGACCGTAATCGTCACCATGTTCTTGCCGGGAATCGCGCCGTCGTTCGCCTTGAACATCGTGAGCTGATAGTTGCCGCTCGCATCGGTCCGGCCAGTGGCGGCTCGCGGCGCCTTGTCAGCGTGAAAGTTAACGTCCACGCCCACGGCGGGCTGACCCTTGATCTTCACGGTTCCAGATACGGGAGCCAGAGTGGGACCGGCGACGTCACCCCCGCAACCAGCCAGGGCGACAAACAAACTCAGACAAGCGAACGACGTACGAACCGAACTCATGCGAATTACCTTATAGAGACTTGGGTAATGTCAATCTTACGCAGAAAGTATCACTCACTACCGCCGAAGTCTCCCAACACCTCTCCATCACGGCGATCACCGAGGCGTTGGTAATTCCTATAATCGATATTTTGCGAGATAAATATAACTCGGGCATCACCCATCAGGAAGTGAGCACCACCTGCGTGCAGCGACTTGAAGCCCATCGAGGTCTGCCAGTTGGTGGTTGCGTTGCAGCCAGTACCGTCGCCGGGGCAACTGGGGAAGTTGATGGGCGCGGTTGTCATAATCCAGTTGGAGTTCACGTTCGCCCAACCGTGTCGTGCATGGTCGCTGCACTCCGATCGGATTTCACCCATGAAAATGACATTCGCCTGACCATCAAGGATCTCAGCAAACGTGGAGGAATACCCCTGGCGACTGTAGATGCCAGAGATCTGATCCGACTGTCTGTGGTCCGAGTGATCTGCCGGCCCGGTGCCAAAAGTATTCCCTGGGTAGCTGCTGCAACCATTGCCAGACTCACGTTGTGCTCCCGAGGAGAGCGAGTAACTCGCAGTCGCCCAGTTGCCAACAATTCCATTAGTGCCCGGGTAGTATTTCTGGGAAATGTCAGTCGGGCACTTGAACCCCACGGGTTGTATTTCAAAATACTTAGTACCGGGAGTACCGTTCTCGGACGCGTTGTTCGTCCAACTCGCCCCTCCTCTGAACGTAATCGTTTCGAACACGGCGGTTTGTTCGAAATACGGCAGAAGATGGACCAACGCACCGACACCGACATTGCTCCAAGGCGTTGGATTAATACTGCAGGGCAGAATGTTGTAGGTCTCGTGATAGCCGTGAAGCGCCAGCCCGAACTGCTTCAGGTTGTTGCGACACTGAGTACGTCGGGCAGACTCACGGGCCGATTGCACGGCGGGCAACAGGAGAGCCACCAGCACGGCGATAATGGCGATCACGACCAGTAGCTCAATCAGCGTAAAACCGCGAAGACGTCGACGTATGAGCACAGCATATTCCTTTGTGGGGAGCAGATTCCGGACGGTAGGCAAACGCGAGGAAATGTATCGGAGGGTGTTGATCCGATCTTTGTACTGAGGGTCTAACGTGTCAATCCAGAAGTCATACGCGATCACGTGACAACGTGGATCATCGAGGCATTCCAGACAACTGACGATCTCAATACGGGTGAACTTAGACGGCCTATCATGAATTTGGACTGAAGTCAGCCGATTTCATTCAGAGGCTGCGACAACTATGCGCGAATATAGACATTACGTCTATAGTTTTCTGGCAGTTCCAACAAAAATTGAGAAAGATCCGGACGCGCCGGGCTTTTGTCTGAGTCTTCCCAAGCCATCGCTCGAAACCATCGCACACTGCGGCAGGGCTACTTCAACTGCAGCTTCAGGACCCCATACACCAGAAACCCGGGCACCTTCAACGTTACTCGCGAACCGGATTGAGCCACTTCTACGGTCTGCGGCGTTGGCGCTTCGGGAGTGATGAACTCAGCCTTGACGACTTTCTGATCTCCCGGCATTAGCAGGTCGCAGTCGATCGAGGTCACTGCAATCGGCTGCTCGTCGACGATGCCGCGACCGGCGGACTTCTTCTGAGCGGGTTCCGTGCGGTTGTAGTTCACGAAATGCACCGTCAATTCCTGCTGGGGCGACTTCGCAGGCCGCGTGACCGAAACTCGCACCGTGGTCGGTGCCTGAAAGCGAGACAACGCCGCAGCCTTCAGCGGCACCCGCCAGTCTTCGTCGAGCACACTCACGCGCGGCCGCTTGTCCGCCGCCAGCTTGCCGTGCAGATCGTCCGGGATCACGTCGAATAACACGTGCTCGTTGAGCAGCGCGTTGCCGACTTCTTTGAACTTGGCCACCGCAGCCACGTTGCCCTTGTGGACTTCGGATCTCGGATACAGGAGCACGACCTCACCCGCCGGGCGATTGGCTCGATAGATGTCATCGTGCTGACGAATGAAGCCGTAGTAACGCGCAATTTCCTGACGCGCGAGCGGGTCCTTGAATCGAGTATAAAAACCCATTGGAGCACCACCGTTGGCGGCCAGTTCCGCAATGGTCACGCGCGTGCGCGTGCTTTCGTACTTGCCGAGCGTGAACGGCTTGTCGTCAAAGGTGCCCCGAATATAGCGAGCCTGCAACGTACCTTCGCCGAGATAACCATTTTCCAGATCGGTATAATGAGCTGCGGCACCGGTGCTGTACCACAAATAGTCTTCGCTGCGTCCCCACGAATCAGCCGGCAGCAGGCAGCGCTCATCGCCGCTGATCTGGCTGAAGTCACTGATGTGATTCCACTGCGCCGTAATCAGATCCGGCTTCAACGACCGGCCATAATCCACAAAGACTTCATCGAACGCCTGCTTGTTCGCCAGTTGCGACCAGCGCAGCATCGCTCGACGCAGTGGCGTTGATTCCTCGGGCTTATGCCACGAAACGATTTCCTTGAACTGATGCTGCTCAAGATCGTCTATTCCAAACTGCTTGATTTCATCTGTCTTGTAAGTATCCCGCAGGTGCTTCTTGAAGCCCGAGACACAATGTTCACAGTGGCAATCGTGCCGGTAAAAATAATTGATAATGAAGCCATCAATGCCCTGATCGATCCCGTACTTCGTCCACGCCTTCAGCACCTTCCGCCAGTTGGGATTATTGAGGCACCCCCAATACTCCTTCATGCCACCGATGCTGTAGCTGTTGTTCATAATCAGCTTGCCGTTGACGTCGCGTTCCAGCAGCGTCAGCGGGTCTTCAACCGGTTTCGGGCCGAGGCGTTCGGTATCCCATTGGTCGCGGTAGAACTTGAAGAAGCCCCGCGGACCTTCGGGACTCTCCGGATCGCCGACCAGAAACTTCACATTGATGTGACCGACGACCTTCGATCCCAGGCCCTTGATGGCTCGCGTGCGTTCGCGGAACCAATCACTACACGCGGCATGTCCCTGCACCGGAAAATGAGCGGGATAGCCCTTGTATTGAGGCGTCGCGGCGAGGCTCCAGAAGTGAGCCCCGTAATCGCCCAGTTGCACGACTTCAGGCCGCGCCTCGGCGATGAATTCGAGGTAATCGGGATCGGCGTATTCGGCCCAGTGAGCCACCAGAGTGGTGAATTCCAGCCGCTCATTCCGATCCGCCGCCGCGGCGCAGAGCGGCACGAAGAACAACATCCACAACGCCAAGGCCACGCGCTGCAACATCACAGTCTCCCGGTAACCGAGCTGAAGGATTCTTCAGCCACGGATTGAACACGGATGAAACACAGATGAGAAGCAAGCAAGAGTCGCCTGAGTGAATGCAGGAAGGACAATCCTGTCCGTCTTTTGTTCCCCGGCCTGATTCGACGGACAAGATTGTCCGTCCTACGACCAGAAACGAAATCAGCCACGTCGTGCAGTGACGTGGCTGAAAGTTTCTTCGCGAGTGACTCGTCGTCGACGGCTATTCCACGGGCAGATCGCACTTGATGTGCAATTCGCGGAGCTGCTTCGCATCGACTGTTGATGGCGCTTCGGTCATCAGGTCCGACGCCTTCTGAGTCTTCGGGAACGCGATCACGTCGCGGATGTTGTCGTTCGCGAGGAACAGCATCACCCAGCGGTCGAGACCCAGTGCGATACCTGCGTGCGGCGGTGCACCGAATCGCAAGGCGTTCAGCAGGAAGCCGAATTTCAATTCTGCTTCTTCAGACTTCAGACCGATGAAGTCAAAGATCTTCTGCTGCACGACCGGGTCATGCACGCGCACGCTGCCGCTAGCGCACTCGTAGCCGTTGCACACAAGGTCGTAAGATTGAGCGCGAATCTTGCCCGGATCGGTTTCGAAGTAGCCCAAGTCCTCTGAATTCGGATTGCAGAACGGGTGATGCTCGGCAGACCAGCGGTTTTCTTCGGCATCCCAGCCATACAGCGGGAAGTCCAGGACCCACAGCGGCTTCATTTCCATCGGGTCGTAGAGTTTTAGTTCTTTACCCAGACGTAGACGGAGCGACGCGAGAGCTGCGGAAGTGACCTTGGGTTGATCGGCCACGAAGAACAGCAGGTCGCCGTTCTCGCCGCCCATCTTCTGAATGAGGGCCTGCTGCTTGTCGTCATCGAGGAATTTCGCGATGGGCGAATCGAGCTTGCCTTCCTTCACGCGGAAGAAGGCCAGTCCCTTTGCACCGTATTCACCGACGAACGCCGTCAGCTCGTCAATGTTCTTGCGGCTGTACTTGTCGGCGGCGCCCTTGGCGTTGATACCACGCACTCGCCCGCCGTTCTCGATGCACGACTTGAACACGCCGAAACCGGAATCCTTCACAATGCTGCCGACGTCAGTCAGCTCCATGCCGAAGCGTGTATCGGGCTTGTCGTTGCCGTAGCGTTCCAGGGCTTCCGCGTGAGTCATGCGCGGCAGCGGCAGTTGAATGTCCGTGCCTCGCACAGACTTCACCATGTGAGCCACCAGCCCGTCGATGGTCGTCAAAATATCTTCCTGACCGACGAACGACATCTCGACGTCGATCTGGGTGAACTCCGGCTGACGGTCCGCTCGCAGGTCTTCGTCGCGGAAGCAGCGGGCAATCTGGAAGTAGCGGTCCATGCCGGCCACCATCAGCAACTGCTTGTAAAGCTGAGGCGACTGCGGCAGAGCGTAGAACGCACCCGGATGCACGCGGCTGGGCACCAGATAGTCGCGGGCACCTTCCGGCGTGCTCTTGCCGAGCATCGGGGTCTCCACTTCGACGAAGTCCTGAGCGTCGAAATAGTTGCGGACGGCCTGACACAGCTTGTGGCGCATGATCAGCGCCTTCTGCAGTTCCGGACGTCGCAGGTCGATGTAGCGGTACTTCAACCGCAGCTCTTCGTTCGGCACGTTGCCGGACGTGGGCGTAAACGGTGGCAGCTTGGCCTTGTTGAGGATGTTCAGGTCCGTGGCTCGGACTTCGATCTCACCGCTGGCGATCTTAGGATTCACCAGATCAGCCCGACGCAGATCAACCTTGCCCGTGGCCTGGATGACGTCTTCACCGCGCAGCGTGTCTGCCAGTTTGTGAGCGGCTTCGTTGTCCGACGGATCGAAGACGACCTGAATCAGGCCGTAGCGGTCGCGCAGGTCGATGAAAATCAGATTGCCGTGGTTCCGATAGCTATCGACCCAGCCACACACCGTGACAGTCTGTTCGTTATGGTTCTTAGTGAGTTCACCGCACTTATGAGTCCGCAGCACTGTCCTACCCTTACATGAATCGAGGCCGTTGAGTCCTGGGAAAAAGCAGTGCGTCCCTCCGAGTGATTCGGGGCCGCAATCCAGAAGCCAGGCAAAAGCGGGGCGTACCGTAGAGGACCCTAAAATTACTCGCAACGGCGTTGTCTGACGCCGCGCGAAACGCACGTCGAATTTGGATCCTGTCCAGTCATTTCTCAGGCGCTCGCGGCTTGGCCGAGCCGCTAACATTCGACCAGAACGGAGTCAGTTGCCGTTCCGTCATTTCCCGCAAGTTACGGATTCCATGGACGAAGAACAGAACCCGCTGACCGACAGCCCTCAGCAGCCTGAGGTTCAGCCGCCACACGAAAAGGTGAGGACGTTTCCGACGACTCCCGGCGTGTACCTCATGAAGGACAAGCAGGGCCGGGTGATCTATGTCGGCAAGGCAGTCAATCTGCGGAATCGAGCCGGCAGCTATTTCAACGCCGCCGCAGCGGTCGACCGCCGCACGAGCGACCTGATTCCCGAGATCTACGACATCGACTTCATCCCGACGGAAAGCGAAGTGGAAGCCCTGCTGCTGGAAGCTCGGCTGATCAAGGACATTCGCCCGCGTTTCAACACGGAACTCAAGGACGACAAAACCTTTCCGTACCTGCAGATTTGGATTCGCGAGCCGTTTCCGCGCGTTGAATTCACCCGCAAGCCAAGATCTCGCGGCGTGAAGTTGTATGGCCCTTTCACCAGTGCGAAGAAGCTCCGCGCCCTGATCGTAGTCCTGCAGAAGATTTTCCGGTTCCGCAACTGCTCGCTGGACATCGACGACACCGAAGAACGCTGGCGCTGGTTCCGACCGTGCCTGTTGGCCAGCATCAATCAATGCACCGCCCCCTGCAACCTGCGGATCAGCCAGGAAGACTACAAGAAGAACATTCGCCGCCTGCGACTGTTTCTGGACGGCAAGAAGCGTCGCCTGCTGAAGGAGATGCAGGCCGAGATGCAGTTCGCCTCGACGGAACTGAAGTTCGAGCGCGCCGCGCGCATCCGGGACGAAATGAAGGCCCTGGAAGCCATCAACCTGCGCGGCAATCTGAACGATCACGTGCAGCCCGAAGTTTTTCAGATCGACCCCAAACGCGGCCTGGCCGGCTTGCGCAAAGCGTTCAAGCTGGAAAAGCTGCCGCGGCGCATTGAGGGCGTGGACATCGCGCACCTGCAAGGCGGCGAAACGGTCGCCAGCCTCGTGCAGTTCATCGACGGCCTGCCGTTCAAGCACGGCTACAAGCGTTTCAAGATCAACACCGTGCAAGGCGTCGACGACTTCGCATCCATTCACGAAGTCATCACCCGCCGCTTCCGCCGTTTGTCTCAGGAAGGCGAGCCCTTCCCCGACCTGCTGCTGATCGACGGCGGCAAAGGCCAACTCAGCTCGGCCATGGCCGCCATGCAGGCTCTGGGCATCGACCCGCCCTTCACGATCTCACTGGCGAAGCGCGAGGAAGAAGTCTTTCTCCCCGGCGAATCCGACCCGCGCATCCTGAGCCGCCACTCCTTCGCCCTGCGCCTGTTGCAATACGTCCGCGACGAGGCCCACCGCTTCGCCCAAAACTACCACCACCTACTGCGGAAGAAGTCGACGTTCGAGGAATAAAAATAGGGGTAGGGAGACAGATTGGGTTCTGTTTCCCTTCCCTCCGAACCGGACGTGCGGATTTCCCGGAGCACCCTGCGGGCGGTGCTTGCGCTCGGTCGCATTCTGGTTATCTGGAACTCAGGTTATTAGCTGCTCGCGCTGCGGTAGCTGCGGAGTGACCAGTTGAAGATCAGGCGCGAGGTGATCAGGCCGCCAATGGACGCGATCAGGGAGACCAGCGGGTACTTCCAACTGGAGAGGCTTTGCGCAATGACTTCGGCTGGCACGGTCACCACCAGCAGAATCGGCACGATGTAGGTAAATGCCGATTGAATGACTTCGCCGAGTTCCAGGCTGCCGGGGTTGGTACCGTCATAAATGTTGCGGGGGTACCGGGCGAAAATCGTGATATAGAACCAGAAGTCATACAGGCCCTGATTGCGGCCCATCCAGACGCTCATGGCCGCGACGGCGATCATCATGCTGTAGAAGAACCCGACGCCCACCACGACGAAGGTAAAGTAAGCCAGCACCTGCAGCATCGAGATCGGTTCGCCGATTTTCACCAGCGAATACCCCAGCAATGCCAGCGACAGAAACATCTGATTGATCATCGCCAGATCAACCTTTTCACAGGACACCAGAAACTGCGTGTCGATCGGCTTCAGCAAGGCGAAGTCCAGATTGCCGGTGCGGATGAGTTCGCTGAAGTTGGCGCAGTTCGGCATGAAGAGCGCTTCAACAATGCAGTTGATGAGCATGCCCGTGGCCATGAAGGCGAAGTATTGCTCACGCGACCAGCCGCGAATGGCGTCCACGTTGCTGTAGATCACTTCAAACAACGTGATCTGCGCGGCGAACCAGAACGCTCGCGTGATGATGTTGATGAAGAAGTTGCCGCGAAATGTCATCTCGCGCACCAGACCGTTCTGCAGGAACGTCAGCCATACTCGAAGGTAGTCGGGTGATTGAGACATAGGATGAATTGTGAAAGGTGTGATCAGGGCTGACGCAGCACAGTGAGTTGTAGGACGGACAATCTTGTCCGTCGCTTAAGCCTGCACCAAAGACGGACAGGATTGTCCGTCCTACGGCTCGCTCCATCAGTCATGCGTTAATCGCTTCGTAAGGCCGCCACGATCTTGGTGCGAGTAGCGTCGCGCACTGCAAACGCCGCGGACAACATACCGGCAACAAAGACCAAGCCGAGCAGTTTGGCTCCGTCCAGCCACGGCGTGTCAGCGCCGATCGAGATCAGGTGCGGCAACATCGCCAGCAACGCGCAAACGGTTCCCGTCGCGAGACCGAAGATCAACAGGAAGGCGTTCTCAGCGAAGACCAGCAGGCCGAGGCTGCTGCGTTTGAAACCAACGGCTGAAAGTAGTCCCAGCTCCGAGCGGCGTTCGACGACGTTACGCAGCATCACCGTGCCCAAACCAATTGTGCCCAGCAGCAGTCCTAACCCGCCTAGCGTCAGGAACGTCGACAGATACGTGTTCTGCACGATGAGAAAATTGGCGATGCGATCCGAGACGCGCTCGGCGTCAAAGCCATACGGCGCGAGCTTCGTTTCAAAGGCGGTCATGAGCGACGTTGCATCCGCGATCGGCCCGGCATCGCGTGATCCGATCAGGAAATAGCGATAGCCAACTTGCTCAGGGTAGAGCTGCCGAAAGTTTTCTTCCGAGACCAGCAACACACCCTGAAAGATGCTGCTGTCGAGCATGCCCGCGACGGCAAACTCTTGTCCCGCGGTCTTCGCATTGGTGATGGGAATCGAGGCTCCTGCGCCCTTATGCAGGCTGAACATCAGCGTGTTCATGTCGCCTAGAACGGGGATGCGACCGTCTTCGCGCGGCGTCTTCAGCAGTTTCCAGTAGTCCGCCTTGCGGCCATCAATGAAGCGGAACCCGCCGCGTTCAATGAGGCTGTCCGGCACGCCCAGCACGGTTGGCAACTGCGTCTGATAGATGTTGAGGCAGCTCGCGTTCTCACCGGGCTTCATGCGCAAGGCCATCACCGTTGAGTCTTCGATCTGTTGTTTCTGCTCAGGCGAAAGTCCATCCGTCAGGCCCAGCTTCGAGCGACCCGCTTCCGTATTGAGATCCGGCAAGATGGGTGTCGCGCTTGCGGCGACCAGCACAAAGCCGCCATTGCCGGAGTTCACATCGGGCGTTTCCTTCGCGGGGTCTCTGCGACCTGCGGCGACCGCGACAATCACGAACGTGGCCGAAGCGATGAGCGCCGTCGACAGCGTGCTGCGACTGCGATTTCTGGCGGCGTTGCGATAGCCCAGACGGCCAATCGCCGCGAGCCCGTGACCGCGAGTCGCCAGTCCGCCTTGACGCCTCAAGGTCGCTGAGAATTGCTGGAGCGCTCCCACCATCAGAGCCGTACCGACCAGAAAGAATGCCACCACCTGCCACGATAATCCCGAGAACGCCTCGCTACTGGGAATGAGTCCGAAGACGCCCAGCAGCAGCACCGGAATCGCGAAGGCAAAGCATCCGAAGGCAATCTTTTGCTGGCGTGCTCCGGGATGAACTGCGGGGGTTGCCGAGTCACCAGGCCCACTCTCTTCGGAAGAGGCAACGCCTGCGAGCAACTCGCGCGGCGCGATGTGGGCGAGGCCTCGCAGCGCCATGAAGAGCGCGAACCAGGCCACACCGAATGAGATCGCAAAACCACCTATGAGACTTACAGGAGTGACGTACACATTCAGGAACTGCGTACCAATCGCGCCGCCCCACCATTGCGGGGACTTCAGGGCCGCGACCATCAATTGGGCGTAACCCACAGCAGCCACACAACCGAGCACTCCGCCCGCTGCCGCGATCGCCAGTCCTTCGTTGAGCAGCAACTTGCGGACTCGTTGCGGCGTGAAACCGACGGCGGAGAGCAATCCGATCTGCGAGATACGACGCTCGACGCTGAGGCGGAACAGCAGGCCGATCAGCACCATCGCCGCCGCGATCACGAAGAAGCTGAAGCCGACGAACAGGCCGGTGAAGTCCGTTGTGCCGGAAGCGGCTTGCAGTCCCTGCCATTTCACCGGCAGCACATCAAAGCCCGATGCGTTCTCTGAGATCTTCTTCAGCACATCGCGCGTAAAGTCATCGCGGGACGGTGCGGCGTCGGCGTTGCTACCCGAGACGTTGACGCGGATCGAGGTGACGTCGCCGTACTTGCTCTTCCACAGTCGCTGAGCGTTCGCGAGCGAGACGAAGGCTTTGGGCAAGGCGTGAAACTCTTCCCAGTACGAATCATCCCGGCCGGTGACGAGATTGATCTTCATCGGGAACGGCTGCTTCCAGTCGGAAAAATTCTTGGCGTCGGTGATGCCGCGTACTTCCGGTGTCAGTTGTCGGTCTTGAGCCGTCACCGACTTCGACATCTCGACGACATGCTTCACGCGAAACGTCAGCTCCTCTTCCGGCAATTCGCCGTGAGATCCGACGAGGTGATAAGTCAGCTTGATCTTGTCGCCGGGCTTGACCTTCAGGTCTTCCGCCAGCCAGTCATTGAGAATGATCTCGTCATCAGCCAGCGTCAGTGGCTCAGTGCAGTCCGGGCAGAGCGGTCCGAACGGCGGTTCTTGGGTCTCCGCCAGATCAACGCCCGCGATGATCGAGTACATCGAAAACGCTTTCGGGTCCTCAGCGCTGCTGATCTGATTGGCGAGGTACACCATCACGGACGATGTCGACCAGTCCTTGCTTTCTGACAGCTCACGCACCGATTTGGAAATGCTGTCTTCCAGGATCATCTGTTCGCTCTCAACGACGAAGTAGCCGCCCGCTTTGCCGGGCAGGACTCGCAAGTTGAGGTCTTCCAGCGTCAGCGATTCAGGCAGACTGCGTGTTAAGCCGCTCGCCATGCCGACCGCATCAGACGGTGATGAGCGAGCAGACTCTCGGGACGGCGCGACTGAGACGAACAACGCGTTGATCCGCGCCAGCTTGCCGTTCGGAAACTCCTTCGAACGCCGCACGGCTTCCAGACCGAGCTCCTGCTGCAAGGTCTTCAGCGACACGAAGACAGTCAGCGGAAGCTGCTGGCTCGGATTGAGATCGAGTCGGCCAACCCCAGATTCCGGCGGCAGGATGTGACTGACGGTGAACGAGATCTCGCGCGTCGTTTGGTCCTCCGATCCGCCCAGCAGCGTGTCGCGCGGGATGTTGCTGGGCAGTTCGACCCACAACGTCAGTTGATCGCCGAGCTTCGCGCGAATCTGTTGAGCGACTCGATCGCTCAGCACGAGTTGATCGTCGTGCGGCAGGATGTCGAGTTTGAGTTCGCTGAGTTCAGAGAATCGTTCCTCAACGGCATAGACGCGCACGCCCCCGGCCCGGTCAGACGTTGTTCCGTCAGCAGCCTGGCGGACCAGGCCGCCATCCATCACTAACGCCGGAGCGATGACGCGTACCTTGTCGTCTCGATAGGCGGGTTCATCCTGCATGCGTTCGACGATGGACTCGGTAAAGAATCGAGGACTCTGCAACGCGAAGTCGATGCCGCCCAGACGGTCGAGTGTCATCTGTCGCAGACTACCGCGCACGGAGTCGCCCACCAGCAACGCACCCCCGATGACCGCCGTGCCGACAATGACTCCCAGCAGCACCGCGAGGTGCGTTTTCCAGTAGTAGGTCAGGCTGCGAACAATCAGCGTGGAAGATTTCATGGATGCCATGACTTGCGAGTGCTTGTGACAATCAACGTGGATCTGCAGAGTAGGCGGACAATCTTGTCCGCCAGCATTTCGACGGACAGGATTGTCCGTCCTACGACTTGTTGGCAGCAACTTTTCAAACTCAGATGTCGACGATCACTTCGGCGAACCAGCGGCCGTCCGGAGTCTGTTCGACCGTCAGACCATGATACGTGATGGCTTTCACCTCGTGACCGTACTCGTGCCTCACCGCGTCGAAAGTCTCACCGCGAATGGCGACGGACAGCAGGCCGCTGTCGAGGTGCACGTCAAACTCGGCACCGAGCCAGTGCTCGGAATCGAAGGCAAACAACAGCTCGCTCAGCCAGTCGAAAAACAGGTACTCCAGTTCGTCACCGCTGAGGTGAACCTGTCGCTCCAGCGTGGGCTGCAGGGACTCAGGATGCTCAATCAGCATGCTGGTGATCCCGCGCGCGGCTTCGGCGAAGAGTTCTTCGAGCGTGGCTGCTTCGACGCGCAGGCCCAGGTCGGCAGTGTGGTCAAAAAGTTGGAACATGGGGTTGGGATAGGGGCAAAAGATGCCGCCGTCCAGTGACCTGCTGACCAGAAACTCCGCATTTAGGGTGAGTTGCAATTTGACCGTCCGAAACGGCTACTCTATACCGCTACTGGGTTTGAGGATTCTGGACATCCTCAGGAAGTCCTTTGTGAACTAAGCGGGCCAGGCGGCTCTTTGCGGGAGTGAGCGCTCTTGAAGCGACGTGAGACGGACGAGAGTCCCCGGTTTGAAGATCTGGGCCTCAGCAAACACATGCTGAAGGCCATTCGAAACGCTGGATGGGAAAGCCCTAGCCCCATTCAGTCGGCGTTTATTCCGATTGCGCTGGAAGGCGAGGACTGCATCGGGCAGGCGCGCACCGGCACGGGCAAAACCGGAGCGTTCGTCATCCCGATTCTGGAGCTGATCGACCCGGAAATCCGCCATCCGCAGGCGCTGGTGCTCACGCCGACCCGCGAACTCTGCCAGCAAGTCGCCGATCAGGCGGAACTGCTGTCGAAGCATCACGATATGCGAGTGGCCTGCATCATCGGCGGCAAGTCGATTCATCAGCAGGTCGAAACCTTGAAGCGCGGCGCGACAATCGTTGTCGGCACGCCGGGTCGCCTGATCGACCTCATGAACCGGCACGTGCTGGATATCTCCAAACTGGATCTGGTCGTGCTCGACGAAGCCGACCGTATGCTGGATATCGGCTTTCGACCGGATATCGAAAAGATCCTGCGTCGTTGCCCCGAGGAACGGCAGACGCTGCTGCTGTCGGCCACGTTGCCGCTGCCGGTGGAGAAGCTGGCCCAGCGGTACATGAAGAACCCGCAGAAGGTGGATGTGTCGACCGGCGATATCGCGCCATCGACCATCGATCAGTATTACATCGCCGTCGATCAGGATCGGAAGCTGCCGCTGCTGGTCAAACTGCTGGCCAAGCTGAAGCCGTCGCAGGTGCTGGTCTTCACGCGCACCAAACGCGGAGCCGATCAGTTGCACGCGGTGTTCGCCAGGAAATTGTCGCGGGTCGCTTGTCTGCACAGCGATCTTGAGCAGCGTAAGCGTGATCGGGTGATGAAGGAGTTCCGCTCGGGTGAGTTGCGAATGCTGATCGCGACGGACGTTGTCGGGCGCGGCATCGACGTCAGCACGGTTTCGCACATCATCAATTACGACATTCCCGAGTCCTGCGATGACTATGTGCATCGCATCGGACGCACAGGTCGCATGTCGTCCAGCGAGGCCGGGCAGGCTTACACGTTCGTCACCAGAGATCAGGGTGATGAACTCACCCGCATCGAGGTGCGTGTGAATCAGGTCCTGCACGCGTATCAGGTTGATGACTTCGAAGCCGTCAAACCACGCGAGTCCAAACGCCCTCCCGCCGAAATCAGACGCTACGGTTCCTGATCACTGCCCACCGGCGACCGATCAACGGATCCGTTCCAATCAGCAGTCATTGAGTCATCCATGGGTGAGTTCTGGCCAACAACTCGCGCGTCCCTGATCAACGAGTTGCGGTGTGGTGTCACGTCAACGGTCAGTTGGAACGAGTTCGTCAAGATCTACGGCCCGCTGGTGATCGGCTTCTGCCGCAAGCACCAGTTGCCGCATCCCGACGCGAACGACATCGCTCAAGAGGTCTTCATCCGCGTCTTCAAGGGAGTCTCGAACTTCGAATACGAGCCGAACAAGGGCCGTTTCGGCGCCTGGGTCGGCACGATCGTACGGCATGAGATCGCGCGGTTCATCGGCAGCAACCGCAAGCGTCTGATGAAAGAAACCAATTCGGATCCGCTGGACATGCTCGCGACCCGCATGGAAGACACCTGGCTATTTGAAGAACGCCTGGCGCTGATGGCACACGCGCTGGTGAAACTCCGCGAAGAAGTTCCGGAACTGACCTGGCGCATCTTCGAGCAAACGGTGCTGGAGGACCGCAAGCCGAGTATTGTGGCGGCCGAATTCAAACTCAGTTGTCCTCAGGTGTATAAAGCGACGTTCCGGGCGAATGAGAAGCTTCGAGGGCTCATCCGTCAGTTGCTGGAAGAGGAGTCGGATTCGTAGCTCGCCATGAAACATTGTCCCAGCAACAGTGAACTAGACGGCTTCCTGGCGCGCAACGAGGAACTGCCCGGAGACGACGCCATTGCTGAGCACGTGGAGCAATGTCGCCAGTGCAGTCGGTATGTCACGTCGCGCTTCACGACGTTGCTCAGTCCCGAGGCAGATCCGGAAGCCACTCCGCGCACCGTGATGGAACCGCTGTTGCGCTACACTCGGGATCAGTTGCCGCCAGAGGTCAGCGCGCAACTGCTGGAGAAACTGCGTTTCATTCCGAAGGCGTATCAGGAGCCCAAGCCCGACAGCGGCTCGCAAGACGGCGCCCCTCCGAAAAAGATCGGCGAGTATGAGATCATCCGGCTGCTCGGCCGCGGCGGCATGGGACGCGTCTATCTGGTGCAGCGAACAGAACAGCCGGAACAGTTTGCGCTCAAGCTGCTCTCTGCGGACTTCGCGTCCAGCAATGAAGCTGTCCGGCGTGCGAAGAAAGAAATTGCCGCACTGGGACGGTTACAACATCCCAACATCGTGAAGGCGATCGATCACGGCGAACTCAATGGCCGCCCTTATCTGGTCACTGAATTTCTTGACGGCCAGAACCTCGAAGCACTGGTCTATGCCAACGGTCCCATGAACGTGCAGCGAGCTTGCGAGATCACCATCGCGGCCGCGAAAGGACTGCAGCACGCGCATGAATGCGGCATCATTCATCGCGATATCAAGCCCTCCAATCTGCTGCTCACCAACAGCGGCGAGCTGAAGCTGCTGGACTTTGGAGTGGCTCACTACAGCGTGACTTCAGACTCCACCAGCCAGCAGACGCCTTCCGGCTACCTGCTGGGCACCGCGCACTACATGTCGCCCGAGCAGATGGAGAGCGTTCGTCAGGCGGATGCGCGCTCGGACGTCTACAGCCTGGCCTGCGTGCTGACGTTTCTGCTGACCGGCCAGACGGTGTTTCAAGTTGGCCGCTACTACGAAATTCTGGTGGCACATCGCTTCACTGCGGCCCCGAGCCTGAAAGCTAAGTTGCCATCAATTCCGGACGACTTGAATACGCTTGTACTAAGCCCTCTTGAGAAACTGCCCGAAAAACGACCACAATCCATGCGAGAGGTGATCGACGCGCTCACGCCCTTTACGACGGAAGAGTATGCAGCGGCACCTGTTGTGCAGAATTCGGATCTTGCCAGTAGTCCGAATTCAACGCAGCCTGAATCGCCCAAACCAGTCGTGGAACCCATGACGACCTTCGAAATCGTCCTGGGGATCATACTGTTCTGCGCGGTGGCGATCTTTACGCTGTGGCTGCTCGTTCAAGGATTGTGAGGCCAGCACTGATGCTGAAACTGTTGACTGCAACTTATGAATTTGTCCGGCGTCAGGCGATTCGCCGCACGGTGCGCTGGACGCTGCTGATGGGAATCTACGCCAGCGGGTTGGTGCTCTGGCATTCCAACAGCCCGGACAGCACGGCTCACGAACACTCCAACATGCACACGTTCTTCGGTGCTGTGCTGGGTATCTTTCTGGTCTTCCGGACGAACACCGCCTACGACCGCTGGTGGGAGGGTCGCAAGCTGTGGGGACAGCTCGTTAACGATTCGCGCAACTTCGCTATCAAGCTGCGTGCCTGCGTACAGGCTTCGGTCGACAGCAAGCGGGAAATGGCGAACTGGCTGAAGCTCTTTCCCGTCGCGTTGAAAGAGCATCTGCGCGGCCCGGTGGCACTTCGTGATCTGCCGGGCTTTGAGAATACGACGGACACTCCCGAACACGTGCCTGCCTACATCACTCAGTTGATCTATCGACGCATTGAGCACTGGCGTGCAGCCGATCAAGTCGGCGGTTTTGAATTGCTGTTTCTCGACCGCCATGCGGCAGCGCTGATGGACATCTGCGGCGCCTGCGAGCGAATTCATAAAACGCCCATCGCGACGTCTTACCTCTGGATCATTCGAGAAGCGATCGCCCTGTATCTGATCGTGTTGCCCTACGGCATCTGTAATGAGTACGGCCCCATGACGATCTTTATCTCGATGGTGGTGGCCTACTTCATGGTCGGACTGGAGTTGCTCGCCGAATCCATTGAAGATCCGTTCGGCACGGACATGGACGATCTGCCTTTGGATTCCATGTGTGCCTCGATTGCGCGCTCAATTGATGGCATCATGTCGTCCCCCGAGCCGATGACCAAAATCTGAAACCTGACCGATGCCGGATCAACCCGAAGCGCCGCTGCCACACCCGACGAACCGCAACATTGTCTGGCTCACCATCCAGTACATCCTGCGGCTGGTGTTCACGTTCTGGCTGCGCTATCAATGCCGCGGCTTGGAAAACATGCCACGCTCCGGCGGCGGCTTGGTGCTCGTGAACCATCAGAGTTTTCTGGATCCACTGCTGGTCGGCCTGCCGCTGCAGCGGCCGGTGAGCTTTCTGGGCCGCGACACGCTGTTTCCGGTGCCATTCGTAGGCTGGGTACTCCGTAGCACCTACGTGATGCCCATTAACCGCGACGCTGCGAGTACAGCCTCGATTCGGAATGCCCTAAAACGCATGGAGCACGGCTTTCTGGTGGGCATCTTTCCTGAGGGAACTCGCAGCGCAACGGGTGAGGTCCGCGACTTCAAACCGGGCTTCGTGTCGTTGATTCGTCGCACGAACTTGCCGATCTACCCAGTCGGCATTGCCGGAGCTCACGAAGCGATGCCGCGCGGCGGATTGCGCTTGCTGCCGCGCACAGTGCGAGTCGTCTTCGGAGAACCGCTCTCGCGCGAGCAGATTCTCAAGCTAAGCCAGAAAGGCCAGGAAACCGCGCTGGTCGAGTTCGCTCGCAGCGCCGTCACCGCCTGCCAGCAGCAGGCAGAAAGCTGGCGGCAGGAAGTGCTCCACTGATTTCCGAAAAGTGGGTCAGACCATCCCGTATGACCTATATGTCCCAGTCGATGCACCGCTTCGCAGCGGCAGGGTCACGATGCATGGCACGCATCCGCCACTTCAATCGCAGCTTATGCGTAAAGAGCGAAGCTAGGCGGTTCAGGTCAACTTTGTAAGTAGTTCCCGGTTTTCCGCCACCACACACGTATTGCTGGAACTTTTTGCCGGGAACCCGCGTCAGGATTGGCATTTCCGAATGTTGATTTGAGATGCTCAGGGTGTTTTGGCCTCGCGAGTTCGCATGCGGAAATCTGGCAGTGGACCGACACGGAATCGATTGGTCCAAAACCAGATCGACATAATGGGCAAATGGAGGCCATACCCCACTGGATCGAGGGGACCTCTGCCCCCAAACTCTGGCGAGTGCTGGTTCGAATTGCAGGACAGGAGCGCCTTGGAATGTTGTTGAAATGGTCGTTGTCGCAGCTGTTGAGCGGTCCCCGGACGCGCATGCGCACTCGTCGACCGCTGCCTGCTCCCGAGCGACTGGAAGTCCGCGTGCTTCCGGCCATCACGGTGACGATCGACTACACCTTCGATTCCAGCAACTTCTTCGCGCCGGCCAGTGGTCGTCGGGAAGTCCTCGAGGCGGCTGTCAATGAAGTCGCCAGCCAACTGGGTGACTCGTTCAACGAGATCGTGCCGCACAAAGACGCGTCGTTTGATACCTGGACGGCGTTGTTCACCAACCCGGCAACGGGTTCCAGTCAGACGATGGTGGATCTGATTGTCGGTGAGAATGAAATCATCGTTTATGTCGGGGCTCGGCAACTGGGTTCGTCAACTTTGGGAATTGGCGGGTACGGCGGCGCATCGACGATCTCCGGAACTCAGAACTGGCTGGACCGCGTGATCGGTCGCGGCAATCCGGGAGCCCTGCTGTCGCTCGAGACCGACTTCGCTCCGTGGGGCGGGTCGCTCGCCTTTGATAACGATACCAACTGGTTCTTCGGGCTCACGACCGCTGGCCTGTCTTCGGGCCAGTCTGATTTCTACTCGGTCGCCGTGCATGAGTTCACACACTTGCTCGGTGTGGGAACAGCACCCTCGTGGGACAATCTGATTTCCGGAAGCGCTTTCACCGGTGCGGTAGCAACTGCCGAGTATGACGGTGTCGGTAGCCCGCCTGTGTCCAACGATCAGGGGCACTGGGCTGACGGTCTGCTCGATAATGGTCGAGAGACCGCGATGGACCCGTCGCTGCTCCAGGGCAGCCGTAAGACGATGACCGCTCTCGATTTCGCGGCGCTGGATGACATTGGCTGGGAAGTCGCGGTTGGCGCGGGCACTGGCGGAGGTCCTACTCCGAACCTGCTGCAACTGGCGGATGGTTCATCTCATACGTTGACCATCAGCGACGACCCGTTTGCCGGGAATGGCTTGTCGCAGTACGTGCTGGACGGCGGGATGCCCGTGACTTTCGCGACGGGCTCGGACGAGATCACTATCGCCGGCGGCAATATGGCCGACAGTATCACGTTCTCTGGACTGGATTCGCAGTTCACGTCGATATTCCGCGTTAATACCGGCGCGGGTAGTGATACTGTGAATTACCTGCACTCGCTGGCCGGCGACATCGCTTTTGACGGCGGAGCCGATTCAGACACGCTGGCAGTCAGTGGTTCTTCGGTCACATCCGCGACATACAACTTCACATCCGCGGGTGGCGGCGACCTGCAACTGGCGACCCCGGGCTCAACGACAATCTCCTACTCGCAGACCGAGTTTCTGACGGACTCGGTCGGTGCCGGCGCTCGCGTCTTCGGCTTCGGTTCAACGGCTGATTCCATCACCCTGCAGGACGACGCGGGCAGCGGAAACAGCATGTCCCGCCTGACCAGCACCTCGTCAAGCCCCACTGTCACATTCTCGAATCCTGCGAGTGTGTTGACCCTCGCATCAGGCGGGGGCAACGACACTGTCACCGTCGGGACGCTCGACTCCGTGTTCAGCAGCTCGATCAGTATCAATTCCGGTGATGGCAATGATCAGGTCAACGCGGGCGCGGCGACCCTGGCAACGACGATCGATGGCGCAGCCGGAAACGACACCGTGACAGGCGGCAGCCAGGCCGACTTGCTGATGGGCGGCGCCGGCAATGACTCGGTCGGTGGATCCGGTAATAATGACAGCGTCTACGGCGGAGCCGGCGCTGATACCCTGGCCGGCGGCGACGGCGATGACGTCCTGCTCGGCCAGAATGGTGACGGCGATGTGCTCACTGGCGGCCTGGGCAATGATACCCTGAGCGGCGGGGACGGCGATGACATCATGGCCGAGAGCGGTGACGTCAACTTCACGCTCACCAATTTCCTGCTGACAGGTCTTGGTAGCGATCAACTGGTCAGCATCGAAGGCGTGAGTATCGTCGGCGGTATGGGCGCCAACCTGATCGACGCTTCAGCCAGCACGAAACCGATCACACTCGTGGGCGGCGCCGGCAATGATACTCTGCTCGGCGGATCCGTGAACGACGTGCTCGGCGGCAACTCCGGCAATGACTCGATCGTCGGCGGCAGCGGCAATGATATTATCACCGGACTCGACGGTAACGATGTCGTCAACGCAGGTGCCGGACTGGATACGGTCGATGGCGGCAACGGCAATGACACCATCACGGGCGACGACGGTAACGACAGCCTCCGCGGTAGCGCGGGGAACGACTCAATCCAGGGCCTGAGCGGCGATGACGTAATCCTGGGCGGCGATGGCAACGACAACCTGCAGGGCGGCGACGGCAACGACGACCTCAACGGCGACAACGACAACGATGACTTCCTGAGCGGTGGAGCTGGCAATGATACCGTGCGTGGCGGTGCCGGCACGGACCGCATCGTGGAAACTGCGGACGCCAGCTTCGTGCTGACGTCAACTGTTCTGACGGGTATCGGAACCGATTCGGTGATCGCGATTGAAGCCGCGTTCCTCACCGGTGGCGCGTCGGCCAATACCATCAACACTACCGCGTTCAATGGCTCCGTCACTGTGTATGGTGCTGCGGGTAACGACACGATCACGACGGGTTCGCTGGCTGATCTGGTGATTGGTGATGACGGCAACGACAGCGTCGACGGCGGTGGCGGAAATGACATCCTGCTGGGTGCGGCCGGATCTGATACCCTCAAAGGCGGCGAGGGTAATGATACCATCCAGGGGCAGGGTGGCAGCCTGGATATGCTCTACGGCGGAAACGGCAACGACTCGGTCGATGGCGGCATCGGCAATGACACGCTCTTCGGCGAGGATGGCAGTGATACGCTGGTCGGCGGAGACGGAGCCGACCTGATGTTTGGCGGCGCTGGCAATGACACCATGCGCGGTGGAACCGGCAACGACAACATGTTCGGTGAGGCCGGTAACGACACGCTCAACGGCGGCGCGGACAACGATTCGATCGATGGCGGCGATGGCGACGATGGCCTCTCAGGCTTCACCGGCAATGACACGCTCATCGGTGGTTATGGCCGAGACACCATCTTCGGTGGTGATGGGAATGATATTCTCATCGGTGCCGCGGATCCGGATACCTGCATCGGCGGCGCGGGCTCGGATATCGTCAATGGGAATGGCAGCGTTGATAAGATCCTCGGTGGCAGCGGCGGTCCAAGCGGCGCTGCGGACCCCGGTGATACTCGCAACGCCGACCCCAGCGAAATCGATGAGACCTTCGTGCTGACCCCATTCCCCAGTTGGGTCAACAGCATCTGAAGTATCTGATACAGATCGCAGAGAACGCCACACTTGCCCTTATCGCTTCGTGATGTCGTTGAGAACATGGGGGCGATTCTGATCGCAACCGCCTATCCCCAAACCGCGCAGTTGTTTTCTGGGAAGCGTATTATGTGCTTGGCGGCGATGGCAGTACCGATACATGCGACCGATCCACCCAGACCTCAGTCTTGGGTGGTACGTCCGAAGGCGATTTTACATTCTGATCGAGGTACACGGCACGGCGACCGAAACGTTCTATGATCGGGTCAGTTGTTTCGGGAACGCGATCAAGCTTGATGAATCCCGTTCGAATTGCCGACGTAATGATCTTCATCCCATTTGGAAAAACTAATTGAATTGGGTTCTTCCGAATCAGAAACGACTGAATGTCGCCGAAAATCGCCACTGCACCGTCCCTCTCGATTGCTTCTTCAACCACTCCGGCAAGTTTCAAGGGTTCGAATTCGGGCATTGGTTGATCCGAATAGAAGTATTCCCGAAGACGGAGAGCGGACCAATAGGCAGCATTACGTTGCGCGCCTTCGTACCCCCTCGTAATCGAAGCCGCGAGTGACGCCTACTGATTGAATGATCAAGCAGTCTTCTGGATGCGCCGGTGCGTGTTCGGCAATTTCGCGGAGTCGTGGGATAACATCAGCCGGAACAAGATCAATGTGCTGAAAGAAGTTGCGATCAACCGCGCAATTGGCGATCTGATTGGTCAATTCGAGTCGTGTAATCACGCCTCGATTGAACAGAGAGATTAATTTGCGAATTCGGTTGGCAACGGATTCGTTCAACTGAAACACCAAATTGGAACGGTGCACACAACTACGATTCTACAGAATCATTCTGCCCGACAGGCAGTGGCAAACGTTACTGGCACTCTGCATAGACGTCCGCCAAATGTCAACGATTTTCGGCGATTCTGTGTGGAGCACGATTCCATCGTGCTCGTGACGGCGTGATTCAAGTAGCTATGGCACGTTGAAAACGTGCCCCACGATACTCAACAGGCTACTAATCCCTAGCCCCCGGCACGTCAGGTGGTACGTGCGATCGCAATTCCTCGGTGGTCTATGCCGTGCATCATGCGGACGGGTGGCACGCCTGACCATCGGGAAGGGCGTGGCCGTGGGACGCCAAGGACCACGCCCATCGCTTCGCCCTGAGCGTGCCACCCGCGCTGAAGCCAATTCAAGGGGCGGGCGGCACTGTTGCAGCGTGTAAACTTTTCGTGAGTATTGCTCACTCGCGTCCCGCCAGCACGTGAACTGGCTCGTTAGCGTACAAGGTCTCTGAACGCGGTATGGACATTCAAACCGAGCGCAGGGCGGGCCGAAGCAACCTCACGCAAAATGCTCTTGTCGCTACGTGACCTGAATAGACCGCAAGCGGTCAATCGGGGCTACCTGCGAGCCCGGCTCGGCGGGAGCTTGAACTCTCGAAATGGAACTGGGATTAGCTGCAAGAAGGTCAATTCTGTCCGGGCGTCGGACAAGATTGTCCGACCTACAAACCGGTCAGTCCACCGGTTCCGGGAGTCACCTGACTGACTTCAACTCGATTGCAACGGCTTCGCAGGAGCA
Source organism: Planctomycetaceae bacterium (assembly GCA_021732995.1). GTDB lineage: Bacteria > Planctomycetota > Planctomycetia > Planctomycetales > Planctomycetaceae > AM-0621. The sequence continues at coordinate 41,323 of JAKFWA010000097.1, read as the reverse complement.
CGTTCTTGTCGCTCCGCCAGCCACCCGAAGCAAAAACGGCTCCTGTGCATCAGTTGTCACTCAACGTAGACAACAGGCTCCTGAACTAAAGCACGGATCTCTTTGTCAGTAATTATTCATCGAGTCGCCTGATCGCATCAGATGCGCCTTGTTGGCACTGTTCTGAATCACTGACATCGAGCCGAACTTCCGGAGTGTGCCGCAAATCATCATTGTCGGCTCAGTCCGAAGGTTCGCCCCAAACCTTCCAATTGTCATACCTCTTACCGCCACTTCCGCATAATCCTGCAAATGCCCGCATTCCGTGAGATAGCGTTCCCGATGTCTAACTGAATTGAATGACAATCCTTCAATCCATCATCCAGGGCTCACTCGGAATATATAGTCAGTATGCACGCAGATATACTCATTCTCGCCGAAGTCGCACTCAAGTTGCGTGTTTCTCACGACACCGTCTACCGTTGGGCTGCTTCAGGAAAACTGCCGGGAACCAAGGTCGGGCGTGCCTGGCGATTCGATGCCCTGGCGATTCAGAATCTGGTCGCAGGTGAGGCGGGCGAGTTTGCAGCGACGACGGATGTGGTGGTCCAACTGGAGGAGCAACTCGACTTCCGCGATCTGTATGAAAACTCTCCCCAGATGTGCCTCTCGGTGGATGCGGCGACGGGGCGCATTCTGTGCTGCAATACAACCACACTGAAGGTTACTGGCTGGACGCGTGAAGAGGTGATCGGTCGACCGGTCATTGAAATGTACGATCCGGCGAGCCATGACCGCTCGCGCGAGATTCTCCAGCAGTTACGCACAACGGGAGAAGTGCGCGACGCCGAAATGGTATTACTAACAAAGGCGGGCGATCGCATCGACGTCAGCCTGAACCTCTCGGCGGTTCGGGACGCAGAAGGAAATGTGTTGTATAGCCGCTCGGTGTGGCACGAGATCGCGTCGCAGAAGGCGAATCACCAACGGGATGAACTGTTGTCGTCGGGATTGCTGGAGTCGGTCGTCGGGGACTTGTCCGATGCCGTCGTCGTGATCGATGAGCGTTCGAATCTGGTGTATCTCAATCGGGTTGCCCGCCTGTTTCTCGGATTTGATCCTGCGCAAACCGGGACGCGGAAAGACCTCCTCGAGAAAATGCACATTTACGCCTCGGACGCTCGGACGCGACTTGAGGATGCACAATGGCCGTGTGCCCGTGCTCTGCGCGGCGAGATAGTGGCGCCTACGGAGTTGCTGTTCATCACCAACGAGGGCGGGCGATTCTGGATGCTGGTCCGCTGCACTCCCCTGCGGAATGCGGCCGGCAGAGTCATCGGCTGCGTCAGCGTACTGCACAACATGATGCAGGATCGCCAGCGGGAGTCGCAGTTGCGATTGACCGAATTCACGGTAATGCAAAGCCCTGATGCTGTGTTCTGGATTCGGCCGGATGGTCGCGTTGTCTTCGTGAATGAACGTGCGTGCCAAAGTCTGGGGTATTCACGCGAAGAGTTACTGGAGATGTCGGTCCCGGATTTCGATCCCGACGTTACCGTCGAGAAATGGCCGGTGGTTTGGGAGCAGCAAGTCGCTCAAAAACATTTCTTTATCGAAACACGGCATCGGACCAAGCAGGGGCGAGTTTTTCCCGTCGAGGTCTTGTCTTCGTATGTCGAATTCGACGGCGTGGCGTATGCCGTAGCACACGTGCGTGATATCAGCGGACGCCGCCGTGTCGATGCACAACTAAAAGAAAGCGAAGCGCGCTTTCAACGGGCGATTGCAGGGTCTCGGGACGGTATCTGGGATTGGGATATTGCCAACGGTGGCATCTGGTTTTCGCCACAGTATCGGACGCAACTGGGATATGCGGTCGGCGATTCGTTTGGCAAGACCGTCGACGACTGGATGGGCCTGCTGCATCCGGAAGATAAGCAGCGTGTGGTGACTGCGGTCGAGCAGCACTTGAAGGGCGTCGCTCCGTACGATCTTGAGTACCGCATGAGGATGAAGTCGGGCGAGTATCATTGGTATCGTGTGAAAGGTCAGGCCTTCTGGGACGAGCAAGGATTTCCTGAGCGGATGGCGGGAACCACTTCCGATGTCACCGAGCAGCGGCGCATGCTGGAAGTCATGGAACACCGACGCCGTCGCAATCACATGCTCATCCAGCACACTCCAGCCGCGGTGGCGATGTTCGATCGGGAGATGCGGTACATCCATCACAGCGACCAATGGCTCAGGGACTATGGCCTTGAGGGTCAATCTCTGGTCGGGCGTTCCCATTATGAGGTCTTCCCCGATGTACCAGAGAGATGGAAAGAGGCACATAACGCATGTCAGCGGGGCGAGATTCGCAAATGCGAGCAGGATTGCTTTACTCGCGATGATGGATCCGAGGTCTGGCTGGAATGGGCCATTCATCCATGGACGGATGACAATGGTGAAATCGGCGGCATTGTGATGTTCACCAACGTGATCACGCAGAGAATCCAGACGGAACGAGCGCTCGATCAAGCGCGGAAAGCGGCGGAGGCAGCCAACCTCGCCAAGAGCGAGTTCCTGGCCAATATGAGCCACGAAATCCGCACGCCACTGACCGCGATCCTCGGATTTACCAACGTGCTGCGAGACAAGCAGGCAGACGATGAAGCGACGGAAATCTGCGCAACGATCGAACGCAACGGTTCTCACCTGCTGGATCTGATTAATGACATTTTGGACTTGTCCAAAGTTGAAGCAGGGCGTATCGACGTTTTGCCCGAACGCTGCTCGCTGTCGGCACTGGTTTCCCAGATTGTCCAGACATTGCGGGGGCGTGCGGACCTCAAACAACTCGCATTAGCCATCGACTGGGCTTCTGATTTACCGACAGAGTGCATGCTTGATACGCGTCGCGTCCGGCAGATTCTGATCAACCTGCTGGGCAACGCGGTAAAATTTACTCAGCACGGCAGCGTGACCCTTCAAGTTCAGGCGGTTCGCACGGACGCAGAACCATGCCTCGAGATCGCCGTTCGAGATACCGGAATCGGCATCCCGTCCGACAAACTCTCCTGCTTGTTTGAGGCGTTTTCCCAGATCGATTCGTCGACCACTCGGGCACAAGCGGGAACCGGACTCGGCCTTTGTATCAGCCGTCGCCTGGCCCGGTTGTGTGGTGGAGATATTACTGTTATCAGCGAGCCAGGTGTGGGTAGCACGTTCACGCTGCGACTTCCATTGATCCTGGCGCCAGTGGTAGCCACCGCGGCGAACGATCACCCAACCCCGCAGACTCTTGGTCTGACAGCGAGTGATCGTTTGACTTTGAGTCGCAAGGCTCGTGTTCTGGTTGCTGACGACGCTCCCGATAATCGGAAACTGCTCGATTTCATTCTACGAAAAGCCGAATACGAGCCGACTTTTGTGGAAGACGGGCAACAGTTGGTGGATCGGTTGTCTCAACCCAATGCTGGCGATGAATTCGATGTGGTCCTGGTCGATATGCAGATGCCCGTGCTGGACGGATACGATGCGGTGAAGATGCTGCGCGTCGCTGGCTGCCCTCTGCCATTGATAGCGTTGACTGCCAATGCGATGGACAGCGACCGACTGAAGTGCCTGGACACGGGGTGTGATGACTTCCTCACCAAGCCCATTCAACGCCAGATGCTTCTGGACACGTTGAGGAGATGGGTCAGTCACCGTCTTAGCCTGATTTCGCACTCGTGAATCGCGCGAGTTGGTCTCTTAGTTAACTACTGTGACAAGGACGATAAGCGCTCTCGATTGCTGCGCCAGGTGGCCCCGCTACCCGTATCCGGGCTACCGGGGCGGCGAGAGCCGCAAGACGCGGTCCGAACCAACCTCACGCAACAAACCTCTTGCCGCTGCGCGCCCCCGATAGACCGCTAGCGGTCAATCGCAGGCCACCCGCAGTAGCCTCGCCCTTCGGAATAACGCCGTTGCCTGAGAATTGTGTTCGGAGGGTGGCGAAAACAACTTTGTTGTCTTCGCCGTGCGGCACAAGGTCTTCCACCAAACTTGGCGGGGGAAGAAGGCGTATCATGCATGGTCTGTCGGCCCGCCGGTTCTGAAGCGGGCTTGATCGATCTCTCAAGTCGATTCAAACGGCTCCGTACGAACCCACCTTGTCGGTCCGTGATCCAGACAAGCAAGTTATCGCGACACCCTGCCGGATGAATCGAACGGCAGCACCCTTCCACGAATGGAATGACATGAAGGCCATCGTTCTTCTGAACGCGGCGGCTGGTTCGCAGCCAGCCACGAACGCGGGCAATCGGGAGCGATCGTTGGCAGAAGCGTTCTCGATGACCGGAATCGAGGCGGAAATTCGATCGACCACGGGAAGCAGCATTGATCGCGAAGCTCAACTGGCTGCGTCAGCGGCCGTGGACGTCGTGGTGGCCTGTGGTGGCGATGGCACAATCAGCAGCGTGGCGCGGGCGGTCGCTGGTACGCCGATGCCTTTGGGAATCGTGCCTCTGGGAACGCTCAACCATTTTGCCAAGGATCTGGGTATTCCTCTCGATGTGGCCGCCGCAGTCAAAGTGATTGCGGCAGGGCGTGTGTCCCGGATTGACGTGGGCGATGTGAACGGTCGAGTGTTTATCAACAATTCCTCGCTGGGCGTGTATCCTCATTTCGTATTGAACCGCGATTCACACCGTCAGCGGCATGGTCTTAGCAAGTGGGTGGCGATGCTGCCGACCATGTTGAATGTCTTTCGCAGATTTCCGATGGTACATCTCCGACTGGAAGCAGGCACCACGACAATTGAGAGAAAGACACCGGTAGTGTTCATTGGCAACAATGAATACCAGTTTGACCTGTTTAACCTGGGTAAGCGCACTCAGCTCGACTGTGGTAAACTGTCTTTGTCGATTGCCAAAGTTGATAACCGTTGGGGCTTGTTCAAGCTGACAATGCGATCTCTGGCGGGCTGTGCCGGTCGAGCGAGCGACGTCGAAGCCTTTCATGCCTCAAACTGTCTGATCGAGACGCGCAGGCATCGACTGCCAATCGCGCTCGATGGCGAAGTTGTCCACCTTCGTCCCCCGTTCCACTATTGCATCCGCCCAGCCGCCTTGAGTGTCTGCGTTCCACATGAATCGGAGACTCACACTGCAGAAGCACCGGCCGCGTGACACAACAACCGATGCGATCTGACTCCACTTACGTTTAAGACCGTGAAGTACTCCTGATGAAGCGGATAGCCCACATTTCCGATCTGCACTTTGGCACGGAAGATCCCGGCGTCGCCGCAGGATTGCTGGAAGATCTCGCGACTTATTCGCCGCATCTGGTCTGCGTGAGTGGAGATCTCACGCAGCGCGCACGCCGCAGTCAATTCCTGGCGGCTCGTCGTTATCTCGACCGCATTGCAGCGCCGACGCTGATTGTACCCGGCAACCACGATGTGCCGCTGTATAATATCCTCTCACGCTTCGCGCGTCCTTTTACTGGATATCGCCAGACGATTTCTTCGGACCTGTCGCCATTTTTTCAAGACGAAGAGATCGCGGTCGCCGGAGTGAATACAGCGCGTTCGAATACCTGGAAGGAAGGGCGAATTTCGCTCGCTCAGATGGAACTGCTCAGGTGCCAGTTTGAGGGAGCAGCACCGCAGTCGTTCAAGATACTTGTTTGTCATCATCCCTTCATTCCGCCGGATCATGACATGCAGGCCTCATTGGTCGGCCGGGCACGCGAGGCCCTGAAGATGCTGGAGACGTGCGGCTGTGGTTTGATACTCTCAGGGCATTTGCATCAGGCCTACAGCGGCGACGTGCGAACGCATCATCTGGAAGTGACGCGTTCGATTGTCGTGGCGCAGGCGGGTACAGCCATCTCTCACCGCCGGCGCGATGAACCGAATGCTTACAATCAGCTCGTCATCGATGGTGATACTCTGGTATTGCTGGTGCGAGCCTGGGACGGCCGACGATTTGCCACCGTCCGCGAGAGCCGCTACCACCACTGCGATGGCGGCTGGGTCGTCGAGAGCTGATGATTGCCTCAACCGCCTCACTTATCGGTGCGGTTCTTTTGCTTAGTTTGACCCACAATCCCCGAGGTTCTGCCTCCTTGCCGAGGGTGCTCACCGGCACCGCCGAAATTTCCGAGGCGACGTTTTGGGTCCTGATCGTTGAAAGGCGCGCCACCCATCTTCTTCTCGGCTGAAGCATGAGTTTTATTCGCCCCGGTCACTTTCTTTCCTTGATCAGATTCTTTGGCCACGATGCGAGCTCCTGCTAATACAATTGATCTGTCCCAGACACATCAGGAAAAGAGGCAAGCCCCGTGCCATGTCATCCGCGTTTATGGATTCGGCTTCACACCTGCGTCGAACGCGGTTCCACTGTTAAGCTAGTACACCGGTTGCCTGTACTCTGCCTACTGGAGCGGCGAGAGCCGCAAGAAGCGGTTCGAACCAACTTCACGCCGTAAGCCTTCTATCACCGTGTGACCCCGATCGACCGAAGATGATCCGGGTCACCCACAACCCCTCAAGGCCGTTTCAACAAGCCGTCGAGAAACTCGAACATCGCTCGTGTTGGTGGATCTCCTGGCCGACCCAACTCTGAGTGGATCGACCTGTGGTCCTTTCCCGTCGCCGGAAAAGTCGTTGCGGGGACGCCTGCGTCCTGCAGCGCTTTGGCAATCCGCCGCGTTTGTAGGCTCGTTTCCGGGTGGTCGCCCACGTACGGTAGAAAGAATGGTGGGATGGACTTACCCCTCGCAACGTGCGTCACCGGCGACAGGTCCTTCTGGCGATTCGCATCGCCGAATTTCTGGCGGTAGAGGTTCGCCCGCGCGGCCTCAACGGTTGAGATCTGCAGCGGCACGTCGAACGAGTCTCCGTCGATCGGTATGCAGGCTTTGATGAAGCCCAACGACAACCCTTCGGCGCGGAGGTAGCGGTCGTCGGTGCAGACCAACGCCGCCAATTGCGACCCCGCCGACCAGCCTGCCACGACGAACCGGTCGGGGTCGCCGCCGTAATCGCGAGCATGGTCGCGCATCCAGCGGATCGCCTTGGCGACGTCGGCTGCCATGTCGCCAATGTTCGCCTCGGGAATCAAGCGGTAGTTCGTCGAGACGAAAACGAAGCCCCGGTCAACGAACGCCTGCGGCTTCACGCCCACCTCGGACTTGTCTCCTTTGTTCCAACCCCCGCCGTGAATCCAGAACAGAACCGGCCGGTCGCGACCCCCAGCGGCCGCGTAGACGTCGAGCGTGCGACGGTCGTTCTTGGGCTCCGCATACGATATGCCACGGGTGATTCTCGGCGCCAGCTCGCGAAGCACCCACTCGCCGCTGAACTCCGTTTTCAGCAGCGGCGTCTGCAGCGCACCAAGCTTCCGGTCGGCGAACTCGGCAGTCGTAGTCTCGGTGTACTCGGCCAGCTCGCGGTAGGTCAGCTTACCGTCGGCGTTGCGGTCGGCCTTGCCCTTCCAGCCTTCCAGCAGATGATGAAAGAAGACACCGTGCCCCAGCTCTGGCAATTCAAAACTCTTCTGGCCGGCCTTGCAGGAGTACAGGGCGATGATGCCCTCGGGTACATTCTCCGTTTGCGGGCGAGTGACGCTGTCGAGATCGACCGTCGAGCGACTGCGCGAGATCTCGCTCAACGGATCATTCTGGCAGGCGTCCACCAGGAATAGCTTGCGGCTCGCAGCGCACTCCTTAAGAGCGGCGAACACTTCGTCGAAGCCGATGAGCGACTGCTTCTGGTCGAGCTTCGCGTCGGCCGGGCAGAAGTAGCTCTTCTTCTCTCCCTTGAACTGCACGCCGTGCCCCGCAAACGCCACGACCACCGAGTCATCCGCTCGCAGCCGACCGAGCAACAATTCCAGCCGCTTGCGGATGTTCGCCCCGACCGGCAGGAAGTTCTTCGCGTCGTACTCGGGGCCGATCCGCTTGTAGTGAGCAACCAGCTTCTCGATGTCATCGTGCATCAGGAAAACGTTCTGCGGCGCGAAACCAGAATCAACTAACGCCTGCTGGAAATCCAGCACGTCAGCCCGCGTATACTTGAGCGGCCGCAGTTCCTTGACGTCGTAATCTCCCACGGCGACCAGCAGCGCGTAGTTCTCGCCGCCCAGTATCCGATCGCTCCAGCCAAAGACGCCGGAGAACGCAAGAAGCATGACTACGATTCGAGTCATATTTGTTTTCCAACAGTATGTAATCCGTTGCAAACACATAGATCAGACCGCAGAGCGACAAGGAGTCGGACCGGTAACCGCCTCTGGCCGCGTTACCCCCATAGTACGAATGCGGGCAACTGAGGCCGCTTTGCGATTATATTAATGATTTTTCGGAGTGAACTCATGATCCGAATAACTCGCTGAGTACTCGGCCGCCCTCGACGAGTGATACCGGGCGGTCTTGTTTGTCCCGAAGCAGGTGTGCGTGCGGGTCGATGCCGAACGCGTGGTAAATCGTACACGCCAGATCTTCGCAACTGACGGGATGATCCGCAGGCCAGGCGGCATCCTTGTCCGAGCGGCCATGCGTGATACCACCGCGAATTCCGGCTCCTGCCAACACGCACGGGAAGCAGTATGTCCAATGGTCGCGACCGTCTTCCTGGCCGCGGTTCTCAAACTTTGGAGTGCGGCCCATCTCGCCGACGGCGATGACGAGTGTCTCATCGAGTAGTCCGCGACTCTCCAGATCATCCAGCAGAGATGAGAGCCCCCAATCCAAGCCGGGTAGTAGATGATCCTTCATCACGCGACTCAGTCCGGCGTGCATATCCCAACTTCCCATCACGTCGCCGCGCACGGCCAAATCCCAGGCAACGGTTACGAACCGTGACCCCGCTTCGAGCATCCGCCGCCCCATCAGCAGAGACTGTCCGAACAAGTTTCGTCCGTACTGGTCGCGCAGCTTGTCTGGTTCCCGGCGGATGTCGAAGGCCGCCGCAACTTTGTCCGATGTCAACAAGGCCAGAGCTTGCTCGCGTGTCGAACTGAACTCACGCACGGCGACGGTATCATTCAATGATAAATCCAGTCGCCGGCGCTGCTCGTCGAATTGCTCCAGCAAACTCTCGCGGCGATGGAACCGATCGAGCGTCAACTGCGGTTGTGGATCAAGCCCGGCCATGCGGAAGTCGAGTTCGTCATCCGTGCAGTCACGGTAGAACGGGTTGTCCAGGGCATGACGCTTCGAGATGTTCGTTGCCATGCCGTCGTACGCCGATCCTAACCATCCGGCATACTGCCCGTTGATGTCGTAGCCAGCGAAGTGACCCAACCGTTTCGGCAAGAAGACGTAACCAGGAAATGAGGGAGGCTTGCCGGTCGCACGGCGATCAAGGTGTTCAACGACCGACCCGTAACAGGGCCAGTCCTTGTCGGTCGCATCGACGTTAGCAGCGCCGCGTTGAGCTGGCGGCAGCGGGTGGCCGGTCTGAATATAGTGTGTGCCGTTATGGTCGTTCTGCGGATGATTGACTGTGCGAATGACACAATACTTGTCGGATCGCGCTGCGAGCCTTGGTAGATACTCACAAATTCGCAAATCTGGAGTTCGCGAGGCGATGGGTTGATACGGTCCACGAATCGAACTCGCCGCTTCCGGCTTCATATCAAACGTCTCTAATTGGCTAGGACCTCCGTATAAAAATGCAAACAAAACGGACTTCGCTCGTGGTTGACGAACCGCTTGAGCAGATTCGGCTGCAAAAACCTTCGGCAAACTCAAACCAAACAAGCCCGCGCCACCCGCTTGCAGGAGTTCGCGGCGGGCCAGACCGTCACATGCTCGGCGAGGATTACTCAGGATCGACAACATGCAACGTCCTCCGCTCGAAGGCGATCACTTCACACCATCCGGCAACCGGCTGACCGGACAAACTGACCTGGCTGATTGTGATCGTCGCGCGACATAGCGGTGTAAGGGATGCCGCGGACGTGGTAAATCGTAATCGCCAGATTCCCTGGGTGACCCTGAACTTGCTTGTCCAGCTCGCGCAGCAACAAGGGGTATTGAGTGGACCAGTTCATGAGTTGTGATCCAGGGCCGGACAGCTTGCTGCTACCGCATGCGGTGGATCGTTATGATGACCGTCGAGGTTCATTTCATTGTTCGCGGGAGGGCACGATGCGAGCTCAACACTACTTCCGAGTGATGTTCACGTTCTGTGTCCTGTTAGCTTTGTGCGGGGCTGACGCCCGCGCCGAGATCATTTCTCGGATTCCGGGGGACTTTGGCTGGCGCAAGAGCGTTCCGCTGCACCTCATTCTGGCCAGGGACGTGGTCGAAGACCTGGACCTGAGCGAAGAGGCCGCCCAAAAACTGAGGCAACTGCACGAGCAGATTCAAAAGGAAGTGGCTGCAGAACGGAGCAAGGCCACTCAGAGCAGCCCAAGTACTCCACGGCCCGACCGATGGGTGCGAGTCTCCCCGTGGGATGATTCAACACTGCATTTAGTGCGCAAGCGTCACACTGACGAGTTGAATGAGTTACTGACCCCCCAACAGCAGGAGAGACTGTACGAGATCCACTTGCGAAAGCAGCGAAAGGCGACTGATACCTTGTGCGATTCTGAAGTGGCTCAGAAGGTCGGACTCACAAGCGCTCAACGCTCTGAGATTATTGCCAAGCATCGTGAAGTGGTGCGGGCGGAGATGGATAATGTAAAGCTCGGCGGGAAATACACGGGCCCCAGTTCGGCCACATTGGAAGATCGCTGCCCCGAAGCCGTGATGAAGATTCTCACTGACGAGCAACGTCAGGCGTTCGAGCGACTCCAGGGGCGACCGCTAAAATCGACCGCGAAGTAAAGGCCTGCTACGGCTGCTGAGCAACCCGAGGCACAGAAGAGGCAGATCAGGCATTAGCTGAGATCAATGTCGCAGGGCGGCTCCGGTTGCCCATTTGGGCTACTGGAGTCACCTGCGGGACTGTCGGCAACAACTGGTGGCTGCATGCCGAAATGCCATTGATCATGTCAGCGCATCTTTGACCTGTCCGAATTTCGTGTTCGCGTTGTTGCCGATCGCAGTAATTGTCGTGATACACACCACGATAATCAGTGCCATCATCACCGCGTACTCGACGGCGGTAGGCCCATCGTCGCTGAGCAGAAATCTCTTAACGCTTTGAAACGACTGGCGCATGGTAAACTCCCCAAATCGGTTTGGCGTGAAGCGGACGAACTCACCTGAGTCCGCCCCAGAGAACCTTAGTATTCCGTTTTCCGGATGCGGCCAATTCGGCTGTTTTCTCGAGCTTTGGCGTGCTACCTCTGTCGCAAGACACCGCGCTGATCCAAGCGTCGCGTCACGCTGCCTCAAAGCGACCGCAGGCGACGTGTCGCTCCAGCCGAACGTGTCTGAGCTGCCACCAACCAGCCCCCGCGCGTCCTTCGAGAGCGGAGACGTGCAGAGATGCCCCGATTGACAGCTTGCGGTCTATCGATGGCAGGCAGCGACAATAGCTATAGGGTGCGTATTGGCTTGTTGATGCGTCACTCTATACTGCCTCTTGCGACGCTGGTCGCCCCGGTGGACCGGACGCGTTCAGGCACGCATGGTCTGAACCGGCAATCGGGTTGGCTAGAGGGCTGTCGAAATGAAAGAGGAAAGAGTTCGCGCGATCGCAGAGGAATTCGCAAAAGGCAAGCTGATGAAATGTAGTGTCGACCGCGTTAGTCGGATCAACAGCGGGCCCCAGAACCAGACCATGTGGGGCGACGAATGGCTCGTGCGTTTTCGATTTGAGCCCGACGAAGACGGCAGCATATTTGCTCATTCGGCCTTCGTGATTGTTGATGATTTCACTGGCGAACCTCGATTTTTGAGGAACCACTAATCCTCAAGCCGTGTTCGTTATGCGATCCAAAGGGATCGTAAACGGTCAACCAAGGCCACTCGCGTGCTTACGTGGAGATTTACGGAGCGATAGCGTGCTTGAAGTATTCAAAGTCCTTTACAGCGGTAATGAAGAACATGGCATCGCGTATGACAAAAGTGGCGACGACGGATGGGAAGTGCGCGACGGTGAAAGAATCGAATCCTGGGCTGGTAGGGAGTTTGAGTTGCGCGATGGCATCTTCTCGGATCTACTCGCCAGTGCTGCTGGGTGCCGACTGTGCTCAACATCTCTGCGATCTGCAATCGAAACTGTGGCATCCGATCGAGACCGACTTTGTTGGTACCCAGTAAGCGTCTTATGTAAGAACGAAGTTCGCCCCTACTACATTCTGCAATTTCCGGAGCCCGTTCAATCACTGCGTCGCGATCTATGTCTTTGTGCTGGAGACTTTGTCATCAAACCGGTGTTCTCGCAGGACGCACTGCGTGGGCACTCTGTGTTTACGCACGCAGAAGATGGAGGGCGTGGCTTCTTCGTCGATAAAAGCTGCAAAGCAAATATCCAAAGACTGCACTGCACCGGCATTACGTTCGCTCGGCAATGGGTTGTCTGATCATAGAGCTTCCTCGTCTCATGGAGCTCGATTCAGTCGTGCTCTTTACCCACTTCCTCGCGTTCCCGCACGCAGTAGGCAAATCGGGTTACTTCTGAGCCTCAACTCTAAACACGCGAGCGACTGGTTCGATGTAGGCTCTACCGTGGGTGGCTCGGAGTTCAACTACGAAAGTGATGTCGCGGACCTCTTCGAGGACTTCGAAGTCGTAGCTCAAAGTTTGCCAATCGGTGTCGCCGGTGAGCTTGTTGTCGCGCTGACCGCCGGAGATGCGGATGCCGGCTCCGGTGCCTTGTTCATCCATGCGAGGCTCGACGCCTTCCGTGCGCAATTTGGCTTCGAGGCGGTAGCGGCCTTTGGCGAGTAGCACGCGGCGACGCCATGAACCGATGCCCTGGCCGGAGTCGCCAACCTGGATGGAGTAGAGCTTGCGGCCGTCGAGTTCGACCTCTTCGACTTTGGTGTCCTCGGTCTCTTGAGCGGGGAACCAGTCGGCCAGTTCGACGGGCATTCCACTCTCGAATTCCAACGGAGATGGATCGCCATTCTGAAGTTGTTCACGCAGATTTGGCTCGCGCGCGGCGATGCGTTCTTTCAGTTCGCGAACCCGGTCAGCGTGAGCGTTGGCAAAGTCCTCGCCCAGCTTTTTGACCTCCGGTTGCAACCGCGCCAGCACGGTATCAAGCCGATCGTGCAGGCGCTTTGGCTCGAACAGCGGCAGTAGTTTGGCAACTCGCTCGCGATAGGCTCGCCGCCATTCCGGATTGTGCAGCACGGCGTTGGCGACGATCTGCTCGGGGTATTCCAGAATTGGAAAGCCGGGATCGCCGAACATCTGGTCCATACCATGAGGTAGGAACTGAGCCTTCTTGTGCGGTGGTGAAAAATAGATACGGTAATTATTTTTATTCCACGTATAACCGTCCCAGTGACACGTCATCAGCTCGACAGCCATGAAGGTGAGAAACGCATCCACGTCGAGCTGCTTGTCGACCGCAGGCCAGCGTTTGGCGGGATCAGGTTCCTGACACGCGGTTTGCAACGCTCGCAAGTCACTGCGGTCGTCGGGACCTTTGCCGGAATCTTTTTCGAGTTCCGCGTCAATGTCCTGCACGAAGCCGCCATCGTAGAAATTCCCCTGCGCATCGCCGAACTGACGTTTGAGGAACGGAGTATCAAAACCCTCCTTCAAAACGTACAGACCGAGATCGCGGTCGTTCAGCCAGACGCGAGCGTGTGTGACTCGCGTGGCGGGTACTTTGGCATCGCGGCACAAATCCGAGCAGAGCCACTCACACAGATACGACTCGTCCTGCACGGAATTGTTGAGGTGGAATTTCTCCAGCGCATGAAAGGTCTGGTCCTTCTCATGCTTGTCCATGTTGAGCGTGAAGGCCGGGCGGTCGTCGAGTTCCCGAAAGCTGCCGGCAGCTCCCTTCAGCTTGATGGCGACTTCCTTATAGGTCGTCTCACCCTTGGCCGTCGTTTCAATAAGCTTGCACTTCGCATAACGCCGAGCATCCTCACGGAGCTTCTGCGCCTGCCCTTCCTTCAGCTCAATCTTGAGCGTCGGGATCACGCCGCGGTCGAAAAAGTCGTCGCTGGCGTCGCGAACCGGCTTGGCCGGGACCTGCGGCCCACTGACCGCCGCCGCAGATTTCGAGCCCGCTCCCGGCGGCAAAGTCTCCGACCTCTGACACGCCGCCAACGTAAACAACCCGCAAAAACACAGCCCAATCCAAATCCGCCGAGCATTCCATGATAGGCTCATCCCACACCTCCGAGCGACATGGTAGCGTGACAGACTAGCAGCTCACTATGCCGAGCTGAGCGGCCCCACCTCTCGGGCGTTCCTGGAGTGCTCCGGCTTGACGGAGCCCTCCATCATTTGAGGAATCAGCAGTCGACAGTGCCCGCCAGTGAGTAGTCAGCCCAATCTTCCGACCGCCAATCTTGCCCGTAAACGCAACTGGTGACAGGACTGCCTTCATACTCATCAGCGTCGTATGGGAATCCATGGAGGGCTCCGTCAAGCCGGAGCACTCCAGGACACTCCGCGCGATCGCAGCGCGAGCAGCCCGGACAACTCGTTGTCCGAGCTGCGCAGCAGCAAGAGGTCTTCCGCAGAAGCAGGCATGGGAAGCAGGGTATCACTCAAGGTCGGTCGGACCACCGGTTTGGACCCCGACTTGACCAATCTCTCAACTCGATTCAACGTCCACGCGAGTACCCTCTTGTCGCTGTGCGCACACCCGATAGACCGCAAGCGGTCAATTGGGGCCACCGGTAGTCAATCTGGGAAACCCGCGAACCAGCATTCTTCAGGCTCGTTCAGACCGGTTGAGCATATAACTCACGCTACCACCTGATCTGACTCAGAATGGTCGGGTCTGTGATCTGCGCATCGTCTGCGAGTAGAAACGCCTTACTGAGGATCACCGACAGGGTATTGTCACCTTCGAACGGAAGGAAAACATCTTCGGTCGCGTCACCAACGGCTTGCTTTGGCACAATGCAGAGATACTGGTCATGCGGGTCCATCAAGATGTTGCCAGACCCGAGATGTATGCGATACGTCCGCAAGTCACCACGCACGGTTAAGAACCGATCGGAAAATGAACACCGTGGCGCGATCCTGAGCCGTGGTATCAACCGTTCGAGCACCGCTTTACGCGTACGGGCGGTCTCTGCCAACTCACCAAAGGAGTAGTTGTGCCAATAGTCGTAATGCCTACCATCAGGGCCTCCATCAGACCAAGTCGGATCATTGCCAACGCTCGCTACGGCGACGAACAAGTCCACGTCGCGCATGGCTTCGGAGAGTAGCAACGGCGGGACCTCTGCCAGAGGCAGCCGCGTTTGAGTGTTGCCGGCATGAAAACGGACTTGATCCGTTGCGACATACAGATCTCCGCCAGCACCGGGTGCATGCTCACCGCCAGTACCAGTAATCAGAAAAGAGATTCCCATCTGCCAGGCCGGATAATTTCTCTCCGCCGACCCACGATCTCCTGAGTCCCACTGTCCGAGATAGGACGAAGTCCAGCCTCTGTGTTTTGCCAGGGCTCGTAACTGCGTTTGTTTGAGAATATGCGCGGCGAAACGGTTCGAGTACGTCTGAGTTGCCTCTTCGGCAGCAGTGAGTACATAAACTTCGCGATGGGCTTGCTTGAACGGCTGTGTTATCTGCTCCGCTTCCAATCGTTCACGCCATGGCAATATATCACTCGCAGGACTCTGCAGCGGATGCCACAGTGAAACCTGCGATTCATCCGACGGCTGAACGATCTCGTTCCGCAGAGTTCGCAGTGATCCATTACTCCAAGCGCAAACTCGCGATTCATTGTCCGTATGGATGTTCCAAATCAAACGCCGAGTCACCATCGCGGCGACGGGATGGTTCAAATAATACTGCTGCCACGCCGAGAACTCCCACTGTCTGCGCAGCAGCCAAGATGCCTCAAACCGATCGGATACGATGGCCAACGTTTGTTTCACGGTCGTGACGGCGGATTTGAGATCAGCGACTTCGTCCGCGAAATTGGTCTTCAGTTTCGCGGGCACTGACTTTTGTTCTTTCCCATCCGGCTTCAGCCAGCGCAGCGTGGCTGATCCATTTCGGTCGCAGACCAACTCCGCACTGAAATCTCCCAACTGCTCTCGACGAAATCCCACGTCGGTGAATCCCAGCGTCGGTAGAGTTTCATCCATGAGGGCATCGGCCGTCGTTCCCAGTTGTTCCGCGATGTCGGCGATTGCATGCTCGACAACCATGCGATGCGAGGCGTACTTCAACCGCTTGAGAAGCAGCGAAAGCTCCGTAACCGCAGTCTTGCCTGAGATGCGAAACAGCACTTGCACTCCGGCATCGCCCAAGGCCGAATTACTCGCGTAGAGAAACTCTGTCGCGGTGCGTATCAACCTTGCCAATTCCGCATCGGCGATCTGGATGCTGCACCACAGCAGCCCCCGCAGCACTTCACGATTGAGTGACTCGCGTGACAGCAAGCCGGGCCGAGACTTCGGGACTAGAGACAGCCAGCTCTTCAACTGTTGGGACCATTCGTTTCTTCCGATGCCCGTGATCATCTCGTTCGTAATATCAAACCAAGCTTTGGCTGGCTCACGGCGAAGCTGTAGCCGAGCAAAAGTTCTTTGAGTTTCTTCAGGATCATACGGCCCGTTGAGCAAGTTTGTCTCGGCAAATACATCAACCTTCCAACCAGAGAACGATGCGTCAGGCGGCACTTCACTCAGGTGTCGCAGCAACGCTTCCCAGGCCGATCGCGCGGGTTCAGTCATGCTGGAGATATTCTGGCGCAGTTCATCGGCCCAACCGTCGTCCGGTCGCAGTCGCGAAGCAATGGACTGACTGCACAGCACGTCAATCCTTGCCAATACAGGTTGGATGCTCTTGAGAGTCTTACCCTCGGCCCGGCCAATGGTGGCTCGCAGAGCCAGGAGCTGACTTCGCAGCTCTGCATCCAGCGAATCCCCTCCAACGAGCAACTCAATTGCGGTCAAGACTCCCGGCAACAGGGCTTTCGCTTCCTCCAAGTCGGAAATCGAAGTTGCAAAACCGACCAGCCAGGCGAGATCTGCGTTCGAGAAGGGCAGCTTCTTGCGAAGTAGTTTCTTGGCCTCCGTGATCAAGCCCTCTCGCTCATACGGATACTGCGGATCAAGAAAACGAATCGCTGTTAGTAATTGGTATGCGAATTCAACCTGCTCAGCCGGCGACATGGCCCAGAACGGAGCTTGTTGCTCGCCGTTCAGCAAAGACAACACAAACCGCTCGAGCTTCGTCGCGTCATACGATTTGTCACCGAGATTGGTCGTTGGCAGGTCGGAGAACAGTTTTGAGTTCGGCATGGCGCGCAGCTCAACCTCCAACCAATAATGTCAGCCGCAGGAAGGTGACGACGGTGTCGGTGCGGACTTCGATCTGTTGATCCAATGACTCCGCTTGCTGGTCATTGACGAGAATCAGAATGCGGTTCTTTTCAAATGCTTCGATGGCACGCTCGAATTGTTCCTTCCAATCGATCACTCGAGGCTTCTTGAGTCGAAAACCATTCAACGTGCGGTCTGCACCATTGGGCATGACAAGACCACGGTATTCAGATTCGCCTTGGCGCACATTATAGTCACTCACTTCTTGATACACGCGGCTGCGAATTAACTCACGCACGGTGATATGCTCCGTCAAGAAGTCAAGCGAGAATTCGCGGATCGTCTTTCCTGCGGTTTCTTCATCACGAACAGCCAGCGTAGACATGGTCGTCCCAAGGTGAATTCGTTCTGCTACAATCGTCAGTGACGAGTGATAGTAGTCATTTGACGGCTAGTGAAACCAGCCAAAAGCGACCAATGCAACAATGTCGCGGGGCCACCCGTGAGCTGGCGGGGATGGCAGTAGCCGTTGATGTACCCATCTCCCAACGGGATCTCGGGTTCGGTTTCCAATGCAACGTCACTCTCCATTGGGCGGCCGCATGCCGAACTCAGAAAGCAGTTGGTTGCGAAGGTTGCAACCAACTTGGCCAATCGTGACGACACTCTCGCATCAAGATGCGTATTACCACTGCCGCCTGACAAGCGGTTTGAGCCGACGTGTGGCGCGGCCCGCTTTGCGGTAGGATGGTTATTGACTCTCGCGGCGCAATGGGGCTTGACAGGGGGTTCGGCGGCGGGGTGATTCAGCCGACTGCAGAAATAATGAGGAGAGAGACCATGGACGTTCCTCGTGAACTTGCACGGCTGATCGAACACGAGCGGGATGACTTACTGGCGCGGTGGCGTGTGCAGGTCCAGAAGCTCCCAGCGGCGCGGGGTCTCGACATTCCGACGCTGAATGATCACGTTCCAAAGCTCTTGCTGGAACTGGCGAGCGCGTTTCGATCGGGCTCGGATGAGACGATCGCACAAGTCGTTGCCGAGGGCACCCCGCCGGCACATGGGCTGCAGCGGGTCAAAGATGCCTACGATATCGAGGAAGTCGTTGCGGAGTACAACATCCTGCGAGGGAGTATACACGACCTCGCGGACCGGAATGGGTTAAGCCTGCAGGGGAAGCCATTTCACATCCTGAACCGCGTCCTGGACGGAGCGATCGGGTCGGCCGTGGCATCGTTTGCTACCCAGAAGGCACTGGAAGTACAGCATCGCCGGGAGGAGTATTTGACGTTCGTGGCCCACGATCTTCGCACGCCACTGAGTGCCATTTCACTTTCGGCACGGGTACTCGAACTGCTCCTCGCGCGGGATCAGAGCGGAAGTCCGGATACGAGCCAGATGTTTAAGACCCTGAACCGGAACGTGCAACACCTTCAGGACTTGATCGGGAAGGTGCTCAAGGAGAACGAGAATCTGGAGAGCGAAGTTGGCATCAAGTTAGAACGGCGACGATTTGACCTGTGGCCTCTGGTTGAAGCCCTCATTCATGATCTTCACCCGGTCGCAGGGACCGATTCGACCCGCTTGATCAACGCGATTCCCCACGATTTTGTCGTCTACGCCGATGCCAGTTTGCTGCGGCGGGTGTTCCAGAATTTAATTGCCAACGCAATCTCCTACACGCCGCGCGGCGAGGTCGTCATCGGGGCGAGCGTGACGGGCGAGGACGACACCGTCGAGTGTTTCGTCCGCGACAACGGCGCAGGTATACCGGAAGATCGTCGCTGTACCGTGTTCGACAAGCACGAGACAGACCCCGACAAGCATGGCGGGTTGGGCCTTGGCCTTGCCATCGTCAAGACCTTCGTCGAGGCTCACGATGGGGTAGTAACCGTGGAGAGTGAACTCGGTGTCGGCTCGACATTCCGGTTTATACTCCCAGGACAACAGAGTTAGTTCGAGGCAATGCAGACCCAGAAGTGGCGTGGCCCCGGTTGCCCGTCTTCGGTCTGCCGAAGCCGCGCTGCGGTTTCAAATGACAAGTCATCAGCACCGGCCCGGTGATGCTGATCGTCAGACGGAACCAGGATCGTTCAGTCATGAATGTCGAACCCGCGAGCATCGGTGATCTGCCTCGCATTCAGGAAGCCTATGCCGAAGGTCGCCGACGGCAACTGGAATGTGGCACGCTCGTCTGGCCGGAGTTTTCGGACGCGTCGCTCATTGCGGAAGTTCGAGCACGGAAGCTATTCCGTGTCATGGACAACGATGTGATGATGGGCACGTTTTCCGTCGCTTACGAAGATCCAGCCGTTTGGGGCGAACGTGAACGCGGTGCTCATGTCTATCTCCACCGAATCGCACGTAGTCCGTCTGGCACGTCGCGGGGATTGCTTCCTGCCGTAATTGAATGGGCCTGTGCGCACAGTAGAGACTTGCAGCGTGAGGGGATTCGACTGGATACAGCGGCGGCGAGTCGGCAACTCGTCGCGTATTATGAACAAGCGGGATTTGTCGTCATGGGCCGCCACGTGATTGGACCGGACCCGGCCCTTCCGGCCCACTACCATGGGACGGAAGTTGCCCTGTTCGAAATGACGTTCCCGACGAGCAACGTGTAACCAAGGCGGGTAGCACGGCAGCCACGTCCTTCGCTCTCGTCAGAGCGTGCCAGCCATCCGGATCAGTCGCTTCGGGGCAGTACGTTGTTATATCGTCGCCGAATCCATCTCGCGCCAAGCTGCGACTGATTCTCGGACGCTGTCTACGAGAGCCGCGGCATGCTCTTTTCCAACGGCCTGTTGCGCCGTACTGAATACGTCGACGATGGCTGTCACATTATTGGCGGACTCATCCATCCATTGGAGCAATTGCTCGCGGTCATCGGGCGGATTACCCGAACCTTCGGGGTCATAGCCAGCGACGAACCACGCCATGAATGCGGCATCACCCAGTGGTGTATTCGCCGCTTCGGGCGGGTTTCTGGTGAGGCTCCACCACAGGTCCCCGAGCCGCCGCAAATCGGGCGTGTCTTTGGAACTGCTGAGCCAGACGTGCAGTTCGGCCAGAACCTTCTGCACGAAATCGATATCGGGGCTGTGGGAGGGCGTCAAACCCATCGCAGTTTCCACTACGGCTACTGCAGCCATGACATTGGGTTCTTTTCCGACGCTCATCAGAACCGCAGCCCAGTCGCCCAGTTCGCCGGTGGGTAAAGGCCGATCTGGAAAGCACAGTGCCTGCTCCAGCAGCGTGTCACGCTCTGTCAGCGACAGTCCCGTATCGAGCGGCTGAGGTGGTTGTCCGCACCTTCCCAACGCACGATCAATAGCTTCGAGTGGAATCATCCGTTGAGCCATTACCTCTCCGTTCGCTCGGCCGCGGCAAACCTATTGATTCCATGCGCACGCGGCGCTCAGGTGAAGAGACTGTGATGCTTCACCTGGCAAGCAATGGCTGAATCTCCGCCCCTTCCGGTGGGTATCCGTCGTCCCAGGGGTACTCGCCGGTTTTAAGCGGCCACACACATTGGTACATCGGAAAGTCTGAACCTCGGTAAAGCCATCTGCAATATCCGCAGTAATCACCGTAGTATTCCGGGTCGACGGTTTTGAAGTAGTTGCCGGTGTTGGTGTAGTCGTCGTAGTAACGATCCGGTTCGATGGTGTTGCCAAGCAGGACCATGCCACCGACTTGATTGATGATGTACCCGCCAGTATCTCGCGGAAGGCCGAAAATGATGATTTCGGGATGATTGTGAGAATGGTAGAGCCCGAGCGAGAACTGATACGGTGTTGGCCCGTCATCAATACAGATCACCGACCAGCCGACTCGTGCGATGTCCGCGAGCACGGCTCGGTCATAGTCATCCTCGGGCGTCGGCAGTCTCGGGTCGAGCTTCTTTTTTCTGAACCAGTTGAACACCGTCAGCTCCCTTGAATCAGAATGCTTCCTCTTAACGCGGCGGGTAGCGGTCTGTGGCTGGTAAGTCCCACGATCCGCTATGCCGGCTGACTGTGTAAGTATCCGCTCCATCCATCCGGATGATAGGGCCGCAACTGTTCGATGTAGTGCCGGTCGTCATCGGCAGAATCGAGAAAGTAGTAGTATAGCCATTCTTCAATCGAGTCAGCACATCGGTTGACCTTCCAATGGCTATAGTCTGGAAAAACGAGACTTGGCCAGTTTGACCTCACCCCGAAGGGGTGCTCGCAACTGACCATGGAGTGGGACCCGTCAGGTGCCAATAACAAATGCCAATTGCAACATCCCTGACCTTCCTTGAAGGCGAGAAATACCACATGAGATGGATCGCTGGGGAGTCGCCACAATTCTTCAGGCATTTCCAGCCAGATCGTATTGTGATGCAGTCGATCGACGTAGGCGTCTGTTTCGACGAGTGTGCGGAAAACTTCAGGAACGACGAAACCGTCGGCTTCCGCTTCCGCGACTCTCAAGCGAAATAAGTCACGGCGCTTCGTGTGGGAGTCTGGCGATTGTGGTTGAATAAAATAGGCCGCCTGCATGGGAGCATAGTGTTCCGGTGTTTTGCACCACGCTCCGCTTTGATATTTCTGAGCCATTTCTTCTATCACAGAAGTCATCAGCACTGGCGCGGGGAGATAATCAAATATCGTTTCCCGCAGCTTGCCTGGCAGTTTCCTCGGCGCGTTTTCAAACGGAAGGCCGTTCCAGGTCACTCGGTTCATTGGTGGGCCTTACGAACAACGACTCAACTCGCGAAGATGGCTGTACTCGGCGTACCGGGCGACAAGAGGGCGGAATCGTAGAGTTTTGCGGCCACCTCTTCCCGGCAGATACAGGATGCCAACCAGATCCAAGCTGCGAGAGGTGAGGCGGCTAGAATCAAATTGGGCAGGTCATCTGACCCAGGCGTTCGGTGAGTTTGGCGTTTTCGCGGTAGTCGATGGGTATCACCAGCAAGACCGGCGAGTCAGCGGCAAAGGCCTCTTCGAGGGCGGCAGGCAGATCTCGCGAGTTGTTAACTCGAATCCCCTTACAACCAAATGATTCGGCCAGCATCACGAAGTCGGGATTGGTGAAAGCCAGGTCGGTATGAGTTCCGAACTGGTTCTTTTGCTTCCAGGCGATCAGGCCATAGGCGTTGTCTTCCCAGATCATGACGACAATATTGGTACCGAGCCGCTTAGCGGTCTCCAGCTCCTGGACGTTCATCATGAAGCCACCGTCGCCGCAGAGCGCAAGCACTCGACGATGCGGATGCACCAGCTTGGCGGCAATGGCTCCCGGCAGGGCAAATCCCATCGAACAGAAGCCGTTCGAGATCAGGCACGTGTTCGGCTCGTCGCACTGGTAGTAACGGGCGGCCCACATTTTGTGAGCACCGACGTCGCTGAGCAGGATATCATTCGGCCCCAGTGCCTGCCGGATATCCCAGATCGCCTTCTGCGGGCGAATTGTGCCTTCCGTGTCGTCGTCCTTGTGCTCGGCAAACTCCGCGAGCATCTGCTCACGCACCGATTTCTGTTGCCGGATATCAAATCGGGCTGGCTCCTTGCTAAAGCGCTCATTCAACATCCACAGAGCGTGGGCGAGGTCACCCACGATCTCGACGTCGACTCGATAGTGCTGATCGACTTCGGCTGGCAGGAAGTCGATGTGAATAATTTTCTTGTCGTCGCCTTTGTTCCATACATTCGGATGATACTCGACAAGATCATATCCCAGCGTGATCACCAGGTCTGCGGCTTCGAAAGCGCAGGAGACCTGATCCTTAGCCTGCAGTCCGATTGTCAGCAGGCTGTATGGAGCCTGACGCGACACGCAGCCCTTACCCATGAAGGTGCAGGCTACGCCAATCCCTGTTTGCTCGGCAAAATGACGCAGTTGTTTCGCGGCCCGGCGGCGAATGGCACCGTTGCCCGCCAGGATGATGGGTCGCTTCGCGTTGCGGATCAGTTCAGCCGCCTTGTCGACAATCTTGTCATCCGGAACAGGTCGCCGAAACTGCTTCGGAGGAATGGGCACTCCCTTGGCATCCCAATGTGCAATATCATCGGCCAGTTCGATATGACACGCACCGGGCTTTTCTGTCGTAGCCAGCTTAAAGGCTTTGCGGACGACTTCAGGAATGTTGTCCGGATGAATGATGGGCGTCGCCCATTTCGTCATCGGTTTGAACATCTGCACGACGTCCATGTTCTGGTGACTTTCCTTGTGCTGACGGCGACTGTCAGCCTGGCCGGTGATGACGACCATCGGCGCGCGGTCCATATTGGCGTCCGCCACGCCCGTCGTCAGGTTCGTAGCTCCGGGGCCGAGAGTGCCCAGGCACACCGCGGCACGACCGGTCAGTCTTCCGTAGACGTCGGCCATGAACGCGGCGCCTTGCTCATGCCGTGCGAGGATGAACCGGATGGACGAACCCTCCAGCGCTATCATGAAGTGCGCATTCTCTTCACCCGGAACACCAAAGATGTACTCGACAGTCTCTGCTTCCAGACACTTCACAAACAGTTCCGCAGCGTTCATCAGGTTGCTCCTTGGTTAACCGCCACCCGCCAGCGTCATAACTTCCAGTGTGTCACCGTCATCCAACGGTATGTCACACAATTCCTGCGGACTGAGCCGCACATTATTTTTGATCAGAACGAAATAGGGATAAAGTTGATCGCGTTTGTCGAGCAGACGAATCCGCAATTGTGGATAGTCTTCCCACAGTTTCTCAAACAGCATGCGAACATTGTCTCCAGACGCGACCAGAAACTTCGTGCCGCCTGCGTAGCGAGCCAGCGCTGAAGGCAGTTCAACATTCACGCTCATACTACCTCACGATAATCCTTCAGCGACAAGCAGTTCATCAATGCGCGCTGTTACTCGCTGTTTCAGTTCGGAAAAGAACTCCGGTGTGTTGAAGTAGGGCAATTCGATCTGTGGATACTCCTGATGAACTTCAGCGGGCATCACGTAGTCGTCGTCGGTGCAGCCATGCCTGCGCTCGAGCCGGTAGCCGCGCAGGAACGTCCGGCGAATGAGTTGTTTGAGTGTTGCCACATCGATCGCGAGTCCCGTCAGCGCACCAACGGCTTCCACCATTCGCTCGTCGCTCATGCCGCTGAACTTGCAGATTCCCATGAAGTCGTCGCGCAGGATGCTGAGGCCGCGGTTGGTAATCGCATCCACCCAGTAATCGAGGCCAGTTTCGCGTTCATGCAGCAGCAGCAAGTACGTTCGCATCGACATGTGGCCGCCTGCCAGCGCCCACGGATAACCCGGATTGGTCTGCGGCAGATAAGCGGGAAATTCGACGCCTTTGCATTGCATGGCGTAGCCCATTTCGCCGAGCTGCTCGGCCAATCGCAGAGTTCCCTGACCGACTTGCTCCAACTGGCCATTGCCGATTTTATCAATCGTTTCGAGTGTCTTCTTGTAGTCGCCATACGACATCCCATCCGCAATCGGAGCCTCGGGATGGCGGCGATTATACTCCATCACGTAGGCCAGCGTGGTGCCGCAGGAAATCGAATCCATACCCAATTCGTCGACCAACTCCACCAGATCCAGCGCCTGATCAATGTCAAAGATGCCGAGATTCGAAGACAGCAGATTGAGCGGTTCAAAATCGAGCTTGGCTCGGAAGCGGCCAGCTTTGCCGTCTTCCTGCTTGTCATACACGTTCTTGTGACAACTGATACCGCAGCGGAAGCAGGACTCATCCTTCACCACATAGGGACCTTGCTCAACGTTGTCGCGATACAGTGGAACCGAGGCGTCCGTGCCCGTAGGAACGAAGTTCATTTCTGGCATGGCATGCACGGGATTCAACGCTGAGTAATTCGACCAGGTGCCACCGCCGCCGTTGTTCTTGCCTTTATCTCGAAAACGAGCACTGCCCTTTCCACGAGCCACCTCCAGGTTCAGTTCTTTCAGGATCGGCGGTGCTTTAGTGGTGCTGGCGCGGTCAGGCGAGTCCGCAATAATACCAATGAGATTCTTGGAGCCCATGACTCCACCCATGCCACCACGGCCGCACCAGCGAGATTTGCCGTCTCCGCTGCGCAATTGATTGACCGTCGACAGCGCGATCGCGGCGAAACGCACATGTTGATAATTCTCGCCCGCGGGGCCAATCACCGCAAAGAATGCATCAGGATATCGCCCGTGCAAGTCCTGGATGCGATCGTTGACGTGCCGGCCAATCAGATCCGATGCGTCAACAAAGTCGAACACAGGTGGCCCGTCTTCGCTGTCACGGCGAATATGTAACAAACTCGGAGTATCGCAGCGGCCCGTGAAAATGATTTCATCAATATTCAGGCCACGCACCTTCGTGCCGAACTTGCCGCTGCCGGCCGACCACATCGGCGAGGGCAGACCGCTCAGGGAACGCTTCAGCGGCGAATACGCCAGGAAGTAGGTTCGCAGGCCGGTCATGAAATCGGTGCCGCTGAGCAATCCCAGGTTCATGATCAACGTCGCGGACGGATCATAGGCATCTGCGACGGGGCAGCTTTCCAGCAGCTTGAATCCGCGTGCGATGCCGCCGAAGACATCTTCAAAGTCTTCGCAAGCAACCGTCTCGCGGGACACCTTGCGGGATGTCAGATCAACCCGATATCGCCGAACCGAGAAGTCTGCGGGCACCTTGCTGGGCACCGAGACAGCGTCACCGTGAGCATCGTCAGCCATACTACCATCCTGAAGTATGTTGCGCCGCTTTGAATCACACCAATTAACGTTGTCCGAGAGTGTCCAAAACAGTCAGAGGCGGACTGGCGAGCAACTCGGACTTAGCGCTGCCTGATGTGTAGCGTTTTCGCAGCGGCCATGCCACAGTGGCCAACCCTATCCACCGTCGTTTCGACGGAGGTTGTTTGTTGGCGCACCCGGGCCGTGCAGCACGGGGTTGCAGACATGGAGACTTTCAGACCGTCAGACTCGGAGATTGAGAAACTCATCCATCTCTGACGGTCTGAAAGTCTGACGGTCCGGCAGAGGCGGCTACGGCACATGGAATGTGCCTGCTACTTTCGGCGACGAACGGGCTGGCACACGGGGCAGTAGAACGTCGAGCGTTGCGCCTGCACGACGCGGATGATTTTGCCGCGCGAACAGGTTACGCAAAGTTCATCCTCGCGATCGTAGACTCGATGCGCGTTTTGATACCCGCCTGCTTTGTTCAAGGCGTTGCGGTAGGTGCCGTCACTCAATGTTGAACCTTCATACTTGATCGCCGTGTGCAGGACTTCCAGCACGGCGGCTGTCATGCGGTCGATCTGCGCTGGCTTCAGTTGCCTGGCCGACGTCAGCGGAGAAATTTTCGCGAGATGCAGAATCTCGCTGGCGTATAAATTGCCGATGCCGGCCACTCGCTTCTGATTAAGCAGCGCGACCTTGATCGCTGTCGAAGTGGCGGCACAAACGTCGACCCAGTGTGAAGCGGTCATCTCCAGTGCGTCGCGGCCGAGTTGGTCCACTCCCATCAGATAATCCAGTTGCTCAGCCGACAGCAGCTTCAACGTGCCCAGTCCGCGCCTGTCCCAGAACTGCAAGCGAGAAACCGGCCCCCCATCCTGAAAGAGCCATTCATAGCGCAGATGATCCGGGTCCGGCGGAGCGTCGATGAGCATCAGGCCGGTCATGCGCGGTTCAATCACGAAGGCATCGCCGGAATTCAGTTTCAGCACCACGCGCTTCGCGCGACGGATGACGTCGCTGATCGTCGTGCCTCGGACGCGTCGAGCGATCTCCCTGGCCGAGGGTTCCACCAGCATGGGGCGGCAGTCACACGGGCACGCACGAAACTCGGCGATGCGACGCCCCTGCACGTGGGGACGAATGCCCCGCACCATCGTTTCCACCTCGGGCAGTTCGGGCATCGACAGCAACTCTCTGATTGAGGTTTCGGAACCTTCAGGCTGGCCTGAATTGGGCCGACTGCAAGACGGTCAATGCCTTTCGAGTTCCGATCAAGCACGGTGATCATAATCCCCGATTGACCTGCTACAACGCGGCGATCATGGACATCCACGGTGTCAGGTTGCTGCTACATCACCTTGCGAGCCAGCCTCCAGATGACGCTAACCAGCAGGCAGAGATAGCCGGCGAGTACGAGGTAGTCCCAAACCGTGCGAGCGGACTGCTTCTCCAGCCGCCGAGCGATCTCGTCGTCACTCATGCGTTCGTGGATGGCAGTGCTGGATGAATCACCAACACCGAACAGTGCGGCGCCAAAATAACCCAGCAGAAGCAGCGCGATGCCCGCCGCAATGAGGTACCACGGACCTGAAATCATCATTCAACGAACCTCCCTTGAGACGTCTCGTTCCGGGTTCAAAACATCCGCACTCCGATCGTTGAGCACATGATTATTCAGAGCCGCTGCGCTGTCGAGAAAACCGCCATCCGAAGCTGACAAAGCATTCTCCGCGCGAGAATCAAAAACACCGTTGACACCCTCGCCGAGTGTTCGTAGTGTACTACTTGTTCTAGTACACATGGTGCTGACATGGCTGGTGACATCGAGATCATTCTGGGAAGCGCGGCGCCGCTGTATCGGCAGATTGTCGATCAGGTACGGTTGGGCGTGGCGACCGGCAACTTCGCGATCGGCGAACAGCTTCCCAGCGTGCGCGCGTTGGCGGAGAGGCTGCTGATCAACCCCAACACGATCGCGCGGGCTTACGGCGATCTGGTGCGCGAAGGGGTGCTGGAATCGCGGCACGGCCAGGGCGTCTTTATTGCCCCGCGCCGCTCAGTCTTCTCGGACGATGAACGGCAGCGACGACTGGCTTTGGCCGTGGATGCGCTGATCAGCGAGTCCGTCGGCCTGCAGTGTTCCGTGGACGAGATCCGCACCGCTGTGGAAGCACGCTTGAAAGAACTGGGCCTCAGCAACCGTAAGAAGCGAGGATAACCATGAGCGACTTCGTGATTGAGACATCCGGACTCACGAAATACTACGGCTCGAAGATTGCCGTAAATCAACTGGATCTGGCGGTGCCGCGCGGCGGCGTGTTCGCCTTCCTGGGCCGCAACGGCAGCGGTAAGACGACCAGCATCCGCATGCTGCTGGGCTTTGAAACGCCCACGCGCGGATCGTGTTCAATTCTGGGATGTGATTCGCAACGTTTCACTCCCGAACTCCGCAATCGCATTGGCTACCTGACCGAAAGCCACTTTGCGTATGGCTGGATGACGATCGCGGAGTGTGAGCGTTTTCAGTCCGGCACATTCGCCCGCTGGAACGACAGGATCTTCGCGGCCGTCATTGAGCACTTTGGCCTGAGTCGCAAGGCGCGTATCAAGGATCTGTCACGCGGCGAGAAAGCTGGAGTCTGCCTGGCGATGACCTTGGCGCCCGAACCTGAGCTGTTGGTTCTGGATGATCCCGCTTTGGGACTCGATCCGGTGGCACGCCGCGCATTACTCGAAGCGATGTTGATCGTCACGCAAGGAACTGAGCGGACCATCTTCTTCAGCTCGCACCTGTTGGACGACGTCGAACGTGTCTCTGATCAAATTGCGATTATTGATCGTGGCGTGCTGCGAGTGCTTTGTCCCTCCCACGAACTGGCTGAGAGAACGAGTTCGTGGATTCTGAAGTATGCCGGCCCAACGCCGACGCTGCCCGAGATCAGTGGGTTGCTGAACGTGTCCTCGTTCCCCGGCGAGATCCGCATCATCGCCGTCGGCGCGATCGACGAGAACGAACAGCGGTTGCGAGCGCTGGCGGGCGTGGACGTCCAGCGTGTGCCCGTCAATCTGCAGGATGCCGTGGTCAGCTACATGGACGATCGAGGCCGGCGCAAAAGCCTGTTTCAAAGCATCGGTGCCTGAGACGTTCAGCAGACAAGCTTGCCGCGGTCATCACACAAGGATTCGCGATGTCTACTCTCCTGTGGAAAGAATTCCGCGAGAATCTGAAATGGGGCGTGGTGCTCCTGATCATCTCGTTCCTGTATCAACTCGGCAGCCAGTTCATTTCTCCCTACGAACAAGTTCTGCTGTATTCAAATTTTGAGTCCATGCTGGGACTCGGTTGTGCCATTGCCGCGACGATCCTGGGGCTGCTGCAGACCTTTCGAGAGGTCAGTCGTGACCGCTGGGCTTACTTGATGCATCGCGGTGTGACTCCGCAGCAGATCCTGCGAGCGAAGGCCATTGTAGGAATCAGTCTGTATCTCGTTGCGGGGCTGGTTCCGCTCGGCATTCTCTGCGTGTGGGCTGCGATTCCGGGCAATGTGGCCGCACCGTGGCATCCGCTGATTCCCGTTCGCCCCTTTCTGACGATTCTCTCGCTCGCGCCGTTCTGGTTTGTGGGAGTGCTGATTTCGTTGCGTGATGTGCGCTGGTACGGCACGCGTCTGATGGTTTTCGGCTTGCCGGCAGTGCTGGGTATCTTCTCCGTCGCGCTACTGTCCTCTTCGTACTTTATTGGAATTCTCTGCTCTCTGGTCCCGACGGTGATCAACATGGCTCTGATGTTGATACTCACGTCCAATTCGGTTGAGCGCCGTGGGCAGTACGGTCAGCTTGCTACTCCCTCGCGCTGCATACTTGCGCTGAATATCAGTATCAGCATTGCGGCGGCGATGATGTTTGTTCTGGGGCTTGGCTCTCAGTTGGCGCGGCCCTATCTGGCCGAAGGCCCCAAAGTGAATGTGCGCACGACGATTCTGGAAGACGGCGCTCTGGAGGAAGTCACGGTCGACAATCTCACTCAGAAGATCATTGCCAGGAAGATTAACGGTCAGTCCGTCGCAGTTTCTGAAACGCACGAACCTGAGTTCTTAACCTGGCGGAAGTATCCTGAATGGATTCCCGGCGGCGACCTCTACGGGATGCAACCGTGGTTGCCGGCTCCGATGCATCTGATGGACCAGCAACTGCAGTGTGTCTGGCACTATCTGCCGGAGCAGGGCGTTTTTCAGGGATATCACCGACAGACGCGCCGGCACATGCACACGATCAGTCCGGAAGGTGTTTTGCCGGCCAGTCAGACTCCCCAGCAGCGATTCGATCGTCTGACTGCCTCGACGGTCGACTATGGCGTTGAGATCGCCACTCGCGACAAAGACAACAAGAGGGATCCCGTTACGCCGCCCCTGCGATCCGACACGGTATATGCGTTTCGCGATGGAGTGTTCTATATCCACGCGGAGTCCGGTGAGGTTCGCAAGATTTACTCGGCGCCGCCGGATGATCCTCTGACAGGTGTCAGAATTACCGAGTCTGTCCCCAGTCAGCAGGTGTATGAATATGAGAAACCGCCTGCGGACAGTCCGCGGGCGCCACTCCTGGCGGAATTCCAGCACAAGAAGACCGTTCGCCAGTTCGTTATCAAGGCTGAGGACGAGAAGCGAATCGCCAGTCAGCCGCTGCACGAACAGCTTTTCGCTCCGCTGGAGCAGCAGGCGTTCGTCATGCCGAAGGGGTTGGATACGAGCTTGTATTCACAGTTTCTGGGTTTCCGAAAAGGAACACACGCCCTGTATGTCTTCGTTGATGCTTCAACGGATATAGCGATGTATCACATGCTGTATGCAAAGGCTGATGGGGCAGTGCAGCGCCATGTGGTGACCAACAGCCTTGCGGTTGAAGTGTTGTCGGGCATTTTCCCCGTCGTTGTCCCTCCGGGGATGGTCGTGACGGCGTTGACCGAGGGGAGAATTAACCAGATCGACACTTCACAGGTCGCCGCAGAAGACTTTGCAGTACATCCGGCTCTGACGACGGTTCATCGACTGCTGATCGCGGGAGTCATCTCGGCGTTGATTGGCTTGGGTCTGAGTGTCGATCGCAAAGTCTCACGCAACTCGTTGATTGCCTGGACCCTCTTCTGCGCGTTGATGGGCGTGAGCGGTCTCCTTGCGTTAATCGGCCTGGTGCCGCGTCCGCTGCGGGTTAAGTGCCATCAATGCGGCAAGCTCAGAGCGGTCGACCAGCCCCATTGTCCGCAGTGCCACGCGGAGTTTGAACCGCCGCCGCAGAACGGCACTGAGATCATCATTCGCGAACCGGAACTCGTACCGGCCACTGTGGAGTGATACCGATCTTCAATGACAATTACTCAACGCAAGGAGCCGCGATGAACACTCTCCTGTGGAAAGAGTTTCGCGAGAACCTGAAATGGGGCGTGGTGCTCCTGGTCATCTCGTTCCTGTATCAACTTGGCTGCCAGTTCGTCCGACCGCGCGAACAGGTGCTGCTGGATGCAGAATTTGAAGCCTATCTGGGATTTGGTTGTGCGGTGGCAGCGGTGGTCATGGGACTGCTGCAGACCTTTCGGGAAGTCAGCCGTGATCGCTGGGCGTACCTGCTGCATCGCGGTGTCACTCCACAACAGATCCTGCAGGCGAAAGCAATTGTAGGCGTCGGCCTGTATCTCGTGGCGGCTTTTGTGCCTCTGGGAATTCTAGGTTTGTGGGCTGCGACGCCGGGCAATATTGCCGCGCCGTGGCATCCACTGGCGCTCTTGCAGCCCAGCCTGATGATACTGGCCGTGATACCATTCTGGTTTGTCGGAGCACTGATCTCCGTGCGTGAAGCCCGCTGGTATGCAACTCGACTGATGATCTTCGGATTGCCTTCGGTCTGCGTTCTGTTTGGTCTGGTGACGCTGCAGTCTCACCGCGGTTGGGGAGTCCTGGCAACATTGGGACTGACGCTGTTGTCATTCACTTGCATGTTTGTGCTCACTCGCAATGCCGCTGAATGGCGCGGGCAGTATGAACAGCTCCGCATGCCCGCACGGACCGTGCTCGCATTCAATGCTGGTGTCAGCATCATGATCAGTTTGCTAGTGACCATCGGCTTTGGGGTGGAACTGGCCCGTCAGCTCTGGATGGCTCCGACTCGTCAGCCTACCCAGGCAACGCTTCTGGAAGACGGCAAGCTGGAAGAGCTTCACTTCGACGCAGCGAATAGGTTGGCGGGAAGGTACGTTGAGCGCCAGAAGGTTTCATTGACCCCAGAGAATCACTCGCAGATCAAACGATATCCTGAATGGATTCCGCAGGGAGACTTGTACGGTCGCAGCCAGAATCTGCCATTCCCCATGCACCTGCTGGATAGACCTCAACAGCAAGTCTGGCACTACGCCCCCGAGCAGGGAGTCTTTCTGGGGTATCATCATTCCAGTCGGCAGCATAATTCGACCATCAGTCCTGAAGGCTTCTTATCCCCCGACCAGGAACCGAAACAACGATTCGGCACGATGGTCGCTGTGAATTTCGGCTACGGCATGGCGCTGGATGTGCATGACAAGGCCAAGCCGATGACACCGGGCCAGCCAAGTCAGCCAATGGGTTCTACCACAGTATATGCATTTCGGGATGGTGTTTATCACATTGATTTGCAGGCGCAGACGGTGCGCAAAATCTACGCCGCTTCCGCGGATGATCCGCTGCTCGGCGTGCGATTCACCGATGAGTTGATGGACGTGAACTACTTCCCGCACATCGCCGATATGCCCTTCGAGCCCCACACTGAACCAAGGCGCAAAGCACCCGGCATCGTGCAGATGGCGCATCAGAAGACGCTGCGCCAGTTTGTAATCAAACCCGATGACGAGCAGCGAATCGTGAATGAACCGTTGAATGAGAAGATGCTTGAGCCATTGGAACAGCAGACTTACGTGTTGCCCAAACAGTTTCCAGGCGGCAGCTATTGGCAGTTTCTCGGGTTTCGAAATTCTAATCGCTGTGTCTATGCATTGAACCAGAGTTATCTGGATCGCAATACAACCCGGCTGATTTATGCAAATGCCGACGGCAAAGCGCTCCGCGATGTTCTTCTCGAACGCACCAGTTTTGAACCCGCCTTCGACGTGCTGCAGTGGCTGCTCCCGCCAGGGAGCCTTGCGGCAATTGGCATTGATGGCACACAGACTGATTTCCTTTTTCCCGAAGTCGTGAGAGAGGACTTCACGGAAAAGAGATCAGGACTGTCGACGACCCTGCAAATGGTCATCGTCGCGGTGGTGTGCGCCGTCAGCACGATGTTGCTGTGTGTCGATCGCCGCATCTCGGGACGGGCGGCTGTTGCCTGGACGGTTTTCGCAGGGTTGATGGGTGTATCCGGTGTGTTAACGCTGGTGGGCATCTGCCCGCGACCTCGCCGCGTTCCCTGCCACGCCTGCCACAAACCACGCCCCGTCGCCGAGCCCCTTTGTCCGAGTTGTGGTGTCGAGTTTGAACCCCCTCCGCAGAACGGCACGGAGATCATCGTTCGTGATCAGGAACTCGTGCCTGCCGCTGTTCAGCGAGTTCTCTCCTGACGGTCTTAGCGACTGGCGCGATCAGCCGGTCTTCGCTTGAGGAAAAGCTCGCAGATTCTGCGGGGGTAACTTGGGTAAAGAAGACCGGGGGGTCGAGAGCCTCATCAAGCGGCAAGGTGAGCCTGCCCGATCTTCACAGCACGAAATGTGGTCCGCTGGACCAAAGGCTTGAGAGAGGAACTCTCGAATTTGAAGTCTGCTAAAGGAGCTGCTGATGAGCGAAGAGCAAATCCGTGATCTGCTGGAAGAGTTTTCTGAAGAAGAACTCGCCGACATTCTCGATTTTGTCGAAGAAGTCGGTGGTTTTGAGAATGCCGAAGCGGCGCTCTCCAGCCTCGAACAAGTTCGTAAGGCGGCTTAGTTTCCGCTCCACGGCGATCACAATCTGATAGCCATAAAATGTCAGCTCGATCCAATCCGCACACAGCGGAGAGGATCGACTGACGTTTGTTCGTTTCCGCTGGCGTTTATCGCGAGCTGAGCCAGACTAACTGTCAGTCACCTCCGAAATGCGGGGTGTGGCGGAACGGAATCGGGCTGGGCTGCCTCTGCGGAGCAGTCGCACTACAACTCCCGCCCGCTCCCGTCCGTGGAGTTACGGAAACGTTTGG
Source organism: Planctomycetaceae bacterium (assembly GCA_021732995.1). Lineage (GTDB taxonomy): Bacteria > Planctomycetota > Planctomycetia > Planctomycetales > Planctomycetaceae > AM-0621. The sequence continues at coordinate 7,124 of JAKFWA010000097.1, read as the reverse complement.
TCGCTCAAGGAACGTGCTGATGTTGCAGAGTCGCTACCTGGCCCGATGGTTAGGAGCGTGCGTGGTACTGATGCTCTCGGTCTGCTGGTTTACAGACTTCGCAGCGGCACAAGCACCCATCAGCACTGCGGAAACGGCGCCTCTGCAGAACACCAAGGCCGATGAACTCATCGGCGGCGACCTTGGTTACGCCATCAAGCACTTCAAGTATCTGGCCATCGTGGGCGTGTTGCTGGCCTGCGGCCTGGGACTGCCCCTGCCGGAAGAAGTGCCGATCCTGACGTCGGCCGTGCTGGCTCGGTTGGGCGTGCTGGACCCCTGGTATGCGATCGCCGCGCTGGTGGTCGGCGTCATGCTGGGCGATTCCGCGATGTTCCTGATGGGCTGTCGCTGGGGACCGAAGCTGCTGGAGCATCGCTTCGCACAACGGATGTTACCGATCGAACGGCGCGAAAAGATTCTGTACTACTTCGGGAAGTACGGTGCGTGGATCATCTTCGCCGCGCGCTTCATGCCCGGCCTGCGAGCACCCCTGTTTCTGACCTCGGGCACGATGGGCGTCCGCTTCTGGGTGTTCTTCGGCATGGACGGCGCCGCCATGCTGGTCAGCGTCCCGACCAGCTTTGCTGTGGCGTACTACTTCACCGACCAGTTGGAGCAGGCGCTGGAAGCCAAAGAACACGTGCAGCACTACGCCTTCGGAGCGTTGGCCGTCTTCGTGATTGGTGGCCTGCTCATCAAGAAATGGTGGCACAGCCGCAAGCCAGTGGAAGTCACGGAATCACCCGTCGCGAAGTAGCGTGAGACCGCCTTGTGGTCGGCACTCTCCGTGTGCCGACGGACCCAAGAAACCCGCACGCGGCGAGTGCGGGCCACTTCCGTCGCGCGGATCAGCCGCCGCTGGAGCTGGAGTCCGTCAGGTGTCGCAGGTACGTGGCGATGTCCATCTCCAGCTTGAGCAGGCGCTGCCAGACAGGCCAGTCGACTTCCACCGGGACCGGCGGCTTGTCTGCGGGAGCCTTGTCATCGGGTTTGTTGCCGCGACCAGCGTTGGCGACGGACTGCAGGCGATCGTGAATGTGAGCCAGAATGTCCGACAGTTGAGCCACCTGCACGGGCCGCAGACCCTGAGGCAGCTCCGGTGCTCCGGCCGGGAACATACGCGGCACTTCTTCGTCGACGGACTGACCGACCGATCCGGCTGGATCGATGACATCCGACGCGAAGCTGACGGTGCCGTTACCGTTGCCGTTGTCTTCAATCGCAGGCAGCGTGCGAATGCGGGCTTCGATCTCGGCGGCGCTGCCGTAGAGCAGCATGCAACGGCCCACCGAGACTTGATCGCCGATCTGCATCACGTGCATCTTCACGGGATGACCGTTCACCCGCGTGCCGTTGGTGCTTTCCAGGTCGGTCAGAATGATCTTGCCGCCGTCTTCCTGGATCTTCGCATGAAAGCGGCTGACACGCTCATCGTTGAGCTGAATGGCGTTGTCTTCTTCGCGACCGATGGTGATCGGTGGCTTGATCTCATGGATGACTCGACCGCGCTCCATGCCTTCGAGAATCTGGAACGTGAGCAGTGACATAGTTAAGCGAGTTCCATGCGCCCGATGGCCGGCAGCCTGCGAGTTAGAGTTAGTTCATACGCACGGAGTCAGAGAATACATCCGGGTCGCCGTAGGCGGAATCAATGGCCGTGGAAACGGTCTGCAGAAGTTCGCGCTTCTGCACCGGCTTGGCCAGCACCGACCAGGCATCGGCTTCATGAGCTTCGCGCCGCAGTTCTTCCGTGGCGTCCGCAGTCACCAGAATGCACGGCAACTGAGCGTCAAACTTCTTGACGATGCGGATCGTCTGCAGACCGGTCAACTCGTCCATGTTCATGTCGAGGACCAGCAGGTCGATCTTGGCATGCTGCAGGATGTCCAGCGCCTCTTCGCCGGAGACGGCTTCCAGCAGGGCAAAGTACGGCTCGAAGATCGATCGCAGGACATCCCGAAAGCCCGCATCGTCATCGGCGATCAACAGTTGGTAGGGTTTTGTTGGTGCCACGCTCGCACGTTCCTGTGCTTCAAACAGACGGGGACGAGGTCAGGTTGGGCCCATTGCCCTGCAACAATTCTCGCGTCGAACAGGAGACGTGCCCGCAGAATTCTTGACGGATTCCCGACAATTGGTGAATCCCACAAGAGGATACGTCAGCACCCGATCAGACGCGAAAACCGCCGCAGCGCAATACTTACGGGCCGCGAGAACAGAGTCGATATCAGAGCGGTTGGATAAGTGTCAATACTCATGGGCTGCTGGAATCACCGCGGCGGCAGAACTATCCTCCGCTGAGTTCGTGGCTTTGGCCACAATCAAGTCGCTCGGCAGCTCGTTTCCAGACGGATGCTTTTCTCTCCGAGGCACGGAATGACTCAGCAACAGATCGCTCAACCCGAAGTGATGGACACCGCCACCCTGAAGTCGATTATCCGGCAGCAGGCTCACGAAAACCGCCGTCAACAAGAGAACAAGGACGGCCTGAGCGAGACCATCGTCGACAAGTTCATGGCGCTGCCTGAGTACGCGAAGTCGAAGACGGTGATGTTCTACGTCGATGTCCGAGCCGAAGTTCGCACGCGGCAGGCTCTGCCCAAGGCCCTGCAGTCCAGCAAGCGGATCGTCGTACCGTGGTGCAACGAACACGGCCTGCTGGAACTCTTCCTGCTCGAAGACATGAACGAGCTGTCCGTCGGCATGTACAAGATTCTGGAACCGCGCGCCGATCTGCGGGACGTGCCCTCGAAGCAGGTTCCCGTCGAAGAGCTGGACCTGATCATGGTGCCGGGCGTCGCGTTCGACCGTCGCGGCGGCCGCACCGGACACGGCAAGGGCTACTACGACAAGCTGCTCGAACACGCCCGCTCCGATGCCCCGCTGGTCGCCCTGGCGTTCGAATGCCAGATGTTCCCCGAGATCCCCATGGCGTCGCACGACATCTTCATGGACAAGGTGATCACCGAAACCGCGATCTATAACGGTCTCGGCCGCGAGTAAGTCTTGTGGTCGGCACTCTCCGTGTGCCGACATGCCCGCACACGGAGAGTGCGGGCCACAACGGAGTCAAGTGGGACAAGAGTCGCACCGGTCCATCAGGTGACGATCCTTGCTTGTTGCTCATTTCGCTGGCTCGCCGATCGCATACAAGGTGTCGCGAGTCATAACGAACAAGGCGCTGTTGGCGTAGACCAGGCCAGACTCAATCGCGTCATTCGTCGAGTGTGTCGCGATCAACCGCTTCTCACGAGCGAGTTCAAAGATCGACACCTTTCCGTCTTGGTTGGCGACATACACGCTCCCGCCAACGATCAGCGGTGAGCTGTAAATGGCGGCGAAGGTATCGTGCCTCCAGAACGGCTTTCCGTTGCGAGCGTCCAGGCAATGCACGAAGCCTGAAGCATCCACCGCAATGACGAGCCCCTTGTGAATCACGACGCTCGCCAGCGTGCGATTCATCCGCTCCTCTTCGCTTTTGCCTTCGCCGAGGTACTCCCAAACCAGGCCCGAGTTCGGATTGGGACGACCGCCGCCGGCTCCGTCGTCCAGCTCGCTGCTGATGTCGCCGCGCTTCGAGGGATCAATGCAACAGACTCTTCCCTGCCCCGAGCAATTCTCAAGGTGGCGCCCCACGGCGAAGTACACGCGATTCATGTGGAAGACGGGCATCGCCACCAAATCGCTGCGAGTTATGAACTTCGGTCCGTGGCGGTATCCGGGCTCAGCCGCCTTGGGATTGATGTCGAACTGCCACAGTGATTCGCCCGTCAGGGCATCAAAGCCCCGCACCCAACCGTCTCCCTGGCCCATGATGACTTGAGCTCGGCCCATGAGTTCGATGACCAGCGGACTACCATGCTGACAGTTGAGGATATTCTTGCCCGGTGAATTGTCCTTCCAGCGCACTGCACCCGTTTGCTTTTGAAAGCAGACCAGACTCGGCGATTCCGGAGCGGGAATCCTGTCATACCGGGCGCTATTTGTGGTGTTGACGTAGATCAAGTCCTGGTACGCAGTGATCGAACAATGGCTCGCATGACTGCCAATCATCACGCCGGCCGGCACGACACCTAATTCGCGGCGCATGTCGACCTTCCAGACGATGCGAGGTTCTCCCACTCCTGATTTGAGAGGAGCGATGTCCATGCAAATGACCTCGCAACGATTGGTGCAAAACCAGAGTCGATCTCTTTCAATGAGCGGCGAAGACGCGAGACTGGTGATGGGCCAATCTCCGGAGTCGGTGGAGCTTGACTGCCGCGGAAGTCTCGGCGAAACGTATTTATAGAGCAGCTTTCCATCGCGTTCGCGAAAACACATCAAGACGCTGGCGTCTCCCTCGGTTCCTTCACGGCCATTGTTAGTACCGACCCAGACCATGCCATCCGCAATCACTGGATCGCCACAGCTCACGAAACCCAGTTCTCCAGACCAGCGAATCTTTTTCGCTGGCAACTGCCCATCCGCGATCTGCCAATCAACGGGCCCCTGCGCGTCAGGCACCACCGCATTGCGATTCTGATTCCCGCCCCGCATCGGCCAGTCGGCGCCCTGAGCGATCGTGTTGGACCACAGCAGCAGGGTGCTGAGCACTGTCCAAAGCACTCGGCCAGTGAATTCCAAGATCCAGCTTCGATCATCACGCCTGGCGGGTGTTCGTTGACGGTTGCGCCAATAATGCTTCATGGTGACAGCCGCTCGTTGGTCATTGGTATCTACATGTCGCAGAAACATGTTTCTTGCTCCTCGTTTGCAAGAGTGGCAGGCGAGGGGGGGATGTCAATCCCCCGAGGTCATTGCTCTGCGTTCGGGTTGGACTCCCGAAACTCGGGGGACTCACGTCCCCCGCTCGCCTCATCAGAAAGACGCGTAGATACCAATGCTCATTGATAGTGAGGTTAACTTTCGCTCTCGGGACAGTGCTGCACCGGGATTCGTGTGTCATAGCGGCTGCGTGATGGCCTCCGAAGAAATATCTTGCGGCGTTTTGAAAGCTCGTTCTCAAGTTCCCCTGGGAGATGAGCTTCATTAAATAGGCACATTCCATGTGACGTAACCCTTGGCGGACGGCACATGGAATGTGCCTGCTACTTTTCGAATTGCTCCCACGGCGAGACCTCCACAGAAATATCTTGCGGTGTTTCTGGTAACAAATCTCGGGTGGTCTGTGTCTGCGAGACAAATCCCCGTTGGCTGGAGACCGCTGGATGGAACGCACGCATCTGAATTCCGAGTTGATCTATTCGGTCGGCACTCAAGTCGTCACGAAGGTGGCGGTGGTGGGTGTGTCCGGTCGCCTGGCTTATCCGAGCGGCGCCGTGGGTGTTGTCGTGCAGGCTCCGGTGGATCTGACTCATTCCTACCGCGTGCGGTTTCCGGATGGGTATGAAGCTCCGCTGCGGCGAGATGAAGTCGTCATGCTGGCACACTTCAAAAGCGGCCTGCTGGACGATGACAACGCGCTGGCATCACATCAGTTGAATGACCGAGTGATCCTCAAAGTCGTCATCGGTTCGCGCGCTTACGGTTTAGAGACGGAAGAGTCGGATACCGACTATCGCGGGGTGTATCTGCCTCCGGCTGATCTGCACTGGTCGTTGTTCGGCGTGCCGGAACAATTGGAGAACGATGCTGCTCAGGAATGCTTCTGGGAGCTGCAGAAGTTTCTTACTCTGGCACTGAAAGCGAACCCGAACGTCTTTGAAGTGCTCTATTCGCCACTGATCGAACACGCGACGCCACTGGGCCGTGAACTGATAACGATGCGCGAGAGCTTCCTGTCGCGCGTGGCCTATCAGACATTTAACGGTTACGTGCTGTCGCAGTTCAAGAAGTTGCAGGCCGATCTGCGGAATCAAGGTGCCGTGAAGTGGAAGCACGTCATGCACCTGATTCGCTTGTTGCTGTCGGGCATTTGCACGCTCAAGCAGGGTTATGTGCCGGTGCGCGTTGAACAACATCGGGACCAACTGCTGGCGATCAAACGCGGCGAAGTGGCATGGGACGACATCGAAGCCTGGCGGCTCAGTCTGCACGCCGAGTTTGATCAGGCGTTACTCGAAACCAAACTTCCGGAGCGCCCCGACTACGCGCGAGCCAATCAATTCCTGATTGCTGCACGGCGGAAAGCGATGGGGGAGATATTACCGTGACTCAATTCACACTCGATCCGCGCGTGGTTGCGCAGGTCAACGAGCATCCTTACGCAACGTTGTTCGTGACGATCAGCGGTGCGCACCTCTATGGGTTTCCGTCGCCGGATTCGGACTACGACATCCGCGGCGCGCACGTGTTGCCGCTGCGTGATTCGGTCGGTCTGTGGCCGGATCGCAACGACACCATCGAAGTGGAACGCATTCGCGATGGCCTGGAAGTGGACCTCGTCACGCATGACATCCGAAAATTCTTCGGCCTGATGCTGCGGCGCAACGGTTATGTGATGGAGCAGGTCTTCTCACCGCTGATCGTGCGCACGACGCAGGAGCATGAAGAGCTGAAGGCCATCGCGCAGCAGTGTCTGACGCGGCATCACGTGCATCACTATCTGGGCTTCGTGCAGACGCAGTGGCGGTTGTTCGAAAAGGAACGACCACGACGGGTGAAGCCGTTGCTCTACGTGTATCGCGTGCTGCTGACCGGTATCCACCTGATGCGCTCCGGTGAGGTGGAAGCCAACCTGGTCACGCTGAATGAAGAGTTCCGGTTGCCGCAAGTGCCTGATCTGGTCGCACGTAAGCTGGCGGGGCCTGAGCAGGGATCGCTGCCGGATGACGACTTCGAGTTTCACCAGTCCGAATACCAGCGGCTTGAGCAGACGCTGACGGCCGCCGGTGCTGCGAGTGAGCTGCCTAATGACCCGGCGGGTGCGGAAGCCCTCAACGACCTGCTGGTGCGAGTCAGGTTGAACTATGGGTGTCGGGCCGAGGAAAAGTAGCAGGCACATTCCATGCGCCGTAGCCCCTTGTGCCGTGACTCTCAGCGGGCATGCGCGCCAGCCGGATCGCAGAAATTAAGTGCGCATAAGGCAAGAGGCAAAAAAGTCGGATGGAATTCTTGACGAAGGGTAGCGATCGCCCCTC